>CAYOND010000005.1:54451-62448 GCA_964405225.1 uncultured Pseudohongiella sp.
TGGCAGCTTTGCGTTTCACGGTCTTTTTCTTCGCAACCTTCTTCTTGGCAGCTTTACGCTTCACCTTGCGGGGAGCGGCTTTTTTAGCTGCGGCGCGACGCTTCACTGTCCGCTTCTTCTTGGCAGTGGACTTCTTCTTGGCTGCCTTACGCTTGGTGGCCTTTTTCTTGGCTACCTTCTTCTTGGCTGCTTTACGCTTGGTTGTTTTCTTCTTAGCTACTTTTTTCTTGGCAGCTTTGCGCTTGGTCGCCTTCTTCTTGGCTACCTTCTTCTTGGCAGCTTTACGCTTGACGGCCTTCTTCTTGGCTACCTTTTTCTTGGCTGCTTTACGTTTTACAGCCTTTTTCTTTGCTACCTTCTTCTTGGCAGCGGCTTTACGCTTCACAGGCTTCTTAACTGCTTTGCGTTTTACGGCTTTTTTCTTCGCTACTTTCTTTTTCGCTTTTACTTTTTTCTTAACCACGTTTTTCACCACCCTTTGTTTAGCTACGGTTCTCTTTGCTGCTTTACGTTCAGCTGCCCTACGAGCAGCAGATTTGGCCTTAACGGCCGCCTTCTTGCGAGCGGCTGTTTTCTTACGCGCCGCCTTCTTTGCTGCGATTCTTGCCTTTAATGCGTCTTTTCGAGCTTTCCTGGCTGCTTTCGCAGCATCCGACTTAGCCCGCTGTTGCTTCCAATTGGCAATAAATGCAGCAACTGCCTGTTCTAGATCCGCTTCGGCCCTGGCTGCCATGGCGGCTTCTCTCGCCTTGGCCCGTGCTGCCACTTCTGCAGCCCTTACTTTTGCCCTTGCCGTTCTAATTCTTGCGTCAATGGTGGCCACTCTCGCAATAGCTCTGTTTACGGCAAATTCAGCATCCTTCGCTGCCCGCTTGGCAACCGCGGTTTTTGCCTTGCCAGCTGCTCGCTTCACAGCTTGAGCTTTGCGACGCGTGGTCGCGACTAATCTTTGTGCTGCTACTGACTCTGTTTCCAGTTTCTTAACAGTAGCGTACGCCTGCTCTAAGGTCTGACTGCTTTGTATTTCCTTCGATGCCTTCCGAAGTTTATCTGCAGTCTTTGCACTCGATTTGTTCTTTGAAACTCTATTCTTTTGTTGTTCGGTTTTTATATTTCTTGTTGGCTTACTTTTTGGCGCTTTTTTTGCTTTGCGTATAACGCTTTTAGCCATTAGCAATTCCTGTATTGGAATCGATTTTATCGAACAATTTTTAGCACCCTTGTTCGCGGGCAACATATCACAAAAATTATCTGGCTAACAGTAATCGAATTTCAAGTGTGAATTAGTTTACCATCACCAATAATTTCAAACATACAAAGAAACCACTTTTACATGGGTTCTGTTCTATATTTCGCTTGTAAAAAAGAAAACTTTAAAGAAACTTGATCAATTTTTGTGCACTTAATCAAATTAATTGTCGGGTTTTTTAATTTTTGCAGTGCAATTGCGGAAAATAAGCTAACTATTCCACAATTTAATTAGCAATTAGTTTGCCAATAACGGCTAAATAATCGTGATTAACCTCTTGCAGTGACGTTTTTTGTGCATTCGGCGCATTTATTGCGAAACATGCAGGATTTATTCAAGACAAAAAAAACCGGGCTAATGCCCGGTTTTTTATTAACAAGTTTAATTAATCCAGAACGCGCGCAATTTCTTCACGTATTTGATCAACACCAGCAACACCGTCTACTTTTTCTACTCGCACTGTTTCTCCCTGAGACTGCAGATTTTCGTAGAATTTTACCAGCGGTTCGGTCTGCTCGTGATACACCTCCAAGCGTTTGCGCACAGTTGCTTCCTGATCATCTTCGCGCTGTACAAGCGCTTCACCGGTTTCATCATCCACTCCAGGTGATTGCGGGGGATTAAAATCAGCGTGATACACCCTGCCTGAACCCGGATGAACCCGACGGCCGCTCAAGCGTTTTACGATCTCATCATCACTGACTGCAATTTCCAATACCACGTCGATGTTCACACCAGCAGACTGCATTGCTTCTGCCTGGGGTATGGTGCGGGGAAATCCGTCAAACAGGAACCCACCCTGGCAATCATCCTGAGTAATTCTGTCCTTGACCAATGCTATGATAATTTCGTCGGTTACCAGACCACCCGATGCCATTACCCGCTCAACTTGTTGACCGAGTTCGGTCTGTGCCTTTACCGCGGCCCGCAACATATCACCAGTTGAAATCTGGGGAATGCCATATTGCTGTGTAATATATTGCGCCTGAGTTCCTTTTCCGGCGCCGGGCGCTCCCAGTAAAATTATTCGCATATTGACTCCTGACTATTAAGTTTCGTTATTAAGTGTTGCGGTCAAAGTCCTGATTGCTTCGCTTTGTTCCACAATGCATCCAGTTCTTCCAGTGTAGCCTCAGGCATTTGCTGCCCCAGGTTGTGTAATTCTTCTTCAACCCAGACAAACCGATTGGTAAAGCGCATATTTGCCTGCCGCAGTGCTTCTTCGGGTTCTACGCCGCGATGTCGGCACAGATTAACCAGTGAAAACAGCATATCTCCGAGTTCAGCACTTTCCTGCTTCTTGTCACCTTCCTGCAGGGCTTCCTCAAACTCGTCGATTTCTTCACGCAGCTTCTCCACTACAGGTTCGGTATCTGACCAGTCAAAACCAACCGAAGCAGCACGCTGTTGTAGCTTCACCGCACGTTGTAACGCAGGCAGAGCAGCAGGAACGGAATCCAGTTCACCTGATCGATTCGAACGTAAACCTGATGGTTTGCGCGCCTGCTTTTCTGCCCTTTCCTGTTGCTTTATCGCTTCCCAGTTCACAACGACTTCATCCGGGCTTAAATCCTGTGCCTGGCCGAATTGACTTATGTCACCATTGGGGAATACATGGGGGTGGCGCCGAATCAGTTTATTCACAATTGCGCGGGCAACTGCATCAAAATCAAAATTACCCTTTTCGCCGGCGATTTGCGCATAGAACACTACCTGGAATAACAGGTCGCCAAGTTCATCTTCCAGCTCTACCAGATCGTTTTGCTCAATGGCTTCGGCGACCTCATAGGCTTCCTCCAGTGTATAAGGCACCAGAGACTGGATGGTTTGCTTGAGATCCCACGGGCAGCCATGATCTGAGTCGCGCAGCATTGCCATGAGCGCTATCAATTGATCGATAGGTCGCTGTTTTTCGAATTGTTCTTTATCCACGCTCACAATCTAGTTCCAGGCTGTGCTACAGCTTAATTGCCGGGCTCGAAAACCGCCATCGATTCCACGTGAGCGGTATGGGGGAACATATCCATAACGCCAGCAGATTTCAATTCAAACCCTTTTGCGATTAGTTGTGCGGCATCTCGCGCCAGGGTAGCTGGATTACAGGAGATGTACACGATGCGCTCCGGCTTTAGTGCTGCTATCGCAGGCATGATTTCAATCGCACCGGAACGCGGCGGATCCAGCACGATCTTGTTGATGCTATCCCGATACCAGGGCTGGGTATCGATAGGCTCGAATAAATTGGCCATATGAAACTCGATATTCTCCAGTTGGTTGGCCCGCATGTTTTCTGTACCTCGCTCTACCATTTGCTGACTACCCTCCACGCCCACAACTTGTTTGCAGGCGGCTGCGATGGGCAGCGTGAAATTTCCCAGACCGCAGAACAAATCCAGTACTTCGTCATCCTTGCCCAATTGCAGAATATCCAGGGTTCTGGAGACGATCATCCGATTGATTTCAGCATTGATCTGGGTGAAGTCCATGGGGTGGAACGCAAACTGGATATCCTGAGCCGGCAAATAGTAGTGCATTCGATCTACAGAAGCGGATGGCGCCAGTTTAGTCACTGACTCCGGATTGCCGGGTTGCAGGTATATTTCGCAGCCCCATTGGCTCGCAAAATTTTCCAGACTGGCAATATCCTTTTCACTCAAAAGATTCATGTGGCGAAATACCAGTGCCACTACCAGACTATCATCCGGGTTTTCTCCCACTGCCACTTCGATTTGCGGAATGTCCCTGGCACCATCAAGTTCAGTGATAAACTGGCGCAGGGGTTTAATCAGGTTGGATACTTCCGCGCTCAGCACCTTGCAGGAAGTCATATCGGTGATGAAGCTGCCATTTTTCTCCCTGAAACCCACCAACGCGCCGCCCTTCTTGGCGACATACCTTACTGCCAGTCTGGCCTTGCGTCGGTAATTTTGGGATTGGGCCTGCAGACGCGGCAGGACTGTAAAATCTTCAGGTTGCAGTCGGCACTCTCGCGCCAGATGTTCGAGTAATACACTTTCCTTGAATTCGATCTGGTTGGCCGGCCCAAGATGCTGCAATGAACAGCCGCCGCAGGTGCCAGCATATTCACAGGGAGGTGCAACGCGGTTGGCAGAAGCTTCCAGTACTTCCTCAACACGCATTTCGTCATATTGTCCACGGCGGCGGACATAACGGGCGCTGACCAGTTCTTCCGGCAGCGCCCCTTCAACAAACGTCACCTTGCCATCGATCTGACCCACACCGCGCCCCTCATGGCTCAGGCTTTGAATTTTCAATGTAACAGGGTCGGCAGGCAGGCGCGCTCTGCGATTATTTCGACGTGGCATGATTACTGATTAGTTCCTGTCTGACTGGGCTGAATTACAGTAGTTCGATATCGGGGTAAACAAGTTATTTCAACTATCGAAAACACCGGTGGACAGGTACCGGTCACCACGATCACAAATAATGGCAACGATAACCGCATTGTCGAGTTTCTTCGCGAGTTGCAGTGCGGCGAAAATTGCGCCGCCAGAAGAAACACCACAGAAAATGCCTTCTTCGCGAGCCAGTTTTTTCATGGTTGCTTCAGCATCGTGCTGATCGACATCGATAATTTCGTCAACTCGCTGGCGCTCGAAAATGGACGGCAAATATTCCTTGGGCCAACGTCTGATTCCGGGAATGCGCGATCCATCTTTCGGTTGCAGACCGATTATCTGTACATCGGGGTTTTGCTCTTTCAAATAGCGTGACACCCCCATGATAGTGCCAGTAGTTCCCATTGAACTGACAAAATGTGTGATTTTGCCTTTGGTGTCGCGCCAGATTTCAGGCCCGGTGTGCAGATAGTGCGCGTTGGGATTATCCTGGTTTGCAAATTGATCCAGCACCTTGCCCTTGCCTTCCTGTTGCATCTTCTGGGCAAGATCGCGCGCACCTTCCATGCCATCCTTTTCACTCACCAGCACCAGCTCTGCGCCGAAGGCTGTCATTGA
Organism: uncultured Pseudohongiella sp.; assembly: GCA_964405225.1. Lineage (GTDB taxonomy): Bacteria > Pseudomonadota > Gammaproteobacteria > Pseudomonadales > Pseudohongiellaceae > UBA9145. The sequence continues at coordinate 59,678 of CAYOND010000005.1, forward strand.
AGCCTTGCGTTCGGAAGACATGTTATCGGGCATAATCAGGATGAGTCGGTAACCTTTCACTGCGGCCACCATGGCCAGAGCAATGCCCGTGTTACCGCTCGTGGCTTCGATCAATACATCACCGGGCTTTATATCACCGCGCAGTTCAGCCTGTTGAATCATACCAAGTGCCGGCCGATCTTTTACGGACCCAGCCGGGTTATTACCCTCGAGTTTCGCCAGCACGGTGGATGAACTGTCCCCGGGCAAGCGCTGCAAACGCACCAGTGGTGTATTGCCGATCAGATTTTCAATAGTGGGCTGTGACATGCATTTGCTCGGGAAGCGCGGAGTCTAGTATCCACGGAAAGCGCCAGATTCTACACGCAAAGCAGAGGGGTATAAAGCTGACCGGGTATAGTCGCGATGCGCCTGGTTATTCAGCAGTAGCGGAGCTGCCCGTGGTGAAAAGATTACGACTGTGTAAAGGGCGTTCACCCAGATGCGCGCTCAAGGCCTGCCGCAGGAGACGCTTGGCAGCACGTGCCAGACTCGCATCAGCCAGGTCGAGATTACGTAGCGCCAGCAACTCGCGTCCCTGGTAACAAACCGCTGCATTTTCCGCGGAATCTTCTTCCGCCTGCTGGAAACCCACATCCGGCACAAAGCGATAGAGTTGCTCTTCGACGATGGGCTCACGCGAACTGCAATCAACTTCCAGATTTATGCCATAGCCGAGTTCTGCCAGCAGTTTTAATTCGAACTCACGCAACAAGGGCTCCATATCTGCCTCGCCTTGCAACGCAATGAGCGTATCCTGATAAATATTGTATAGCGGTTTGTGTTCATCATGATTCAACAACAATCGGGTAAGGAGTTCATTGATATACAAACCACTGAAAAGTCTCTTGCCGTGCAGTTTGATCGCGCCAACACTGCACTCAACATTACCGAGGGTCTTTACTTCGCCGCGCCCGGTAAATGAAATCAACACAGGCTGGAAAAGTTGCAACATCGATCGATAGCGGGATTTTTCCCGTCGTGCACCTTTTGCCACGGCGCGCACGCGACCGTAGTCCATACAGAAAAAGTCCACTAACAGGCTGGTGTTTCGAAACGGTTGGCTATGTATGACGTAAGCTGGTTGCAGTTGAACCCGGGTTTCCATTGTGAACCTCAGTCCATATAACCGAGACTTTGCAGCGCCCTGTTGTCGTCAGACCAGCCACTGCGAACCTTCACCCACAGATTCAACATGACGCGAGAACCCAGCGCCAGCTCCATGCCTTCCCTTGCGGCGCTACCAATGCTCTTGAGACGCTCACCTTCCTTGCCGATCAAAATCTTTTTTTGACCGGGCTTTTCGACCAGTATCAAAGCATGCACGTGTAACACATTGCCATCCTGCTCGTACTTCTCGATTTCTACCGTGATTTCATAAGGCAGTTCATCGCCGAGCTGTCTTGTTACCTTTTCCCGAATCAACTCTGCCGCCATGAAGCGCGAACTGCGATCAGTCACCTGGTCAGCAGGAAACATGAATGGACCAGGCGGCAGCAACGGCTTGAGCAACGCCTCAAGTGTGTCCAGGTTATGCCCACCCAATGCTGAAACCGGTACGACTTCTGCGAAATCATGCAAGGTACTCAGCATCTGGATATGGGGTAATAATTTGGCCTTGTCTGAAATCTGGTCCACCTTGTTGATTAACAGCAACACCGGTTTTTTGACAGTCTGAATTGCCCGCAGGACTTTCTCGTCGGCTTCGGTCCATGTCAGGCGCTCGACAACAAACAACACAAGGTCTACATCCTTGATGGTGCTGATTACGGTGTCGTTCATGACCCGGTTCAGCGCCTTGCCTTTCTGCAGATGCAGACCTGGCGTATCGACAAATATGCATTGGCAATCAGGCAGCGTATTGATACCGAGTATACGATGTCGTGTGGTTTGAGGTTTGCGCGAGGTAATACTGATTTTTTGATGGATCAGATGGTTCAGAAGCGTGGATTTACCCACATTCGGACGCCCGACCAATGCGACGTAGCCACAACGGGTTTCCACTTCATGCTGTGTATCGGAATCACTCACTGGGCTTCTCGTATTTCGCGCAGCACTCTTTCGGCTGCATCCTGTTCAGCGGCGCGCTTGCTGCGGCCGCTACCTTGTTGTGCTTCTTCAAGTAGTACTACCCGACAGCTGACATGAAATACCTGGCTGTGTTCAGCGCCGGTTGTATCTACCACTTCATATTCGGGCAGTGCTAATTGCTGAGACTGCAGAATTTCCTGCAATTGGGTTTTGAAATCTTTGGGCTTGATACCTTCTGCTTCAAGGTGCTGTGCTGCAATCCATTTGCTGATGAAAACCCGACAAGGCTCCAGCCCGGAGTCGAGATAAATTGCTGCGATCAATGCCTCTACTGAGTCGGCCAGTATACTGTCGCGATCACGGCCGCCGCTTTTCACTTCTCCTGACCCTAGCCGTAACAGCGGCCCCAGATTGAGGTCGCGTGCTACATTGGCCAGCACATCCTTGTTGACGATACTGGCGCGTACACGACTCAGTTCACCTTCATCTGCCTCAGGATATTTTTGCAGGAGAATTTCGGCAGCGACAAGGCCCAGCACGGCATCACCCAGGAATTCCAGGCGTTCATTATTTTGCTTCTGGGCACTGCGGTGTGTAAGGGCTCGTTGGGCAAGAGCCGGATCTGCGAAGCGGTACTCCAGCTTCTCCTGTAGTGTTTCCAGATCCAGCGTCATTAATTAATCGAGAATGGTATCGAAGCT
>CAYOND010000005.1:62458-117942 GCA_964405225.1 uncultured Pseudohongiella sp.
GCCACAATATCCAGATTCGCAAACAGTGGAACACGCCGCTCATAATTCACATTAATAATCGCCTGCCCGTTTTCCTTGCGCATACGGATGCTCGACAAGTCAAAATCAAACACACCATTGATTCGCAAGCTGGCAGCCACCCTGTCTCTGACATCAGTGATAGTCATGTTGGCAGCTTCGCCATTTTCAATAAGTTCCTCACACAGGCCCGTGATGAGATTATGATCTACATATACCGGCCCTACTCGCAGCCCAAACGTCAGAAATGATGCAATCAGAAAAAACAGCATCAACAGTCCGAATTTTGACACGCCGCGCTGGTATTTCAGGCTGTTTATTGAATTTTTCATAGTAACCCCGTTTATTGGCATCAAGGACCTACCTGGCATGAGACCCTTGTCATTAAAATCGGCCAACAGTATTGCTTTGTTTAAGGGAAATCCGCTACAGGTATCACAAAACGCCCAAATGCACCCTATTGTATGAGCTTATTACGTGCAAAAGTAGGCAGATTAAAGCCTGACTCCTTGTGCATCCATACTGCTACTGCCTTGCCTACAATATCTTTTTCAGGCACCGGGCCCCATTCACGACTGTCGGCGCTGTTATCGCGATTGTCGCCCATCATGAAATAGTGCCCCGCCGGCACGATCCAGCTCGTGCGTGCCCTGGTTTGCAGTCGCGCGTCGATATGCTGGGTAGTATGCTCTTTGCTATTGATCGTTTCGGTGTACAAAGATCCAGGCAATGTGCCAATGCCGGTTTCTATAAAAATATTGTCGCTGAATTCGCGCGGTATGGGTTCCCCATTGATATACAACTGCTTCTCTTCATAGCGCACTGTGTCGCCGGGCAATCCTATCACTCGTTTGATGTAATACTTGTTTTCATGAGGCGGAATAAACACCATAACCTCTCCGCGCTCGGGATCATCGACGTCCATAATCTTGGTGCCAATTACCGGAAGGCGCACACCATAGGCGTACTTGTTGACCAGGATAAAGTCCCCCACTTCCAGAGTCGGTATCATGGATCCAGTTGGAATCTGAAAAGGTTCGATGAGAAAAGAGCGCAGCGCCAAAACCAGCAGCAATACTGGAAAGAATGATTTGGCGTACTCAATGACCATAGGCTCACGTGATAACTCTTCGATCTCACTCTGGTTTTCCTCCTCGCTCTTGCCGCGCCCTTTACCTTTACGAAAATCAGCAATGGTCTGATCGCGTAGGCGTTTGAAGAAAAAACTGTCCAACAACCATAACGCGCCACAAATGGCGACGAGAGTTAGCAATATCAGGGAAAAATCGAAATCCATCAGGAATCAACCTTGAGCACAGCCAGAAACGCTTCCTGCGGCACTTCCACGTTACCTACTTTCTTCATGCGTTTTTTACCGGCCTTTTGCTTCTCTAATAATTTCTTCTTGCGCGTGACATCACCACCATAGCATTTTGCTGTGACATTCTTGCGCAGCGCCTTGACTGTCTGACGAGCGACGATCTGCCCGCCGATAGCCGCCTGTATGGCGATATCATAGAGCTGACGGGGAATCAGTTCCTTCATCTTCTCCACCAGCAATCGCCCTTTTGAGTTGGCGTGCTCGCGGTGCACAATCAGTGCCAAAGCATCTACTTTATCGCCGTTGATCAGGATATCCAAACGCACCAGATCGGCTTTCTCAAAACGTATGAAGTGGTAGTCCAGCGACGCATAGCCGCGACTCACTGATTTCAGGCGGTCGAAGAAATCCAGCACCACTTCGCTCATAGGCAATTCGTAACTCAGGGACACCTGGTTGCCGATGAATTGCATGTCTTTCTGAACGCCACGCCTTTCTACACACAAGGTAATGACATTGCCCAGATGATCCTGGGGTACCAGAATACTGGCCAGGACAATCGGTTCGCGGGTTTCCTCAATATTGTTCACTGGCGGCAGACTCGATGGACTGTCCACTTTGAGGACTTCGCCGTCACTCATGACGACTTCATACACCACAGTCGGCGCTGTCGTGATAAGTGACAAGTCATACTCACGTTCCAGGCGCTCATGAATAATTTCCATGTGCAGCATGCCGAGGAAGCCACAGCGAAAACCGAAGCCGAGAGCGTCGGAGTTCTCTGGTTCGTAATAGAGCGACGCATCATTCAACGTGAGTTTGGACAGCGCATCCCTGAAGCTTTCGAAGTCATCAGACGACACCGGAAACAATCCGGCGTATACCTGCGGCTGGATGCGGCGAAAACCTGCCAGCGCCTTCACATCTGGTGTCTTGGCCAGCGTCAGGGTGTCGCCAACAGGCGCACCCTGGATATCCTTGATACCAGCCACTACAAATCCCACTTCGCCCGCGCTGAGTAGTTCAAGCTCCTTGCGCTTCGGCGTAAAGATACCTACGGCATCGACAACGTGCGCCTTGCCCAGGGATTTGGCAATGATCTTGTTGCCGGGCCGTAATGTACCGGCCATTACCCGCACCAGAGACACCACGCCCAGATAATTATCAAACCAGGAATCAATGATCAGGGCCTGCAGGTCTGCTTCGCGGTCACCGACTGGTGGCGGCACTTTCTTGATGAGTTGTTCGAGTATCTCTGTTACACCCATACCGGTCTTGGCACTGGCGCAGATCGCCTCGGAGGCGTCGAGACCGATAATTTCTTCTATTTCCTTGCGCACTTTCTCGGGTTCGGCCTGGGGCAAGTCCATCTTGTTCAGTACCGGTATGACTTCGAGGCCCTGGTCAATTGCGGTGTAGCAGGTAGCCACCGATTGCGCTTCGACACCCTGGCCAGCATCTACGACCAGCAAGGCGCCTTCACAGGCAGCCAGAGAACGCGAAACTTCGTACGTGAAGTCCACATGCCCCGGGGTGTCGATCAGGTTTAGTTGATAGCGCTTGCCGTCCTCTGAATCGTAAAACAGCGTCACGCTCTGGGCTTTAATGGTAATCCCGCGTTCACGTTCGATATCGAGGCTATCGAGGATCTGTTCTGCCATTTCGCGTTTGGTCAGACCACCGCATGTCTGGATAAAACGGTCGGCCAGCGTCGATTTGCCATGATCGATATGCGCGATAATGGAGAAATTTCGGATCAGATGTATGTCAGTCACAGAAGCGATGACTCAATGAATAATGGGTGATGGTTTGGAAAAGCCCGCAAGTCTACAGCATCTGCGCTGCAGTGTCAGGATGGAGCTTGCCGGCAGGCGTGAAAAAAACTGCTCAGGGGGACAGTTCCAGCGCCAGAGTGGTGGCCTGCCCTTCCCGCACGATGCGGATAGCGACAAACCCGGTTTCCGGCAACTCGCTGGCGATAGCGGCAAACTCTTCCGCATCGTTCACTTGCTGGCGGTTCAGCGCCACAATGACATCCCCTTCGCGCAGCCCGGCCTCGCGCCCGGGGCCTTCGTTGAGTTCGGCAATTCTGACACCTTGCAGGCCAGTGACTTGCCGGGTCTCTTCACTCAGTTCGCGTACGCGAAATCCAAGGGGGTTACGCCGATCCCTCACTACTTCGGGTTCGCTCACTGCGACGATGTTGGTTGGCGAATTGCCCAACACCACATTCAGATTCAAATACTCGCCGTCACGATAAACTCGCAGTTCAGTATTGGTGTCAGGCTGATACTGCCCCACGTAAAACGGCAGGTCGGTGTAGTACTCAATGTCGTGCCCGTTAAACTCGACAATAATATCTTCGTTTTGCACTCCGCCGCGGGATGCCGGGCTATTAGGTGTTACTTCATCCACGAACGCGCCGCGCGGCCGCTCCAGACCGAAAATCTCTGCCAGTGCATAGTCGACTTCCAGCATGCGCACGCCGAGCAATCCCCGCTCGACGCGACCTGTTTCCCGCAACTGGGCGACGACGTTCATTGCGACATTGCTGGGGATTGAAAAGGAGATGCCGTTAGAGCCGCCGGTGCTGCTAAGAATTTGAGAGTTGATACCAACTACTTCGCCAGCAAGATTGAACAAAGGCCCACCAGAGTTGCCCTGGTTGATGGCAACGTCTGTCTGGATGAAAGACATGTAATTGTAGGTTGACCGGCCAGGTACTGACCTGCCCTTGGCGCTGACGATGCCAGCCGCAGCAGAAAACTCCAGACCAAAAGGCGAACCTATGGCCAGAACCCAATCTCCTACTCGCAAATCATCTGAATCACCAAACTGCACGCTCGGTAAATCATTGGCGTCAATTTTCAGCAAGGCGATATCTGAAGGCTCGTCCAGGCCAACGATTTCCGCATCAAATACCCTGCGGTCATTAAGATGCACCTGGATTTCATCAGCACCGGCAACTACGTGGTTGTTGGTGATCACATAACCGTCGTCAGTGATGACAAAACCGGATCCCACTGCTCCGCGGCGGCGCACTTCCGGTAATCCCTCGATGTCGAGTTCCGGGCGCTCACCCTGGTTGAACTGACGCAACAATTCCTCCAGTTGTTCATCATCAAGCGCATTACTTTGCTCGACCCGGCGAATGGTTGATATCTCGACAATGGTAGGGGCGTTGTTCTCCACCAGATCGGCGAAATTTGGCAATCCCTCGGCGGCCTGTACTGAAAGAGTTGCCAATAGAAACAGCATGGCTGCCAATGTAAGAGAAAAACGTCGAATCTGTAACATGATCACTACCTTTGTCGCATACGCTGCTTGCGTCTGAACCGGACCACAGCAAGCAGCCTGATTCAGCGTATTGAATTACAAGGAGATTACCCTATCACACGCTATCAGAGAAGTGACAGAGGGTTACAGAGAAGTAGCGTGGTTACCGGGGGTCGGGGGTGCGGACAGTATTACTGTATTCGTTGACAACGCGATACAGCGGGGAATCCTGGATATGCTCCATATTCACGCGTTGTACTTCAGGCACTTCCACATAAATGCGTTCGATATACTCTCGCAATACCTGCTCTGCCTGAGGATCGACAGTAAAGCTTGCGGTTTCGACGAGCACCGGCTGTTGGCTGGATGGAGATGTGTTCAGAGCACTGTCATCGGCAACGAGATTACTGCCCACATCAACATTGTTCAGATTGGTTTGCAATGTAACAAAAATAGCCAGGGCAACGGTCGCAGCGATGGCAAATTTGGCTACATGATTTTGCCATTCAGACCATGGGCTGTTGCTGGTAAGTGCAGCGTCAAAATGCTCAACTTCAAGTTGGTCGGCAATTTTCTGGCTCAGACCTTTTGGTGCCTGTTTGGATTCGTGATGTAGTACTGATTGAACGAGGTGGTAGCGTGACCAGGTGTCGAGCACAGATTGATCCCCTTCACTTTCTTTCAGGATGCGCCGCAGTTCCAATTCACTGGCTTCACCATCCATCAAGGCTGACAGAGTCTCTTTGATTGTGTCACTCATGCCTGTATTTCCTCGTTACCTGTTCACTCTGCTCAATCTGACAACAGTTCCTGGATTCGTTTGTCTATCGCTTCTCGCGCTCTGAAGATTCGCGATCTTACTGTACCCACCGGACACCGCATAACTTCTGTGATGTCTTCATAGGTCAATCCGGAAAACTCTCGCAGAGTGAAAGCAGTACGTAAATCTTCCGGTAAATCTTCTATCGCCTGGTCAATCACCTGCTTGAGTTTTTCAGTTGCCAGGCTCGACTCAGGGTTTTCAATTTCGTGCAGTACATAGCCTGCTTCTGTTATCTCGGCCTCTTCCAGGTCGATGTCATCGCCTGGAGGGCGTCTGCTACGCGCCACCAGATGGTTCTTGGCCGTATTCACTGCGATCCGGTATAGCCAGGTGTAGAAAGCACTATCCCCTCTAAACCTCGGCAGCGCCCGGTAAGCCTTGATGAATGCCTCCTGGCATACATCTTCGGTTTCCTGCGGATCCTGCACAAAACGGCTAACCAGTGCGGCAACACGATGCTGGTATCTCAGTACCAGCAGGTTAAACGCTTTCTTGTTGCCACTTAAGACCCTTTCAACCAGTTGTTGATCGGTAGTCTCTGCCATTCGTTCCAACTCCGTTAATGCTGGGGCCTGAGAGCGTTACCACCTGGAACAAATGCATCCATTCTCCATTGATAGACCGCTTATTGCTGCAAAAGTTCTGGGAATAGATAAAATTATTGCACTTTTATCTACAGAACCTCTGATTGATTATATGCTTACTCTGCGCGTGTCTGTCGCGTATCGTGGCTAGCTGTCAAATACAGGCGGCAGCCATGGTCGCTGGTAGACACAACATCGATGGGCCGGCAAGTAACAGCCCGCGCTGAGATTTGCCCAACCCGACGCCGGAGCGAGACTTTTCCAATTCCCACAGAAGGCCAAAAATGCCTGTGAAATCAAATAGCTGGGGCTGCCACTCATGAGCAGTACTCAATCTCCACCTGCGTCTGACTACGATATCCTCGTGATCGGCAGCGGCGCTGCCGGGTTGACGCTGGCACTGCGCACCGCAGACTTTGCCCGCGTAGGTGTGCTTAGCAAGGGCGATCTTAACCAGGGGGCCACCTTTTATGCTCAGGGTGGAATCGCTGCAGTGCTGGATGCAGAAGACAGTATTGATTCCCATGTAGCGGATACCCTGACTGCCGGTGTTGGACTCTGTCACCGCGACATGGTCGAACATATTGTTGGCCATAGCGCCGAATCCGTAGCCTGGCTGGTGGCACAGGGCGTGCCGTTTACCACCAAAACTTCTCCTGCAGACAATCATCCAGGATCGACAGGTGAACAAGAATTGGGATCCCTGCACCTGACCCAGGAAGGTGGCCATAGTCACCGACGCATTATTCATGCAACTGATGCCACGGGCAAAGCAGTGTTTGAAACCCTGCAAAAACGCGCACTGGCCCATCCAAATATAGAATTAATTGAAGGCTGTACCGCTGTAGACCTGGTGACACAGAAAGAAAATGCAGACAATTCAGCCACTTGTGTAGGCGTCTACGTGCTGGATCAGGACCAGATGAGGGTGGTGAGCATAAGGTCGCGCTTTGTCGTACTGGCCACGGGCGGCGCCTCCAAAGCCTATCTCTATACCACTAATCCGGATGGTGCCAGCGGTGACGGGATTGCCATGGCATGGCGCGCAGGTTGCCGCGTTGCCAACCTGGAATTCAACCAGTTCCACCCAACCTGCCTGTATCACCCTCACGCCAAATCATTCCTCATTACAGAGGCGCTGCGCGGTGAAGGAGCGACTCTCGAATTACCCGATGGCACCAGGTTCATGCCGGATTTTGACAGTCGGGCTGAACTGGCACCGCGCGATATCGTCGCGAGGGCCATCGACCATGAAATGAAGCGGCTCGGTTGTGATTGTGTCTATCTCAACATCAGCCATAAACCTGCTGAATTTATCGCGGAGCACTTTCCCACCATCCTGCGCCGTTGCCAGGATTTCGGTATCGATATTACCCGAGAGCGCATACCGGTAGTTCCAGCAGCGCACTACACCTGCGGCGGTATAGTCGTGGACAAGACCGGTCTGACTGACATCCAGAATCTGTATGCCATTGGTGAAACCAGCTTCACCGGACTGCATGGTGCCAACCGCATGGCAAGTAACTCGCTCCTGGAGTGTTTTGTAGTGGCATTCGGCGCGGCGGCACAGATTGAATCGCGCTTCGCCAACACCCCGCTTACAGACTCTATTGCCGATTGGGATTCCAGTCGGGTGAGCGAATCCGAAGACGAAGTGCTCGTTTCTCATAACTGGGAAGAGCTGCGGCGTTGCATGTGGGATTTCGTTGGCATTGTGCGCAATGACCAACGCCTGCATCGCGCCCAGAAACGCATCGCAATGCTCGGAATGGAAGTTAAGGATTATTACCAGAGTCATACCATCACAAACGACATGCTGGAACTGCGCAATCTTGTACTGGTCTCCAAACTGATTATCGAGAGCGCACTGCGCCGCAAAGAAAGCCGCGGGCTACATTTCAATCTGGACTATCCTGATCTGGATCCGGAAGCGCGCGATACGGTGCTGGACCCGGCCGATACTGCGGGCCAAACTGGATAAAACGCCGCAGCGCCGACTGATCTGCCAGACTCATTGAGTCCCGAAATATATGTACTATTTCCGCGCGCCTGGCCTGCCGCGTGTAGAGTTTCAGCACCACCAGAAACTCGCAATTGTAGAGCACCGTGATGCGACCAAGCTCCACAGAAGCATTCGCCCTGTGAAGCCAGTAGCGAGACATCATCAGCTCTAACGCCACGGGCCGCGCACTACCCAACTCGGCATGCAGGCGCATCACTGCGTGCAGCAGCACACAAGCCGAACCAGCCGCTGCCAGCAAACGCGGAGCCGCCGTCAACCAGGGTGCCAGTGCGGCCAGGCTTGCCACACTGCAGATGAGAATGGCCTGTAAGCGTGAACGATATATTCGAAGGTAAGCGGGCAAGCTCCAGAGCATCAAAGTAAACTTGCTCCAAGTCTAGCTACGCTTTTTGGAATGCGCCAAAATAAGCTCTATCATAGGGATAAAGCGCTGCTCTGTCGGAGTGGCACGACCCATGAGCCAGGCAAAGAGATCCTGATCTTCCTCACCAAGTAAATCCCTGTATAACAATTGTTCTTGGTGATCGAGGGAGTCGAAGGCCTCTTCCGTGAACGGCACGAGCAACAAATCAAGCTCCAGCATGCCACGGCGGCTGTGCCAGAATATTTTTTGCTTATTGAGTTCTTGCATATGTTTGGTTTGGCATCTGATACTCGCAAGCATGTATTATCAGGTAAAAACCTGCGGTATGCGATACAAGCCCAGTCATTCACATCATTTATTGAAGGAGAAAAATGCCAGCGTTGTCGTTAGATAAATACGAATTTGTTCGGGTCAGTGGCCCTGATACTGACAAATTTCTGCAGGGGCAGCTTAGCTGTGATATGGCCAAGCTTACGCCAGCCAATGCATTGCGGGGCGCCCTGTGCAATCTGAAAGGCCGCGTTATCCTGGATTTTCGCATCGTTCGCGACGGGTCCGACTGTCTGCTGCAGATGAATACCGGGCTTGCCGAGCTGTTTATTTCCACACTGACCAAATATGCCGTGTTTTCCAAAGTCGAACTCTCGATCGACGAGAATATGCCCGCTCCGCTTGCACTTTTACCTGAGGGCTCCGTCGCGGAACTCGAAGCAAGCATGGGCACTGTGCCTGAACAATACAATGACTGCACCCAAACAGATTTTGGGTTACTGATAAACGTCGGGCGACAAACACCACGCTTCGAACTATGGTCTATTGGGGTACAAAAAGCATTTCCTGCTGACTTACCCGCTGGCATCAGCCCGAGTGCCGAAGCATGGCAACATGCCACCCTGCAGGATGGTGAATGGCGTGTGCCCCAGGCGCACACCGAGGAATTTACACCACAACTCCTGAACTATGACATTTCCGGCGTCATTGATTTCAATAAGGGTTGTTACACAGGGCAGGAGGTCGTTGCACGCATGTATTACAGAGCAACACCGAAACAGCGACTCTACCTGTTGCGGGCTGATCAAATAATCGATGATTCAATGAAAATCTGTTACGACTCCGAGGACAATGACAAGGCAGAGGATATTCTGGCAGCGAGTACCTACCAGAATGAGCATTTGGCGCTGGCTATCCTCAACATAACAGAGATGGAGTCTGGGTCTGCAGGAATTTGTAACTCAAACATCAGACTTGAAGTTGTTGCACTACCCTACTCGGACAAGCGGGCCACAACCTGAAACTGGTTTAAAGCAAATCTGAAGCTTTGCGGTCTGCCTGTGAGGGACGTTGAGTCATAACTTTCCACATATTGTCCATCAGCGCCAGATCAGAATTCTCGAGCGCCTGGATAAGATCGATACGCCAGCCCACTTCTTCGTCACCTAATTCTTCGCATTCCAGAATCTTCTTGTTGATCCAGATCGCATCTTGCGCGGTGAGAAAATGCAGTTGCGTTGCAGTGTCGGTTTTGAGCTGACGCACATGCACATCAGGCTTGCCATATTGATACAACTTGGCGAGACACCCCGCCAGTTCGCCGCGTGCTACAGCGTATTCCAGAGGAACCAGCCCTTCAGGCTCGATACTCGCATCAGCTTCCAGTTTTGATGGTGTGGCAGACGCAAGGTTCTGCAAATAATCACCCATCTTGAGAACTTTTCCCATGTCCCTGTCCCGGTTTACCAGCATCAAAATGCATGCTGACTAATTTAGCGGGTTATCTGTAGATAACTGTGATCGCAAACAAATTGTCAGAGGTTGATTCTGGCCTGTGCTTCATTGTCAGGTCAACATATTGATATGTCGGGGAATTTAATTCTGACGATTGTAGTTGTGAGATACTGATAACTGAAAATTTACGAAGCATTTCACTTTTGAAATCACTGGATATCTTTGATGGCCCTGTTTTTTTGAGAGCAGTTTAACGTTTATCCAGGATTTTGTAAGAGTTTTCGTTCATTCAAATTTGGTCTTTGCGCAATGCTGGGAACTGAATGTGCAGGCACTTCACCTCTACCGCGACGCGTGGGCAGCTCAGAAGTGATAGAAAATCTCTTGCTGACTCTATCGAGGCCGGTCCGGGCAGGATTGACTCACAATTTGGCTTAGCCAAATTGTTCGGTCATAACCCGCTCAACTTACACGCACTGAAATTGACGCATGGGCAGCTCAGAAGTGAGAGAAAATCTCTTGCTGACTCTATCGAAGACGGTCCGGGCAGGATTGACTCACAATTTGGCTCAGCCAAATTGTTCGGCCTTCGGCCGCCTTGCAGGCGTCCAAATTGCTTACGCAATTTGTGACTCGCGGATTGGCTTAGCCAAAAAGTTCACCCATAACCCGCTCGACTCATGCGCACTGAGATCGACGCGTAGACAGCTCAGGAGTGAGAGAAAATCTCTTGCTGATTCTATCGAAGCCGGTCCGGGCAGGATTGATTCGCATTTTGGCTTAGCCAAAATGCTCACCCCGGAGGAGTAAAATGCCCACACGATCATTCTGTTATGGACCACCATAGTGCTGGTTGACAGCTTCGGTGTAAGGGGCAGCGCTACGCGCTGTCTGCGCCGCTGGCGCGGCTTTCGAACCGGCAGGTTCTTCATCTCTACCGCGAAGCGTTAATTAAAAAAGGGGCTGTAAGCCCCTCTTATAATTAATGGTGCCCCGGGCAGGATTCGAACCTGCGACCTGCCCCTTAGGAGGGGGCCGCGCTATCCAGCTGTGCCACCGGGGCTAACCAAGGCGCAGAGTATAGTGGAACTATGCAAAGATTCGTAGGCACACTGTGATTTTGCTGCTCGGTGAGCCTGTGATAGTTTGCAGGACAGCAATAATCTGGTAGCAAGTGACATGAACAATCTCGAGTGGCAATGCCTGAGCTTTGAAGAGCTGGACAATACGCAGCTATATGAAATTATGAAGCTGCGCTCAGTCGTTTTTGTTGTAGAGCAGGATTGTGTCTATCTGGACCTCGATGATAAAGATCAACAAGCAGTGCATGTGATGGGATACAGCGACAATCAACTCGCTGCCTATACCAGATTACTCGCCCCGGGCATCAAATACCCTGGCGCCTCGATTGGTCGGGTGGTAACCCACCCTGACCAGCGCGGTAACGGCAGTGGCAGGCAGTTAATGCAGTATAGTCTCACCGCCTGCGCGGAACGTTGGCCAGATGCCGATATCACCATCTCTGCGCAAAAATACCTGGAGGCGTTTTATCAAAGCCTCGGTTTTCAAACGGTTTCAGAACCCTATATGGAGGATGACATTCCCCATATTGAAATGCTGCGCCCTGCTACGACTGATTAATGTAGCACTTCAAAAGTTCAGCGCCCCAATAGACCTTGAGTTTCGTCATAAAGAACAAGAGCTGCCACGTCGTCCTCCTTACGCCACCTGGTTATCAACACAATAGCGATTGATGACAACAGGAACCCGGGCACAATTTCATAGAGATCAAATATCCCGCCCGATAAATTTGACCATATAACTACAGTTAGCGCCCCGAGAGTCATTCCTGCGATGGCAGACATGGCAGTCATACTGCGCCAGAACAGCGAGAATACAACAACAGGACCAAAGGCAGCGCCGAATCCGGCCCAGGCGTAGCTCACCAGGTCCAGCACCCGGCTATCACGGTCGCTGGCTATCAAGAGTGCGAGGAATGCGATGATGACAACCGCAGTGCGGCTAACCAGCAACAACTCTTTGTCGCTGGCATCCGGGCGTAGAAAAACCCGATACAAATCTTCACCCACTACGCTGGATGAAACCAGAAGCTGCGAGTCAATCGTCGACATGATGGCTGACAAAATAGCTGCAGTTATCACCCCCGCCACCCAAGGATTGAACAGGTTCTGGCTAAGCGCAATAAAAACAGTTTCCGGATTCGCCAGCGGTGCTTCGGCAAAGTAAATAATGCCTGCCAGCCCCGTTGTCACTGACCCAATCATCACCACGATCATCCAGCACATGGCGATCCTGCGGGCAGAATCAATCTTGGCCAGTGATTCTGCCGCCATAAAGCGCGCCAGAATATGTGGCTGCCCCACGTAGCCCAAGCCCCATGCGAGCAGCGAGATAAGCCCCAGAAAGCCTAAATCAGCCATCAGTTCTGTGCTACCAGGGTTGATGGTTTCCATGTCTTGCCACACGGCACCGCTGCTGTTCAAACCTGAGATCACCAATACCGGTGCGGCGATCAGGGCAAGCATCATTAGACTGGCCTGAATGGCGTCGGTCCATACGACTGCGAGGAATCCACCAATATAGGTATAGGACACTATGATCACAGTACCCACCACCAAGGCAGTGAAATAATCGAGACCAAAGCTATTCTCAAACAGGATTGCGCCGCCAACGAGTCCCGAGGCTGTATAAAATGTGAAGAACAGTAAAATAATCAGCGCCGACAGCACGCGCAAGATGCGACCATGTGCACCAAAGCGGTTTTCAAAGTAATCGGGCAAGGTAAGGGAATTATTGGCATGGGCGCTATAGGCGCGCAACGGCTTGGCCACGTACAACCAATTCAGATAAGCGCCGACAACCAGTCCCACCCCTATCCAGATTTCACTTAATCCAGAAAGATAAATGGCGCCAGGTAGCCCTAATAAGAGCCAGCCACTCATGTCCGATGCCCCTACACTAAGTGCAGTCACCACGGCACCCAATTTCCTGCCTCCAAGAATATAGTCACCCAGATCATTGGTACGCTGGTAGGCGCGCAGTCCCAGAACCAGGATTAACAACAGGTAGGCAATAAATGTAACCAGCAACGGACCATCAATGCGCATGGGTTCTCCAGTAACTTGGTACCCACCCACACGATCTTGCGCAGGCGAGCGGACGACTTAACCGCCCCATTCCGCTCGACATGCTATAACAAAGCTGAAATTTTAGTGAATAGTGGTTTCTCGAGAGCTGGAAGAATGCCCGAATGCCGCCATCAACCCATCTTAGCGCCATTGCTCAAGCTTATACCTGACTAATTACCCATTTTCTAAATTTAATAAAGTATTTACTTTACTAATTAGACAGGCCATTCACTACTTAAGGAAAGTAAATACTTTGTTTAAACTGCCGATATACTGATATGTAGACCAGTAATCGCTGTGAAATCGCCATGACACTAGCCAATTCCCAGGAAAAGCTGCTGCATCAACTGAAAGTCCGCGGCCCCCAATCGGTCAAGATCCTGGCGCGGCAGCTGGATATGACGACCATGGGGGTGCGTCAGCATCTGGCAGACTTGCAGTCAAAATCCCTGGTTGAGCAAACCGCCGAGGAAAAACAGACACGTGGTCGCCCTGTCCATCTCTGGCAGCTAACAACCAATGGGCACGCGCGCTTCCCGGATGCGCACTCGCAGGTTACGGTGGAGCTTATCGATGTAGTTCGCAGTGCTCTGGGTGAGGAGAGTCTCGACGACCTGGTCGACCAACGCTCACGTAAAACCGAGGCTAAATACGCCGAAGCTCTGGGCACGCTGCCTGATTCCCTGCCAGATCGACTGCGCCGCCTCGCCGAGCTACGTAGCGAGGAAGGCTACATGGCAGAAGTTCGTCTGCTGCCCGACGGCTGGTTGCTGATCGAGAATCACTGCCCGATTTGCGTTGCCGCCGAGGCTTGTCAGCAATTTTGCCGTTCAGAACTCGAAACCTTCCAGCGTCTGTTTGCAAAATATGGCCAGGTAAAGCGAGTAGACCACGTGCTGGCCGGCGCACGGCGTTGCGCTTACAAGATCTCAGCCCATAATTGAAAAATATTCGGGTAGAGAACGACTATCGCGTAAAGGACAATCGTGCAATAGGGAATCCTGTTATCATGCCACCCTCCGGTCCTGTTCCCAAACCTGAGTTTTAACCAGCTATATCAGTAGCCAACAATCCATGCGCAAATCACTCCTAGTTAGTTTCTCATTACTGGTCAGCATTGCTGTCGGAATTTTTCTGGTCGGACCCAAGCTTATCGGCATGGGCGTCAGCGCCCTCACTATTGAAAACATGTTGGCTACATTGCCACCACAGGCGCGCTCACAAGTAGACCTCCAAACTACAAGCATTGAAAGCGGCTGGTTTAACAGTATCGCCAATGTCTCACTGATTCTCACTTCGCCTCTGGCCGAGCCGGTGAATATCGGATTGCAATATCGTATCGACCACGGCCCCATTGTTAATTCAAGCTCAGGCACTAGTCTGGCACTGGCAGCGGTGCGTATTATTCCTGACCCACCTGCGCCAGAGTTGCAGGCGGAACTGGCAGCATTACCCTTTGAACTTCCTGAGTTCGACATTGAAATGCTTGTGAACTTTAATCGCTCCATGAATCTACGCCTGCAAATGGGGCCGATTGATTACCAGGAGAATGCAGACGCATTCGAATTTGCTGGCATGCGCAGCGATTTATCCATCGCCGCGGATCAGTCAGGCATCTTCAACATGAACATCGGAGCACTGCGCGCGACATCCAATCAGACCAGCTTCTATATCTCGAACATCGACATTGCCAGCAGCAGCGATTTATTAGCCGACCCGTTTGCGCCCAGCAATGCCCTGGTGCAAATCGGCGAAATGAATAGCCCTTCACCGTTTGATTTTCGCTTCGATGATTTCCGGGTTGAGTCAGCTATCGACACCACATTGGCAGACCCTGCGTTATTGCAAATGCGGCAACGTATGGCTATCGCCAGTCTCGAAGGCGATGTGCCCGTACAAAGTTTTGATATCGAAATAGAACTCGACCGCTTCGACCCGCAAATACTCGACAGGTACTACGAACTGGCATCGGGTATTCAGAACCAACTCTCCCCCGCAAATGCTTCAGCAGGAAATACGGTGAGCGCTGTGGGTCAGGAATTGATCGTATTGCTTATCCAGAACCCGCTCGATATCAATGTCAGCATTGACGCAAGCGCTTATGACGGTTCTCACACCGGCAGTTTGCAACTGCAATGGGATGGACTGCCTGGGGTCACAGACGTGATGGTGATGGATCTCAACGCGGCTCTCGCTGCCACGAATCTGGAGATCGCTATCGACCTTGATACCGAAGCATTCGTGCGGAGCCCAATGGGTTCGGCACTGGACTCTTATGTGCAAGCTGAGCTGGTCAGATTGGAGAACGGGCGCGTATTGTTTGACCTGACATTAATCAACAGCACAATCTCGTTAAATGGTGTCGAGACAACCCTCGACGATCTACTGTAGGAACCAAAGCAGATTTAATGAATACAGCAACTGAGACAACGCGCAAGATATTCGATTACCCGCGCTACTGGGCGGAGTGCTATGGCACCGCACCCTTTCTCCCCATGTCGCGTGAGGAAATGGATACGCTTGGCTGGGATAGTTGCGACATCATCCTGGTTACCGCTGATGCCTATGTCGATCACCCCAGTTTTGGCATGGCTGTTGTAGGCCGCTTACTCGAAGCACAGGGGTTTCGCGTCGGCATAATTTCACAACCGGACTGGCAGTCTGCCGAACCTTTTACTGCACTAGGCAAACCCAACCTGTTCTTCGGTGTGACTGCCGGCAACATGGACTCCCTCATCAATCGCTACACAGCCGATTTACGCATGCGCAGCGACGATGCCTACACGCCCAATGGCGAAGCTGGCAAACGACCCGATCGCTCGGTCATTGTATACAGCCAGCGTTGCCGGGAAGCCTACTACGATACGCCAATTGTCATTGGCGGGATTGAAGCGAGCCTGCGGCGTATCGCGCAGTATGACTACTGGAGCGACACCATTCGTCGCTCCGTTTTAATTGACAGCAATGCTGACATCCTGCTGTTTGGCAACGCAGAACGCGCACTCACTGAACTGGCGCATGCAGTGGCCAATGGCCAGGAGATTGCCGATCTCGACTCCCTGCGCGGCACAGCGATGGTGCGGAAGTCACTACCCGCAGGCTGGACAGAGATCGACTCGACACGCATTGACTGGCCCGCAAAGATTGACGAGATTCCTAACCCTTACGATTTCCACAATAAGGAAATGCAGCAAGAGCAGGGATCCGTCGAATCAGGCGATACTCAGGCTGTTAAAATCATTCCCCTGCCATTACAGAGGCAAACGGAATTCGATGCGGCTACGAGCTACATCCGGCTACCTTCATACAACAAGGTGCGCAATGATCCGGTGTTGTATGCACATGCCTCACGGGTATTACATCAGGAAGCAAATCCTTACAACGCCAAGACTCTGGTACAGCGTCACGACACATTGGAAGTCTGGGTAAATCCCCCGCCGATTCCACTCGAAACTGACGAGATGGACTGGATATTCGATTTACCCTATCAACGCAAACCACATCCATCATATGGTAACGCGCGCATACCGGCGTACGACATGATAAAAACTTCGGTAAACATCATGCGTGGGTGTTTTGGTGGTTGT
Source organism: uncultured Pseudohongiella sp. (assembly GCA_964405225.1). Classification (GTDB taxonomy): domain Bacteria; phylum Pseudomonadota; class Gammaproteobacteria; order Pseudomonadales; family Pseudohongiellaceae; genus UBA9145. The sequence goes on from CAYOND010000005.1 coordinate 79,329, forward strand.
ACGTTTTGCTCGATCACCGAACACGAAGGTCGCATTATTCAGAGCCGCTCCGAAGAATCTATCTTGCGAGAGATCGGGAAGATTCGTGATCAGGTGCCGGGCTTTACCGGTACAATCTCCGACCTCGGCGGCCCCACCGCCAACATGTACAAGTTAAATTGCAAGTCTCCGAAGATTCAGAAGTCCTGCAAGCGCCTCTCCTGTGTTTTTCCGACCATCTGCAAACACCTGAAAACTGACCACAGTGCAACTACCCAGTTGTATCGCAAAGCGCGTGCTGTGCCGGGTATCAAGCGCGTCGCAATTGCTTCGGGCCTGCGCTACGACCTGGCATTGAAAGACCCGGAATACATCGAAGAACTGGTTACGCACCACGTGGGTGGCTATCTGAAAATTGCCCCGGAACACAGTGAAGACAAGACCTTGTCCAAGATGATGAAACCGGGCATTGGTGCATACGACGAATTCAAGAAACTGTTCGACAAGTTTTCGCGCAAGGCTGGCAAGGAACAGTATCTGATACCTTACTTTATTGCCGCACACCCCGGGTGTGACGAAGATGAAATGCTTAATTTAAGTCTATGGCTGAAAGAGCATAACTTTAAACCAGACCAGGTGCAGACGTTTTATCCTTCACCGATGGCACTGGCTACAGCCATGTATCATTCCGAACGCAATCCTTTGCAAAAGTTGCGTTACAAGAGTGAAAAGCTCAATGTCTGTAAGGATCTGGATCAGCGTCGCTTACAAAAAGCCTTTCTGCGCTATCACGATGAAAAGAACTGGCCCATGTTGCGTGCGGCACTGACCCGAATGGGTCGCAAAAACCTCATCGGCAATGGTCCCCAGCACCTGATACCACCGGCGCACACAGCACCAACAAAGTCACGCAAGCCCACCCGTGGCAGGCGCTAGCACTTTAGTCTTGCGAGCGTTTGTCTAATTGTTGCTCGATGTTGGTGAGAATACCGCGCAGGATATTCATTTCCATCTCATCGATGCGGATGCGTCCGAACAACCTGCGCATGCGTTGCATTAACTGGCGCGGGTTGTCCGGGTCATGAAAGTCTATAGCAACCATCACCCTTTCCAGATGCTCATAGAAATACTGCATTTGCTCACCACTGCACAGCGGCTGATCCCAGTATTGTTCCTCACTCAACTCAACATCGCCATTTTCTGTAAAACAGGCTTTGTGAATTTCATATGCCAGTACCATTGCCGCAGCAGCGAGGTTTAGCGAACTGTACTTCGGCGCGGTCGGAATCTGTACGTGGTAATGACACAACTGCAATTCTTCGTTATTCAGACCTGAATCTTCCCGACCCAGCACCAGGGCAACTGGATGTTGCGGTGCCTCAGCTGCAACTTTCTCCGCCATTTGCTGGGGATTTAGCATGGGCCAGGGGATACTGCGTGACCGGGCGCTGGCCCCTATCACCAGCTTACATTCCTCAAGCGCCTCTTCGAGGCTTGTGACTACCCTGGCTTGCTCAAGAATATCGAGCGCAGAAGCCGCCCTGCCTACTGCCACGCCACTGGGAAATTCCAGTGGGTTGACCAGCACCAGCTTGTGCAGGCCCATATTTTTCATTGCGCGCGCAGTGGCCCCGATATTACCCGGGTGGGAAGTATTCACGAGTACCACGCTTACCTGTTCTTTAATCGACATAACTATCTGCTTCCTGACAGCGGCGCAGTATATCATCTGCCACTATAAACACCGGGAATTTCAAGTACGTGTGTATACACAGCAGTATTTGTTATCATGCGCGCCCAAATGGCATGGTTGTATATCCCTGCCCTGACGTTCTTTAGCAATCCTGGAAAATCCCATGCACGCCATGACCAACATAGCGCTGCGCGCAGCCCGTGAAGCGATGGAAAAAATCATCGTCGGCAGCGACCGGCCCGACCGACTCAAGATAATCAATGAACACCCGCGTCAATTCACTACCAGCATGGACCAGGAATCTGATGCCACTCTCGCCTATGAATTACACAAGATATTGCCCGACTCGTGCATCCACTCGCGCGTATCCGGCACCTCTGGCGATACCGGGTCCGCAACTCACTGGCATATCAATCCACTGTTTGGCAGCCTGAATTATTACAAAGGTCTGCCTTCATACGGCTTATCGCTCGCCTGTGTGGTCGATAATCAACTCACCCATGCAGTTGCGTTACTGCCACAAACTGGTGAAGAATTTGTCGCGAGTCGAGGCCAGGGCGCACAGCGCAATGGCAAACGTCTGCGAGTAGGTTCGCGCACTACCTTGATGGCCGCATTATGCGGATTGAATTATGACGAGGGGCAGCGCGATATATTCAATGCGGTCCAGCAAGAGCTGCAAAACCAGGGCGCCGAATTGCGAATCTACGGCCACCCGGCAATCGATATGCTGCTAATCGCCACTGATGGTTTACAGGCTGGCTGGTGCCCCGCCACGTCAGATCCGGCCCTTATGGCAACCAGATTGATATTGCAGGAAGCTGGCGGACTGGTTGCAGCAGCAGATGGCAGCCCCGATCTGAGCACTGCCAAAGAACTTTTCTTTGCCAATCCCCTGTTGCTGAGGCAATTGGTCAAGATGCGCAAGGGAATCAGGCAATAAATAGCGGCTTCGCACGGTATATTTAGAAATGCAGGAGCAAGCCCTCTAGCATACAACAACGGCTTCCTCTAAGTTGTCTGTCTGAAAGTCTTATGCAAGTTCGAGGGATTTCTTCTGAAAGTTAACAAGAATAGCAATAACCTCATTGAAGGATCGATCAAGCAAGCCCTGATCCGCATGACCCTACCCATGATCGTGGGCATGTTGATGCTGTTTACCTTCAGCCTGGTCGATACGCTTTTCATCAGTTTTCTCGGCACTGAATCCCTTACCGCCATCAGTTTCACCTTCCCGGTTACCTTCATGGTGATGAGCCTGGCCATCGGTCTGGGCATTGGCGCGTCTGCAGTCGTCGGCAAATACGTTGGGCGCGCCGATATGGAGCGGGCCAAACAGTCGGCAACAGTTATCAACTATCTGTCGTTCCTGCTTGCAACAATTGTGGTCGCGATCTGCTGGTGGAGCATGGATTTCATCTTTACCTGGATGGGCGCCAGCGCAGAACTGCAGGTCTTGATTCGCGAATACATGGTGATCTGGTTCCCTGGCAGTGTCCTCGTAGTTTGCCTGATGACTGGCAACAGCCTCTTGCGCGCCTGCGGCGATACCAAGACGCCCAGCATGCTCATGGCCGCTGCCGGCTTTATCAACGCAGTGCTCGACCCGCTATTGATCTTCGGCCCCGGGCCGTTTCCCGCACTGGGTATTCAGGGGGCCGCCTGGGCAACTGTTATCGCCTGGTCATGTGGTTTTGGCTATCTGGCTTATGTACTGGTGTTCAAACTCGAACTGGTCAGCCGGGTTCTGCCTGAGCGCCATGTGATGCTCACATCCGGCCGGGAGATGTTGCGCATTGGTATTCCGGCAGCGGGAGCCAATATGCTCACCCCCGTCGCAGCCGGCATCATGACCGCTATCGCAGCCGGTTTTGGGGATGAAGTTGTGGCGGCATTTGGGGTTGGCGCACGCCTTGAGCCAATTGCCACGCTGATCATCCTGGCCATGTCGATGTCGTTACCGCCAATGATCTCGCAGAATCTCGGGGCTAACCGTATTGATCGGGTACAAGAAGCCTACAAGCTGGCGATCCGTTTTATCATGCTGTGGCAGCTAGCCGTATGGGTTGTGCTACTGCTGGGTTCCGCGTTAATCGCGCGAATGTTTTCCGACGACCCTGCCGTCATCCAGGCCACCACACTATTCTTATGGATAATGCCGCTGGGCTATGGGCTACAGGGAATCATCATCCTGACAAATTCTTCCCTCAATGCGCTGCATCGGCCCCTTTCGGCCTTGTACTTGAGCATCGGCCGCTTCTTCGTGTTCTACGTACCACTGGCGTATGCAGGTAGCAAGATTTTTGGGTTATGGGGTTTCTTTGCTGGTGCCGTAATAGGCAACTTGCTGATGGCGGGTCTTTCGTGGCGCAAGTTCAAACAGGCAATCGCCGGTGAGCTGGAGTCAGCCCGGGAATCGGTGATTAATGAGCAATCTCTGGCAGAGACTTAGCTGCGGAAAAAATTCCTGACACCTTCCAGCAGTGAAGGATTCTCCTTCGGAGGCGGAGTTGGCTCAGTGTCTTCAACAAGGGAGAAACTCTTGTCTTCCACCGTGGCTTTGTCAGCGTCGCTTTCCGGCACACCATCATCAGAGTAGCTGAGACGGTTATTCTGTTCCTGAAACGCCAGCATTTCCTGGCAAATTTCATTGTATTCCTCAGCGGTCAGCAAATCCGGACGTTCTTTCATGTTCAGGGTGAACTGGCGATCGTTGGCGGCTGACAAATAGTGCAGGTTCTTCTTGTTTTCCAGCAACAGGCCGTTCTCTTTTGCAATGTTGTAAAGAGGTGTGCCGCGCAGCGGGATATAAGGAAAGAAGAAGAAATGCTCAGGCGCAATTTCCTGATTCAGCCGCAGGGTTTGGCGCATGTTTTCTGCACTTTCCAGCGGGGCACCAACGATATTGAAAGTCAGGCGGTTGATGCCGGCTTTCTTGCAGTTGGCCGCCGCATCAATTACCTGCTGATTTTTCATCTTACGGCCCAGCATTTTGCTGCGATATTCTTCGTCGCCGCTTTCAATGCCAAACCAGATTGTGTGACATCCTGCTGCCGCTGCTGTCTGGCAGAATTCTTCATTCATGACCTCGACACGCGAATTAATAGAAAACGGCAATCGTAACCTTTCTTTATAAATCTCGAAGAATGCTCGAACGAATTTCAGATTGGACAGAAACAGCTCATCCCAAAACTCGAAGTACCCGACATTATATTTATCTCGCAAACGCTCCAGCTCATCGACCATCGCTTCGGGATCATATTTGCGCAGGAAGGTTTTCTTCGTCTTCCACCCTTCAAGAATCGGCGTGTTACAGCAGTAGGTACAGCGATAGGGACAGCCTCGTCCGGTCATAACCGGCAATACCAGTTTGCCTTTCGGGCCAAAAATGGATGAATTGACATCTTTAAAGCCATCTTCCTTGGCGAATACGTCATAGTCTGGAAAAGGCAGTGCAGCCAGATCTCCAATCTGATGTGGTTCGGTCTCATATACCGAGCCGTCGATCAGCTTCTCCCACATGCCATCTGCCGGACCGTCTTTCGTACCTTTGAGGTGTTGCACGATATTGCCAATGGCATATTCACCGTCACCGACGCAAATATAATCCACATCGGGGTTTTCGATGGTTTGCTCCTGGGACAGCATGGCCTGGTAACCACCGATAAGTATCGGCGTATCAGGCATGAGTTTTTTCAGTTCAGCAAAGTATGGCTCCATTGGGAACCAGTGCGGGCTCATGACAGAGAACGCAAACAGATCTGCATCATGTTTCTGCAGCAGCCTGGCATAATTTGCTGGCGAATATTGTTCTTCGTCCCGCAATATCAATATGGGTTCGAGTACGACATCTACCCAGGGGAAATCCCGCTTGAGGTAGGCCGACATACTGGCAATAGGCATGGCAATCTCATTGCCATCGGGTGAATAGAACGCAAAAAGCAGTTTCAGGCGTTCGCGTTTAACAGTGCCAAACCAGCGTGACTTGCTCTGGGGATAAGCTGGTCTTTCGGTGCTAATGGCGATTACATCGACCTTGGAATTCATGCAGTACGTCCGGATTAATTGCTGAAAAATTTTCCCAATCTGAAACTGGGCGTTGTGCCCCAGATTATCGACTGGAAAGCGCGAAAGTATACCACCAATATGGGCCCAGTTTAACGACAGACCGACTTATAAAACCCTACGGATTATGTGGTCTGTGTGCTGCTTCTCGGTTTGCACGCAATCGCGTTTGCTTTATGCTCTCGCTCTCAGGAGACAAACCAGGAATTATCAATGGAAGCGCTGGACGCACTATTGAACCGCTGTTCATACCCGAAACTAAAGGACCCCGAGCCTGCTCCCGAGCAATTGGAGAATATTTACAAGGCAGCGTTCAGGGCGGCAGATCATGGCGTGCTGCGGCCCTGGCGATTTTTGCTCGTGAGGAATGAAGCCCGCGAGCGGCTGGGTGAGCTATTCGTTGCCGCCAGTCGTCGCGCTACGCCCGACCTTGACGCCGAACAGGAACAAAAGCTGCGCTCCAAACCCCTGCGGGCGCCCTTGATGATCATAGTAGTCTCCAGCCCTGTAAAGCACCCCAAAGTCCCTGAGTTCGAGCAGGATTTATCGGCCGCTGCAGCCGCCCAAAGTATGCTGGTTGCTGCCTACGCCCAGGGAGTTGGAGCTATGTGGCGTACCGGTTCCCTGGCCTATAACAGGGATGTGATGAGTGGTCTCGGACTCGATGCCCATGAGAAAATCATCGGCTTTCTATACCTGGGCGCGGTCGACAGTGCTGACAAAAACCGACCTGAGCCTGACCTGGGTAACTACTTCAAGACATGGTGAACGTATGGCCAGCCAGAGTATCAACATGCAATGCTGGAAATGCGGCGCGCAGCTTAAGAATATCCTCCTGCCGTTCTCACGCTATGAAGAATGCAGTACTTGCAAGGCAGACCTGCACAGCTGCATCGGATGTAAGCACTATGATCCCAATGTGTCAGATGCCTGCCGCGAAGATCGCGCCGATTTTGTTCTGGACAAAGAGAAAGCCAATTTCTGCGACTTCTTCAAGGTTAACCCGAAGGCGCACCAGGTCAAAGATGACAGCGCTGCAATTGCCGCACGCGAGAAACTGGCTGCTCTGTTCGGGGAAGAGCCAGCCGACAATCAGGCAGAAGCTACAGCTTCCCCGCAATCCGAAGCTGACCGGGCACTGGCCGAACTCAAGAAGCTCTTTGGCGACGATGAAGAGTGAAATCCAACTAACAGCAGGCCACCGCTGATGCGCAGAACCGTATTTAATACACCCGTCCTGACACCGATTCTGCGGTGGCTGTCTATGCTGTTACTTAAAATCATTGGCTGGAAAGCCATCGGCAAGGAACTGGAGAAACAGCGTTTTGTGTTAATCGGTGCGCCACACACCAGCAACTGGGATTTTCCGCTGATGCTGATGGTTGTTTTGAAACTACGCCTGCGAGTATTCTGGCTCGGAAAGCACACATTATTTTCGTTCCCTTTCGGCTGGTTGATGAGATGGCTGGGTGGTATCCCCATCAATCGCAGCAAATCCCATAACGTCGTTAATGAAATAGTTGGTCACTATCGCAACAATGAGGATCTGGTGGTACTGGTACCCCCCGAGGGAACGAGAAGCAAAGTAGACAACTGGAAAACAGGCTTCTACCACATCGCCAATAACGCAGGGGTGCCAATTTTACTGGGATATGTTGATGCAGGTAACAAGGAAGCCGGGCTCGCTGATTTTTATAACCCAAGCGGCGATCTTGAAGCAGACATGCTGGAAATCAGGGCCTTTTATACTGACAAAAAAGGCCTGCTGGCTGAAAACAGTTAATTGGGGAACCAGCAATTACGCGAAGCGCTGGATAACTTCCGGGTTTTTCCCAATGGCGGCATCATTCTGAACCCCTAAACAAAGCAGCAGGTTTTCGAATACAAATTGCGCATACATTTCTGTTGTTATCTCGTACATGTTGTACTTCCAATGCTTGAGATGCCACTGCTGCAACTGACTCGTTACTTGCGCGGCAAGCAAACGCGGCTCTTCACAAACGAACTGCCCTTGCTTGACGCCTGATTCAATCGCATCGATCAATATTCCATCGAAGCGCAACTCCAGATCAAGTGCCTGCTGCTGCTGTTCTTTAGGAAGCCCTCGCAAATCCATATAACAGAAGTAATACCAGGGGTTCAAAATTTCCATCATGTAAATTTCGCCATGAATCATGGCGCGCAATCGGTCAACTGGCTCCATTTGCACATCAGCCAGTGAAGCGATCACCTGATCAATATAGTTTCGCAGTACGCCGGCAATCACTGATGCGAGATCATTCTTGCTACCAATATAGGCATACAAACCACCCATACTGATACCGGTTTCGCGACTCAGGTCGCGCAGGCTCATGGCCTGGAATCCCTTGGAGTTAGCCAGCTTGAATGTGGCCTGAAAAACTTTTTTAAGATTCCCGATTGCAACGTTGGGGTTTTTTATCTGCATCTTGTCACGATGCATATCAAATACGCTGCGCCAGAAGACCTCCCCTTCGAGATCCCAGGCTTTGCGGAAGGCATCCATGCTGATTTCATATGGCCAATTGCCCAAATTCACTGATCCTCTGATACTTCTATTCTTTTATATTTTTCTGGTTACTCAATCTTTCGCGCGGTAAGTCGCGGCTGGTGCTGCGAACCGGCTGCCAGTTTAGTACTTATCGCGCCGCCTGTTAAGGCTGACGCACTAATCCCTCATCCGTGCCCTCTGCAGGACACGGATGAGGGTGGATAACTGAACGGTTGGGAATTAACTACGTACTGATGCCTGCGCACCAGTATGGATCGTCTCGCAACCTTATAACATGGCCTGCAAACTGGCTTTGGCATCAGCGCTGGGCATGTGATTAATGCCAACAACGATTTCAGCCAGTGATTTAACCTGGTCATCGGTGCCACTGTCTTCAATCAGCGAATTTAGCTGGGCTTTGGCATCAGCACTTGCTGCATGCTGCATATCGTGCACCGCCTGAGCAACGGCTTTCATGCCCGCGCTCACGCTGGAATCATTTGTTATCGCCATCAGCGCGCTTTTCTCATCTGCTGACGGGAAGTGATTAAGGTCCACAAGCACTCCGGCAATTGTCTGCGCGGCAGCCGCATCATCTGCCAAAACGAACGGTGCAAATGCTGCCAGACCTAGTACCATCATTGCTTTAGCTAATATCGTCTTCATGAATTCTGCCTCTAATTTCAATGGGTTATCTTTGTTTAATTCGGAAAAACCACATTGAGTGTAACCCAAGCCCGAAAAGATACCTAGATACCCTTTAATTAATGCTCGAGCTTCTAGAGCCAATAGGAGGCGATAGCCGCCGAGCCTGCAATGACACATAGCACAAGCGAGCAACTGCGCAGCGTTTGATGTGACACCAGGTGCAAAGTCCGCATGGCAACCCAGTATCCCGCCAACGCGGCAGGCAGCAGGGGCAAGGAAATGCCCAACTCTGCGCTCCCAAACCGCCCCACCAGCGCGAGCATTACCAGGGACATCAAACAGCTGACGATAAAAAAGGCCGCCAGATTAGCCCGGATGAAGTCGCTGGCCTGATGCTGCAACACTAATGCCATGGGCGGCCCACCGATAGACGAACTGGTGCCCATGAACCCGGACAGCAGCCCTGCGGAAAACATGGCCCCAGGCGTCGGTTGCAGTGCAAAATTACGCAAGCTGAGCCCAACAGCCACCAGTACCGATATGCCCAGCCATAATGCCAGCGCTTTTTGGTCGATCCAGAGCAGCAGCAATCCACCCGCAATAGTGCCAGGTACTCGACCCAGAATCGCGAACTTCAAGCCTTGCAGGGAAATGGAACCTCTGTGACTCCAGGCGTTGGCTACTGAAAGCGTCAACGCGGCCATCGTGATAGGTGCCGGTACGTAGAGCGGATCAATAAGGAACAACACAGGAGCGGCGATGATTGCCAGCCCAAAACCGATGGAACTCTGGACAAACGATCCAACAAAGATAACCAGCGCGGCGATGGCGAGTTCCATGGATTAATCCAAATTTCTATTTAGTGCTCGCGGATACACCGCTGCCTGTTGGGTTAATTGAAAACCAGATTGTCGGTATCAGACTATGGTTATTTAAAAACTATTGTCCGAATACCATTGATGATAATTCGGTGTTCGCAATGCCACTTGATGGCCCTGGCAAACGCAACACATTCTGTATCCCTGCCCATTTGAACCAATCCATCAAGGTCAGCATTGGTGTCAACTTTTTCAACTGCCTGTTCAATTATAGGCCCTTCATCCAGATCGGCAGTGACATAGTGAGCGGTAGCGCCAATGATCTTGACGCCCCTGTCATATGCCTGACGATATGGGTTGGCACCCTTGAAACCCGGCAGGAATGAGTGATGAATATTGATGATGCGTCCTGTCATCTCGTTACAAATTACAGGTGACAATATTTGCATATAGCGCGCCAGGGCAAATAGATCCACCTGCTCCTGCTTCACAATCTGCAAAATCCGGGCTTCCTGCTCTGACTTATTATCCTTTGTAATAGGCAAATAATGAAAAGGCAGGTTGTACCATTCCGTGATTGAGCGCATATCTTCATGATTGGAGATCACGCCGACCACCTGGGCTGGTATTTGACCATTGTCCCACCGGTGCAGGATATCGTTGAGACAGTGACCGTGTTTTGAAACCGCCAAAAGCAATCGCACAGGATTATCCATAGCATGAATGTGCCAATCCATGGAAAACTCTGCGGCTATTTCGGCAAACCGGGATTTCAACGCGGCAATCTCGACACCCTTGCCACCGGCTCCTTCGAACTCGACGCGCATAAAAAAGCGATTAAGAATCGCATCTCTGTGCTCGGCTGCCTCGGCAATCGTGGCATCGGATTCGTACAGAAAATTACTGACGGCGCGGACAATACCCTGTGTTTCCGGGCAGGAGACCGTCAGAACAAACTTGGCAGGGCTCATTGCGCTTCTTCTTCCTGAAAAAGCCTGACATTCTACCCGATTGGGGCCATATTAAGGAAACCGGAGGTTAGGCAAATTGGCGTCAGTGCAAATTCAATTGGGATGCGACGCCGCAACCTGGCCAAGGTCGATAGACTGGCAAGGTGGCGAACACTGGTTGGCTCTTTTACAATGCAATCAGCCCTCCCTCACGGGAAACTCAGATACCACAGGAGAGAATGGATGAAATCGCGAGCCGCAGTGGCATTTTCTGCAGGTCAGCCTTTGGAGATTGTCGAAGTCGACCTGGAAGGCCCCAAGGCCGGTGAGGTGTTGGTTGAGATCAAGGCCACGGGTATTTGTCATACCGATGCATTCACACTCTCTGGTGATGACCCGGAAGGTGCCTTCCCCGCCATTCTTGGTCATGAAGGCGCCGGCATCGTGCAGGAAGTTGGACCAGGGGTGACATCTCTCGCAGTGGGTGACACAGTGATTCCTTTATATACACCCGAATGCCGTCAGTGTGATTTTTGTTTGCACCCAAAGACCAATTTGTGCCAGTCGATTCGCTCAACCCAGGGACAGGGGCTCATGCCAGACGGCACCAGCAGATTCTCACTGGATGGCAAGCCTATCTTGCATTACATGGGTTGCTCGACCTTTTCAAATTACACAGTACTGCCAGAAATCGCATTGGCAAAAATCCGTCCCGATGCTCCATTCGATAAAGTTTGCTATATCGGCTGCGGCGTAACCACCGGCGTCGGCGCAGTCGCATTTGATGCCAAAGTCGAACCAGGCAGCACTGTTGCTGTTTTCGGCCTTGGCGGTATCGGCCTCAATGTGATTCAGGGCGCACGCATGGTGGGTGCCGATCGCATCATCGGCATCGATATCAATGCCAGCAAGGTCCAACTCGGCGAGCAGTTTGGGATGACTGATTTTATTAATCCTAGTGACGTCGATGACGTAACTGCTGCGATCATCGATCTGACCAACGGTGGTGTCGACTACAGCTTTGAATGTATCGGGAATGTGAACACCATGCGCCAGGCGCTGGAGTGTTGCCACAAGGGCTGGGGCGAGTCTTATATTATTGGCGTGGCTGGCGCCGGTCAGGAAATTTCAACCAGGCCATTTCAACTGGTCACCGGCAGGGCATGGAAAGGCACAGCATTCGGTGGTGCCCGCGGACGCACCGACGTGCCGCGCATCGTAGACTGGTACATGAATGGCAAGATCTCGATTGATCCGTTAATCACCCACACCATGCCACTGGATGAGATCAATTCCGCATTCGACCTCATGCATGAAGGCAAGAGCATTCGCTCGGTAGTGGTGTATTAAGGGAAGCCGTCATGAAATACCTGCATACAATGGTACGGGTTAATGACCTCGAAGAATCCCTGGACTTTTACTGCAATGGGCTTGGCCTGAAGGAAGTGCGACGCAAAGAAGTGGAAGCCGGCCGCTTTACCCTGGTGTTCCTGGCGGCAGAGGGCGACGAAGACGCCCAGATTGAACTCACTTATAACTGGGACCCTGAAACCTATAGCGGTGGACGAAATTTCGGCCATCTCGCCTATGCCGTAGACGATATTTACAGTTTATGTCAGCACCTCAAAGAGTGCGGCATCACCATTAACCGACCTCCACGCGATGGTCGGATGGCGTTTGTCCGGTCACCCGATGGCATCTCCATAGAGCTGTTACAGAAAGGTGATGCATTGGCCCCGGCTGAGCCATGGTCGAGCATGCCCAACACGGGGGAATGGTAATCGGTTATCGAACAGGATAGTGGAGCTTCTTCAAATCTGGCACTGACTTAACAGGCGTTGGTGGGTTATGTAGCCAGGGGGCATCCGAGGCATGGATGCCGAGGTCGAGCCCACCTGATCTGGGTATGCGTTCCCCTGGCTACATCACCCATCTACGCTTCGCACAAATAAACAACACGCATTCCGATTTCAAACTGAACTACTAACATCGATCTTCGCTGCTTGAGATGGCACAACCCCTCGGCTATGATACGCAACCTGCAACAAGCCATTTCTTCACACTGAATATTACTCAGAAGTACGCACTAAAAAGTCTGAGTCCTGCCCAAAAAACGGAATACACATGCAATTACTCGATGGTAAAGCCTGCTCTGAACAAATACGTCAGGAGATTGCCAAACTGGTAGACGACATCAAGTCCAGGGGGCAGCGCCCTCCTCACCTTGCCGCCGTTTTGGTAGGCGAAGATGGGGCCAGTCAAAATTACGTCAAGATGAAAGTCAAAGACTGCGCCGAAGTCGGCTTCGAATCCACCAAGATTGTGCTGGATGCAAGTACCTCGGAAGCTGAGTTGCTGCAGCGTGTTGCCGACCTGAATGCAGATGACGGGATCGATGGGTTCATCGTACAGTTGCCATTGCCCGATCACATCGATGAAAACAAGGTCATTCTCGCTATCGACCCGGCCAAGGATGTTGATGGCTTTTGTCCGGAAAATGTGGGGAATCTGATGCTGGGCTTGCCCACCTTCATCTCCGCTACCCCCAATGGCATCATGGAATTGCTCAAGCGCTATGAAATAGAAACTGAAGGTAAACATTGCGTTGTTCTTGGCCGCAGCAATATCGTTGGTACGCCAATGGCGATTTTGATGTCACGCAACACCAATCCGGGTAACGCCACTGTGACATTAGCCCACAGCCGCACCCGCGAACTCAAGGCGCTGTGTCGCAGCGCCGATATTCTCATCGTCGCCATCGGCAAAACTGAATTTGTCACTGCCGATATGGTCAAGGAAGGCGCAGTCGTCATTGATGTAGGCCAGACTCGTGTGGCCGATGATTCCCGCCCGTCCGGTTATCGCAATGTGGGCGATGTGGATTTCGACAATGTGAAGAACAAGTGTTCTTTTATCTCTTATACTAACGGCGGCGTGGGACCCATGACACGTGCGTCATTGCTACAAAACACCCTTAAAGCTCACCAGAGAAGATTCCAGAGTTAATCATGTTTCAGTCACTTCAAGCCCTACCCGCTGACCCCATCCTGGGCCTAATGGCCGCCTATCGTGCAGATAAAAATCCTCTCAAGATCGATCTGGGAGTAGGTGTCTACCGCGATTCCAACGGCACGACACCCGTGATGACATCGGTGAAAAAGGCAGAAGATTATCTGCTGCAAACCCAGGATTCAAAGAGCTACGTGGGGCCAACCGGGTCTGCAGGATATAACGATGCAGTCGCGGAATTAATACTTGGGAATTCTCTCATCAACAGCCTCGGCACAAGACGAGTCACAGTACAATCGCCTGGCGGCTGCGGCGGCCTGAGGTTGGGCGCCGAGTTCATCAAACAGGCCAGTCCCGAAGCAACCGTATGGGTGAGTGACCCTACCTGGGCTAACCATGTTCCATTACTGGGTTCTGCCGGCCTGAAAATCGAGAAGTATCCCTATTACGATTATGCAACCCACAGTGTGCGCTTCGATGAGATGATGAGCACACTCGCCAAGGTCCCACAGGGTGATGTAGTGCTTCTGCATGGCTGTTGCCACAACCCTTGCGGTGCTGATCTCAGCCATGACCAGTGGGATCAAATCAAGGATCTGGCGCTCGAGCAGGGTTTTACTACATTCATCGATCTGGCCTACCAGGGTCTCGGTGATGGTCTGGTTGAGGATGTCTACGGCGTACGCCTGATGGCAGAAGCGCTACCGGAGTTAATTGTGGTGAGCTCCTGTTCCAAGAACTTTGGGCTTTACCGGGAAAGAACCGGTGCACTAACTATGACAACAGCGAATGAGGAAGACACCCGCATTGCTACTACCTTCCTGGCTGCCGCTGCCCGAGCCATGTACTCAATGCCGCCCGATCACGGTGCGGCCATTGTCGATTACATTCTGAACAATGCTGATTTAAGAAAGGAATGGGACAGCGAACTGCAACAGATGTGCGCCAGGATCAACGGACTGCGCACGCAACTCGTGGAACAGATCAAAGCCGCAGGCGTGGGCCAGGATTTCAGTTTTATTCAACGGGAAAAAGGCATGTTTTCCTTCCTCGGCGTGAATGTCGATCAGGTTCAGAGACTGGTGAACGAATTCAGCATTTACCTGGTGAACTCCAGCCGTATTAACGTTGCGGGAATCAATGAAAGCAACATCGAATATCTGGCTTCCAGCCTCGCCAGAGTACTCGCTGACTCCTGATAAAGGAAGTGAGAGAAGGTTCAGATTTTCACTGCCATTACATCGGCGCCAATCCCCTGCATGACGCAGTTCGTGGTTGCGCCGGGTAATTGCAGCCAACCACCCTGCTTGCAATGACTCCCTACGATTACAAGATCAGCGTTAATACGCCTGGCAAGTGATTTTATTTCGAAAGCAGGTTCACCCTGCAGCAGATGGATATGCGCCGGAGTAATGGTCAGACCATTGCGATTCAGCAATTCGCGTAGTCGAAAGCCAGTGTGGTCCAGAAGTTGGCGATCTGGCAGGTTCGGATCGGGTGTATCCACTGCCGTGGCGCGGATGACATGCACGACATGAAGTTTGTCGAGATCGATCGCATAGTGATCCACCACGCGCCGAATCAGGGTTTCTGATTCAGGACACAAATCAACTGCCAGAAGCATTCGATTGGGTTGAGACACGTCAGCTCTCCGCTCGGCACTAATTTCCGATCAAACAGGCTGCAGTGTAAACAAGTTCGCGCTGGCGTGGTTGATCTAAGTCAAGCGGACCGTGAATCCAATCCGGACGCTACCTGCCCGGCAAATTTCCGCAGCGCCTTCTCTGTGGCTTCCCAGCCCAAACAGGCATCGGTGATAGAGACGCCATAACGGATTTCTTCGAGGTCATCGGGAATTGGCTGATTACCTTCTTCGAGATTACTCTCCAGCATTACTCCGACAATTGATTGGTTACCAGCAGCGATCTGATTACCAATGTCTTCCAGCACGTCGAGTTGGCGCTGCGGATCTTTTTGTGAGTTGCCATGGCTGCAATCAATCATAACGTTCACGGGTAGACCCGCCTTCTCCAGCTCTTTCTCACAATTTTCGACATTTTCCCTGTCATAATTGGGTGACTTGCCCCCTCTCAGGATTACATGACAGTGCGGATTGCCACCGGTGCGAAAAACGGCGACTTTGCCTTCTTCAGTGACTGAGATAAAGCTATTACTGGCTGATGCAGAGCGTATGGCATTAACGGCCACCATCAGGCTGCCATCAACATTATTCTTGAAGCCAATCGCTGATGAGATACCGCTGGCCAGCTTCCGATGGGTCGGTGATTCCGTAGTACGCGCACCAATGGCTGTCCAGGTAACCAGATCCTGCAAATACTGGGGAGAAATGAGATCCAGCGCTTCGATCGCAATCGGTAGCCCGATATGAGCAATCTCCAGCATGAGTTTCCTGCCAATGCGAATCCCATGATCTATACGATGTGTGCCATCCAGGTGTGGGTCATAGATAAGCCCTTCCCAACCCACAGAGGTGCGCGGCTTCTCGAAGTAGACGCGCATCAGGATCAACAGGCTGTCGGAAAGCTCATCGGCGAGCACACGTAATTTGCGCGCATACTCCAGCGCCTCATCAGGATTATGAATTGAACACGGACCCACTACTACTATCAGGCGCTTGTCTTCTCTGTCGAGTATGCCTTTAACAGCACGATGCCCTCCCAAGACCGTTTCCAGTGCGGGACCTTCCAGGGGAAATTCATTCTTGATTTCCCCTGGAGGTGGTAATTCTTCGTAATCGACTATATGAAGATTGTCGACTTCCTTCACTCTTTTGGCCATGTCGTTGCTTCCGTGTGTTCGGAGTTGGTTCCCGATTTACAAAACTCATACTAATCCGGGCAGCGGATTGTATAATCCGACTGCCGCGGGAGCAAACACCCCGCCGGAAAGCTTACACAGCAGGAGTCAGTTTTGCCCAAAGCCAGCGATCTCAAGAAAGGTATGGTTGTCGACATAGATGGCATGCCCCATATAGTCAAACAGTTTGAATCCAAGAGCCCCTCATCTCGCGGGGCAGCCACACTTTACAAAGTAAGGTTTTACAATCTGCAAACCCGGCAGAAGCGGGATGAATCATTCAAAGGCGACGACATGCTCAAAGAGGCAGATTGCATGCGCGTTCCTGTGCAGTTCTCCTATATCGATGGCGACATCTATTACTTCATGAACAGCGAAGACTTCAGCCAGTACGGTGTCAACAGCGAAGATATAGAAGGCGAGATTCCCTACCTGACCGAACAACAGGAAGACATAATCGGGTTGGTGGTAGACGGCGCTCTGGCCAGTGTCGAACTGCCACAATCGGTGAACCTGGAGATCGTGGATACACCGCCAGCAGTCAGCGGAGCATCTGCGACCAATCGCAGCAAGACGGCACGCCTATCCACGGGGTTGGAAGTTCAGGTTCCTGAATATATGGCGCCGGGTGAAATTGTAAAAATCAATACGGTCACCGGGAAGTTTATGTCCCGGGCTTGAATACCCATCTGCTGCTTTATTCCTGGGGTATGAAATCACCGGTTTTGAGGTAGTGCACCACATGATCGATGACTTCATTGTTACGCATCATAAAAGTATGGGTCACTGGCAGTACGATATGTTCATCCATACCTTCCACGCGAGTGCTGACCACTGAGACGATACTGTCGTTTGGCCCCGAGAGGAATAACATGGTAAGCGGGTTGAGATTGACGTTGCCGGCAATCACACCAAGCTGGAAGTCAACTGGACCAAGTTGACTAACTACACTTTCTTCGCCGGTACCCAGCGCAGTACCGGTAGGGCCACCAAATAACTCGAAGCCGGGTACGGGCAAGAGGCCGTCGACCATCTCACTACCCTGATTGGGCGGTCCCAACATCACCACTCTGCCCAACTCGGGCAACTCATTGTGGGTCAGGTAATAGCGAACCAGGATGCCACCGAGTGAATGGGTCACAAAATTTATTTCCTGCGCCTGCTGAAAGGCACATTCTGTCAATCCGCGACCAATCGCGTCATTGGCAAGCTTTTCTATACCAAATTCACGAGACGGATAATTGATATTGGCTATCACGTATCCTGCTCGCTGGAGTTTTTCTTCCAACTCGCCCATTGAGTTCGAAACACGGGCAAGACCATGTAACAGAATCACGCACTCCTGTCCCAGCACCGGAAAAGACAGGTTACTCAGCAGGAATAGTGTCAGCAGTTTCTTCATTGGCCTGGATCAATCGCATCAATGAGCAGTTCACAATTCCAACAAGCGGCAAATTCACCGGTGTTAAGTTCACCGCACCGTGGACAGTCCCATGATGGGCTGGGAATTTCATCATCTGAGAGCTGCTGCCTTATAAGGCGCTCTGCAGTTTTCTCATCCAGCGCATTCTCAACCCATACCTCAGCCATACATTCATGCACCGGCACTTCTCCTGCAACCGAATACAACCTGTCATTGCGTACCTGGGTGGCGATGTCATGGTGCTGCAACATATTGTGAATATGCCATGCCAGAGCTGCACTTTCGCTACTGAATACGCGCTTCATAATAGATAAGGATATCAATCTGACTTTAGTGGTAAACGTCCCGCCAACGGATTCCAACTATATACAGGGCTACAATATATGTCGCCAATCCGCTCAAAACCAGCACACTGAGTTGCATTACCTGGGTAAGGGTACTCATTTCCAGCCAGGCTTGCCAATCCCCCATCAAGTAGATGAGCACTGCCGCCATCAAGCCATTGGCGATTAGCAATCGCAGCAGCAAGACCCTCCAGCCAGGCTGAAAACTGAAGACGCCATCTTTCCGCAACCCTGCCATTAACAAAACGGCATTAAGAAAGGCGGCAATGCTGGTCGCCATTGCCAGCCCCACGTGAGCCAGACCATTTAAATAAAACACAATGTTCAGAACCATATTGGTTGCCATTGCCACCACACCAATACGTACCGGTGTTGAAGTATTCTGGCGTGCATAGAAGCCCGGTGCGAAGATCTTGATTGCCATAAAAGCCAACAACCCGGCTGAATAAGCACGCAAGCTGCCAGACGCCTGGGTCACATCGGTTACAGTAAAGTTTTCATTCTGGAACAGAGTAATCAGGAGGGGTTCGGCAATCAGCACCAGCGCCAGGCTGGCCGGTATACCGATAATGCATACCAGGCGAAACGCCCAGTCGAGTGTTGCAGAGAATTCATCCATTGAGGCTTCTGCGTGTTTGCGCGACAAACTGGGCAGTACCACGATGGCTAGTGCAACGCCGAATATACCAAGCGGAAGCTCCATCAGCCGGTCAGAAAAATACAACCAGGAAACACTACCAGCCACCAGTAGTGAGGCAATCAGTGTATCCAGTAACAAGTTTATCTGGCTCACAGATACACCGAACAATGCCGGCACCATAAGTCGCTTGATACGCGCAACGCCCTCATGATTTTTTGTTGGTCGTGGTTTGGGAAGCAACTGCATGCGGGCCAGAAATGGCAATTGAAACAACAGTTGGGCAAACCCTGCCAACAACACCGCCCACGCCAGAGCGAGCTCCGGGACACGCAGGTTCGGAGCCAACAGAAATGAGCAGCCAATCAACGAGATATTGAGCAGCGCGGGCGTGATGGCAGGCACTGCAAAGCGGCCATAGCTATTAAGTATGGCACTGCACATGGCCGTCATCGAAACCAGCAGCAAATAGGGGAAAGTGATGCGCAGCATTTCCACGAACAGCGCAAACTTCTCAGGCTCATCCGTAAAACCATAGGCCAGTGGAATTGCGATAATTGGTGCTGCGCTAACCACTGCCACCGTGATTAGCAATAGTAGTCCACCAAGGCTTGCTGCCACGGCGTTAATCAGTATCTGTACATCCAGAAGTGAGCGCTGGCTGCGATATTCAGACAACACCGGTACAAAGGCCTGGTTGAATGCTCCCTCGGCAAACAGACGCCGCATGAAATTGGGAATTTTATTGGCGAGGAAGAACGCGTCGGCCCCGTCAGAGGTTCCAAACAGGCGTGCGATCACGATGTCGCGCGCCAATCCCAGCACTCTCGAGACCAGGGTCATTGATCCTGTTATACCACCAGCCTTCAGCAGGCCTTTATCGGGCTTGCCTTTGCTACCTTTGGTATGCGGCGCGTCCTGTAATTCATTCATCAATTAACGTCTTCTTGCTAGTTATCGGGCAATGACAGCACAGCTGGCTGGCTTTTTCTTTATTAATCAGAGGCTCCCTAAGCTCTATCGGTTATCTGGCTGATTTTATTAAATAAATCTGCTCCAATAGCAGCGTAATTGCAGTCAGAAACGGTATTGACATCAGAAACCTAAAACGGCATAGTGTCGCTCCTTTGAAACCGGGCAGGCATCAATGCTGCTGCGGCTTTCCGACAAACATTTTTATCAAACAAGATTAAGCCGGCATAACTGCTGGTAAAGGAGTTACGATTGGCTAATTCTCCACAGGCACGCAAACGCTCCAGACAAGGAGAATCACGTCGCCGACATAATGCATCTTTCCGCTCAATGGTGCGTACTTCGATCAAAAAGGTCGATTCCGCTATTAGTGAAGGTGACTACGCTGCTGCTACCGAGGCCTATAAAGCCGCCGTACCGGTAATCGATCGCATGGCAGACAAGGGCATCCTGCACAAGAATAAGGCTGCGCGTCATAAAAGCCGCCTGAATAGTGCAGTGAAAGCACTTCAGTAAGCGTTCATGCACCAAAAAAACCGGCATTCGCCGGTTTTTTTTCGCCCGCGATTAACTCTCGTTGAGAATGAGGTTGTCGCGATGTATGACTTCTTCTTCACCAGCATAACCCAGCAGAGTCTCTATCTGGCTGCTGCTCTGCCCTTTCAGCTTATTAATCTCGTCGGCATCATAATTGACCAGCCCCCGGGCCACTTCTTTGCCAGCGGAATCTACACATGCCACTACCTCACCGCGGGAGAATTTGCCCTGCACTGCGCAGATGCCAACCGCTAATAAACTGCGTCCTGAATCTCGTAATACCTTGACTGCGCCTGCATCCAGTTCCAGTTTGCCACGCAGGCCCAGTTGCCCTGCCAGCCATTGCTTGCGAGCGGCAACCGGTTCTTGCCCGGCTGAGAGCCAGGTGCCTATGGACTCACCCTTGGTCAGCTGGGTAATAACGTCTGTCTGACGACCATTGGCAATGATGGTATCTGTACCCGAACGTGCAGCCAGCCGTGCCGCCGACAATTTTGTGAGCATACCGCCCCGGCCCAGACTGCTGCCCGTACCTGCCAGTTTAAGCAGCGTATCATCTGTTGCAGATGCTGTTTGCACCAACTCCGCTGCTGTGTCTTTGCGGGGGTCAGCTGTGTACAGACCCTCCTGATCAGTGAGGATGACCATGACATCGGCATTAATCAGATTGGCAACGAGCGCCGCCAGTGTGTCGTTGTCACCAAAACATAATTCTGCGGTAGCCACCGTATCGTTCTCATTAACTATGGGAATAACACCCAATTCAACCAGCGTAGCCAGCGTACTGCGCGCATTGAGGTAACGGCGCCGGTCGGACAGATCTTCGTGACTCAATAATATTTGCGCGGTGTGCAAACCATGTTTAACAAAACTGCTTTCGTAGGCCTGCACCAGGCCCATCTGGCCAACCGCGGCCGCGGCCTGTTGCAGGTGTACATGGCGCGGTCGTGAGGCAAGACCCAGCCGGGTTACACCTTCGGCCACTGCGCCTGAGGAAACCAGCACAATCTCATGTCCCTGACTGCGCAACAGTGCAATCTCTTTTGCCCAGCGGCCGATCGCATCTATGTCGAGCCCAAGCCCGTTATTGGTGACAAGGGAACTGCCCACTTTGAGCACCCAGCGCCGGGCTTGTGAAATTGTCTTACGCTTATCCATGGCTGAACTAATCCCAGTCCTCTTCTGTCTCGCTATCGTCTTCTGCTTCGGAATCTCTTCGTGAGCGCCGACTATTGGCAATACTGTTACGTATTTCAAATGCCATGGCAATTTCCCGTTCCTGTTCTTGCTCGCGGTATTCCTCGTCTTCAGCCAGCTGCTTGCGGTGCGATTCTATCGCTTGCATAAGGGCCTCGGTCAATTCGTCACAACCGGCTTTGCTATTGGCGGAAATCTCAAACAATCGACCCTGCCATTGCAGCTTTTCCCGCAGCCGCGCATTCAGTTCCTGCCTTTGTTCGGTATTCAGCAAATCGACCTTGTTCAGAACCAACCAGCGCTCTTTATTCGCCAGTGTTTTACTGAACTTGGCCAACTCGGCAATTATTTGCTCCGCATGGGCCACCGGATCAGAGCCATCGACTGGTAGCGCATCGATCAAGTGAAGGAGCAAGCTGGTTCTGGACAGATGTTTCAGGAATCGAATGCCCAGGCCAGCCCCTTCTGCCGCTCCCGGTATCAGACCAGGCACATCTGCCATCACAAAATTACGCTCCAGCCCCAGACTAACGACTCCCAGATTGGGAACCAGCGTAGTAAAGGGATAATCAGCCACTTTGGGGCGGGCCGCGGAAACAGACCTGATGAGCGTGGATTTGCCAGCATTGGGCATGCCCAATAAGCCCACATCGGCTACCAGCCGCAACTGCAGTTGCAGCTGGCGCGCCTCACCCGGGGTGCCCTTGGTAGTTTTTCGCGGCGCCCGATTGGTACTGGATTTAAAGCGCGTATTGCCAAGCCCGTGCACGCCGCCTCGCGCGACCATTACGGATTCGCCGGGGTCATCCAGATCAGCAATCAGCTCCTCGGTATTCACATCGATCACACTAGTGCCTACGGGCACCTTGATCAGCAAATCTTCACCGCCTTTGCCGGTACAGTTCTTGCCCTGGCCTGGCTGTCCGGATTGCGCGCGATAACGAGGCTGAAAGCGAAAATCCACGAGGGTGTTGAGGTTGGCATCGGCCTGCATGTATACACTGCCACCATCACCGCCGTCGCCACCGTCCGGACCGCCCTTCTCAATATATTTCTCGCGCCGGAAACTCAGGCAACCACTACCGCCTTTTCCAGCTTCTACTGAGATTTCAGCTTCGTCGACAAATTTCACGAGATGTCATCCAACCAGGTTTTCTATGTATTAATGCATCGGAAGATAGGGGCATTTATTCAGACCCCCAAACAAAAAAGCCTCGTCGAATGACGAGGCTTTTTACTTCACTTGCGGGTATCAGGCCGTCTCGACGCTAACGTATTTACGACTCTTCGGGCCCTTTTCGGTAAATTTGATTACGCCATCAGACTTGGCAAACAACGTGTGGTCCTTACCAAGGCCAACGTTCTCCCCAGGATGGAAGCGTGTACCACGCTGACGCACGATGATATTGCCGGCACGCACCTGTTGACCTGCATATAATTTGACACCCAGTCGTTTGGATATCGAATCACGACCGTTACTGGTACTACCGCCTGCTTTTTTATGTGCCATGTCTTACTCCTGCTCGATACTCTGTAATAGCGCGCTTAAGCCTTGATCCCAGTGATCTTCACTTCTGTGAACCACTGGCGGTGCCCTTGCTGCTTACGAGAATGCTTGCGACGGTTAAACTTGATAATGTGCACTTTGTCAGCGCGAGCCTGCTTCAGTACTTCGGCAGTAACCAGACTACCTTCAACATAGGGTGTACCGATTTTCACGGATTCGCCTTCGCCAACCATGAGAATCTTGTCGAATTTCACTTCTTCACCCGTGGCAGCTTCCAGTTTTTCCAGTTGCAACACCTCACCTTCAGTGACTCGATGCTGCTTCCCACCACTCTCAATTACCGCGTACATAAATGTCTCCAAAACCTTTAAACGATGGGCGCTGGAGGCCCAAAGCGTTAGGGGCGGGCATTTTACGGGATAGGCGGGTTTGAGGCAAGTACTCCGGGCTCCGGAATGCAGTTTGCAGGCGATCTACCCCAAACTTGGTGAAGTGCCCACATCATGCACTCTGCAGCGCCTTGACAGCCTTCGATTGGCTCCCTAGCATGCTCTCTGCCTTAAAGTCGGGTAGCAAAGTTTGCCAAAGGAATAGCTCAAAACCCATGTATAACGAGATTCGCAGCGCCGTAGCAGCAGAATTCACTGCGGTTGACCAGTTCATTATTGAGCAACTCCACTCTAACGTAAGCCTGGTGGAGAGCATCGGTCATTACATTGTTGAGGCCGGTGGGAAGCGCCTGCGCCCTATTCTGGTCCTGTTAGCTGCCAAGGCCTGCAATATCGAATCGACCAGGCACATCCCCATGGCAGCAGTGATCGAATTTATTCATACCGCGACCCTGTTACATGATGATGTTGTAGACATGTCGGATCTGCGCCGTGGCCGCCCTACGGTAAATGCCGAATGGAATAATCCCTCCAGCGTATTGGTTGGTGATTTCATTTACTCAAGAGCCTTCCAGATCCTGGTTGAGATCGGCGACATGCAGATCATGGAAATTATTGCAGACACAACCAATCGCATAGCTGAAGGTGAAGTGCTGCAGTTAATCAACAAGAGTAATCCGCAACCCACCGAAGCTGGATACATGGAAGTCATCAAGAGCAAGACAGCAATCTTGTTCGAGGCTGCGGGCCGCTGCGCTGCCATACTGGCCGAAGCAGACCCGGCAATTCAATCTGCCTTGCAGCGCTACGGGATGCATCTGGGCACCGCATTCCAACTGATTGATGACGTGCTGGACTATGCCGGTGACGCCAGTGAACTGGGCAAGAATGTCGGGGATGACCTGGCCGAGGGCAAACCCACATTACCGCTCATCTTTGCGCTGGAAAATGCCTCTGAGGCACAGACTCAGTTAATTCGGGATAGCCTGACCTGTGAGAAAATTGACGCCGAAGCCCTGCAATCTGTTTTCGCCATCGTGCAGGAAAGCGGTGCGCTGGAATACACTAAAAACCTTGCAAGAAAAGAAGCCGATCTGGCTCAGGAAGCGTTGCAGGCTTTGCCGGAAAATGAGTATCGTGCGCGTTTGCAGGATATGGTCGAGTTCTCAATCAACCGTAGTAGCTGAAGCGGCGCACTAATTTCCTGGAAGACCGCGAACTCAACCAAGCCCGGTCATAGGCAAAGAGCGGATTGCGCCCTTCGATCAACAGATCGAGATAGTTTCGCAATTGTGCGCGGCGATCTGGAAACCCTTCTTCCTCATAAGCGTGCAGCAAGTAATGCAGCAATGACGCAGACTTTATATTGGCAATTTGTATGACTCGAGGAGATGCCAATGCGTCGTCTCGATATAACAATCTTTCCATGGAGAGGGTCCGACTTATTTCGGCAATAGCTTCATTGGCGTTCGCAGTGAAGCGGTCGAATCGCGGCTCACCGCCATCCATCTTGATACGCCCGATATAGCCGGCCAGCGCCTCTTCGTACCAGCGAGGTATGCGCAAGTCCGAATAGTTGCGCACCAGAAAATGCACGTAGTGATGAAACCCTACTTCGAATGACATTTCTTCATCTGCAACCAATGCCATGAAATTCGCTCGAGGCGTGGGAGAAAAGAAAGCCGGATCATCCGACAGCGTGAATTGCTGGAACGTCTCGAGATCTGAGAAGAGGTAGACGAAATTGGGAACAGGTGCAGTTGGAAAAGGCTTGTCGCCCTGTATGACCCAGGCCGCCACCTGACGCCAGTTTTCCAGATCTTCAGCGAAGCGCGTAGTCTGCCGCGCTGATTCCTGGCTCAGTATCGTGAAGTTTTGTGTCTCTACCTTGATCCAGCGCTCGGAGAGAATTTCGCCAGGCTCAAGCTGTGCCAAGGCCTGGGTGCAGAGCGCACAGGACAACAGGAAACATTTCAGTGCTGGAAGTCGTTTGCCACAGTGCAGCATAGTTTTAAGCACTGATACCGAACCGTATCGGTAATCAGCCACAGGTTCCGGACAGAAAAATTACTCTAGCACGAGACAGTAAACCCATCAAAGCTTCCAGAGCACTTTCAAACCTGAAAACCCTACGTTTTATAGCAACCTAGCGCAGGGTCACCATCAATTACATCGCCGGGTAATTGGGGCCACCGCCGCCCTCTGGCACAACCCACTCGATATTTTGGGCGGGATCCTTGATGTCGCAGGTCTTACAGTGCACGCAGTTTTGTCCGTTAATCTGAAATCGCTTGCTGCCGTCACTTTCTTCAACGACCTCGTAGACACCTGCTGGACAATACCTTTGCGCAGGTTCGTCATACATAGGCAAATTCATTGCAATAGGCACCGAAGGATCTTTCAGCACCAGATGGCAAGGTTGATCTTCCGCATGGTTGGTATTGGAAAGAAACACCGAGGACAGTTTGTCGAAACTGATTTTGCCATCGGGTTTGGGATAGTCGATTGCAGGGCTTTCGGCTGCTGGTTTGAGTTGGCAATGATCCTTGCTGCGGTCGTGGAATGTCAGCGGAAACTTGCCGAAGAAAATATTTTGTTCGAGAAAAGTCAACGCACTGCCGAGCCAGAAACCGAACTTGTGAAACCCGGAACTGAAATTGCGAGTCTTGTGCAATTCTTCGTGCAGGTCCGAGTTCCTGAAGCGCTCCCCATACTCGACGATCTCAACCGGTGGCTGCTCCTCGGCCAATGCTGCGAAAAGAGATTCTGCCGCCAAAATGCCAGACTTCATGGCTGTATGGCTGCCTTTGATCTTGGCTGCATTCATGGTGCCCGCGTCGCAACCAATCAATAAGCCACCGGGGAACGTCATGCGCGGCAAGGAATTCAAACCACCTTTGATAAGTGCGCGTGCACCGTAACTGATGCGCTTGCCGCCTTCTATATATTGCTTGATCACCGGGTGATGTTTAAAGCGCTGGAATTCATCGAATGGGCTGATATGCGGGTTGGAATAACCGAGATCAACGATCAGGCCCAGTGAGACCTGATTGTTTTCCAGGTGATACAAAAATCCGCCACTGGTGGACGCATAGCTCGCACCTGTCATGGGGTAGCCCGCTGTGTGCACTACCAGGCCTTCCTTGTGCTTGTCCTCCGGTACTTCCCAGACTTCTTTCAGGCCAATGCCGTAATGCTGCGGGTCGCTTTCGCTATCCAGTTCAAACTTGCTGATAATCTCTTTGCCCAGATGCCCTCGGCAACCTTCGGCAAGAATGGTGTATTTGGCATGAAATTCAAATCCGGGCTCGTAGGACGGCTTCTTTTCGCCTTTGGCATCCACTCCCATATCGCCGGTGGCAACACCTTTCACACTGCCGTCATCGTTATAGAGCACTTCGGCGGCCGCAAAACCAGGAAAGACTTCTGCGCCCAGCTCCATGGCCTGTTCAGCGAGCCAGCGACACAGATTGCCAAGGGAGATTATATAGTTGCCATCGTTGTGCATGGGCCGCGGTACCAGCAAACCCGGGAACTTGAATTTTGATTTTTCACCCGGAAGGTAATAAACATCGTCACCTGTTACTGCAGTATTCAGCGGTGCGCCTCTGTCTTTCCAGTCCGGAAATAATTCATTAAGTGCCGAAGGTTCGAACACAGCACCGGACAAAATGTGCGCCCCCACTTCAGAGCCCTTCTCCAATACACAGACGGATATTTCCTTGCCCGCTTCCTGGGCCAGTTGCAACAGTCGACAGGCAGTGCTCAGTCCGGCCGGACCAGCACCCACGATAACGACATCGACTTCCATAGATTCACGTTGCATAGACTTTCCTCTGCATTGATTTGACGGGGTTCTTGCCTGGCGGGAATTCTTTGGGTTGAGACCAGCGCAGCAGATCAGCATTATCGCCAATTCCCCGGATCATCGCAAAATACCCTTAACTGCGACCATTACAAAATGTCACAAAACTCACAAGATTTGTGATTCTTCAGCGCATGGTTTCTGTGCATACTACGCCCCGATTTGGCACCCGCCTCAATTGCAGATCAATATGACGGGGCGTGCATTAGTGGCCACTACCCGGAGTAGTATGTGAGCCGTACCAATCGCAGAAAGGCAAGCTCTATTGCCTTGTTGTTATCAGCCAGCGTCAGCAGCCCGCTAATTTTCGCACAGGACGCACCTGTCTTTGATGGCACTATGGTGACGTATCCGGCGGAGTAGTAATTTGCTCAGTACGAGCCATTTTTGGTTAACGACATGCTGGATCGCCCACCTGGCATTAGCGTTGCGCGCGTTGGTGGTCAGGGCGAACCGGGATGCAGTACGCCATCAAACCAGGCGAGACTTTCCAGTCACTAATACAGGCTCCAATTTAAACTCCAATCCCCTTGTGTTGCCTCATCCGGGTGCAAAGTCCCGATGAGACAGCTGTGGTAATTCTGCTGCCGCGAAAGCCAATTTCCCTGTCACGCCTAAAGTATGAAACCACTGGGTCGATAGAATGTTTCTTGCGCACTGCGAAATAGCTCGCAAGCCCAGCAATCATGGCAGTTTCGCCCGCAGAATTGCACAATTTGTCACAGATTCACCGCCACCCGCTCTGTATAATCCGGCATCAATTTTGCAGCAAAACCTACTGATTTCGGGTGCACTGCACTGCCAGCAATCTAAATTGGGATGCGTGTCGTTTAATGACCCATATCACGCATCGGCAACGGAGTAATTTCATGACAAGGCGTCTTTCTCGACAACTCTTCAATCTGACCGGATTGGTTCTGGCGATAGGTTGTGCTAGCCAGATTTCGGCCCAACATGCAGCGGAAGCAGCCATTGATGAGTCAACTGTTATCTATGAGGCTGACTTCTTCAGTCAATACTCGCCTATCTCCGTAAATGACATGATCAATCGCATCCCGGGCATTGGCCTCGCATTGGGTGGTGGCGGTGGCGGACGCCGCGGTCTGGGTTCAGGCGAAAATGAAGTCCTGATTAATGGTCAGCGCATCACAGGCAAAAGCAATTCCAGTCGCGACCAGCTCAATCGCATCTCGGCGAACCAGGTCGACTACATTGAGATCATTCGCGGCACTACAGATGATATCGATGTACGTGGCGGTGGCCAGGTAGTCAACGTGGTGCTACTGGATGCCGCATCCCGCTCCAGCATATCTGCCGAAGTCAACATGGATCGGCTGCGTGACGGTACTTACGATCCCGGTGCCAAACTGTCGTACACAGGTCAAACCGGGCGTTTCAATTATTTGTTCCATGTAGAGGCCGAACCGCGCTACAGCAATCGCTTTGCCAACGAAATCAGTTTCGATGCCGATGGTAATTTGCTGGAAACTCGCGATGAAGAGAACATTAGAGATCAGACTGAATTTCAAACGAGTTTTAATCTCGGCTATCAATTCGATAACAGTGTGGTGCAATTCAACGGCCTGTATGGTGAGTCCAGCCCACCGTCAGACACCGACAGGGTCATCACGGATTATAGCGGTACTGCACCCGTTACCAGCCTGGAGCGCGAACGCAATGAGAATGACCGTTCCAACTGGGAGATCGGTGGCGATTACGAGTATGAATTCAATAATGGCGGCAAGTATCGCTTTCTGTTCATCGTAAACGAAAACGAATATGACAATACCCGCGAGCGTTTCGATGTGCTCGCCAACAGCGAAGAGAAGAATCTGTTCCTGTATAACTACGGCCGCAACCGCGAGCGAATTGGCCGTACCTCCTATACCTGGAATCTGACTGACAGCCAGGGAATGGAAATCGGTGTTGAACGCGCCCAGACCATTCTTGATACCAACCTGCGCCTCGGACTGGCAATTACCAGCGGTATGACCGATCCAGCATACGGAGGCCTGACTCCTGTAAATATCACTAACGCGACATCTACTGTAGAAGAAATTCGCTACGAAAATTTTGCAGTTCATAACTGGCAAATCAACGACCGCATGTCGCTGGAAAGCTCACTGATTTACGAAACCTCTACGATTTCCCAAAGCGGTGATGTGCGTAATGAGCGAGATTTTGATTTCGTCCGCCCCAAAGTTGACTACCGCTTCGACATTACAGATTCCGTCCAATTGCGTGCCACTGTAGAGAAGTCAGTTTCACAGCTCAGCTTTTCAGACTTCAGTGCTTCAACTGACAACTCTGACGACGATCAGAATACACAGGCAGGTAATCCTGAAATCGTACAGGAGCAATCCTGGAACTATGACCTGAATCTCGAATACCGACTGCCTGATAACATCGGCGTGTTGAACGGCCGTATTTTCTATCGCGACATTCAGGATGTGATTGATCGAGTCGATGTATCCACAGGGCCAGATGATCTGCAGTCGGCCCGCGGCAACATTGGCGATGGCCAGCGCTGGGGTATCAATCTCGACGCCAGCACTCGTCTGGGTTATGTGGGTCTGCCCAATGCATTGCTGACCATGGGTTACGGCACCAGCGATTCAACTGTAACCGACCCCTTCCTGGGTATTGAGCGTCGTATGCGCAACAATGGCCGCGGATTTGGTCGCATGGATTTCCGTCACGACGTAGTGGCCTACGATCTCAGCTATGGCTTTGGCGTACGTGTACCGGTGAACGGTGGTACCGGACGGCAGCAAATCGACATCGCTGATATCGAGACTGAGCGCAGTGAGACCGGGGGTAATGTTTTTGTTGAGAAGAAAGCTTTCGGCGGACTAACCTTCAGATTCGAAGCACAGAATGCATTGGACAGTGTAAACTGCCGTGAACGTATTCGTTTTATCGGTGCTACTTCAGCCGGTATCATTGAAGAAATAGAAGACCAGTGCTCGGGTGACGGTATCAAGTACGCCCTCAAGGTGCGCCACACCTTCTAGCGCGACCTGAAAACTCAGACAATAAAAAAGGACACTTGAAGTGTCCTTTTTTGTTTTTGCAATCCTGCAATCAGATCATTCTGGCAACTTGGTGAAAATCATCATGTGTTGCCAGGGCAGGAAATCCAGCGTGTCTGTCCAGTCCAGACCAAACAAACTCATTTCCCTCACAACCTGCTCTTCTGTCATTTTATGCAGCGGACGAATCGGTACGTTGGGGTCTTCGCCGCGATACTCCAAAAGAAATATGCGTCCGCCTGGTCTCAATGCTTCATAAATACCGTCAATCATTTCAAACGGGTGTGAAAACTCATGGTAGGCATCGACCATGATTGCTGCGTCGATGGAATTTGGCGGTAGTCTTGGGTCGTCAATCTCTCCCAGCACACCTTCCACATTGGTGATGTTTTCAGCTGCCTTGCGCGCCTCAATGATATCCAGCATCTCCTGTTGAATATCAACTGCCAGCACTTTGCCATCGGGTACTTTGCGCGCAATACGAAAGGAAAAATATCCAGAGCCGGCTCCAATATCCGCCACAACATGATCCGGCGCCAGTGTCATATTTTCGACCACCGCATCGGGCATTTCTTCCTGCACGCGCCCCGGACGATTCAACCAGGCTGCCGCCTGATGCCCCATAACGAATGAAATTTCCCTTCCCATATAAAACTTCCCGATACCCGTGGTACGGCGGTCCGGATCCTCAATATAACCAGGATGCTCAGCAGCAAAACCTGGCGCAGCCAATAGCAGCGCCAGCAGCAAGAAAGAGAGTCGTAAAGCGAATTTCATAAAGGAGTTATTGATTACCATGCGTGATCAGTCCGGGGACGGCCAAATTAATTCAAAGGATAGGTATAGTAGGCAATCAATTCACTGCAAAGTCAAATTGGGCAAACAGCTTGGGTGTTCCGGGAAAAGTCGCAGGCAAAAAAAATCCGCAGTAGTTGCCATCTCTAATTTGGATGGCAACCCTGCGGGCCAAGGATACTGCGGTTAGTAATTCTGTGTTAAAGCAACTTAAGCAATCTTTTACCGCTGCCTTTGCATTTGGGGCAGGCACTTTGTTTGGTAATCTTGCCACTACCGTCGCAGACGTTACACACATCCTGATAGGGCTTCTTTAATATGGTTTGCAGCTCGCTCAGAGCCTGCATAGGTTTACTATCATTCGTAAGAGTCATCACTACTTCTCCTGATCAAACAACAACGAAAACTCTCGTTAACCGCGTCATTTATTCATTGACATCTTGTTAATGTGGATTATGTAGAATCACCGGACTGAAAAGTGTTAGCTGGCTCACAGAATTCATAAACACTTCTAAAGTTTAGGGAAATATTATTTCCTATATAAATTAGTTAGTTAAGTTGATATTCTCGCATTTCTTGTGAGAACTACATCGCACACGCGTGGGAAAATTATGAGTAAAGTTCTTGATGGTATCCGGGTTCTGGATTTCGGGCGCTATATCGCTGGTCCATACTGTGCCACTTTATTAGGCGACATGGGCGCCGAGGTGATACGCATTGAAAAAGTAGATGGCAGTGAAGATCGTTACCTGTCTCCCATTACTGAAAAAGGCGATGGCGCGCTGTTTATGCAACTGGCGCGTAACAAGTTGGGACTTACACTTAACCCCATGAAGCCGGAAGGACGTGAGATTGTCCGTAAGCTCGTAGCAAGTGCAGACGTGGTTGTTGCCAACCTGCCTCCAGATACACTCAAGGCCATGGGTCTGGACTACGAGAGTCTGGTGCAGATCAAGCCCGATATAATTCTCACCATGATTTCAGCATTTGGCAGAGGCGGTCCCTATACCAATCGGGTTGGCTTCGATGGATTGGGTCAGGCTATGTCCGGCGCCATGTATATGTCAGGCACTCCCGACCAACCCGTGAAGACCTATGCCCCCTATGTTGATTTTGGTACAGCCAGCCTCTCCGCCTTCGGCACTATGGCCGCGTTGTTCGAACGGCAGAAAACCGGTAAAGGCCAGGTAGTTGAAGGCAGCCTGTTCAATACAGCGCTCACTATCATGAATGGCACTGCCATTGAACAGGCAGCGATCAAGCGCGACCGTGTCGCCACACTCAATCGCTCGCAAACCTCTGCTCCTGCCGACACTTTTAAGACCAAAGACGGCTGGGTGCTGGTGCAGTCAGTTGGCGGCCCACTATTCAAACGCTGGGCTGAATTAATGGGCGAAGATCACTGGCTTGATGATCCTCGCTTTCAGTCTGATATCAGCCGTGGAGATCATGGTGAGGCGATCAGCGAACGGTTGGCCCAGTGGTGCGCCGAACGTACGACTGACGAAGTGCTGCAGCAGATGGAGGAAGTACGACTGCCTGCGGGTCCGGTTATGTCACCCCAGGATGTGCTCGACGATCCCCATATTGCTGCCAAGGAACTGTTCAAGCCGATTGACTATCCGGGACTGAATACGCCCGCGCCTATCATGCAAACACCCGTTGAGCTGTCTGAAACCCCGGGAGAGATCCGTTCCCGTGCACCAACACTGGGAGAACATACAGACCAGATCATGCGGGAACTCGGATACAGTGCTGCAGAAATCACTCAGCTAAAAGAATTGCGCGTAATATAAGACAGGCTTGTAAAAGCTGAATTCGATACTAACAATAATAAAGGAGTAATCATGCGCTTTCAGATGACCGTCAGATCACTCGCCCTGTTTATCACCTGTATGACCCTTGCTGGTGGCGCTTTGGGTCAGAACCTGGTGATACCGCCGCCTATCGAAGCCGACCAGTTCGCCGCGGATATTCATCTCGATTCTCTGGCGCGTCTCCCTGCTGTGCAGCGTGATGACCTGGATGCGCGCGGGCAGGAAGTTTTCGACCTCTGGGTACAACCGGGCACAGGCTATGGTACCGGACTGCGCGGTCCGATCGGAATGTGGATGCATAGCCCTGAACTGGCCGCTGCCATGTTCGATGTACGACAACGCGTGAGATATGAAACTGAGAAAGACCAGCGGCTCACAGAACTGACAATCATTGCCACGGCTCGTGAAATCAGTAACCAGTATGAGTGGAGCGCACATGAGGGACCTGCGCGAGTTGCCGGGCTGGAAGAACAGATCATTGATCTGGTGAAATATCGTCGGCCCTTACCTGCCATCGACAGTATGCCGGGGTTTGGTGAAACCGAACGCACCATCATCCAGTTTGCACGAGAAGTAGTGAGTGAGGAAAAAGTCAGCTCATCGACTTTTGCTGACGCGGTCCGAATTTTCGGGCGCGAAGGCACAATGGATCTGGTCGGCCTGATCGGGTATTACAATTTTGTGGCAATTACACTCAAGGCGTTCGACTTGCAACGCCCACCGGGAAGCGAGCTGCTACTTCCGATTTCCACTGCAACACAATAAGGGAAAACAACATGAAAAATGTGACATCAGGCGCTTTAATATTTTTTCTCGGGCTCGTCGCAGGCGGCACTTTAACATTCAGTATTGCCGCTGAAGACACTGCTCCAAAAGCATTCCTTATCGTTGCGGCGGATCGCAACCCTGGCATATCAGAAGCAGACTACGGGCCCTACAGGCAAGCTGCCGGACCACTGGCTGCAGCGGCTGGCCTTAGCATGACTGCAGCCTCGCAAGCACCCCGATTACTGGAAGGTAACTGGCCCTTTGGGAATGTGGCAATCGAGCAGTTTGACTCAATGCAGGCGCTGCAAGAGTTCTGGTATTCCGATGGATATCAATAGGCGATCGCGTTGCGAAAAGACCTGTCGACGATCAATTTCATCGTGGCGGTTGAAGGCAACTGATTCAGCCCTCCTGTAACATACGATGAATCCCGGCTCGCTCTACAGCGAGTCGAGGAATTTGAGCATGTGATCATTGGTGGCTTCTGGCGCCTCCTGCTGAACCCAGTGCCCCATATTGGGTATCAGTTCGACACCACGCAGATCATTTACCACGCGTGACATACTGGCAGTAAGTTGTTCGGCCGTAGCTCCAGCGATGACGATATCGCGAGAGCCTGCGATAAAAATCGTCGGCACCGTAATCTCTTCACGCTCGTATTCGTGACTGATTTCCCAGTTACGATGAAAATTCCGATAATAGTTAACCCCGCCACGAAAGCCTGCGTGTTCAAACTGGGAAACCACATAATCCAGATCTTGTTGTGTCAGCCAATCCGGTAATCCGGTCGGTGCGCCCAGGCGCCCGATCCAGCCACCTGCGGATCTGAGAGGGTCAGTTATCTCAGGCGCTTCGCGTGGCGAGGTTGGCGACAGATAGAGGCGGCTAATCAATCCATAAGGATCAGAATCATATTCTGCTTCCGCCACGCCGCCAGCCTCGTTGTGATAGAGGATGTAATAGAAATTATCGCCAAAGGCGGCCCGCCAGGCATCCATCGGTGAACGCGGTGAGCGTCCGCCATAAGGCACACTCATCGCAATCAGGGCCGGGAAACGTTCCGGATAGCGCAGCACAGTCTGCCAGGCCACGATGGCGCCCCAGTCATGCCCGACCATCACCGCAGTCTCTTCGCCCAGGGCATCGAGGACTCCCACCATATCGCTGGTGATTTCCTCAATGTTGTAATCTTCCACATTCGGCGGCGCATCTGTTGCACCATAGCCTCGCATATCTGGGGCTACAGCTCGATATCCTGCGGCTGCCAGCGCCTCCATCTGGTGACGCCAGGAATACCAGGACTCCGGCCAACCGTGGGCAAGCAGCACCATGGGGCCCTCGCCCATTTCTGCAATTCGCATGCGTATGCCATTGGTTTCGATAAAGCGAAAACTAACGCCTGATACAGGTGGCTCTTCATTCATTATATTTGCTCCTGCGGGTTGCGCCATGGATACCTGGGACACCAACACCAAAGCAAGTATAACGAGCCACGCCCGTAGCGGACGACTGACGATAATGTCCAGATTCATGATGCACCTCTCCTACCCTGACTAAAATTTTCCTGTTTATTATTTGCGCACACATAGTGTGGCAAAGTTTCCGCAGCTTACCATGTTCAAGTCGCGGCTTCCTTGCTCCAGATGAATTCGCTATGCTGGGGGAAATCAGGGAATTAACGCAATGCCAGACAATTATGATGTGCCATATATGGAGCGAACCCGGGATTATTACCGCGCCCAGGGTTACTTCTCGGACTATGTCTGGGCAAGTTTCGATGATTGCCCGTTTACGCCACTGGACAAGCCCCTGAACCAGTGCAGGGTAGCTGTTGTCACAACTGCAATGCCAGATACAGAAGAAGGCAGATCCAAGCGTCAGGTCTACCTGAATAATGTCGATCCGGTACCAGATTCCATGTACACCCGCGAGCTGTCCTGGCATCAAGCAGTTACCCACACCGATGATGTTGCGAGTTTCCTGCCACTACAACAGTTGACTGCACTGCAAGCGGAAGGCGTTATTGGATCACTTGCGCCTCATTTTTATTCTGTGCCAACTGAATACAGCCAGCGCAATACCACACAGCAGGATGCACCCGAAATACTGGCGGCATGCCAGAAGGACGAAGTAGACATGTGCATTCTGGTACCGTTGTGACCAGTCTGTCATCAAACCGTGAGTTTGATCAGTCGACATCTGGAACAGGCGGGCATCCCTACCGTCATAATGGGTTCTGCAATCGATATCATTGAGCACTGTCGTGTGCCCCGGTACCTCCATGCTGACTTGCCACTAGGCAATCCCTGCGGAGTACCTTTCGATCGACCAATGCAGATGCAATTTGCCCGGCGCGCGCTGGACCTGATTGCCAATGCCACTGCACCTGAGACTGTGACACGAAATCCTGAGACCTGGCCCGGTGACAACTCATGGCGTGATGACTACGCTCGCGTGGATGATTCCAACCGGGCAGAATTAATGGCGCGTGGAGAAGCCAGACGCAAGCAACAGGCAGATGCCAAGAATGCGGGCATCAAGCGCGCGCAGATGATTTCCGATTGATCTTTTAATCCGCTGCAGTGCGATATTCAAAACCTGCATTCTTCAACCGGACTTACCGTAAATTTTTAGCTATCATCCCGCTGCACCGTCGCTATGAGGATATTGCAGTTTGAAACAGAATGAATTCCAGAACATGTGGGAGACGATGCAGCGCGAGGGCTATTTCCGCGAGCATCCCCACTACAGCGATCATTTTGGGATAACACCCGACAAGCAGGAGCTGGAACTGGATGCGGCTATAACATCCCTCGACTTCTCTGCTGATGACATCACCATGCCCATTCCCTACAGTGATGAGCTGGAGCGCAGCGTAAAGCGCACAGAGTCCACCTGGCTATACCGGATGTTTGACCTGCCCCGCAGTGGATGTGCTTACGACATCGGTTGTGGCTTTGGTCGCTCGCTGATCTGGATGACTGAAATTTATGATCAGGTAATTGGCTCTGATATTTCTCCCACCGTTATCCAGCAAGCGCAGGATAATCTCAAAGACGCTGACAATCTGACCCTGTACGCTAATTCAGCCGATGCCCTGCCTTCCGGGATCACGCAGAAAAGCATCGATGTGGCTTACATCTTTACGGTCTTTCAACATATCCCACGTGAGTACGCGTGCCAGCTTCTAATTCAGCTACAGCCCTTACTGAAAGAAAGTGGGAAAGTAGTTTTCAATTTGCTCACCAATATCAATGAAGAACTGAACACTGGCGAGATCAATACAGAGTGGGCAATTGGTTACAGCCATGAGCAGGCTAATGCGATGGTTCAAGACGCCGGATTGTCATTACTACGCATGACCACTTGGTCACGCCCCGAAACTGATGTGCAGTGGTTGTGGGTATTGGCTTCAAATAACAAAGAAAATTAAATTCGGAATTGCGACCATGATTCTCGAAGTAGCTACCCTGGACGTAAAACCCGGAATGACGCAGGAATTCGAAGCCGCCTTCAACGAGGCGCAATCAATAATCAGCGCCATGCCTGGGTATATTTCCCATGAATTGCAATTATGTGTGGAGAACGACAACCGATACATTCTACTCGTTAGATGGAAAACGCTGGAAGATCACACAGTAGGATTTCGAAATTCAGAGGAATACAAACGTTGGAGCCAGCTTCTACATCATTTCTACGACCCGTTTCCCACAGTGGAACACTATCAATCGATATCGGGAATGGGGAGTGAGACGTAGCGTGATGAAATATTACAAATTGTAAACAATTTCGTTACAGGCGCTTATCTGTCTCGTCAATCACATGATTTTCCTTGATTTCATGGGCAACATCGGGGCTGCGCGGTGGGCTTTTTCCAGTAATTCGCGTACCTTAAGCGACCTGTTATACGATACCGACGCCGGACTACAGAAATTTCTGAACTGACAACCAGTGTATGAAACACCAGTCAAGCCGGAGCTCAAGTCCGACCCGACTGATTTAACTTATTTAGATGCGCTTCAGATAGCGCGCTACCGGCGTGAGTTCAAAACCCATCTTTTCGTAGATCCTGCGCGCAGGTTCATGCCCTGGATCTCCCCCGGTTTCCACCATGACCAGCTTGAAACCGTGGTTTTTGATACGCGCAATGGATTCATTCATGAGCATCTGCCCAATACCCCTGCTTTGGTACTCGGGGTCTACGCCAAGCATGTAGATCTGGCCCAAATAATCATCCGGATGCAGCGAGATGGAAGAGAAGCCGAGAATGCTCCCCTGATCTTCTGCGACAAAGACTTCTATATCAGGCGAATCACAGATCGTATTCAGCGAGCGGGTCTGTTCTGCCTGCCAGTCGGGTACGAAAATCTCGTATATATCGGGGCTGATTGACAGCTCATATTCGCGGAATACGGGTTCCCAGGCACGCATGGTAATATCCAGCAGGAAGGATTTGTCTTTAGGTTGGTAATTTCTAATATTCATACTCATTCACTCAAATCTGGCTGCAGCGGGCTTGCGGGCTGCACGATTAATTCAATTACAATTGAGGTATTGACAGACATCAGGTATACAGCAGCATCCCGGAAATCCAGCAAAGATCAGGAATGAGGCTTAGCGAATGCGTGGGGCGAGGTGGTTCATTTTAAGCAAGGTAATCTGCGTTAAAGTGACCGAAATTGTATACGAATTAAGGGGTCAGAGTAAAAATACAGTACTGTATTTTTACTCTGACCCCTTAATTCTTAATTAATTCAAAAAAGCACGCATAAAGCGGGCTTGTTTGTTTGGCGCACCCGGCACGATTCGAACGTGCGACCCCCTAGTTCGTAGCCAGGTACTC
>CAYOND010000006.1:0-57961 GCA_964405225.1 uncultured Pseudohongiella sp.
AATTGCGTGAGCAATTTGGACGCCTGGAAGGCGGCCG
The DNA here is from genome assembly GCA_964405225.1 of uncultured Pseudohongiella sp. Lineage (GTDB taxonomy): Bacteria > Pseudomonadota > Gammaproteobacteria > Pseudomonadales > Pseudohongiellaceae > UBA9145. The sequence continues at coordinate 38 of CAYOND010000006.1, forward strand.
AAGGCCGAACAATTTGGCTTAGCCAAATTGTGAGTCAATCCCGACCAGCCCTTCGATCACCCCAGCAACAGATTCTCTCAAGCATCGAAGCTGCCCACGCGTCTGATTCAGAGCTCATAAGCCAAACCTTATCCCTTCAATCAGCCCCCTTGCCGCAACTACAGCTTCTGTATTTTCCTCCACCGGACTTATCCGCTAGTATTCACTAGGCCTGAGTCCAGGCCCTGACAAGGGGGAGACATGAAAAACAATATTCTGACTAACATATTCCTGATCGCTTGCATGAGCATTCTGCCAGCTCTGTCACTGGCCCAGGATTGGCCAAGCTACGGCGGCGATAATGGCTCATCCAAATACAAGCCATTTGACCAGATTAATGCGGATAACGTTGTCAACCTGGCGCAGGCCTGGAGCTGGGACAGTGTCGACAATGCCACCGTGGCGGATAATCTCGCCGGCAGTAACACTTCTGCTGTACCCGCAGGCTGGAAAGCCACTCCCATTGTGGTCGATGGAGTCATGTATATCCCGACATCGTTTGGACGAATAGCTGCTTTGGATGCGCGCACCGGTCAAGAAATCTGGGTGTTCGATACGCGTGCCTGGGAAGCTGGCAGACCTGCCAATCTCGGATACAACACCAGAGGTGTGGGCTATTGGGAAAGGAATGGCAAGCAAAGACTCTTCTTTGCAACCAACGACTCCTATCTCTGGTCTGTGAATGCTGTCACTGGACAGCCGGACCCTGCATTTGGAGATGGCGGTAAGGTCGATCTAGCCGAAGGGCTGGGCAGGGCAATTGATCGCCGTCAATACGGCGTGGTGTCTCCTGCGCTTGTAACCAACAACAAGGTGATTGTTAATTCAATTGTAAACGATGCGCCCGGCAGCAAAGAGATGCCGCCCGGACATGTTCGCGCGTTTAACCCTGAGTCGGGCGAATTGGAATGGATGTTCAATACCATCCCGCAAGCTGGAGAGTTTGGCGTTGAGACCTGGGAAGATGGCTCCTGGGAGTATAGCGGCAATACCAATTCCTGGACCATCATGAGCGCCGATGATGAAGAGGGTATAGTTTACATACCTATAGGAACACCAACGAATGACTGGTATGGGGGTTTGCGCAAAGGCGATAACCTCTTTGCAGAAAGTCTGGTAGCGGTTGATGTGGATACAGGCGAGCGTATCTGGCATTTTCAAACCATACATCATGGTGTGTGGGACTATGATTTACCTGCCGCACCTACGCTGGTCGATATCAACGTCGACGGACGACCCATCAAGGCTGTTGCGCAAATTTCCAAGCAAGGCTTTACCTACGTATTTGATCGCATCACAGGTGAACCGGTATGGCCAATCGAGGAAAGACCCGTGCCAGCCAGCACTGTCCCTGGTGAACAGCTCTCTCCAACACAGCCGTTTCCGACCAAGCCTGCACCTTTTGAGCCCCAGGGTATCAGCGATGAAACACTGATAGATTTTACGGCTGAACTGCGCCAGGAAGCCCTTCAGAATATCGAAAGATTCGATTATGGACCCCTGTTCACACCACCAACATTACGCGGCACGATTCAATTCCCGGGTTGGGCCGGTGGCGGCGAGTGGCACGGCGCTGCATTTGATCCAGACACTGGGATGTACTATGTGCCCTCGGCATCAGGGCCTATCGTGGTACAACTGGTCGAAGCACAGCGACAACGGGAAGAAATGGCGTATGTCCGCGGTGGCGCACGCTCCGTCTCTGGCCCGCAGGGGTTGCCACTGACAAAACCGCCTTACGGGCGCATCACTGCGATAGATCTGAATAGTGGAGATCATGAGTGGATGATTCCTCATGGTGAAGGTATTCGGCAGCGCATTATCGATATGGGCATCCTTGATCCGGGCCCGGTTGGCAGTTCTGACAGGGTAGGGCCAGTACTTACCCGTACTCTGCTGTTTATTGCACAATCTGATGGTGACCGTCGCCTCCTCAGGGCAATCGATAAATCCAACGGCAATGTCATCCATGAGTATGAGTTGCCATTGCCACCTACCGGCACTCCTATGACGTATATGGTTGATGGCAAGCAATATCTGGCGATAGCGCTGGGGGGCGGGCCAACCGCGCAATTGGTTGCCCTGTCGTTGCCCTAGACTGGTGATCCGGCAGCATAGATTTGCTGCCGGGCGCTCGATTGGGCTGTCAGGCTTGCTATAGCAGGCCTAATTTCCCATAATCCGCCGCTGCATCGCCGGGAGCCTATGCTATTATGGCTCATGGTATCTCTTGTCGGTCCCCGCGCAATGATAGGTTATGAACTCCGCCAGGCCCGGAAGGGAGCAACGGTAGTAGCTGATTCATGTGCCGTGGTGTGGCTGGCAAGGGCTACCACCTTAGGTTCGGAAGCAGTCAATTACTCAAACACCTAGCCCCACGTAGAAATCTTGAGAATATGAGTTATCAGGTTCTAGCCCGCAAATGGCGTCCCCGCAGTTTTGCAGAAGTGGCTGGTCAGGCTCATGTCCTCAAATCCCTGATTAATGCGCTAGATAATGAACGCTTGCACCATGCGTACCTTTTTACCGGTACTCGCGGAGTGGGAAAGACGACACTGGCGCGTATTCTGGCCAAATGTCTGAATTGTGAGAAAGGTATTAGCTCTGCGCCATGTGATGAGTGTAGTGCCTGCTGTGAGATTAGCGAGGGCAGGTTCGTTGATCTGATTGAAGTTGACGCAGCGTCACGCACAAAGGTGGAGGACACCAGGGATTTACTGGACAACGTGCAATACAACCCCTCGCGCGGTCGTTTTAAAGTTTACCTGATTGACGAAGTGCACATGTTATCCAACCACAGCTTCAATGCCTTGCTTAAAACCCTGGAAGAACCACCGCCTCATGTAAAATTTCTTTTTGCCACGACAGACCCGCAAAAGCTGCCAGTCACGATTTTGTCACGCTGTTTGCAATTTAACCTGAAAAACCTGAGTCCGCAGCTTATTGCCGAATACCTCGATCACGTATTGGCGGAAGAAAAGATTAAACATGACAAAGAAGCACTCTGGCAGATAGCCGCTTCTGCCAATGGCAGCATGCGTGATGCCCTGACGTTAGTAGATCAGGCAATCTCCTACTGTCAGGGGGAAATAAGTAATGACGGCGTAATCGAGATGCTGGGGATACCTGAGCAACAGCAGATATTTGAATTATTGGCAGTCATGGCGTCCGGAGATGTTGCAGCCGTGCTGGAACTAGTCGGTCGCATCGCTGAGTACACTCCGGACTATTCCCATACGCTGGATAGTTTATTGGCCTCTTTGCATCGTGTGGCAATCGCGCAAGTCTTACCTGATAGCGTTGACAACAATTTTGGGGATAAAGATAAAATTGTAGATCTCGCAGGTAAATTTAGCCCCGAAGATATCCAGCTTTATTATCAGATGGGTTTAAAAGGCCGCTTCGATTTAAGACAGTCTTCGGATATGCGCGGTGCATTCGAAATGCTCCTGCTCCGTATGCTGATTTTTTCACCGGAGTATTCAGACAAACAGAAGAAAACCGCCTCTGTAGAACCTGAAGGGGTAAAAAAAAAGCCTGAACCCGGGCCGAAACTGAGCCCCGATCCGGCGATTTCGGACCAGCCCGCCAGGGAATCTGCGCCAGCATCGTTTGCAGTTGCGCCGCCAACCCGGGAGGTTGATAAACCTGAAGTAACTTCAGTGACGAGCCCGCGCGAATTGACCCACGAGCAATGGGTAAGCGTACTGACGGATATTGAGTTGAGCGGAATCGCCGCTAATATACTTGCCAACACACAATTAGACAGGGCAACCGAGAGTTCGCTTTCACTGACGCTGGATGAAAAGCAGGCTGCTGTATATAAAGACGAAATGCTGCCGAGACTGAATCAAGCGGTGAGCAACTATTTCAATACAGAAGTTGCGCTAGAGATTCAGATTGGAAAGATAACGAATGAGTCACTCTCACAAAGAAACCAACGCCTGGAAAAGGAAAAGAGAGAACAACTCGTGAATGAATTTGAAAACGATGAGAATGTTCAGGAGCTGATCAAGCGCTTCTCGGGTACGCTTGAAGAAGATAGCATCTCACCGACGAATCAATAAGGTTGATGGTATGACTGATTTCAATGAAATTATGAAACAAGCCAAGCAGATGCAGGAGCAGATGCATAAAGCCCAGCAAGAATTGGCAAACAGGGCGGTAACAGGCGAGGCCGGCGCCGGTCTGGCGCGGGTCACTATGAATGGTAAACATGATGTGTCTTCGGTATTTCTTGACGAGAGTCTAATGAAAGAAGACAAAGATGTTATCGAAGACCTGATGTGTGCGGCATTCAATGCTGCAGTAAGGAAGCTCGAGGAAAGCAACAAGGAAGCCATGGGCAATATGATGGGCGGGCTCAACCTGCCTGAAGGTTTTAAATTCCCGTTCTAACAGACACCGGCACCCAGATGAATTCAAGCCCATTAATTGACCAACTTATTGAAGCTTTTCGATGCTTGCCTGGCGTTGGTCCAAAATCTGCTCAGCGTATGTCCCTGCATCTGCTTGAGCGCAACCGGGAAGGCGGTAAAAAGCTGAGTGCAGCACTGGCCGAGGCGATTGAGAACGTCGGTAACTGTCGTCAGTGCAGAACACTTACCGAGGAAGATCTGTGCCGGATATGCGGCAGCCATAGTCGTAACAACAAGATATGCTGCGTGGTGGAATCACCAGCAGATATTTTTGCCATTGAACAATCAGGCTCCTACAGAGGTGTGTATTTTGTCCTTATGGGACACCTGTCGCCCATTGATGGAATTGGGCCGGAGCAGTTGGGTATCCCTGCGCTAATCAATCGGGTTCAGCAAGACGAACTTGATGAATTAATAATCGCCTGCAATCCTACCGTTGAAGGTGACGCCACGGCCTACTACATTGCGGAACAGTTACGTGGAAGCCATGTCACTGTATCGCGTATCGCCCATGGTGTTCCTGTAGGCGGAGAGCTTGAGTTTGTTGACAGCGGGACTTTGAGCCATGCTTTTACAGGGCGCAAACTCATGGAACTTTCGTCTTAGTGCATGTCGTCCAGTAATACTCAATTCATTACGAATCAACGAGATTTTGAGAGCTGTCTGGGCTCTCTCAGTAGCAGCAATGTGCTGGCTATGGATACTGAGTTCGTTCGTACCAATACTTTTTATCCCAATCTGGGCCTGCTGCAATTGGGCGATGGCGATGGTTGTTTTCTGATTGATCCGCTTGAAGTCACGGACTGGAGTCCATTCAAGTCGATGCTGTCAGACGCCAGCAAGCATTTTATCGTGCATTCTGCCGGCGAGGACCTGAATCTGCTCTGGGCGGAATTCGGGGTATTACCGGCAAACCTCATCGATACGCAGATCGCTTGCGGGCTAACCGGGTTGGGCTTCTCTCTGAGCTACCAGGCATTGGTGGCTGAACTACTGGATATTGAATTGGAGAAGTCCGAAACCCGCTCAGACTGGTTGCGTCGGCCATTGACCGACAGCCAGCTTGATTACGCTGCGCTTGATGTATTGCACTTGCATGAAATTTGGGACCACCTGCGCACGAAGCTGGAACAACTGAAGCGTCTCGATTGGCTTGCTGAGGAAAGCACAGCGCTCAAACTGATCACGATGGCAGCAGAAGACAGTTCCAATTGGGAAACGCTTTGCTGCGACTTGAGTAATGCCTGGAAACTGTCAGAGCCCGCGCTAAAAAATCTGCAACTCGTGTGTTATTGGCGCGAACTGGAAGCCCGGGAGCGCAACAAGCCGCGTAACTGGATAGGGTCAGACCGCGATCTGGTCATCGTGGCTAAAGACTGTTGCAGACCGGGTAAGACGATAGCGCAGCAGATCCACGACAATCCGGATTTGGATAAGCGCTTCAAATCGCGTTACGGCTCCAAACTGTCGACGTTATTGGAATATCCGGAATGGCAGCTGGTTGAACTGGATGCCCGGGACCTGAACCGGCCGCTCCCGCCGGTAATGCGGAATGCCCTGAAAGCCTGCCAGAAAATTATTCGGGCTCGCGCCGAACAACTGGACTTAGCGCCTGAGCTGCTTGGGCGCAAACGTCAAATAGTGCAGTTGTTGCAGGATGTACAAAAAGAAGGTTTGCAAGCCTGGCCCGGCGTATTCTCGGGTTGGCGTGAGCAAATCCTGGCGGCGGATTTAAAACCAGTGCTTGAGCGAGCGCTATGACCGAGAACGAAACTGCATCAGACCCAGTTACGCGATTCTGGGAAAGACCACTCGATACGCTAAGCCAGACAGAGTGGGAAGCCTTGTGTGATGGCTGTGGCCGCTGTTGCCTGAAAAAACTGTTTGACGGCGACTCAGATCGGATTCAGTACACACGCGTGGCTTGTCGTAATTTTGATCGTTCAACACATCAGTGTCGTAGTTATCAGCAACGCTTCGAGCATGTGGCCGACTGCATAGACATTCGGGTGATTGAAAGCAGCAATATGCACTGGCTGCCCGATACTTGCGCCTATCGCTTGCGAATGCAGGATTTGCCGCTGCCTCACTGGCATCCCTTGCGGCATGGGGGGCGCGATGCCATGATCGCTGCTGGAATTCCGGTTGGGGAACGTGTTCTCAGTGAGGAATATGTCCATCCGGAAAGCTACGAAGAACATGTTATCCGTTGGGTGAGTACATAATGGACGCGGGCAGTAATTACGCCTTTATCTGGCTGGTCTACCTGGCGGGCGCTGGAGGGTTTTTCCTCGTATTCTGGCCGCTTACAAAGTGGCCGAGCGCGCGCTGGCTAAGCTATATCGTGCGCGGTGCTGTGCTGGCGCTGGCGCTCACGCCCTGGTACGCCAATTCACAGGATTCGGTGTTGGCGCCAGCGTTAATGGTCGTCTTGCTGGATACCATCACACTGGGGCCGGCCGAGGCGGTGCGGGCTCTGATTCCACTGATTCTGGGGCTGATGGTCGGGTTAATTAGTGCTACGGTGTTGTACGTGAAGCGCAAAAAGTCAAATATTTTGATAAATAACAAATAGATACGATATATAATTAAAGTGATATCCGTGATGTGCTCACTTTAACCAGAGGCGATCGAATAGCTGATTCGCGTGCATGAGCAGTGTGAGCCATTACAATAGCAATCCTGTAACACCAGCAACCAACTGAAGTGGAAGTAGTATTTTGAAGAATTTTACTGGTACCGAAGAATATGTCGCGACTGATGAACTACAAATGGCAGTTAATGCCGCAATCAGTTTACAGAAACCCCTCCTGATAAAGGGCGAGCCCGGTACTGGCAAGACCATGCTGGCTGAGCAAATTGCCAAGTCCCTCGGCTTGCCTCTGATTCAATGGCATGTGAAATCCACCACCAAGGCCCAACAGGGGCTGTATGAATATGATGCCGTATCGCGATTACGGGACTCGCAGCTAGGTGACAACAAGGTTCATGATATCGCCAACTATATTATCAAGGGCAAGATCTGGCAGGCTTTCGAGTCTGAGCCAAGAGCTGTATTGTTAATCGACGAGATCGACAAGGCGGATATTGAGTTTCCCAATGACCTGCTGCTGGAATTAGACAAAATGGAATTCTTTGTCTATGAAACGAAGGAGGTCATCAAAGCGGCCAATCGCCCCATAATAATCATCACCAGCAACAATGAAAAAGAGCTGCCTGACGCGTTCTTGCGTCGCTGTTTTTTCCACTTTATTGAATTTCCCGACACACTGACAATGGAAAAGATCGTCGATGTCCATTATCCCGATATCAAGAAAGACCTGGTGAGCCAGGCAATGGATGTGTTCTTTGATGTGCGCAAGATACCTGGACTAAAAAAGAAACCGTCTACTTCAGAGCTTATCGACTGGGTCAAGCTGCTAATGGCCGACGATATACCCGCTGACATTCTCAAGAACCATGACTCCAAGAATGCGATCCCGCCACTTTACGGCGCATTATTAAAAAATGAACAGGACGTTCATTTGCTGGAGAAACTTGCGTTCATGCATAGAGCAAATCGTTAATGCTGATCAATTTTTTCATGACGCTTAAGGAAGAGCGTCTGCCGGTATCCTTTACCGAATTATTTACGCTGCTTGAGTGTCTCAAGCAAAATGTCATCTTTGGCAATGTGGATGACTTTTACTACCTTTCGCGTATGTGTCTGGTGAAAGACGAGAAGTACTACGACAAATTCGATGTCGCTTTCGCCAAATATTTTGAAGATCTTGATTTCATCGATGATCTGTCCCTCTATGAAATTCCTGAAGACTGGTTGCGCAAGCAAATGGAATCCATGCTTAGCGAAGAAGAGCGTGCCCGAATAGAAGCGTTGGGGGGGCTGGACAAGTTAATGGAAGAATTTCGCAAGCGCATGGAGGAGCAGAAGAAGCGGCATCAGGGTGGCAACAAATGGATCGGTACTGGAGGCACTTCACCCTTCGGCGCATATGGTTATAACCCGGAAGGTATTCGCATCGGCCAGGACGAAGGGCGTAATCAAAGGGCAGTTAAAGTCTGGGACAAGCGCAATTACCGTGACCTTGATGATTCCGTGGAAATTGGCACGAGAAATATCAAGATGGCCTTGCGACGCTTGCGCAAGTTTGCCCGCACCGGTGCTGCCGAAGAACTGGACATCGATGACACTATATCATCTACAGCGCGGAGAGCCGGGCTGCTGGATATCAAGATGGTGCCTGAGCGGCACAATGCTGTAAAAGTCCTGTTGTTCTTCGATGTAGGTGGTTCAATGGATCCCCATGTGCGGCTCTGTGAAGAACTGTTCTCGGCCGCGCGCTCTGAATTCAAGCATTTGAAATATTTCTACTTTCATAACTTCCTGTACGAGTCTGTTTGGACCAAGAGCGTTCGCAGACATGCCGAAACGACTTCAACATTCGATATCCTGCATAAATATAGCAAAGACTATAAGGTGCTTTTCGTGGGCGATGCCACAATGGCACCTTACGAAATTACTCACATCGGCGGCAGTATTGAGCATTATAATGAAGAAGCTGGTGCAGTGTGGATGAAGAGACTGGAAGAGGTTTTTGAGCATCTGGTATGGATTAATCCGACACCCAGGGAATATTGGGAGCACAGCTATTCTATTGAAATTGTGCGCGAATTGGTCGATGACAGAATGTACCCACTAACAGTGAAAGGCTTGGAAGAAGCCATGGCAGAGCTGACAAGATAATAATGAAAACAGAAAAACTGACCGATAGTCTGAGTCCACAGCAATATCAATCGCTTACTGAAGTTTGGGAGTACATCGCTGCTACGCACAGCGATCTGCCAGCATATACCTGTCTGGGCAAGACCCTGACATATGCCGAAATTGATCGCTTGAGCTCATGCTTTGCTGCATACCTGCAACAACATACGTGCTTGCAGCCGGGCGATCACATCGCATTGCAATTGCCTAATGTGCTGCAATTTCCTGTCGCCTTTTTTGGCGCTTTGAAAGCGGGGCTTGTCGTAGTCAATACGAATCCCTTGTACACAGCGCATGAAATGCAACATCAGTTCATTGATGCCGAGGTCAAGGCAATCATCATTCTGGAAAACTTCTGTGACAAGTTGCAAGCTGTATTGCCGAAGACTCAAATTGAAACGGTTATCGTCACGCGTCTGGGAGATTTACAAGCACCTGTTAAGCGGCTGCTCGTCAATACGGTCATCAAATATGTCAAAGGTATGGTACCGAAGTATGATCTGCCTCAGACGATAGATTTTACCCGGGCACTTGCCAGCTCAGGAGAAGCGAAGCCGGTGATCCCACCGCGCGCTGGTGATGACATCGCGTTGCTGCTTTATACCGGTGGCACTACTGGCGTATCAAAGGGTGCCATGCTGACCCACAAGAATTTGATCGCCAATATGATGCAGTTGCGTTCGCGCTGTATGGCCATTATTGACGACAGAGTCGAGACTATCGCAGCACCACTGCCGCTGTATCACAGCTATGCCTTCCTGTTGCATTGCCTGGCCATGCCTTATGCCGGTAATCACAATTTGCTCATTACCAATCCGCGTGATCTCGATGCGATGTTTAAAGACCTTAGCCAATACAACATCAGTGGTTTTGTGGGAATCAACACGTTGTTCCTGGCGATGTTGCGACACCCGAAAATGGATACCGTTGATTGGGCGCAACTCAAGTTCTGTGGCGCTGGCGGCATGGCTTTGACACCGGCAATTGCTACCGAATGGCAAGAGCGTACTGGCTGCGAAATCTTTGAAGGCTATGGTTTGACAGAGTGTTCACCTGTCGTATCGGTAAATCAACCGGGGCGCGTCAAGCTTGGCACGGTGGGAGAGCTGGTTCCTGAAACGGAAGCCCGGGTCGTGGATGAGGAAGGCAATGAGCTGGCGCTTGGCGAAAAGGGCGAACTATGGATTCGCGGTCCACAGGTTATGCTCGGTTACTGGAAACAGAAAGCTGCAACTGAAGAGGCAATCACCCCTGATGGCTGGTTTAAAACCGGCGACTACGCCTGTATTGATGATGAGGGTTACATCAGTATTGTAGACCGCAAGAAAGATATGATCCTTGTCTCCGGTTTCAATGTATTCCCCAACGAAGTTGAGGACTGGGTTGTTGGTCATCCAGGTGTGCTGGAATGCGCGGCCATTGGCAAGCCCGACGAAAGGTTAGGGGAGGCCATACAGTTATATGTCGTCAAGCGTGACCCGAAACTCACTGAAGCTGACGTTATCGAGCACTGTCGATCAGGCTTGACCGCCTACAAGGTGCCCAGGGAAGTTATATTCATGACAGAATTACCGAAATCCAATGTCGGTAAAATTCTCCGTCGCGAACTCAGGGAGGCAACTGGTTAACAATCGGTTGCTCGCATTCGATGGCCAGTCTTGAAGAGGAGCTGTTGCAGTGTCAGCTAGCAGACCGTTTTGCCCTGCAGAAACGGCTTCGCGCATTGCACAAAAGGGAGCGCGCCGGTAAACCCGTACACCGCGATCTATCGGTTATCTCAGAAGCCATCGAGAAATCCCGGGCCATTGTCGCGCAACGTGCTAAATCCATCCCCGAGCGCGTTAATTTTCCAGACATCCTGCCCATTACTGGCCATGTCGCTGAAATCTCCAGGCTTTTGGCCGCACATCAAGTGCTGGTTGTGGCGGGAGATACTGGCTCAGGTAAAACAACACAGTTACCCAAAATCTGCCTGCAGGCCGGCTTTGGCCGCCTTGGGCAAATTGGCCACACCCAGCCGCGCCGACTTGCTGCCGTTTCAGTAGCTAATCGCATTGCAGAGGAGTTGCAAACCGAACCAGGTAAGGGAGTTGGTTTCCAGGTACGTTTTGACGACCGCTCCGATTCGGCCAACTATCTGAAATTAATGACAGACGGCATTCTGTTGGCAGAATTACAGGGTGATCCGTTTCTCAATAAATATGAAGTCCTGATAATAGATGAAGCCCACGAGCGGTCACTGAATATCGACTTCCTGCTGGGTTTGCTCAAACGGCTTCTTGCCAGACGGCCAGAACTGAAGCTGATCATTACCTCGGCAACGATCGACCTTGATAAATTCTCGCGTCATTTTCACGATGCTCCCATCGTGCAAGTATCCGGGCGTACGTACCCGGTTACAACGCACTACCGACCGCTGGATCCCGGGCAAGCATCCGCCAATAACAACGATCAGCAACTTGAAGCGATTCGCAATGCAATCGCCGAAATTCTCGATATGCAAAAGACTGGCAGTGCAGGAAAAGGCGATATCCTGGTTTTCCTCAGTAGTGAGCGCGAAATCAGGGAAACCGCTCAATACTTGCGCAAAGCGCGGCTGGGCGGCCTGGAAATATTGCCGCTTTACGCCAGACTGCGTCAGGCAGAACAGATGAAGGTGTTCCAGCCTCATTCAAAACAGCGAGTCGTATTGGCAACCAACGTTGCAGAGACTTCAATCACCGTGCCCGGTATTAATTTCGTCGTAGATCCGGGCTTCGCCCGCATAAGTCGCTACAGCATTCAGCACAAAGTGCAGCGTTTGCCGATTGAAGCGATTTCACAGGCCAGTGCCAATCAGCGCATGGGGCGCTGCGGGCGTCTGGCAGACGGAGTATGTCTGAGGCTTTATACCGAGCAAGACTTTGCTGCACGGCCTGCGTTCACTGATCCGGAGATTAAACGTACCAATCTCGCAGCAGTTATTCTGAAGATGCTATATCTCCGACTCGGTGAAGTGAGTGAGTTCCCTTTTATTGACCCACCCGAACCGCGAGCCATTAACGAGGGCTTCAAATTGTTGCTGGAACTGAATGCCATCGATTCTGGCAATCGACTTACGAGTGTTGGCAAGCAAATGGCGCAGATGCCAACTGATCCTCGTCTTGCAGCTATGTTGATTGCAGCCAGCCGCAGAAACTGCCTGACTGAGATGTTGATCATTGTCAGTGCGTTGAGCATTCAGGATCCAAGAGAATCTGGCAATGATAATCGCGACCAGGCGCGGCAGATGCAAGAGCAGTTCGACCATCCTGATTCTGATTTTCTCAGCTTCGTCGAGTTATGGAATCAGTTCGAGCAGGCGCGGCAAACGTACACGCAATCACAGCTACGCAAGTACTGTAAGACACACTTTTTATCCTACATGCGTATGCGTGAATGGCGCGAACTCCACACACAATTACGCGTGAGCTGCAAACAGCTCGGTTTGCAACTTAACCAGTCGGCAGCCAGCTATGGTGCAGTACATAAAGCCTTGCTTGTCGGGTCTCTGAATCAGATTGCTTGCCATCAGGAAGGTCGGTATTACCTGGGTAATCGTCATCGCAGGTTTAGTCTGTTCCCAACCTCTGTGCTCAGTCGGAAGAAGGCTAAGTGGATTGTGACGGGGGACTTGATCGAAACCGAAAATACTTTTGCTGCTCTGGCCGCGAAAATTCAGCCGGAGTGGGTGGAAGAGGTTGCGCTACATCTGGTGAAACGGGAGTATTTTGACCCGCACTGGAGTGCCCGTCACCAATGCGTAATGGCCTATGAAAAAGTTCAGCTTTATGGTCTTGTGGTTATCGAGAAATCCCTGGTTGCCTATAGCGAATTGGATCCAGACGAAGCGCATCGCATATTTCTGGCAGATGGTTTAATGGAAAACCAGCTCAAGACTTCAGCGCAGTTTTACAGTCACAACCAGGCGTTTCTGCAAGACCTGGCCCGGGAAGAGGAGCGTCTGCGTCGACCCGAAGTGATTGTCAGTACCAGGGCAGTGAGGCAATTCTATGAGCAGGCGCTACCTGGTCATATTACCTCGACAAAGCAGCTGGAAACGTGGCTGGAGCAACTTCCAGAAGCCGCTGCCAATAAACTGATAATGACAGAAGCTGCTTTGGTTAATCAGGAAACCCGGGATGAAGTGCAGCGGGATTTCCCTGAGCACGCTGCGCTTAAGCACAATAAACTAAAAATTGACTACAAATTTGAACCAGGTGCGCGCGAAGATGGCGCAACTATCAAGGTTCCGCTCGCGGTGTTGGGGCAGTTGACCCAATCCGATGTGGATTGGGCCATACCGGGAATTTTGCGAGAAAAGTGCATAGCACTGCTCAAAGGGTTGCCAAAAAGTATGCGCAAAAATTTCATCCCGGTCAGTGGCTTTGTCGATCAGATACTGCCGGGGATGACCAATGCTGATGGAGACTTGCTGGATGCGATCGTTGCCCAGATTCGAAAAGAGAGGCGCTTGCAGATATCGCGTGACGAGTTTTCAGGTATTGAATTGCCGTCCTATCTTAAAACTTCAATTTCAGTTTGTGATGAAGCCGGCCGTGAACTTGCTTTAGGAGAAGACCTGGCTGAATTGCAGAACAAGCTTGGTGCAACAATAGTCCAATCAACGCCAGAGTATGGACATGCTGTTGAAGTGAGTGGTTTGAAGGATTGGGAACTGGATAATTTGCCACAAGAAATAACCCTTGGGGAAGAGCTGGTACTGGTGCGTTTTCCGGCGCTGGTCGATGAACAGGACAGTGTGGCAGTGCGGCTGTTCGTAGATGAACATACTGTTCAAGCAGCCATGCAATCAGGTCTGGCCAGGCTCTATATGTTTCGTAGTGAACAGCAGGTTAACCTCATCAAAAAGTTACTGCGCCGCTTTATCAAAGAAAACCCGCTATTACTCCCGGCTGCCCCTGACGCTTTTGAGACTGATGCCTTGAATGCCTGCTATGCGGCGGCTTTTGAAACGGGAAATGTGCAGCCACGAACGAAAGCGGGTTTTGAGGAAAATTTACAGGCTGGCAAGTCGAGAGTGGTGCCATTGGCTGAGAGGACGCTGATCTTGTTAAAACGCTGCCTGGAGCAACGATTACGCATCAGGCTGCAATTGAAGCGCATTCCTGCTTCCCTGCAATATCTCGTGCAGGATATTTCCTTACAGCTGGATAATCTGTTTCCTATGCGCCTGTTAATGAAGACCCCGATCGATCAACTGGAACAATACCCCAGATATCTTCAGGCTATTGAGTGCCGGCTGGAGAAAGCCCCCCATATGGGGGCTAAAGACAGACCGGACACTGATACCATAATGCATTACTGGCAGCGATATGAAAATCTACTGGACAGCAGTAAAGCAGATCAAACTGCGCAGTTGCAGGAGTTGCGCTGGATGCTTGAAGAGTTAAGAGTTTCCCTGTTTGCACAGCATCTTGGTACCCGCTCCTCGATTTCACCCAAACGAGTGGAAAAACTGCTAGGGAAACTTAAGTAAATTTTACTGACAGTTTTGGCGCAAGCGGAAATAGAGTACCATCACCGCCATGCTCGTCGCATAACTCGCGTATTGGCCAGGAAATAATCAACGTGGCTCGCTGTAGATTCTCAATATCAACCAAACTAAATCTGGTTTACTTCGTACTGCTGTGCGCTGTGTTGCTACCTGCGCCGTTGTATGCCCAGGGTGTTAACCCTGACCCGTGGCGAACCACCAACCAGAGAATCTACAATTTCAATAACTTCTTTGATGGGCTTATAGTCAGGCCGGCGGCGCAAACCTATACAACGCTGGTTCCCAGAGTGGTTCGGCAAGGTATAGGAAACTTCTTCAGTAACATTAACGATATCAACGTCGCAGTTAATGATTTACTGCAGTTCAAATTTGACGCGGCGCTATCGGATTCTGGCAGGTTTCTCATTAACAGCACCGTAGGCGTACTTGGTGTGTTTGATGTTGCAACATCTATGGGACTGCAAAAAAACGAAGAGGACTTCGGTCAGACTCTGGGTAGGTGGGGAGTCGGACCCGGGCCCTACGTGATGCTGCCAGTGTTTGGCGCCAGCAATGTCAGAGATTCTTTTGGGCTTGTACTGGACACACTGTTCAATCCAATCCAGTATCAGGATGACGATTCACTACGGCTGACACTGTTCATGGTAGACGAAATCAATTCCCGAGCCGGTTTACTGGCACTGGATGAGCTCGTAGTCGGAGATCAGTATCTGTTTATTCGTGAAGCTTATATCCAGCGCCGTGAATACCTGGTAACAGATGGTGAAGTGGAAGATGACTTTGGTGATTTCGGCGCGTTCGGAGATTTCTAACCCGGATTAGTCAGTTTTTTTTTGCACTTTCAATTTTGTGCGGATGAAATCGCTGTGCGAAACATAGATCAGATCACTGATTCTGCGAATCAAATGATCTTCGTACTTATCCAGCTTTTCATCTGAAAATGCAATTCGCCACATGTTTTCAATTAAACCGACTCTGGCATCGTAGTCGTAGTTGTCGTTTATCAATCGTGTGAATTCATACAATGAAGTGGCGCGCTGTGCCTCATCCTGGGCCATCTCAACCAGTTCATTCAGCTCTTCATCGGCGATATCCAGACTATCCTGCAGTACCTGAAGAAATTTTTCAGATTCTCTTTCATCTAATTCATGATCGGCTTTCATGACTTCGATCATCAGTGCAGCGCTGGCTAAATGCTGGCGCGAGATCTTTGAACCATCTTCCTTATCAGGCGCAATACGCGTGTCGAAGAATTTTTTAATTGAATCAAGCATGGCGGTTAATGCGTATGAATGTATTACTGAAATTTAACAGATTACATAACCCATCGCATCTTTTAGCACTTCCAGACCGGCGTCAGGATGACGTGCATTCTCACTCAGATGGCGGCGGAATTGTTTACCGCCCTTAACGCCTTTAAACAGACCTAAAATATGTCTTGTTATATGGTGCAGCGGGGTACCTCTGGCCAGTTCGCTTTCGACGTAAGGTAAATATTCATCCAGATAGTCCAGACGAGTGTGTCCAGACGTGGTCGAGCCAAATAATTCGCTATCCACACGATGCAGCATATAAGGGTTCTGGTAGGCCTCCCGTCCCAGCATAACGCCATCAGTATGCAGCAACAGTTCCTGGCATTGCTCGATCGACTGAATACCGCCGTTAATGATGATGTCCAGTTCTGGAAATCGCTGTTTTACGGAGAATACCCTGGCGTAATTCAGTGGGGGAACCTCCCGATTTTCTTTTGGGCTAAGACCCTGCAGGATCGCTTTTCGGGCGTGAATGATAAAAGTTGCACATCCTGCGTTGGCAACCCGTTCGACAAAGTCCATCAGAAAATCTTCATCATCCTGGTTATCAATCCCAATGCGACATTTTACTGTGACTGGAATGCTCACCTGTGCTTGCATGGCTTCAACACTGCGTGCAACAAGATCAGGGTCTGCCATGAGGCAGGCACCGAAGCGGCCCGATTGCACGCGATCGCTGGGACAACCTACATTAAGATTGATCTCGCGAAAGCCTGCATCAGCACCGAGTCTCGCGGCATGGGCGAGTTGGGCTGGGTCGCTACCGCCCAGTTGTAATGCCACGGGATGCTCTTGCGGATCATGTTCCAGCAGGTAGTGAGCATCGCCATGTTCCAGTGCGGCACTGGTGACCATTTCAGTGTAGAGCAGGGCATGCTTGCTGAACTGGCGCAGAAATACGCGGTCATGACGGTCTGTCCAGTCCATCATCGGGGCTACGCAAAATTTGTGATTTACCTTTTTCATATGAAATCTTTTGATACCCTGATTGCGACTCCTGTTGTCAGGCCATGGGAATTAAACGCGATTCAAGTATAATCAGCGCCCAGTTCAAGATTGCCGATTATATCTCTGATGAGCGAAATTCGTACCCGTATTGCCCCTTCACCCACTGGTGACCCTCATGTGGGGACAGCTTATATTGCGCTATTTAACCGCTGCTTTGCCCATCAGAAAGCCGGAAAATTTATTCTGCGCATCGAGGATACTGACCAGCAACGCAGTACCGCCCGCTCCGAGCAGGATATCCTTGCAGCACTGCATTGGCTGGGTTTGACCTGGGATGAAGGGCCGGATTGTGGCGGCGCCTTTGGTCCGTATCGCCAAAGTGAGCGGAGTGAAATTTACGCAGAACATATCAATCAGTTAATTCAGAACAAGACTGCATTTCACTGTTTCTGTAGTGGCGAACGACTCGATGCCCTGCGTCAGCAGCAGATGCAAGACAAGGTTCAGGTCGGTTATGACGGACATTGTTTGCAGTTGACTGAAGAAGAGGTCGCAGCGCGTCTGCTCGTGGGTGATGAGCATGTAATTCGACTCAAGGTGCCTCGCGAAGGTGAAAGCAGCTTCACCGACGAACTGCGCGGCCCGGTAACCATCAACTGGGCGCAGGTCGACATGCAGGTGCTCATCAAGTCTGATGGTATGCCAACTTACCATTTTGCGAATGTCGTTGATGATCATCTGATGAAAATCACCGACGTTATTCGTGGCGAAGAATGGATTAATTCCACGCCCAAACATGTGCTTCTGTATCAATCCTTCGGCTGGGATGTGCCGCATTTTTTCCATATGCCGTTGTTGCGTAACCCTGACAAGAGCAAGCTGAGCAAGCGCAAAAACCCCACCAGCATTAATTATTATCGCGATATGGGCTATTTGCCTGCTGCCGTTGTGAACTACCTCGGGCAGATGGGCTGGTCATTGCCATCCGGTGAAGAGAAATTCTCTTTGCAGGAAATGGTTCAGAATTTTGACATGTCGCGGATTTCGCTTGGCGGGCCGATCTTTGATACTGAAAAGCTCGATTGGCTAAATGGTAAATACCTGCGTGAAGATTTGAGTGATGCGGAGTTTGCCGCTGCTTTTAGTAACTGGGCGATTAAAGAGAAAGGTATTGAACGTATTGTGCCCCTGATCAGACAGCGCGTGGAGAGATTCAGTGATGTAGCGCCTTTGTCAGCGTTTTTTCTGAGTGGTCTGGTTGAGCTCGAAGCAGAAAGCTTCGCTCACAAGAAACTGGACCCCGACCAGGTTAAACAAATTTTGCAGTTTAGTTTGTGGTCGCTCGAAAATCTTGGGGAATGGCATCGGGATGTTATTGAAGCAGAGTTGCAAACACTTGCAGCGGCGCTGGAACACAAGATCAGGGATTTCCTTTTTCCATTGTTCGTGGCCGTTAGCGGTAAAGCTGTTTCGACCTCGGTGATTGATTCAATCGCTGTTCTTGGGCTGGATATCACGCGTGCTCGCTTGCGTAATGCCCTGGAAATCCTGGGGGGCGTTTCAAAGAAACAAGCCAAAACATTTGAGAAGGAATACCAGCACCTGCTCAATTGACAGGGGGTGGACAGGTGCTTAGAATGCGCCTTCCTCGAATATCCCGTCTTATGGGGCCTTAGCTCAGCTGGGAGAGCGCAACACTGGCAGTGTTGAGGTCACCGGTTCGATCCCGGTAGGCTCCACCAATATCCTCGTAATTTCTGTAGCATCCTGGCGCAACTTCTACCTGGAGTCCGGCCAATCCTAGCCGGGGTAATCGCGCTTCGCGTAGCCTTTATACAGCTGACGTGGACGGCCGATACGATAATCATTACTCAGCATTTCGTGCCAGTGCGCGATCCAGCCTGGGGTACGCCCAGTAGCAAATATCACAGTGAACAGGCTGGTAGGGATGCCGATGGCCTTGAGAATAATACCGGAATAGAAATCCACATTGGGATAAAGTTTGCGCTCAATAAAGTACTCGTCTTCCAGTGCAATTTTTTCCAGTTTGCGCGCAATTCTAAACAGTGGATCGTCTTCTGATCCCAGCTCATCCAGCACCTCGTCACATATTTTACGCATGACCTTGGCGCGCGGATCGAAGTTCTTGTAAACCCGATGACCAAAACCCATCAGCCGGAATGGGTCTTTCTTGTCCTTCGCTTTCACGATGAACTCCTCAATGTGGGATTCATCGCCGATTTCATTCAGCATGCGTAACACAGCTTCATTTGCACCACCATGAGCCGGGCCCCAAAGTGCAGCGATACCGGAAGCGATACACGCATACGGATTGGCACCGGTGGAACCAGCCAGGCGCACTGTAGAGGTTGAGGCATTCTGTTCATGGTCAGCATGGAGCAGGAAGATGACGTCCATGGCTTTGGCAAGAGTAGGGCTAATCTTCCCTGATTCACAGGGTGTACCGAACATCATATGCAAAAAGTTTTCGGCAAACCCCATGTTGTTTTGCGGGTACATGAAGGGCTGACCAACGCCGTGCTTGTAGCACATCGCTGCCAATGTAGGCATCTTGGCGATAATCCGATGTGATGCAATTAGGCGATGTTCTTCGTTATCAATATTCAGGGAGTCGTGATAAAACGCCGAGAGAGCACCGACTGCACTCACCAGCATTGCCATAGGATGAGCGTGACGAGGAAAGCCTTTAAAGAACTCATGAATGCCTTCGTCGACCATAGTGTGATACTTGATACTATTTTCAAATGAGGCTTTTTGATCTGAGTCGGGTAATTCGCCGTGAAGAAGTAGATAGGAAGTTTCCAGAAAGCTGGATTTTTCTGCCAGTTGCTCTATTGGATAGCCACGATGCAGCAATATGCCCTTGCCGCCATCGATATAAGTAATTTCCGATTCGCAGGATGCTGTAGAAACAAATCCCGGGTCGTAAGTGAAGATGCCTTTGCTGACCAAACCGCGTACGTCAACAACATCCGGGCCGGTACTGCCTTCATAGACGGGTAATTCAATAGGGCCATCTAACCCATCGACAGACAACTGGGCCTTCTTTTCACTCATGCCAGACTCCTGCAAGATTTTAATCTGAGTTGGTACTTACAAAGGGATACAGCCGGTAATGGGCGCGCTGCAATATTTTTATTGTTCCGCACAGAGCCTGCGCAGAGGCGGCAATACTAGGGAGTCTGCTGCGCTTTTGTCAAATCTTCATAAGACACCGGTGCATTGCAGCCAGCTTGCCTGCTTTTGTTCGTCAATGAAATACGGTTCACTGCCGGGACAAGGTTACAGAACGCATTTAGTGGCTTAATTTGTACGTTTTTTGATCAATGAACCCTGTATTGACAGTCTATTGTCAATATCCCGCTCTAATCCGTGGAATTCATTGTGTTGACAGTAACTTACACATATACTTTGCCTTGTCTATTTCCCTCAAATAGCGAGATAATTAACCAGTTTGCGTATTCTTTGCAGGCTCAAAACATCGAGTTCTGCATTGTAGGCGGTACAGGATACAGATACCCGTGAAAGACAACAGACCGACCAATCTAAACCTGACTACAATCAAATTTCCCCTTCCTGCAATTACTTCAATTCTGCATCGCATATCAGGCGCTTTTCTATTCTTCGCCGTCGCGGTATTGCTGTATTTGCTGGATTTATCACTGTCCTCTGAGGCCGGGTTTCAGGAAGTCACTGAAATGCTGACTGGCCCGCTGGCAAAGTTTGTCATCTGGCTGATCCTCGCAGGGCTGGCGTATCACTTCGTTGCCGGGTGCAAGCACCTCATCATGGATATGGGCATAGGTGAAACACTGGAAGGCGGTCGGTTTGGTGCCATCGCCACAATTGTTGTTTTCCTAGCACTGGCTGCGGCCCTGGGGGTGTGGATATGGTAACGAGTGTCACCAATCTGGGCCGTTCAGGCCTCTACGACTGGGTGATTCAGCGCTTTAGCGCCATTATCCTCGCTGCCTATACGCTGTGCATCATGGGCAGCCTTGTGTTCCAGCCCGAGCTGGACTACGCAGCCTGGCGTGCCCTGTTTGGCCACACGGCGATGCGTATATTCAGCCTGATAACCCTGTTTTCTCTCTGTGCTCATGCCTGGATTGGCATGTGGACTATCTCTACGGACTACTTAACGACCCGCCATGCCGGTAAATACGGCACCATTATCAGGTTGTTCTTTCAGTTCGGTTGCGCCTTGCTCACGTTGATTTACCTGCTGTGGGGCATTGAAATATTCTGGAGCAGTTAAGCCATGAAAATGCGTAGTATTTCATTCGATGCGGTCATTGTTGGGGGTGGCGGCGCCGGGATGCGTGCGTCCCTGCAGCTGGCGCAATCCGGTTACAAGACTGCAGTCATATCCAAGGTCTTCCCAACCCGTTCACATACGGTATCCGCCCAGGGTGGCATTACCTGTGCCATAGCCAGTGATGATCCTGACGATAACTGGCAATGGCATATGTATGACACGGTAAAAGGCTCTGATTACATTGGTGATCAGGATGCCATCGAATACATGTGCAGCGAGGGCCCGCAAACAGTATTTGAACTTGAGCATATGGGTTTGCCATTTTCCCGTACCGAAAGCGGCCGTATTTATCAGCGTCCGTTTGGAGGTCAATCCAAGGACTTCGGTAAAGGCGGCCAGGCTGCCCGTACCTGTGCTGCGGCAGATCGCACCGGCCATGCGCTGCTCCATGCGCTTTATCAGGGCAACCTGAAAAACAATACGGTGTTCTTCAATGAGTGGTACGCCACAGATCTGGTGAAGAATCAGGATGGCGCAATCGTAGGTGTTATCGCTATCTGCATGGAAAACGGCGAAACAGCATTTATTAAGTCCAAAGCCACTGTATTCGCCACTGGCGGGGCAGGCCGTATCTATGCGTCTACCACCAATGCATTAATTAATACCGGTGATGGCGTCGGCATGGCGCTGCGGGCCGGATACCCTATGCAGGACATGGAGATGTGGCAGTTCCACCCCACCGGCATTTACGGCGCGGGCACGCTCGTCACCGAAGGTTGCCGCGGAGAAGGTGGCTACCTGATTAACAAGGATGGCGAGCGCTTCATGGAACGTTATGCGCCTAATGCCAAGGATCTTGCTGGACGAGATGTGGTTGCGCGCTCGATGGTGCTTGAGATTCTCGAAGGTCGCGGCTGCGGTGAAAATGGCGACCATGTAATGCTTAAACTGGATCACCTGGGCGAAGAAGTGCTGAACTCCAAGTTGCCAGGCATCCTGGAACTGTCGCGCACATTTGCGCACGTAGATCCTGTTAAAGAACCCATTCCTGTTGTACCCACTTGTCATTACATGATGGGGGGCATTCCTACCAATGTGAATGGGCAGGCGCTTACCCAGGATGATGCTGGTGAAGACCAGGTGATCCCCGGTTTATTTGCAGTAGGCGAAGCCGCCTGCGTCTCTGTGCATGGTGCCAATCGCCTGGGGGGCAATAGTCTGCTGGATCTGGTCGTGTTCGGTCGCGCCGCCGGTAAACATATCGAGGAAATGCTGCGTCAGGGAGTGGAACTGCGTGATCCTGCTGAAACTGATGTCGATCAGGCTATGTCTCGCTTGCAAAGGCTGAATGATTCTACCTCGGGTGAGTCTGTTCCGGCACTGCGAGCGGAGTTGCAGCAGGTTATGCAGAATCATTTCGGGGTATTCCGCAAAGGCGAATTTATGCGGGAGGGCATCAAGAAATTGCATGATTTGCGCAGTCGCATTGCCAATCTGCACCTCCCTGACAAGAGCAATACATTCAATACCGCGCGCATCGAAGCGCTTGAGTTGGAAAACTTATTTGAAGTGGCTGAGGCGACGGCCATTGCAGCAGAATGTCGCAACGAGAGTCGTGGCGCGCATGCGCGAGATGATTTCCGTGAGAGAGATGACGAAAACTGGCTGTGCCATTCGCTCTATTTCCCTGTCGACAAAAAAGTTGGCAAACGCGCAGTGAATTTCAAACCAAAGACTGTAGACACCTTCGAGCCTCAGGTTCGAACTTATTAATATTTCGCATAAATTTTGCAGGTGAATCCGTGCTAGTCAGTATTTATCGTTACAACCCAGAGACAGACAGCAAGCCCGTTATGCAGGATATCGAAGTCGATATCCCACAAGGCAAGGATTTGATGGTGCTTGATGTATTGGCGCTGGTTAAGGAAAAGGATCCCACTGTCGCCTATCGCAGATCCTGCCGCGAAGGTGTTTGCGGCTCCGATGGCATGAATATGAATGGTCAGAATGGGCTCGCCTGTATTACGCCACTGTCGCAACTGGTGAAACCAGGCAAAAAGTTGGTGATACGACCTTTGCCAGGCTTACCGGTGATTCGTGATCTGGTGGTGGACATGTCCATTTTTTATAAACAGTTTGAGAAAGTTAAACCGTTCCTGATTAACAACGAGCCACCACCGGCTATCGAGCGACTGCAATCTCCCGAGGATCGTGCCAAGCTGGACGGCTTGTACGAATGCATCCTTTGCGCCTGTTGCAGTACAAATTGTCCTTCCTTCTGGTGGAACCCTGACAAGTTCATCGGCCCGGCCGGTCTGCTGCAGGCTTATCGGTTTCTTGCTGACACCCGTGATACGGCAACTGATGAGCGGTTGGCAGCGTTGGATGATCCGTTTAGCGTATTCAGATGTCGCGGCATTATGAATTGTGTCGCCGTGTGTCCCAAGGGATTAAATCCAACCCGCGCCATAGGTCACATTCGGTCCATGTTGATACAACAGGGGACCTGACTGAGAGAGGGCGCGTGACGTTCACGCAGATTAATTCTTCAGTCCATTTCCAAGGTTCGGATTTATGCAAGACAGTTTGATGGAAGCACTATGGGCAAGCGGGCATCTGTCCGGTTCGAATGCTGCCTACGTGGAAGAGCTGTATGAGAGTTATCTTGCAGACCCTGATTCCATTCCGCAGCAGTGGCGTGATTTTTTCGAAACTTTGCCAACGGTTAATGGCGGACAGCACGCCGATGTGTCTCATTCGAAGATCCAGAAAGATTTCAAGCAGCTTGGCAAAATCAGTCGCTATGCCCCAGTGCTCAGTAACGACGCTGTCGTTAACTCAGAGCATGAGCACAAACAGGTTCAGGTTTTATTGCTGATCAGTTCATATCGGGTCAGGGGGCACCAGAAAGCCAGCCTGGACCCATTGGGAATCATGCATCGTGAGCGTGTGCCAGATCTTGAGCTGGAATTTCATGATCTTTCTCCTATTGATTACTCGACAATCTTTCAAACTGGCTCTCTGTTTATAAGTAAAGACAAAGCGCCGTTGAGGGAAATAGTTGATACGCTGGAGCGTATTTATTGCAACACTGTTGGCTACGAATTCATGCATATTGTGAATCTCGAAGAGAAACAGTGGATACAACAACGCATCGAAAGCAACGATGGCTTTCCTGAATTTGAATCTGATGTAAAGCGCCATCTATTGGAGCGACTCTCTGCTGCCGAAGGTCTGGAGAAGCATCTCGATAGCAAGTATCCAGGCACCAAACGATTTGGACTGGAAGGTGGCGAAAGCCTTATTCCAGCTCTCGACGAACTCGTGCAACGAGCAGGGCGCTATGGCGCCAAAGAAATTGTGTTAGGGATGGCGCATCGAGGCCGTCTCAATGTGCTGGTTAACATTCTGGGCAAGAACCCGGCAGAACTGTTTGATGAATTCGAAGGTAAGGCAACTTACAAGAGTTCAGGCGATGTGAAGTACCATCAGGGCTTTTCCTCCAACATTATGACAGCGGGCGGCGAAGTTCACATGGCGATGGCATTTAACCCGTCGCACCTGGAAATTGTCGCTCCTGTAGTTGAAGGTTCTGTGCGAGCACGGCAGTCCCGTCGCAATGATACTGAAGGTAATCAGGTAGTTCCCATCATCATTCATGGCGACGCTGCTTTCGCGGGTCAGGGTGTCGTGATGGAAACCTTCCAGATGTCCCAGACTCGGGCATTCTCTACCGGCGGCACGGTGCACATCATCATTAACAACCAGGTCGGGTTTACCACCAGCCGACAAGACGACGCGCGTTCAACTGAGTACTGCACTGACGTTGCCAAAATGGTGCAGGCACCAATTTTCCATGTTAACGCTGACGATCCCGAAGCCGTGCTGTTCGTTACTCAGTTGGCACTGGATTTTCGCAGGGAATTCAAAAAAGATGTGGTAATTGACCTGGTTTGCTATCGCCGCCGTGGTCATAACGAAACTGATGAGCCGTCGGCTACCCAGCCTGTCATGTACGCTGCCATCAAGCAGCATAAATCCACTCGCGTGCTCTACGCAGAGAAACTGGCCGCCGCTGAAGTGGTCAGCATGGACGAGGCAGACGCGATTAACGCCAACTACCGTGCCGCGCTCGACACCGGGGAGCATGTGGTTAAAAGTCTGGTAAAAGAGCCTTCAGTCGAGTTGTTTGTCGACTGGAGCCCATACATCGGACACGACTGGAGCCCATACTTCAATACGTCAATTCCATTGAATACGCTCAAAGCGCTAGCGAAACGGGTGGTGGACATGCCAGCCAACCTCGAGTTGCAACGTCAGGTGAAGAAGATAATTAACGACCGCGCCAGTATGGCGGCCGGTGAGATCCCGGTGGACTGGGGCTTCGCGGAAACCCTGGCATATGCCAGCATCCTTACCAGTGGAAACAAGATTCGTATTACCGGACAAGATGTGGGACGTGGCACCTTTTCCCATCGCCATGCGGTGCTATTCGATCAGAAATCTGGTGAAACTTATGTGCCTTTACAGCGCATAGGCAAGGATCCAAGATCTTTCACTATTTATGACTCCCTGCTCTCGGAAGAAGCAGTACTGGCTTTCGAATATGGGTACTCGACTACGACCCCTAACGCTTTGGTAATCTGGGAAGCGCAATTCGGAGACTTTGCCAATTCGGCACAGGTCGTGATCGACCAGTTCATAACCAGTGGTGAGAACAAATGGCAACGACTCTGTGGTCTTACCTTACTGCTCCCACATGGTTATGAAGGACAGGGGCCAGAACATTCCTCGGCGCGACTCGAGCGCTTCCTGCAATTATGTGCTGAACATAATATTCAGGTTTGTCTACCGACTACGTCTGCCCAGGTTTTTCACATGCTGCGCAAACAGGTGCTGTGCCCGCTGCGCAAGCCTCTGGTAGTTATGTCTCCGAAGAGCCTGTTACGCCATAAAGAGAGCGTGTCGAGTCTGGAAGATCTTGCTGAAGGTTCATTTCAGGCAGTTATCGATGAAACGGACGGATTTGATCCCGAATCTATTCGCAAACTGGTGCTTTGCAGCGGCAAGGTTTACTACGACCTCCGCAGTGAGCGCCGCGCCAGAAATATTGAAGACATTGCAATTATTCGACTGGAGCAACTTTATCCGTTCGCTCACGATGTGTTCGAACAGGTTTTGCTGCAATACAAGAATGTACAATCCATTGTGTGGTGTCAGGAAGAACCCATGAATCAGGGCGCCTGGTACTCGAGTCAGCACCACTTTCGCCGCGTAATCGCCGAACACTTCCCCAACATCTGGCTGGAATATGTTGGCCGCGAGGCATCAGCCGCCGCTGCGGCAGGTTATCCGGCATTACACTTTAGTCAGCAGGAACAATTTATAGACGAGGCACTTAGCTAGTCACTCAATTCACACACAGTGTGAACGAGGAGACAAGGATAGATTATGACAATCGAAATCAAAGCACCGACTTTACCGGAATCTGTTCCCGACGGAACGATCGCCACCTGGTATAAAAGCGAAGGTGACAGTGTCAGCCGCGACGAACTGCTAGTCGATATTGAAACCGACAAGGTGGTTATCGAAGTGGTGTCGCCCACAGATGGCGTACTGAAAGAAATCATCAAGAATGTCGGCGACACCATCGTCAGCAATGAAGCTATAGGCAGCGTGGAAGCTGGAGAGGCCCAGGCCAAGTCGGCGCCTGCCAAATCTGAAAAGCCAGGTGAGTCGGAGCCCGAACCGGTATCCGAAAAAGCGACTTCCAGTGACGATGCTGATTCTGCTCCGGTTAGCCCCGCAGCGAAGAAATTGATCGATGAGAACAACCTTACTCTGGCGAGCATAGAGGGTACCGGCAAGGATGGCCGTGTTACCAAGGAAGATGTGGTTAATCATTTGGAGAAGGGCGGATCGGCCGCCAGTACTTCTTCAAAGCAATCAACCGACTCTCCAGCAGTTTCGTCGACCTCCGCTGAAGGGCGTCGCGAAGAGCGTGTGCCCATGACTCGCTTACGTGCCAAGGTGGCTGAACGGCTTCTGCAAGCAACACAAACCACGGCCATGTTGACGACCTTCAATGAAGTCAATATGAAGCCGGTAATGGATATTCGCAGCAAGTACAAAGAGGAATTTGAAAAAGCCCACGATGGTGTGCGACTGGGTTTCATGTCATTTTTCGTGCGCGCATGTATTGAGGCGCTAAAGCGCTATCCTGCAGTGAATGCGTCAATAGATGGTAATGACGTGGTCTATCACGGTTACCAGGATATAGGCGTTGCCGTATCTTCACCGCGAGGACTAGTGGTGCCCGTATTGCGCAATGCAGACAATATGGGTCTGGCGCAAATCGAGCAAGAAATCCGTACATACGGTGAAAAGGCGCGCGATGGTAAATTAGCGATAGAAGAGATGACAGGTGGCACCTTTACGATCTCAAATGGAGGTGTCTTTGGGTCATTACTGTCGACTCCGATCCTCAACCCACCTCAAACGGCAATCCTTGGTATGCACAAAATTCAGGAACGCCCTATGGCAGTAGACGGCGAAGTGGTTGTGCTGCCCATGATGTATCTGGCTTTGTCATATGATCACCGCATGATAGATGGCAAGGAAGCGGTACAGTTCCTGGTTACAGTAAAGGAATTACTGGAAGATCCAACACGTCTGCTGCTGGAAATATGAAGCAATAGCAATCGAGGGAAATTATGGCTAAACAATACGATGTAGTAGTTATCGGTTCAGGTCCGGGAGGTTATGTTGCGGCGATTCGCTGCGCGCAGCTGGGATTCAAGACTGCCTGTATTGAAAAATGGCTTGATAAAGATAACAAGACAGTCTATGGCGGCACCTGTCTGAACGTTGGCTGTATCCCTTCGAAAGCCTTACTGGATACTTCACATAAATTCATTGAAGCGCAAAAAGGCTTTGAGGCTCACGGTATATCAACTGGTAAAACCACTATTGATGTACCGGCTATGATTGCGCGAAAAGAAAAAGTCGTGAAACAACTCACCCAGGGTGTTAGCGGACTTTTTACGGGTAATAAAGTCGACGGCATCGCTGGTACCGGAAAGCTCATTGCCAAAGACACGGTTCAGGTTACTGACCACGACGGTAAGCAGGAAGAGTTGCACGCCAAGCATGTGATCCTCGCAGCAGGTTCCATACCAATAGAGATTCCACCCACGCCACTTGATCAGGAGACGATTGTTGATTCCACTGGTGCGCTTGAGTTCCAGGAAGTACCCAAGCGTCTCGGCGTAATTGGCGCCGGCGTCATTGGCCTGGAACTGGGCAGTGTGTGGGCTCGCCTGGGCGCTGAAGTGACCGTGCTGGAAGCGCTCGAAGATTTTCTTCCTGCTGTGGATCGTCAAGTGGCAAAAGAAGCGCTGAAGATATTTACAGCCCAGGATCTCGATATCAAGCTGGGCGCCAAAGTGACCGGCAGTAAATCCAGCGGCGGCAAAAAGAAGACTGTCACCGTTGAATATACCGATAGTGAAGGCGAGCAGAAGGCTGTTTTCGACAAGCTTATCGTAGCTGTCGGGCGGAAACCCTACACCAAAGATCTACTCGATGATTCTGTGGGTATCGAACTTGATGAACGCGGCTTTATCAAGGTAAATGATCAATGCGAAACCAATATCTCCGGTGTCTATGCCGTCGGAGATGTAGTCAGGGGTCCCATGCTTGCCCATAAAGGGATGGAAGAGGGCGTGATGGTCGCAGAGCGCATCGCAGACAAGAAAACCCAGGTGAACTACGACCTGGTACCTTTTGTTATCTACACACACCCTGAAATCGCATGGGTGGGTAAAAACGAAGAACAATTAAAGGAAGCGGGTGTCGAGTATAACGTTGGTAACTTTCCTTTTGCCGCCAGTGGTCGCGCACTCGCTGCCAATGATGCCGAAGGGTTGGTAAAAATTATCGCGGATGCTCGTACTGACCGCATTCTAGGCTGTCATATCATTGGTCCCAGTGCAGCGGACTTGCTGCAACAAATAGTGATTGCCATGGAATTCAGTGCCAGTGCTGAAGATATTGGCCTGACGATGTTCTCGCATCCTTCCCTGTCTGAAGCAGTGCACGAAGCAGCATTGTCAGCCAATGGCCATGCGATACATATCGGTAATCGCAAGCGACGCAAATAATCAGTTAAAAACCTTATTAAATACCAGGACTTTCGATGAATTTACACGAATACCAGGCAAAGCAACTCTTTGCCGAATATGGATTGCCGGTCTCACAGGGTCGTGCAGTAAGCAGTGCTGATGATGCTGTAGACGCAGCAGAAAAAATCGGCGGAGACAAATGGGTAATCAAGGCACAGGTGCATGCCGGAGGTCGCGGCAAGGCAGGTGGTGTAAAACTGGTAAGTAGCCCCGACGAAATTAGAGACTTCGTAGACCAATGGTTAGGGAATCGTCTGGTGACTTACCAAACTGACGCCCAGGGTCAACCGGTCAATCAAATTCTTGTCGAGGCCTGTACCGATATTGCCCAGGAGTTATATCTCGGTGCAGTTGTGGATCGCGCCACACGCCGTGTTGTATTTATGGCCTCAGTTGAAGGCGGAGTGGAGATTGAAAAAGTCGCTGTAGAAACTCCGGAGAAGATTTTACGTGCCACTATCGATCCACTAACAGGTGCGCAACCCTATCAGGGCCGCGATATTGCTTTTCAACTCGGGCTCGAGGGCGACCAGATCAAACAATTCACAAAATTGTTTCTGGGGCTGGCAAAGTTGTTCCAGGATCTCGATCTGGCATTGTTGGAAATTAATCCGTTGGTCATTACAGAGGCCGGCAACCTGCATTGCCTCGATGGCAAAATCAATATCGACGGCAATGCGTTATTTCGCCAACCGCGTTTGCGTGAAATGCATGACCCCAGCCAGGACGACGAACGTGAATCCCAGGCAGCGCAGTGGGATCTGAATTATGTGGCACTCGATGGCAATATCGGCTGCATGGTTAATGGTGCAGGACTTGCCATGGGTACGATGGATATCGTGCAACTTCACGGTGGTAGCCCGGCCAATTTTCTTGACGTCGGGGGTGGCGCAACCAAAGAGCGTGTCACTGAAGCATTCAAGATAATCCTTTCCGATGAAAACGTTAAAGCGGTGCTGGTTAACATATTCGGCGGGATCGTGCGCTGCGACCTTATTGCCGAAGGCATAATTGGCGCTGTCGAAGAAGTCGGCGTTGAAGTTCCTGTAGTTGTTCGACTGGAAGGCAATAATGCAGAAAAAGGGCGCGAGGTTCTGGAGAAGAGTGGTTTTAATATCATTGCTGCCACCAGCCTGTCGGATGCCGCTGAAAAAGTTGTCAGCGCAGCGGGAGGTGCGGCATGAGTATCCTTATTGATAAAAACACCAAGGTAATCTGCCAGGGCTTTACCGGCTCTCAGGGCACATTCCATTCGGAACAGGCTATCGAATACGGCACGAAAATGGTTGGTGGTGTAACACCTGGCAAGGGTGGGCAACAGCACCTCGATCTGCCGGTGTTCAATACAGTACGCGAAGCATTTGATGAAACCGGCGCTGATGCGACGGTTATTTACGTCCCTGCACCATTCTGCAAAGACTCCATTCTGGAAGCAGTAGATGCCGGGATTAAGCTGATTGTCTGTATAACAGAAGGTATACCGACCCTCGACATGCTTGTCGTCAAAGAAAAATGCGATCAGGCTGGCGTACGACTGGTTGGCCCTAACTGCCCGGGTGTTATCACTCCGGGAGAATGCAAAATCGGTATTATGCCGGGCCATATTCATTTGCCGGGGAAAGTCGGGATTGTGTCGCGTTCGGGTACCTTGACCTATGAAGCGGTTAAACAAACAACTGATCACGGTTTTGGCCAGTCATCCTGTGTGGGAATTGGTGGAGACCCGATTCCTGGGTCGAGTTTTATCGACATTCTGGGATTGTTTGAAGCAGATGATGCTACGGAAGCCATTGTCATGATTGGAGAAATTGGTGGGACTGCAGAAGAGGAAGCTGCTGCTTTTATCAAGGCCAATGTGAGCAAACCAGTTGTTGCCTATATCGCCGGTGTTACTGCACCTCCTGGTAAACGCATGGGGCATGCCGGCGCCATCGTGTCGGGCGGGAAGGGCACGGCCGATGAAAAATTTGGCGCTTTGGGTGATGCCGGAGTCAAAACAGTGCGAAGCCTGGCTGATATCGGTGCGGCATTAGGCGAAGTTACCGGCTGGTAAAGGCGCGGGAATAAAACAGCCTGCTATTTCAGCATCTGAACTTTTGTCTGTTAAAAGGTTCTAATGGCGCAATATGATGTGATAGGCTTAGCCGAAAATTTGGCATAAAACGCTGAATTTCAGGGACTATTTGAGAATGTCGAGATGGCATCTCAATGGGCCAATAGCAGGAGTTACCCAGACTCTCAAATTTTCCATTGTTTGAGTAGATTGGTAACTCTTGTGTTGGCATGTTTCATGGAAAGTTGTTCACCACGAGTGACAGGAAAAGTCAGGGATACTCGAACAACATTTGAATCAGGGAAGAGTAATAAAAAAATAGTAGCTTGCGGCGTCTACACTCTCAAAAGATTGAGGCACCAAGTTGAAATGCGTAGATTAATCAGATCTGTTTTACTACATAAGAAATAGGATGGCACATGAATAACCGTCGAATTACTAGTGCGAGTTTGACTGTCCTCGGTCTATTCCTTGCTGGCAATTTAGCCATAGCACAGGAAATACTCGTGGATAGCAGTGTCTTGGATCGTGCTCTCGAAGTCGTCGATCAAAAGATGAACACCTCGCAACAGCAGCAGGAAGAAATAACCCGACTAGCCAACGAAGCAAGTACCACTTTTGAACAATTTCAGCGTGAGAACGACACCCTCGAAGCACTGCTGGTACTAAATGCTGAATGGCGTCAGCGTATCGCGCGCCAGGAACGAAACATAGCAGAGCTTGATGAATCTATCGCCAATGTGGAAATCATTACTCGCGAAATTCCATTGCTGACTCAGAAGATGTTGGCCAGCATTGAGGAATTCATTGAGCTTGATATGCCATTCCGCATTGACCAGCGTCGTTCACAAGTCGCTTTCGCACGTGACGCAATCACCAACCCGGCTGTCTCTATTGCAGAACGTTTTCGCCAGGTGCTGGTGCTCTATCAATCAGAAATCAGTGCAGGGCGCACCAACGAGACCTACGCCGACACCATTACACTGGGCGGGGCTGAGCGTGACGTGAATATTGTCCGCATCGGTCGCGTGGCATTGATTGCCCAAACTACTGACAGACAAATAACAGCAGCCTGGGATAACAGCACCCGGTCGTGGGCAGAATTGCCAGCTGGTGAATACCGCACAGCCATCCAGCGTGCTATTCGAATTGCGCAACAATTGGATGCGCCAGATATCATTGAATTGCCAGTTAAGGCTCCGGAGACAGCACTGTGAAAAATTTGACTAGAAATATTAGCCTTTTTGCATCATTGCTGTTGCTGGTAGTTGGTAACCAATCTATTGCGCAAACTACAGCAAGCAGCATTAATGAGTTACTTGATCTTGTAGAGCAGGATCGCGTCAACGAGTCGGAAGACTATCGCGAACGTATACGCGAGTTCGAACAGAACGTTAGCCAGCAGGAACAAATTCTGCAAACTACAATTGAGCGTGTAGCGGCAGAAGAAGCTACCGGCGCACAATTGAGTGATGTGTTCGAAGCGAATGAAATTATCATTCGCGACAAAACCGAAATTCTGCGAGATCGTCGTGGTGACCTGAACGAATTGTTCGGCACTGTTCAGGGCGTTGCTGGTGATGTGATGAGCACATTTGATAATTCCCTTATCAGTGCACAGTATCCAGGTCGTACAGATTATCTGGAAGAGTTCATTGACAAAGCAGGTAGTACTACTGCGCAATTGAATGTAGATGAACTGGAACGTTTCTGGTTCTTCATGATGCAGGAAATCACCGAGTCCGCGAAAGTGGTTACCTATAATGGTGATGTGGCATTGCCTGATGGGAATACCCAGAATCGCAGTATCACCCGCATCGGTACCTATAATGCAGTCTCCGATGGTGAGTACTTGAGCTACGATGGCGATATCGGCCACTTGCAGGTTCTGCCACGTCAGCCTGACGGCGATATCATGGCGTCGGCGCGTGATCTGGCCAGTGCCAGCTCAGGCTTTACCAAAACAGGTATCGACCCCACAGGCGGTGTTGGCGGCCAGGTTATGGCTAACCTGGTGAACTTCCCTACAGTCCAGGAGCAGGTTCGTGACAATTCTGGCGAAATCGGCTTCATCATTATCGGTGTAGGTATCGTGGGCATCCTGTTGGGTTTCTACCGCCTACTGATGCTGACACTTATTTCCGTGAAGGTTCGTTCACAACTTAAGAGTGACAAGCCAACCAAGAACAACCCACTTGGTCGTGTGCTGCTGGTTGCTGAATCCAACCCGAACGCGGATACCGAAACTCTGGAACTAAAACTGGGCGAGGCGATTCTGCAGGAAACTCCGGCACTGGAAAGCCTTTTGACGATCATCAAGATGATCGCGACCATCGCACCGCTTGGCGGTCTGTTGGGTACAGTGACCGGTATGATCCAGGTGTTCCAGCAAATCACAGTATATGGTGCAGGTGATCCGACTATCATGGCTGGTGGTATTTCCCAGGCCCTGATGACAACTGTACTGGGTATTGTTGTTGCCATCCCGACCATCTTCATGCACACCATTGTGAAGAGTCGCGCAGACAACATTATTCACATTCTGGAAGAGCAGGCGACCGGTATGATCGCCCATAAAGCTGAGCGTTCGGCTGGTAATTAAAGAAGCTCAACCAGGAGAGTAATATGCAATTTTTACTGCTCGATTTAATGGATGCGATAGGGACCTTCATGAACCGGGGTGGCCCGGTTCTGACCATCATTGCGATGTTGATGCTCGTTAAATGGTCACTGGTGTTCGAGCGCATCTGGTATATCAACACTCAACACAAGGCCAATGTGAAAGCGACATTGGCCGAGTGGAATGCCCGCAGTGATACCAAATCATGGAGTGCGCATCAGATCCGGACGATGATGGTTTCGAAAATATCACTCGATGTGCGCAATACCTTACCGATAATAGAAGTATTGGTAACGATTTGTCCGCTGCTTGGGTTAATCGGCACGGTTACCGGCATGATCGATGTATTTAACGTGATGTCGTTCACCGGTGGTGGTGACGCCAAGTCAATGGCAGGTGGCGTATCCAGGGCAACCATTCCGACAATGGCCGGTATGGTTGGAGCAATCTCTGGCTTATTCGCTTACAACTACCTCAAAGGCAAGGTCGATCGGGATATTGAATTGCTCGAAGACCACATGCCGCTAAGTGATTAATTCTGGCCGGACATAACCGAAGGCAAAGAACAATATGAAATCAGGTTTAATGAAAAAGCAGGCAGACGAGGAGGCAGGTGAGATTGATCTCACCCCAATGCTCGACGTTGTTTTTATTCTTTTAATTTTCTTTATTGTGACATCTGTGTTTGTCACCGAGGCCGGTATTGAAGTTAGTAAGCCTATAGCGTCCACACAGGAACCGCAGCAGGGCGATCTAATTTTGATAGCAGTGGGTCCTCAGGGTGATATATGGATCGATGGTGAAATGATCGATCCACGCTTCATCCGTTCAAGGTTTGAATTGCGATTGGCAGACGCACCAAATTCTTCCATCGTGATTCAGGCGGACCAGACTTCCAATAATGAGCAGCTAATGCTGATTCTTGAAGCAGCCCGTGACGCTAACATCAATGACGTTTCTATTTCAGCGGAGGCATAAGACGATGATATTCGTAAGATGGGCAATATCAATGGCAATGGCCGGCGCAATCACTCTCGGCCTTTTCTATTTCATGCAAGCACTGATCGCTACGGGCGAAGGGCTTGATGAGCGCGTTAACGTCGTCCGTCTGGTCGATGCGACCATGCCTGAAATCCAGCAGGAGGTTATCGAAGAAATTGATCGCCCTGATCCTATCGAGGATGTTGCCGATCAGGAGCCAGATACTCCAGACAAGCAGATTAACCTGGACAGCGGTCCTGCCTTGAATGTCGCGAGATCGGAAGTGCAACTGGACACCGGACTCGATGTTGGCAGCGCATCAATATCCGCCACTGACGGCGACTACCTGCCACTGGTCGCAATTGCTCCCCAATATCCTACTCGTGCAGCACAGCGCGGTATCGAAGGTTGGTGCCTGGTAAGCTTTACTGTTGATGGCCTGGGCAATGTTGTAGAAGACAGTATTCGGGTTGTCGATGCGGAGCCAGCGAATATTTTTGACCGTTCTTCTGAACGTGCAGCAGCTCGCTTTAAGTTTCAACCACGCGTTATAGACGGGCAAGGTGTTGAGGTTCCAGGTGTGCAATATTTGTTTCGTTATCAGCTAGAGGATTAAGCATGAGATTACGTAGCAAACTGAAACTCTGCTTTCTTGCGCTAATCCTGAGCATGCCATTGTGGCACGCCGAGATAGTGCTCGCGGGTGAAGAACAAAGAGCGCCGCCCGAAGCACGCACAGCGGGTACGCTAAGTGAAGCTGTCATGCGTTCTATTACGCGCATCCAAGAGATGATGTCCCCTGAAGACGAAGACGAAGAGCCGGATCTCGCGGGCGCCAAAGAGGAACTCGATGATCTTCGTGAGCGCCGTTGGGAGCGTATGAACGACTTCGAGAAGTCCACATTGCTGAACTTCTACACCAATTATTACCTCACTATTGAGGACTATCCCAATGCCATTCTGACCTTCGAAGAGATCCTTGCGATCGGAGAACTGCGTCAGGATGTGCGACTCCGCACCTTGCGTTCTCTGGGTCAGTTGTATGCCTCCGAGGAAAATTGGCGTCAATCCATTAACTATTATGACCAATGGCGTCAATTATCAGAATTCGAAGATGATATTGTCTATCGCGGTTTGGCATATGCGCACTATATGATCGAAGAATTCACCGAAGCGCTGCCATACTGGATTGCCTATATGGAGTTCCAGCTGGACGCCGGTGTAGCGCTGGAGCGCGATGATTATGCGTTTTTAAGTGGCCTTTACTTTACGCTGGAAGACTATGAGAGTGCAGAAGAACTGCTGAAAACCATGATCGTCCTATTCGATAATCCGGTAGATTGGCAAAACCTAACCGCGGTTTATGCAACCCTGGATGAGGAAGAGGCCCGGTTGGGCACACTCACTATGGCCTATCTCAAGGGATATCTGGACGACGAGCAGTGGTTTATGAATCTGGGCCAATCGCTGGGCGGCAATGAAGTGCCTTACACTGGAGCCAAAATAATCGCTGCAGGCCTCGAGGGAGATTTCGTCGAGGAAGATGCCGATAACATGACGGTGCTGACCCAGATGTATCTGATCGCGTCACTTTATGAAGACGCGCTGGAGCCCGCCCGGCGCACTGCAGAGCTTGATCCAACCGGTGATGGCTATGACACACTGGGCTATCTTCATTACGTGATGAACAATTATGAAGAATCCGTAGAGGCATTTCGTGC
Source organism: uncultured Pseudohongiella sp. (assembly GCA_964405225.1). Classification (GTDB taxonomy): domain Bacteria; phylum Pseudomonadota; class Gammaproteobacteria; order Pseudomonadales; family Pseudohongiellaceae; genus UBA9145. Next base: position 36,891 of record CAYOND010000006.1, read on the forward strand.
GGCGCTGGATAAAGGCGATCTCTCCAATGAGGCAGACACCCAGCTATTTCTGGCTCGCGCCCTTGTGGAACTGGATGAGTGGGATGAGGCACGCGCGGCTGCGAGAGCATCAGCGGAAGCTGGCGATCGTGACGACCAGGAAGCTGCCAATAATTATCTGCGGTTTATTAACGACAGTGCCAGGGTGTATCAGGTGCTTTCGGACCGGCGTCAGGCAGCAATTGACTTCTACGAGAGCTATCCACCTCTGCGATAGTCAAATAATGGCTTGAAATTCGGGTATATGCCCACATTTAAGAACCCAGCCACAGAGCATGTGGCTGGGTTTTTTAATGCCTGAACGAAATACAAGGTGGACACATGACGGCCAAAGCAAAAATTGAAACCAGGGGATTTGAGACGGAAGCCAAACAGCTCCTGCATCTCATGATTCACTCTCTGTATAGCAACAAGGAAATATTCCTGCGGGAACTTATATCCAATGCCTCTGATGCGGCAGACAAATTGCGCTTTGAGGCACTGTCCAATCCCGAGCTGCTGGGTAAGGACAGCGAGTTAAAAGTCCAGATTGACGTGGACTCCGAAAACAAATCCATTGCCATATCAGATAACGGCATTGGCATGACCAAAGATGAGGTGATTACCAACCTCGGTACCATTGCCAAATCCGGCACCGCACAATTCCTCGATTCACTGACAGGGGACCAGAAGAAGGACTCTCACCTAATTGGCCAGTTTGGTGTCGGGTTCTATTCCGCGTTTATCGTGGCTGACAGGGTCGAGGTGTTGACCCGTAAAGCGGGCACACCCCCGGAGGAAGCCACACTTTGGAAGTCCAGTGGCGAAGCCGATTATTCTATTGAGGCAGCCGAGAAGGCGGAAACGGGAACTACCATAACCCTGTTTCTCAAACCTGCTGAGGCGGAGTACGCTGAACCATTCAGGCTGCGTTCTATCGTCAAAAAATACGCCGACCATATCTCCATTCCTGTGATGATGGAGAAGCCGCAAATGCCCGAGGAAGGAGAGGGGGACAAGAAAGAGAAGCAAACGGACGAAGTAACCGAATACGAAGCTGTCAATGCCGCGAAGGCACTTTGGACTCGACCGCGCAAAGAAGTAAAAGACGAGGAATATAAAGAGTTCTACAAACACATAAGCCATGATTTTGAAGACCCGATTGATTGGAGCCATAACAAAGTAGAAGGCAAGCTGGAATACACCAGCCTGCTATATCTGCCTGGTCGTGCTCCATTTGATCTTTGGAACCGCGATGCAGCTCGTGGCCTCAAGCTCTACGTACAAAGAGTATTCATCATGGATGAGGCGGAGCAGTTCCTGCCGCTTTATTTGCGCTTTATGAAAGGCGTGGTCGACTCCAATGATATTTCACTGAATGTATCACGCGAGATTCTGCAGCAGGATCCAGTTGTTGAATCCATGCGCAGTGCGTTGACCAAGCGCGCGCTGGACATGCTGGAGAAACTGCGCAAGAAAGATAAGGCTTCTTATCTTAAGTTCTGGAAAGAGTTTGGTCAGGTACTGAAAGAAGGCCCGGCAGAAGACTTTTCCAATAAGGAAAAAGTGGCTGGTTTGTTACAGTTCACCACAACAGTTTCTGAGGGTGATGCACAGGATCAAAGTCTTGGTGAATATATCGAACGCATTAAAGACGGCCAGGAAAAAATCTATTTTATTACCGCAGATTCATTGCGCGCAGCACGCAATAGTCCGCACCTGGAAATCTTTCGCAAGAAAGGGATCGAGGTCATTCTCATGCACGACCGTATCGACGAATGGCTAATGGGACACTTGCATGAGTTCGATGGCAAACAGTTTCAGGATATTTCGCGCGGCGAACTGGATCTCGGCAAGCTCGACGATAAGGAAGACAAAGAGCAACAGGATGCCAGTGAAGAAAAATTCAAGGATCTGATAGAGCGTATCAAGACGAGCCTGGGCGAACGTGTTCAGGAGGTTCGTACCACTCACAGGCTCACAGAGTCCCCTGCATGCCTGGCAGTGGGTGAGCATGATATGGGCGAACAAATGCGCAAGATCATGGAAGCTAGCGGACAGCCGGTACCAGAGAGCAAACCCATTTTCGAGATCAATCCGGATCATCCATTACTGGAGAAACTGGATAAGGAAGCTGATGAAGAGCGCTTCAAGGATCTGGTCGCCATTCTTTTCGACCAGGCCAGTCTGGCGGATGGGCGGCAACTGGACAATCCGGGGGATTTTTCCAGCCGCTTGAACAAGCTGCTGCTTGAACTGACTAACTAGATTACATCTGTTCCAGGGTTTCGATGCCGAGCAACTCGAGACCCTGGTGCAGAGTGTTGGAGGTCAGGGCGGCAAGTGCTAGTCGTGAATCCCTGGTAACCGGAGCGGCTTTCAGTATTGGGCAGTTTTCGTAAAAGCGCATAAAAACCCCCGCCAGTTCATAAAGGTATGTACAAAGCTGGTTAGGGAAGCACTCCTCTGCTACGGCCTGGGTAATCTCGGCTAATTGCAGGTTTTTAAGCAACAGTGTCCGCTCTGCTGCATCTTCAATCTCGCTAATACTGACGATCTCTGACGCATCATCTGCCGACTGCTCGGCATGTTTACGCAGGATGCTGCGAATTCGTGCATAGGCATACAGCAGGTACGGAGCGGTATTACCTTCGAATGACAGCATGGCTGACCAATCGAATATATAGTCGCTGGTGCGATTCTTCGACAAGTCGGCATATTTAACTGCCCCTATACCGACTTTTTCAGCGACGATCTTTTGCGTATCAGCGCCCAGTTCCGGGTTCTTCTCTACTACCAGTGCATGGGCTCTGCGAACGGCCTCATCAAGTAGTTCTGCAAGTTTGATTGTGTCACCGGAGCGGGTTTTAAACGGCTTGCCATCACTCCCCATCATAGTGCCGTAAGCGATGTGCTCCAATGATATTTTACTGGAGCTGAATCCTGCGGCTTCGGCAACGGCAAATACTTGTTGGAAGTGCAATGATTGTCTCGCATCAACAACATACAAAGAGCGATCAGCCTGCAAGATTTTGCTGCGATATTGTACGGCTGCAAGATCCGTAGTTGCATACAGATATCCGCCGCCAGTTTTTTGAATAATTACCGGTAGAGGTTCACCTTCCTTGCCTTTGAACTGATCGAGAAACACGCACTGTGCACCGTCAGATTCTGTTAACAGTGAAGCTTTTGCCAGGTCCTGCACAATGCCTTCGAGTTTGTCATTGTAAAAACTTTCAGCCTTCAAATCTGCGCGCGTAAGTTTAATTCCAAGCCGGTCATACACAGCTTCGCAGTGCTGCAATGATTCGGCGATAAAGTCTTCCCACATGAGCAGATATTCAGGATCGCCACCTTGCAATTTGACTACGGCTTCGCGAGCACGATCAGCGAAGGCTGCGTCGTCATCAAAACGGGCTTTCGCGGCGCGGTAAAAATTCTCCAGATCGGACAATTCTCGCGAAAGTTCTTCTTGTTCTGCTGCCAATTCCTGCATATAGGTAATAAGCATGCCAAATTGTGTGCCCCAGTCACCCACGTGATTTTGTCGAATAATGCGGTGCCCCTGGCGCTCCAGCACTCTGGCGAGACAATCGCCAATGATTGTGCCGCGCAAATGACCAACATGCATTTCCTTGGCGAGATTTGGCGAACTGTAATCCACCACAATTGTCATTGGGTCGGGAACAGTGGGAATTGAAAGTGCAGGTTCCAGCAGTATTTTATTGCCTTCTTCGAGGAGAGACTGGTAGTTCAACTTGATGTTTATAAAACCGGGGCCGGCAACCTCAACATCTTCGATCAATTCTGAGGAACTGGATTTGATGGCGTCAACCACTAGCTGCGCCAATTCGCGCGGGTTGGATTTATTTAGTTTGGCAATGGCCATTACGCCATTGGCTTGATAGTCGCCGAATTCCGGCCGGGAGGAGGTAATGACGTTGGCGTTGCTATTGGTTTGCCCGGTTACCTGATCCAACGCCCCGCTTACAATTGTATTTAATTGGTGCTTGATGCTCGCCATAAATCTGCTGCGAATTGTTGATTCGAAAAAGGAGGGGATTGTACACCATTCATGGCGCCCATATTGATGTAAAATGTTCTCTTTGTGGCGAATTCCTGATGGATAATCAAACTGATACACCGACTTCAAGCAAAGTGCAGATGGTGCGCGTCGAACGTGACCAGGCCGGTCAGCGGCTGGATAATTTTCTGCTCAGACGCATGAAAGGCCTGCCGCGCTCTCGTGTTTACCGCCTTGTGCGTCGCGGTGAGGTGCGGGTCAACAAGAAGCGCTGCAAGCCAGAATACAAACTGGAGCATGGAGACAATGTCCGCATACCACCTTTTAATGGTGCTGAGTCAGGCGCGGTGCCACTCATGGTTAGCGATGGCCTTGCAAATATGCTGCGTGAAGCGATCCTCCACGAAGATGAGCAGATGCTGGTGCTCAACAAGCCTGCAGGCCTCGCTGTGCATCGTGGCTCAGGCATCAGGCTGGGAATCATCGAGGCCATACGGCAGGTTCAGCCAGATTGGGCGAAGGCAGAGCTTGTGCACCGTCTGGACCGTGATACTTCCGGAGTATTGCTGATAGCCAAGGATTTGAAGTCCTTACGTACGTTGCAGGACCAGTTCCGCTCCCAGCAGGTAAACAAGACCTACCTGGCCCTGGTATGCGGCTCCTGGCCCGCCGAGATCCGTAAGATTGATGCACCGCTGCTAAAGAGCGAAGCGGTGGGGGGCGATCGCGTGGTTACGGTCAATCCTGAGGGCAAGGCTGCGACGACATATTTCAACGTGCTGGAGCGGTTTCAGGGTGCGACATTACTGGAAGTGAAGCCGGAAACTGGCAGAACCCACCAGATTCGCGTGCATTGCCAACATGCTGGCCATGGAGTGGTAGGGGACCCCAAATACGACTCCCCAAATAGTGTCGGCCCCGGTATTAGCGCCAAATACCTTTGTTTGCATGCCAAAACCCTGAGTTTTCGGCTGCCCGGTTCCGGCCAACCAGTGGAAATCTCGGCGAGTCTGGACTCACAATTCGATTCAGTTTTGAGGTCATTGCGAAAAACTATTTAGAAACAATTAGTTAAAGTATTAACTTAAAGAGGATAATCGGCTAAAACAGGCTTTGACAGATGCCCGTTTGATGCCTATTATTGCGCGCCTATGTCAAAGGCTCCGGTACAGGCCTACGTGGACACCCGCAAGGGTTTTCAGCAGGAGCAACAAGTCAGCGGTTCGATAGAACTGAGCCGAATGCCGCGGTTAGGTGAGATGTTGAGCAGTTCTGAAGGCGCAGTCGCGCTGGAACTGCGCCTGGCACGGAATACTTCGGGTCAACGCCTTATCATTGGGCATGTGCAGGCCAGTTTATCGGTAACCTGTCAGCGCTGTCTGGAGCCTCTAGTTATAGAACTCCAGGACGATATAAATCTGGCATTGGTGGAAGATGAAGAGGCGGCAGCCCGATTGGAGCCGTCCCTGGATCCCTGGATAATCGAGGATCACAAGTTGGACCTGGCCAGTCTGGCAGAAGAACAATTGATGCTGTGTATGCCGATAGTGAGTTATCACACGCATCAATGCAGGCCAGCGGAGGCCTACCAGGTGGCACCTGAGCAGTCGCAAATCGAGACTGCGGGGCAACCCGGGGACAACCCTTTTTCAGTGCTTAAGTCACTTAAAGAAAGTGATTAAGGCTATTTTTTTATAACAGTTTTCTGATTTTTTCAGGAGAAGATTGATGGCGGTACAAAAAAGCAAGGTTACGCGTTCCAGACGCAACATGCGACGCGCGCATGATGGGTTAGGTGAAGCGACCCTTTCAACTGACAAAACCACTGGTGAAGTACACAAGCGTCACCACGTAACAGCAGACGGCTTCTACAAAGGCAAGAAAGTACTCGATCTCGGCGAAGAGTAGTTTTGAATCTCGGCAAACGCATAGCAGTTGATGCTATGGGTGGCGATGGCGGTGTCTCGGTCACAGTACCGGCTGCCGCCAAAGCGCTGGAATCTATTCCCGATTTAACCCTTAACCTGGTTGGTAATGCGGCTCTCATGCAGCCGTATATGGATATGCTGCGTCCTGAGCTTCGTGAGCGCCTGCTGATTACGCATACTGACGTAGTAATCGCAGATGACGACGAGCCAGGCAAGGCACTGCGTAATGCCAAAGCTTCATCGATGTATATTGCGGCCAACATGGTAAAGGACGGAGACGTCCAGGCCATGGTAAGTGCGGGCAATACCGGGGCCCTGTTGATGATTAGCAGGCATTTGCTAAAAACCATCGAAGGCATTCAGAAGCCAGCAATTACCGCCACGATCCCGGGCGCCAGCAGACAGAATTATCTGCTCGACGTAGGGGCCAACCCGGAATGTGACGGGCAACAGCTGTTTGAATTTGCGGTTATGGGTTCAGTACTGGCAGAGTCTCTGCAGGGTCAACCGCCCCGTGTTGGGTTGCTGAATATCGGCGCAGAGACCCACAAGGGTACTGAAGAAGTCAGGCAGGCTGCTGAATTGCTAACGGCCTGTTCGGCAATCAACTACATTGGTTTTATCGAGGCCAATGCGTTGTTTGGTGGCGATGCTGATGTGGTGGTTTGTGACGGCTTCGTCGGCAACATGATCATCAAGTCCAGCGCAGGTGTAGCAACGGTTATTAAAGACCTGTTGGCAGATCAGATTGAAAAAAGCTGGTTGATCAGGTTGTCTGGTTGGTCGTCCAATTCTCTGCTGTCGCGTCTTAGCAAGCAGATTGAGCCACACCGGTTTAATGGCGCAAGTTTGTTGGGCTTGCAGGGGATTATTGTGAAGAGCCATGGTAACGCTTCAAGCGAGGGCTTTTTCCATGCCATCGAGCATACGGTAGCAGAAGTAGAGAAGGACGTGCCGCGACTTATCGGCAAAAAAGTTGCTGCAATAATGGCAGCGAGCTGACATGCTATTGCTTTGCAAATAGCGTGATAGCTTTCTCCTGGCAGGGCTCAAGCGAGCTCGATATTGCCATAGGGTGAACAAGAATAACTAACGCGAGAGCGAGAGAGTTCATGCAAAAATTCGGAATAGTTTTCCCCGGACAGGGATCTCAAAAACTCGGCATGTTGAGTGATTTGGCTGCGGAGTTTGGGGAAGTGAACACAGTATTCTCGGAAGCATCAGAAGTATTGGGAGTCGACCTCTGGGAGATCGCCCAACACGATGCGAATAACAGTCTCGATCAGACAGAAATTACTCAACCCATTCTATTGACTGCCGCTGTTGCTATCTGGCGAGCATGGCAGAATAAAAACGGACCGCTTCCCGCAATTCTCGCCGGACATAGCCTCGGCGAATACTCCGCACTCGTTTGCGCGGGAGTAATCGAATTTGCAGACGCAGTAAAATTGGTCAATCAGCGTGGCCAGTTCATGCAATCTGCTGTAGCCGTCGGTGAAGGCAAGATGGCTGCCATAGTGGGGCTGGAGAACTACCAGATCGGGGAGATCTGCGAGGCTGCGGCTGAAGGCAGTGTAGTCTCTGCAGCCAATTTTAATTCCCCGGGCCAAACTGTCATTGCTGGGACCGCAGAGGCCGTTGAACGCGCCATGCTGCTCTGCAAGGAAGCCGGTGCCAAGCGTACATTACCACTTAATGTGTCTGTGCCATCCCATTGCGCACTCATGCAGCCTGCCGCAGAGCGACTCGAGACTGAGTTGCAACAGGTACAATTCAGTACCGCCAAAATTCCCATGGTGCAAAATTCCAATGCCGAAATTTCCTCTGATCCTGAAGCCATCAAAACGAATCTGATAAAACAACTCTATATGCCTGTTTTGTGGGTCGATTCTGTGCAGCTTATGCACAAAGCAGGTATCCAACACATCGTGGAATGCGGCCCGGGCAAAGTGCTCTGTGGTCTCATCAAGCGTATCAATTCTGATCTGGCCTGTTTTGGCAGTGACGATCCGGCATTGCTGGAAAGTGCCATTGCCGAAGTGTCGGCCTGATTAATTTTTGTACAGGAGTAATGCATGACAGATGAATCTACTGTTGCGCTGGTTACGGGCGCGAGCCGCGGAATAGGGCGCGCAATAGCCGAAAATCTGGCACTTCAGGGGTGCACAGTGATTGGTACAGCTACTTCAGACCAGGGTGCGGAAGCCATAACAGCCTATCTGCAAGCGCAGAATTTGAAGGGTAAAGGTATGCGCGCCGATGTCGCATCAGCGGAGTCAGTGCAGGAGCTACTGGCGGCCATAGAGGCGGAATTCGGAGCACCTACCGTGTTGGTCAATAACGCCGGTATTACCCGTGACAATCTACTGATGCGCATGAAAGATGACGAGTGGAATGATGTCATCGAAACTAACCTGAATTCTATGTTTAGAGTTTGTAAAGCCTGCGTCAAGGGTATGACCAAAGCGCGTAAGGGCCGCATTATCAATATCAGTTCGGTGGTGGGCTCCAGCGGTAATGCTGGCCAATCCAACTATGCCGCTTCGAAGGCGGGTATCGAAGGCTTTACCCGCGCACTGGCGAAGGAGATAGGCTCCAGGGGTATTACAGTGAATTCTGTTGCCCCGGGGTTTATAGATACTGATATGACGCGAGATTTGCCAGACAAACAAAAGGAAGCGCTGTTATCGCAGATTCCACTTGGTCGTCTCGGTGAACCTGGCGAAATCGCTGCAGTGGTTGGCTTCCTGGTGTCCCCTGGTGGTGCATATATAACGGGCGAAACCCTGCACGTAAACGGCGGAATGTTTATGTCGTAAGGACGAAATATACCCGTAAGTGTTTGACTTGCCGCAAGGTTTATGCGTGCCGGTCAATTTTTGTAATAAATCATTACAACCCTTTTAAAATAGAGGTAAACTTGCGTCTCAATTTACACGGTTGAACAGCTGCGATACAACTGTGACAGACAGGCTGGAGTTTGGGCCGCGAGATACATAGTATTAGGAGCTAGAAAGAGTTATGAGTAGCATTGAAGAGCGCGTTAAAAAAATTGTCTGCGAACAGCTTGGCGTAAAGGAAGACGAGGTAAAACCATCAGCTTCTTTTGTAGAAGATTTGGGCGCTGATTCACTCGATACTGTCGAACTGGTGATGGCTCTCGAAGAAGAATTCGAGACCGAAATTCCAGACGAAGAAGCTGAGAAGATTACTACTGTCCAATTGGCCTGTGATTACATTAATAATCACCTGTAAGACTTGAACGAATATCAAACATAAAGCTACTCCGGCTTTGTCCGGAGTAGCTTTTCTTTATTTAGGGACCCTCTGATTAATTCAGCGTGTCCTCAGGCAGAAATAAAGTTTTGGGTTCGGGGGAGTTAAAGTGAGCACACGAAGAGTTGTAGTAACCGGCTTGGGGATACTTACTCCGGTCGGCAATGACATCAAATCGAGTTGGGACGCGATCAAGAATGGCCGCAGTGGCATCAAGCCACTCGACAAATTTGATACGTCTGATTTCAGCACACGCTTCGCAGGAACTGTAGATGACTTTGACTGCACATTATATATGGCAGCCAAAGACGCCCGGCGTATGGATGAGTTTATCCAGTATGGTGTAGCCGCTGGCGTGCAGGCTATTACAGATTCCGGATTGGAAGACACCAGCTGGGATGCTGAAAGGGCCGGGGTCGCTATCGGTTCAGGTATCGGTGGCATCACAACGATCGAAGAAACTGCACTGCAGATTCGAGACTCCGGGCCACGCAAGGTTTCCCCTTTTTTCGTACCGGGTTCAATCATCAATATGATTGCCGGCACATTGTCTATTCGCTTCGGTTTGAAAGGACCCAATATTGCAGTAACAACTGCATGCACAACGGGTACCCATAATATTGGTCTGGCAACAAATATGATTCAGCAAAACCAGGCTGATGTCATGCTTGTTGGCGGAGCAGAAATGTCTACCTCACCAGTTGGGCTGGGCGGATTTTGCGCCGCCAGAGCTCTGTCCACACGTAATGATGATCCTCAGGCAGCCAGCCGACCCTGGGACAAAGATCGCGATGGATTTGTACTCAGCGATGGTGCCGGCATTATGGTGTTGGAAGAGTTGGAACATGCTCGCAAGCGAGGCGCCAGGATTTATGCAGAAGTTGTGGGTTTCGGGATGAGTGGCGACGCTTATCATATGACTGCACCTTCTGAAGGCGGAGTTGGCGCGGCGTTGTGTATGCGTAACGCACTGAGAAGCGCAGGACTGAATCCGACGGATGTGGATTATATCAATGCCCATGGCACTTCAACCCAGGCTGGCGATATAGCAGAAACTGCCGCTATCAAATCAGTGTTTGGCGATCATGCCAAAAAGCTGGCTGTTAGTTCGACCAAATCAATGATTGGGCATTTACTCGGTGCATCGGGTGCAGCGGAGGCCATAGTTTCCGTTCTTACATTACACGATCAGGTAATTTCGCCAACCATCAATCTGGATAATCCGGACGAAGGCTGCGACCTCGATTATGTTCCACATACCAGTCGGGAACAAAAAGTAAACGTGGTGCTGAGTAATTCATTCGGGTTTGGTGGCACCAATGGCAGCCTGATTTTCTCTCGTTTTACCGACTAGGGTCGTCTTGCAGCCTGTACATTGTCTGATCAATGGTAAGCCAGCACACACGCTCAGTGTTCTGGATCGCAGTGTGCAATATGGCGACGGCTGTTTCGAAACCATCCGCATACACAATGGACAACTCATCCTCGGCGATCCGCATATTGCTCGCCTGCAGCGCACCTGTGAACGGCTGGGTATCGCCATCGAATTCGCTGTATTGCAAGCCGAAATCGAGCGGCTACTGTCGCTTGAACCCAATGGTATTCTCAAGATCATCATTTCTCGTGGAGCAGGGGGTAGAGGCTATCGACCGTCGATGCAAGCCAACCCAACCCGCATCGTGCAGATATTCCCGATACAGGAAAATCTGCAACATCGCCAGGGCATCATCGCGAAGTTATGCAAACACAGGTTGGCGGAGCAACTTGACGTGGCCGGCCTTAAACACCTTAATCGACTCGACCAGGTGCTGGCCAGTGTGGAACTTCATGCTGATGATGTCGAAGGTATTTGTTGTGATCAGCGCGGTAATGTCATCGAGGGCACACGCAGTAACATCATTTTGTTTCACGACCAGGTTGCTTTGACACCAGACCTGTCTCGTTGCGGTGTACGAGGTGTCATGCTGGATTATCTTCTTCAGCGCTTCACAGCCAACGGCATCCACTGTGAAGAGAAAGAAATATCAGTCGAGGAATTGCTGGCGTGTGATGAGTGGCTGGTTTGTAACAGCGTCTTTGGTGTGTGGCCGGTGAATAAATTGCATGGACATGCTACCGTAACTCAATGGTCGACCGGGCCACTTACTCAACAGGCATTACAATATCAGGATGAAATTTTTCCACGAGCTTAGCGTCAGGACCCGCGTGCTCATAATGGCAGGCACGGGGTTATTGTTGGCGACCTTACTGCTCAGTGTACTGGCCCTGAAAAGCCTTACTGCTCCTCTGCCTGGTGTAAATGCACCGGTTTTATTCGTAGTGACGCCAGGCAGTTCCCTGTCTGGTATTGGCCAACAATTGGCCGCTGAAGAACTCATATCCAATCGCAGGCTCTTCGTATTATGGGCGCGCTGGCGCGGCTACAGTAGTGCTATACAGGCCGGGGAGTATCTCCTGGAACCAGGCATCTCGAGCACTGAGCTGCTGAATAAACTGGTTTCCGGTGACCATATCCAGTATCGGCTGACATTGGTCGAAGGCTGGACTATCGAGCAAGCACTTGGGGCGATCTGGAACAGCGTCAAGGTGTCTCGTCAGCTTGACGCTTATGACCCGCAACAAATAATGGAATTGCTCAACGTGGACTATGCTTCGCCTGAAGGGATTCTCTTTCCTGATACGTATTTTTATACCGCTGGCACATCAGACATCGCCTTGTTGCAGCGCGCCCATACACGGCTCAATTCTGTGCTGGCTGAAGCCTGGGAAAGCCGGGTTGGCGCTCTGCCATTTGAGTCATCCTATGAGGCGCTGATTCTCGCTTCTTTGGTGGAAAAAGAATCTGCACTGGCAAGTGAGCGAGGTCAGATCGCCGGTGTATTTGTCAGACGCCTTGAACTCGGTATGCGACTGCAATCCGACCCGACCGTGCTCTATGGCATGTCACGCTCGTTCGTTGGCGACATCCGCCGCTCCGATCTGGCCACTGAAACACCTTACAATACTTATCGAGTCGACGGTTTGCCGCCCACACCTATAGCTTTGACTGGCAGGGGCGCTATCATGGCCACAATGCAGCCGGAGATTACAGATGCACTTTATTTCGTTGGCCGCGGCGATGGGAGTCATCAATTTTCAGCAACATTGCAAGAGCATAATGATGCCGTGAATTTATATCAGCGAGGCAATCTCCAGCAATGAATGCCAGATCAGCAAAATTCCTGACCATAGAAGGCGTTGAAGGTGTTGGTAAAAGCACCAATATCGAAACGATTAAAACCTTTCTGCAGCATCAGGGAATAGATTTTATCGTTACACGGGAGCCGGGCGGTACTGAGCTGGCTGAATCCATCAGGGAAGTATTGCTTGCCAATCGTAACGAGAAAATGAGCGAGTTGTGCGAACTGCTATTGGTATTTGCAGCGCGCGCCCAACATATAAAGGCAGTTATAGAGCCGGCATTGAATTCAGGTAAATGGGTTCTATGTGACCGCTTTACTGATGCAACCTATGCGTATCAGGGCGGCGGCAGGGGCTTGAACAAACAAGCCATCGCCGAGCTTGAAAACATGGTACAGGGTGCTTTGCGTCCCGACCTTACTATTATTCTGGATCTTGACCCTGAAGTCGGTCTGGCACGGGCCAACCAGCGCGGGGAGCTGGATCGCTTCGAAAAAGAAGAGCTGGAATTTTTCAGTAGAGTCAGACAGGCCTATCTTGATATCGCCGCTGATGCCCCAGAACGTTGTATAGTCATCGATGCTGGCAGGGACTTGTCTCTGGTTAAGCAAGATCTCACCAGCGCACTGGAAAAACACGTCTACGGCAAATGAATAATCCCTCCTTACTTGACGAGCTGGATGTGATGCGCGCACCACTACCGTGGCAGGAACAGCAGTGGCAGCAGTTGCGCAATCAATATGAAAATAACCAACTCGCACATGCCTATCTCGTGTGTGGGGAGGCCGGTTTGGGCAAGCTGCTTTTCGCGACAGACTTCTGCCGCTACTTGCTATGCGACACCCCCATTGATGCGCGAGCATGCGGGCAGTGCAGAAGCTGTTTGTCAGGGGGTGGTGAACACCACCCCGACTTGCTGCACCTGGCCCCTGAAGAGGGTGCTCGTGATATCAAGATTGAGCAGATAAGAAATCTGTCAGAATATGTACATCGCACCAGTCACCGTGGTGGCATCAAGGTGGCGCTGGTGAGCAGCGCTCATCGCATGAATGCGGCAGCCGCCAATGCCATGTTGAAAACGCTCGAGGAGCCGTCCGGCAATACCATTTTATTCCTCGTCACTGATTTACCAGGGCTACTTATACCGACTGTCAGGAGTCGCTGTCAGCGTGTACTGTTTAGCCTGCCACCAAAACAGCAGGCACTGGACTGGCTCGCTACACAGGGCATAGAGCAACGTGAAGATTTATTACGGCTTGCTGGAGGTCGACCGCTTGCAGCAGCACAGCTGGCGGACAGTGCCGATATACAGCAGAGAGAAAAGCTGCTGGAGCGCTTGCTGGGAATCTGGCAAGAAAGGGTGCCAGTACAACAGGTCGCCGGTGAGTGCTACAAGCTTGATACGGAAATGGTAATTACGCAGTTGCAGCAAACTTCATCTATGCTAATTAAAGCGCTGCTTACCGATGTTATTGACCTTGATGAGCGTCATAAAGCATTCACACAATTTCTTGACAGTTCCGGTATGGCCCAGCAGGTACTGGCACGCAACCTGATGCAATTTGGCGAAGCGGTAAATCTGGCGCAACAACAGCAACGCAGCGGAACCAACCCGAATTTGCAACTCCTGCTTGAGTCGGTGCTGCAGAACTGGAGCAAGATCGTTAATACCTAGGATGTTAATCAGCAAAATCATCCGGATGGATCGGGGGTTCTGTAATCGCCATCTTCTCAATGACCATTCCTCGCAAGGAAAACCTGGCGCAACTCTATTTGCCAATGCTCCGACCGGCAGGTTTCTTTCTGCCTGGCGTTACTGACTTGTCATTGCAAACATCCGTGCTGTTGTTGCTGAATCTGCAGTATCAATCGCAACAAGTGCTCGTATGGGGCAGGGTGGCCTGGATTATTGCGGGTACATGTTCTCACGCCAGCCACAGGCAGGTGTCTGGCAGTGGCATAGCACTTAATTCTTCTGACCCGGATGAGGACTTGGAGGTCCCCGATGAATCAAAAATAGCGCGTTTGGGTTTTAGAGGGTTTCTGGCAGAATTGCGATCCCTGGAGCACAGCCAGAGTATCAGTGCTGTTCTGCAGTGATTGTAGAGCTTGTTAGGACAATAAATCGCACACATGATCACCGATTGCCAAAGAAGCTGTAAGCCCAGGCGACTCGATGCCAAAAAGTTGTACCAGTCCGGATATGCCTGACTCCTGACCATCCTGAATCACAAAATCTGCAACTGGGCCACCAGATCCGGATAGCTTTGGCCGGATACCTGAATAGGCGGGCAACAGGTTGTCAGCGCTAATGCCAGGAAAGTAGCGCCCGATCGCTTCGACAAAACGCACTTTCTTTGATTCATCAATCCTGTAGTCAATAGATTCGACGTAGGTCGTATCCGGACCAAATCGCAGCTGATTGGACATATCCATCGTGGAGTGAATGCCCAGGCCTTGCGTGTTGGATTCGGGTAATGGGTATATTAATCGCTGGAAGGGATTTTTGCCTCGATAGAAGAAATAGTCACCTTTGCACAAATGAATTGGCGGTATTGATATCGGATTCCGTGCCTGAATCTTGGCGGCTACTGCCTGAGCACTGAGTCCCGCACAATTGATCAAGGCTCCGCATTGAAACATATACGGTTTTTCTTGCCCGGTAATACTCGTCTGTAATTCAAACCCGTCAGTAGAAGCATCTATAGACTCAACCAACGTATGACGCGCAAAAAGCAATCCATGTATCTGCGCCTGATGCAACAATGCCTGCATGTACGCATGGCTGTCGATAATGCCAGTGGATGGTGAATTGAGAGCGCAATCTGCCTGAAGTGCTGGCTCGGACTTCCTGATTGTGGCCGCATTAACTAGTTCGAGGTCTTCGACACCGTTTGCCTGCCCTATGAGTCGCAGCTCTTCCAATTGCTCCTCATGCTGGTTAGCGGCAACAATGTACTTGCCCGTCTTGCGGTGCGGGATATCAAATTGATTGCAGAATGCATAAAGCTGGGTTTTACCAGCCACACAAAGCCTGGCTTTAAGACTGTCTTTTGGGTAATAGATTCCGGCGTGGATGACTTCACTATTGCGACTACTGGTGTGTTGACCAAAGTCGCCTTCACTTTCCAATAACACGATCGACGCATTAGTAAACTGCGGGTGTACACATAACTTGTATGCTATGGCGAGACCTACAACACCGCCGCCGATAATTGCGACATCGAATTTATCCATGGCGGTATTGTACACAAATGCCAGGGAACCTCTGACTAATTAACAATTTGCCGAAATGTAAGATTAATACGCGCCTGATCGACCGCGCGCTCCTTCGGTATTTGGTGCATCCAGATTTCCTGTAGGCCTGGGTGCATGATGAGGACACTGCCAGTAGCGAGCTGCAATGTATATTTTTCACCACGACGCGGTGATTTGGGTTTCAGTTCAAAGCGACGGGTTGTTCCCAGAGAGACTGACGCGATAAGCGGAGAGGGACCAAGTTCATTTTCATCATCTGCATGCCATGCTACGCTGTCCTGTCCGTCACGATAGAGATTTAGCAACACCGAATTGAATGTAGTGCCGGCCAATGTCTCTACTCTTGTTCTTATTGCACTTACTGCAGCGATCCACGGCTCAGGTTCCAGCCTCATGCCTGAATAGCCATAACGACTCCCTCGATCACCCATCCAGCACTGCAAGCGCGGCACATCGATCAGCTTACCGGCGATTCGCAGCTGTTCTTGTCGCCACGGGATACCCGTCAGTAGCTCATCAAAAAACTTCTGGCTCAGGTCTTCTGCAAAGGCATTGGGGTATTCATCGATGAAGGCGCCGGCGAGATTATGCTGGCGGCACTGGTCAATTGATTTGCTGTCGTCGAAGAGGCCAGGTTGCATACTTGTGCAGCGCTCGTGCTTTTATCAATGGGTACTGAGACGTTGGGTACTAAGACAAAGTGTGCTGGGGCATAATGCGCCTCGACACAAAGTGCAGTAATGATGAATTACACAGGAAACAGGACATTGGCTCAATACGATTACGATTTCTTTGTTATAGGCGGTGGCTCCGCAGGGGTAAGAGCCAGCAGGGTGGCTGCCAGTCTGGGTGCCCGGGTAGGACTGGCAGAAGAGCGCTATTTTGGAGGCACCTGCGTCAATGTCGGCTGTGTACCCAAAAAACTGTTCAGTTACGCCGCCCATTATCGTGATGATTTTGAAGACAGCGCAGGCTTCGGTTGGACACCTGGAGAACCCGCGTTTGACTGGCAAAAACTGGTGGCCAACAAGGAAAAGGAAATCAGTCGCCTGAATGGTATTTACCGGACCATTCTTGCGAGCAATAAGGTAGATATATTTGAGGCCAGAGCGCGCTTGACCGCGCCCCACACTGTGGATGTCGACGGCAAGATTGTAACGGCCGAGCATATTCTTATAGCAGTTGGCGGATGGCCCTGGGTGCCGGAATTTCCCGGATCTGATCTGGCCATCAGCTCCAATGAGGTGTTCTACCTGGATCAACTACCTGCAGAGGTATGTATACTCGGCGGTGGTTATATAGCTGTAGAATTTGCAAGTATATTCAGCAAGTTAGGAAGCAAAGTTACGCTGGTTTATAGACGCGATAGCTTGCTGCGGGGCTTTGATAAGGAAGTACGGGCATTTGTCACAGCTGAACTCGGGAGCTATATCGACTTGCGTTTGAGTGATGACATCACAGCAATAACTAAAGAAAACAATAAGTTACGTGTCAGCCTGCAATCCGGGGCAACTTTATCTGTCAATCAGGTGCTGGCAGCCACCGGCAGAAAGCCTTTAACCGGCGATCTGGGCCTGGAAAACACGGCGGTAGAACTCGATGCCGCTGGCGCAATCAAGGTGGATAACGACTTTTGTACCGCAGAATCAGGCATCTATGCCACGGGTGATGTCATTGACCGGGTCGCTTTAACACCGGTGGCGCTTGCTGAGGGCCAGATCCTGGCGCGCCGCCTGTTTGGTGCCCAGAACGCACAAATGAGTTATGAATACATTTCCACAGCGGTTTTTTGCCATCCTAACATCGGCACTGTAGGCCTGAGCGAAGAATCCGCCATTGAGCAGGGCTACGATATCGAAGCTTATGTGGCCAAAGTCAGGCAGTTGAAGCACACCTTAAGTGGCCGTGAAGAGCTATCCATGCTGAAACTTATCGTCGACAAGGCCACAGACCGGGTTTTAGGGCTACACATGGTAGGTCCAGATGCTGGCGAACTCGTACAGGGATTTGCCGTTGCGATTAACAGCGGTGCCACCAAAGCTGACTTTGACCGAACCATTGGCATACATCCGACATTAGCGGAAGAATTCGTCACAATGCGAACGCCACGTAAGGATCACGGCGCGTAATGGCTGGAATGCTTTGATTAGTATCTATGGCAAGATTGGCCCATAACAAGTTGAATTAACAGCAAAAGTGTTCTGAATACGTGTATACCCTGACTATCCCTTATTTCCGGTAATAAAGATTACCGGAAATAAAAGATTACAGTTTGGGGAATGCGCAAAGCATCTGAGTCTATGAAGATGCCCTGCTATTTCCTGACTATGGCGGCCAAGGATGTGCGTGACTATCTGTGAATCCGATGCTGATGTGGCAGTCTTGTGTGGTATGGATTGGCTTTTTGCACCTGATAATGACCCATAATACCGGCCACGCCGTAGTACGCTGTCAAATCCACGAGTTATACAGTCGAATATGCTAGAAGCCAGTTTTCATGGAGATATCCAGGCCACCGTGTTTCGGGTAAAGGGTGTACTTGTTCAGGGCGAATTGCTTAAATTTATCAAGCAGATCGATCCGACGGACCGCACGCTTTTGAATATTTACGATTTCCGCGAGGCCATATGGGATGCTGGATCGCTGACCCAATTCCGCGAAAATACTATCGAGGCCTCGCATTACCAGCGCAAAGGCATGCGCACCGCCTTCGTGTTTTCTCGTGACGAAGACTACGGCCTGGGCCGTGTGGTGGAGAACCTGGCCGAGTTGTTGGGGTTTAAGGCGACTATTGCCGCATTGCGCGACATAAATGAGGCCCGCGAGTGGTTAACCCGCACAGAATAAGGTAAAAGCCCCCTGCCTGCTTACTGTACAGCCAGTTCCTGCTGTACTTCCAACTGCCGTGCTCCAGCCAGAATGCCTGGCAAAGCGTAATTACCCTCATGACAGGCGTATTCATAGATGGGCTCATTGGCTGGCCTGGCGCTGAACATCAACTCACCGGTGAATGGCTGGGCAAAGACTGTGGGATCTTCTACGGTAAAACTGTACAAAATTTGATCAGCATCTACGCGTGAAAAGCGCTCGGTTACCGTCATATTCTCAGACGCGCCGCGAAAGCTCTGCTGCGAGTTAAAACCGCGGGTTTCGACCACAAGCGTATCACCGTCCCAGTGCCCTATTGAGTCTCCCATCCACTTGTCCATATCCAGGTGCTGATCATCATCGATTCGGATAATGCGGGCGTCGTGGGCCATCTCAGCAAGGATCACCACGTAGTCATCGGTTTGCACGAACTGGTAGTTGTTGTTGTACATCACCGGCAGCATTGGTGGCCCGGAATGTGAACCGAACGACAGCAGGCAACGCTCTGCCAGCGGACGGCCTTCCGGGCCATCTGAGGGCGCTGGAGCATTGGGATCACGGCGAAAACGTGCGCGCACATCACCGGCATAGGGAATCTGGCCATCCGGCGGATCGATAATAATTGAAGAGCGATATTCGCCATTGATCATCTGATAGCGGGTTCCCACGTCTTTCCAGAATTCGTTGTAGCCGTCGTTTGTATCACCATCATCGCCGGCCTGGGCCCCCGCTCCGGCCTCACGCTCAGGATCGCTGGCAGCATACTCGGCGGCCAGAAATTCGTTATTGGCACCTTCCAACCGCGCCACCTGGGCTTCACTCAAGGCTTGCTGATCGACAAACTCTTGTGGTCGGGTCAGTGGAGTCAGGGTCTTGTTGGTCCAGACTCCCTGCAGATCAGGTTTGCCATTGCTGGTACGGGGCGTTTCCCACTCCTGTGCCAGCGATAGCGATGCAATCAGCGTCAGAAGCCCGCAAAAAGCGGTTTTGGTCAGATATTTTGGCATTTAGGGATTTCCTGTGCTTTGTTTATGTTTATCTTGGTGGCTTGCCCTGGTTTGGTCGCAGAAGGTATTCACCCGCAGGATAGCCTTGCAGTTTACTCAATAAGGCGCAGCTGGAAAAGCAGCCTTAGCCTGCTATTCCTCAGCCTTACCGTTTGATAAAGAATTCGGCAGATAAACCGACAGCCTTTACAGGGAGCCGTGGCTCTGCGGGCCCGTTAAAATTGCTTTCCTGCAAGATATCCTATTAAATAGTCTTATTATATCAATGAGATGAAAGAGATAATTAATGCCTTCTATTAAGTGCCCTGCTCCATTTTTTGATACCCTGGATGCCATGGCTAACCCTTTCAAGGCGCCGATCAGCACCCTCGATCATCTGTTACAGGAATATAGCGCGGATGCAGTAAGCGATTATCAGTATGCCAGTGAGTTTATCTACACCTACCGCGGTAGTCCCGATACCTTCAGCACTTATCGCCGTGAAATTGAACACTTCCTGCACTGGTGCACGGTAGTCTCTAAAAAGTCACTAAAACAGATAGTTAGGGAAGATATCGAATCCTATATCGAGTTTTCCAGGCAGCCGCCTGAACAATGGATTGGCAAGGTCTCGGTGCCCCGCTATCTGGAGCGCAGCGGTACTCGTGTGGCTAACCCCGAGTGGCGCCCCTATATCAGCAAACAAGGCGAATATGTGCTGTCGCAATCGGCGCTGCAGTCCCTGTTTTCGGTGCTCAGCAGCTTCTTTAACTTCCTGATCCAGGAAAGCTACCTGGCTTCAAATCCGGTGTCCCAAATGCGGCAGAAGAGTAAATTCCTGCGCAAACACCAGACTCAGGGCAAGATCCGCCGCCTGTCGCCACTGCAATGGGACTATGTGATCGAAACCGCCGAGAAAATGGCCCGTGACAACCCCCAGGTCCACGAACGTACCCTTTTCATTATGAATGCGCTCTTTGCCATGTACCTGCGCATATCCGAACTGGTTGAAACACCCCGCTGGCAACCCCAAATGGGACATTTTGAGGCCGACCAGGAAGGTAATTGGTGGTTCATGACCGTCGGCAAAGGCAATAAGGAACGCGAGATATCGGTCAGTGATGCCATGCTGGATGCCCTCAAGCGCTATCGTCAGTCCCGTGGTCTGCCGCTACTGCCAGCTCCGAGTGAATCCAATCCGTTGATTCACAAGACCCGCGGCAAGGGAGGCATTACCAGTACTCGACAAATTCGCGGCATCGTCCAGAAATGCTTCGATCAGTCTGCCGAAGCCATGCGCGCCGAAGGCTTTGTAGAAGATGCGGAGCGTCTGCAGAATGCTACCGTGCACTGGTTGCGTCACACCGGTATCTCTGAGGATGTGAAGCATCGGCCTCGCGAGCATGTGCGTGATGATGCCGGGCATGGCTCCAGTGCCATCACTGATCGCTATATTGATGTAGAGCGGGCTGAACGACATGCCTCGGCCCGGCGTAAATTGATCCGCTGAATGCGGGATAAAGCGGGGATAAA
>CAYOND010000006.1:58061-117815 GCA_964405225.1 uncultured Pseudohongiella sp.
GGGATAAAGCGGGGATAAAACGGTATAAGGACTTCTCAGTTGGCGGGAATTAGCTTAGTCTCTAACTCACTAATTCTGAATCCCAGACTGAACAAAATCGAGGGTAAAACCTGTCCTTATCAGTGGCTCAAAGCTCCTGATAAATAAATTGCGAGGTATTATGAAGCTTCCTGTACGCAAATTAAGAACATTCCAACCCGCCCTGACAGCATTGCTGTTTCTGGCACTCGTCCTTGCCGGCCAGACCCGGGCCCAGGAAGAACCTTCTACTCTTAATCTGGTTCTGGATAAAGACGCACTCTACGAGCCTATTTCCAGCAAGCCTGTCCATGGTGAGACAGCCATTAGCCTGCTGGAGGAACTGCAATCCAAACACTATTCCGATGTGACTATCGATGATGATTTTTCATCGCTGGTTTTCGACAGCTATCTTGATGCACTGGATAGTTCGCATCTTTATTTTCTGAAAGAAGATGTAGATAAGATCAGTGTCAATCGCTACACCCTGGATGACAGCCTTCGTGCTGGCAGTGTCGAACCCGGATTTGAAATTTATAACATTTATTATCAGCGCGTAATCGAGCGATTGATTTATGCGATTAATCGGGTTGAAAACAATATTCCGGAAATGGATTTCACAATTGATGAATCTCTGGAGATAGACCGCGAAGACGCACCCTATGCCACAACAGTTGCTGAACTGGATGAGATATGGCGCAAGCGTATCAAGAATAGCGTCTTGAGCCTGAAACTCGCTGGCGACACGAATGAAGAAATTGAAGAGAAACTCAGCCGCCGTTATCGCAATCAACTGAGCCAGATTCTCAAGACTAATGAGCGTGATATTTTCCAGACCTACCTGGCTACAGTAGCTCGAGCTGTGGACCCGCATACATCCTATTTCTCTCCCCGTGATTCGGAAAATTTCAACATGGGCCTGTCCCTGTCGTTACAGGGAATTGGTGCTCAGTTAACTACTGAAGATGAATACACCAAGATAGTTGAACTGATCAAAGGTGGCCCCGCCGAACGCACAAGTGCGCTCAAGGAAGGCGATCGCATTATCGGCATCGGTCAGGGTACTGATGGCGAAATCCAGGATGTAGTTGGTATGCGTCTTGATGATGTTGTTGCGCAGATTCGCGGTGAAAAAGGCACAATCGTCAGGCTCAATGTGATTCCGGTAGATGCCCTCAATGAAACTGGCGCTACTATTGTGTCCATAACTCGTGACACAGTAAAACTGGAAGATCAGTCTGCCAAAAAAGAAGTGTTAGAGCTTTCTTATAACGGTGCAGACTACAAGATCGGTGTGATCAACCTGCCGACCTTTTACTTTGATTTTGAAGCTGCCTCGCGCGGCGAAGAAGATTATAAAAGTTCAACGCGTGATGTACGAAATCTACTTGAAGAGCTTAAAGAAGAAGATGTCGACGCAGTCGTAGTCGATTTGCGGAACAACGGCGGCGGTAGTTTAAGCGAAGCCAACCAGTTGGTTGGATTGTTTATCGAGACCGGTCCGACAGTACAAATTCGCTATAGTGGTGGTCGCAATGGTTTTACCCGACCTTATGGTGATAACAATCCCGAAATGGTCTACGACGGACCACTTGCTGTACTGGTGAATCGCACCAGCGCATCAGCCTCAGAGATTTTTGCCGGCGCCATCCAGGATTACCAGCGTGGCATCGTGCTCGGCGGCCAGACTTTTGGTAAAGGCACGGTACAGGAAATCATCCCCATGGATTACGGACAGGTTAAATTGACCCGCTCCAAGTTTTACCGAATCTCCGGCGCCAGCACCCAACACCGCGGTGTAATTCCTGATATCACATTCCCGGATTTCTATACCGCTTATGACGACATTGGTGAGAGCAGTCTCGACGGTGCGCTGCCCTGGGATACCGTGCGCCCGGTTGAGTACACCCCTTACCTGCCGATTCGCGAAATGCTGCCAGAGTTACGTTCGCGTCACGAAGATCGTGCTGAAGAGTCGCCCGATTTCATCTACCTGATGGATCAGATCGCACGCACACGTGAAGTACGCGAGCGCGAAGAGATCTCTCTGAATGAGCTGACGGTAAAAACAGAGCGTGAAGAAAACCGCCGTGAAGAATTCGAAGCTGAAAACTTGCGTCGCATGATGAAAGGCTTGCCCCTGAAAGAATGGCAAGACGAAGCCACCGAGGAAGACGATGAAACGGTAGTGGTTAACAACGACACCCAGACTTCTGCTGGAGAAGAGGAAGCTACCGATGAACTGGGTGAGCCAGATCCCCTTCTTTTGGAAAGCGGCAGAGTGCTGGCCGATTTCATTAGCCTGACATCTCCACAGCTTTCGCGCGTGGACAACCTCCCTATTCCCAACCAGTAACTCCTGGACAACCCGCAAAAAAATGGCCCTCACAGATGAGGGCCATAAGCGGGGTCGAGCTCTAGGAGGATTCAATCAATTTGTAGTTGATTGAGTTTGTATTAAAACAGAGAAATCTAACCATACAGACCGCCAATGAAGGCGGTGTGGGGATGAATTGTGGCAGCAAAATGACCTTACGAGCACTTTCCAGACCCGTGGACAGCGAATTAGCTGCAAAGAATCTGTTACTGAGTGGTTCGAAGAGGACTCAATTCGCTTACGGCTACTTTTCTGACGCATGAGCAGCTAATTTGCCCTAGAAAAACTCTTGCTGGATTTAAACGAAGGGAACGTAGCCGGTTGAGCGGAAGTGACTAGTTATCGGAGGAGAAATTGATTCAGGATTTGCGTGAGCGCAAATCCTTCACCTTCCAGGCGCTGCGCTGCACGCACCGTCTGCGGCACTTCGTGCCTTTCGAACTAGAGAGTTCGATCTTCCTCCTCTGCGAATAACGGTAAAGGTCTGATCAAAGTCGGGGTGCGGCTGGCCGCCGGTGATCTTTCGACTTGCGATAAATGGCGGAGGAGGAGAGATTCGAACTCTCGGAGGGCTTTCACCCTCGCTGGTTTTCAAGACCAGTGCATTCAACCGCTCTGCCACCCCTCCGCGGTAGGGGCGCAATCTTACACTATACGGTGCCTGAGGCTCAATGAAGCAAGTGCATTATTGTGCAAGTCATTTACGAATATATTATCGTAGGGAGAGGCGGCGAAAGGTTATCGGAGGAGAAATTGATTCAGGATTTGCGTGGGCGCAAATCCTTCACCCCTGGAGGAGTTAGATGCCCTTTCCGCAATCCCGTTGTAGATCGCCACGATGCTACTCGACAGCACCGGAGTTCGGGGCGGTGCTCCGCACCGCCTGCGCAGCTTACGCTGCTTTCGAACTCTCGGAGGGCTTTCACCTTCGCTGGTTTTCAAGACCAGTGCATTCAACCGCTCTGCCACCCCTCCGCGGTAGGGGGACTCAATTGGCTTAAAAGCAGGAAAGGACGCGTAGGCAGCGAATTTAGCCGTAAAGCATCTCTTACTAGATTGGAACGAACGGAACGTAGCTGATTGCGCGGAAATGACTAGTTATCGGGGGAGAGATTGATTCAGGATTTACGTGGGCTCTTACACCATTCGGGCCCTGTGGCTCAATGAAGCAGGTGGATTATCGTGCACCTTGGTACCTCTGGCTCGTTGGCACCGAAAATCATTGATTTGTGCGTGCGTAAAGGTAAGATTATTAGGATATTCGACACTCGGGGAGTGTCTAAGCTATTGAAATATCAGGCACCTACCCCAATATCGCTAATTAAGTGAAATACACTTTGGTCGTTAAACTTACTAATACTCTTGCTGGAGACTGCAATGAACGAAGTTGAATTAAATATAGCCCGGGGTCAAAGTTCGGCTCTTGAGGTAAACAAAGTAATCAGGAATACCTATTCCTTGCTGTCGATGACTTTGTTTGTCAGCGCTATGTGTGCGGTAGCAACGATGTTGATGAACGTGAGTCAGGGAGTTGGCCTGTTACTTTTCATCGGTGGTTTTATTATGACCTTTGTTGTCAGAGCTAATGCCATTTCAAGCAAAGGCCTGGTAGCCGTATTCGTTTTTGCTGCGCTAATGGGCGCTGCCATTGGTCCAATTATTAACGTCTACCTGGCGGCCTACGTTAACGGCGGGCAGATTGTGGCACAAGCCCTCGGTGGCACGGCACTGATCTTCCTGACTTTATCTGGTTATGCCCTGACTACCCGCAAGGACTTCAACTATCTGGCGGGTTTTCTTATGACCGGTATGATTGTTGCGATCGTTGCCATCATCGCTAATCTGTTTATGCAAATTCCGGCACTGAGCCTGGCAATTTCCGCAGCGGTGATCCTGTTGATGTCCGGATTTATCCTCTTCGACACCAGCAGGCTTGTTAACGGCGGTGAGCGAAATTACATCATGGCTACCGTGGGTCTGTACCTGAGCATCTTCAACTTGTTCATCCACTTGTTGAACCTGCTTGGAGCACTGACAGGCAGACAATAATCAGCTAATTCATTTCTCTATAAAAGCCCCTGACCACAGGGGCTTTTTGTTTAACAAGACGCCCTCATCGTGAAATTCTCTATCGTGGTATACGCGGCACCCTACTCTTCCCAGGCTGCCAGCACTGCCTATCGATTCACCCGCGAAGTATTGAATCAGGGCCACGAAATCTATCGCCTTTTCTTCTTTGGCGATGGCGTGCATAACGCCAATCGACTGGCAATCACACCTCAGGATGAGCCCAATCTGCAGCAGCAATGGGACAAGCTTATCCGGGATTGCGAACTTGATTCTGTAATCTGTGTGTCCTCAGCGATCAAACGCGGCGTGATCGATGCCAGGGAAGCCGAGCGTTACGGACTCGATTCCCATAGCTCCTTGTCCAGTTCGGAAATAGCAGGCCTGGGACAACTGGTTGATGCGGCGTTGAATTCCGACCGCGTCGTCAATTTCGGCTGAAACCTATGGCTGACGATCCCAAACAGACCCTGACATTCATCACCCGTTCGGCGCCATACGGCAGCACCCGGCCTCAACTTTGTCTGGACATGGCACTCGCCACTGCAGTGTTTGAACAGGATGTGAATTACATTTTTCTTGGTGACGGGGTATATCAACTTTTGAAGGGGCAGAATGGCGAATCCATTCACGCCAAAACCCTGGGCAAGGCCCTGGAGACCCTTGATCTCTACGGCATTGAAAATGTATTCGTGACAGCGGACACACTTGAGTCTCGCAATCTGAGCGAAGAAGACTTGCTTTTGGATGTGCAGGTCATCGATAACAAAACGCTGCAACAACTGCTCGCCAAATCTCATACGGTGTTTAATATCTGATGAGTACACTACACACAATAAACGGCAGCCCGGCTTCTGCACTGGCACAGCAATTCCTGGCGGCAATATCTTCTGGTGATGCAGTGCTGTTTCTGGAGGACGGGGTTTACCACACGCAATCACAGTTCCTGCCAGCCCCACTACCCGAAAACGTCAAACTATACGGCTTGCGCGAGGATTGTACGGCGCGCGCCGTGCTTGAGAAGGTTGATGCAAAAGTCAATCTGATAAACTATGCCGACTTTGTCGCCCTCAGTTGTGAGCACGACAGGGTTATTAGCTGGTTCTGAGCGGTACAACCCGATGGCTTTTCTCCAGGTTGGTGACAAACAAATCCCGGTCGATGCGGAAGGCTACTTGCGCGACCTCAGCGCATGGGATATCGAGGTAGCGGAAGCGCTAGCTGATGCTGAAGAAATCAAACTGGGAACAGCGCACTGGGAAGTGATCAAACTACTGCGACGTTTTTATCAGCGCCATCAGATGTCACCGGCGACGCGCGCACTGATTAATCTGGTAAAGCGTGAGCTGGGTGAAGAAAAAGGTCGCAGTGTATACCTCATGCGCCTGTTCGGTGGTAGTTCCGCCAAAACCGCCAGTAAGCTGGCCGGCTTACCCAAACCCGATAACTGCCTGTAACTAGGCTGTGCCCTCAAACCAGGCTAAATTCTCCTGTAACGTTACGACCGTACCTATGATAATGATCGTTGGCGGACTGGGAGGATCAGCTTTCACCAACGAGACAATGGTATCGAGAGTCCCTTTTAATACTTTCTGTTGCGAGGTCGTGCCTTGTTGCACGATGGCAATCGGCATGCCCCGTGCCATCCCCGCGTCAAGCAAGTGTTTTACGATGAGTTCCAAACCTACAAGGCCCATGTAGAACACCAGGGTCTGCATTGGACGAACGAGATCTTCCCATTCCAGGTCAAGCACGCCGTCCTTCGAATGCCCTGTGAGAAACTGCACAGAGTGCGCATGGTCTCGATGCGTCAGTGGAATCCCTCCATAGGCTGCACAGCCGGAAGCGGCTGTAATGCCCGGTACCACCTGAAACTTGATGCCGGCACTGGCAAGGCTGGCAAGCTCTTCACCACCACGTCCAAAAATAAATGGGTCTCCGCCTTTTAGGCGCAGCACCCTTTTGCCTTCGCTGGCAAGGCGCACCAGCATGGCATTTATGGATTCCTGTTCCACAGTATGATTGGCTCGCTGCTTACCTACATGGATCTTTTCTGCATCCGGACGTAGCTTGTGCATGATTTCTGGTGACACCAGTCGGTCATACAAAACAACATCTGCTTTATGCATCAGGCGCAGAGCACGCAGTGTCAGCAAATCTGGGTCACCTGGCCCGGCACCCACCAGATAAACTTCGCCATCACGTTGCGAATGATCCTGCTGCTGTAATCTTTGCTCCAGGGCTGTAACGGCTGCAGTATCGTTCCCGCTATACACCAGTTCGGGAATCTCACTGTCCAGTACACCTTCCCAGAAGCGAATTCGATCAGCAAAGTCGTTAATAGCTTGCTGAACCTGCTTTCGATACGACTGCAACAGCATCGCCAGCTTGTCGATGCGTGCCGGCAACATAGTCTCGTTCATTTCCTTGATCTGTCGCGTCAGGATGGGGGAAGCACCGCTGCTGGAAATCGCTACCACTATCGGGGTTCTGTCCACGATAGACGGCACGATGAAGCTGCATAGCTCCGGCTGGTCGACGACATTGACAGGCAGACCCAGGCCCTTGGCAATTTCGCTTACCCTGGCATTGGTCGCGTCATCATCAGTCGCAGCAATCACCAGAACCATGTCCTTTAGATGTGCTGCAGTAAACTCTTCATTGATGGTTGCGCCCTGGTTGTCTGCTAATAGCTGTTGCAAGTCATCACAAACCTCTGGCGCGATAACATGCACATGGCCACCAGCACGCACCAGTAAATTGGCCTTGCGCAAAGCAACTTCACCGCCGCCAATCAGGGCGCAGCGCTTGCCCCTGATATCGAGAAATATGGGCAGCAGGTTCATTAGCCAAGATACTCGAGCCCATTCATATAGGGCACGAGTGCAGAAGGAATACGAATACGGCCATCGGCCTGTTGATTGTTCTCCAGTATCGCCACCAGGGTGCGACCTATAGCCAGCCCGGAGCCATTGAGGGTATGTACCAGTTCTGGCTTGCCTGTAGCGGGATTGCGCCATCTGGCCTGCATACGGCGGGCCTGAAAGTCAGTGAAACAACTACAGGATGAAATTTCGCGATACGTATTTTGGCTTGGCAGCCAGACTTCAAGGTCATAAGTCTTTGCGGACCCGAAGCCCAGGTCACCACCGCATAGCAAAACCTTGCGATAAGGTAACTCCAGTTTTTGTAAAATCATTTCCGCATGGCTGGTCAATTGTTCCAGCGCTTCCATTGATTGCTCCGGCTGGACAATTTGCACCAACTCAACCTTTTCAAATTGATGCTGGCGGATCATGCCTTTGGTGTCCTTCCCGTAACTGCCAGCTTCGGAACGAAAACACGGCGTATGGCTGGTAAACTTCAGAGGCAACTCATCTGCTTCGAGGATCTCATCCCTGACCAGATTGGTCACCGGCACTTCGGCCGTGGGTATCAGGTAGTAATCCTGTTCGCCGCGCAGTTTAAAAAGATCTTCTTCAAATTTGGGCAGGTTGCCCGTTCCGCGCAGCGAATCATCGTTGACTATGTAAGGAACATTGAGCTCCATGTAACCATTGTCGCGGGTGTGAGTATCAAGCATGAATTGTTTGATAGCCCGATGTAGCTGCGCAGTCTGGCCGCGCATGACAACAAAGCGAGCGCCTGTCAGTTTTGCACCGGCAGCAAAATCCAGCCCTTCTGCCAGCGCTTCGCCAAGTTCGCTGTGATCCTTGGGAGTGAACTCAAATTCGGGAATGGTGCCCCACTTCGATACTTCAAGATTGTCTGATTCGTCGTTGCCAACAGGCACTTCATCATCAGGCACATTGGGCACGCCTAACAAGTAATTCTGTAACTCCTGCTGCAACCTATCAAGCTGAACCTTCTTCTCTTCCAGCTTGCCTTTCAGGTTTTCCATGCCGGCAAGAATTTGAGTGATATCCTCACCGGCAGCTTTGGCTTTACCAATTTGTTTGGAACTGGCATTGCGTTCATTCTGCAGTGCTTCGGTTTCAAGCTGTAGGGTCTTGCGCTCACCATCGAGCTTCTCGAGCATCGCTGTGTCGAGGTTGAAATTCTTTATCTTGAGTCGGCGAGCCAGTTCTTCCGGTTCGCTGCGAATCCTTTTGGGGTCTAACATCTTTGCTTCCTGTATTTAAAACAGCAGTCTGGCGAGCTGCATTCCTGCAAAAGCGGCAAATATACACACCAGCACAGTGGCCAGCACATACAACAGCGCCGAATTGTAATGGCCCTGCTGGAATAACAACAGGGCATCAAGGGAGAATGTAGAAAATGTAGTCATGGCGCCGAGAAAACCAACCGTAATCAGGGGGCGCCACTGTTCACTCAACACCATTTTCTCGGCCATCAGGATGAAGACCAGGCCAATGATAAATGAACCCAGCACGTTAACGACAAACGTACCCATTGGGAAAGTTGAGCTATTGAAGGACTCGGTAAATCCCGTTAACCAGTAACGCGCCAGAGCGCCCAGGGCTCCCCCACTGGCAATTGCGATATACAAATTCATATAGCGATCCAGTCAGGGCACATAGTTATTATTGATAATTTCAACCTCGGCCGGAGGTTCGAAGGTAAACAGGTCTGGGTCCAGCGGTGTATTCATGCTCAGGTTCATAAACTGCCAGACAGTTTGCTGGCCGTTTTTACTGCGCATTCGAATCATATCCAGTTGTTTCTGAAAAAAACTGATGCGTATTTCTGCGTAGACACTTTCGCTCGCGATGGGGGTCAGAGAAAATTCCGTGTGGGTCTCGGTATCACCGCCACTGGATTCTATGACATATTCCTTGTCCAGATTGGCGGTCTCACCTGCCAGCAACTGTGCTGCCAGTTCACTCTCGGAGCTGTCCCAGGGTTCGATTACTACCTGCTCCAGATCCGGCTGATAATTCCACAGAGTCTCTCCATCAGTCACGATGAGTTCCGGAAACGGGGAAATTGTTTCCCAATAAAAACCGTTAGGCTGTCGCAGGCGCATGAGGATTTCACTTTCCTCCAATATGCCACCATCAGACTCCACCAATAACTGTTGCACATCTGCCGACAGGGTGTCGATATTCCCTAACAGACGCCCGAGCGCACTCGCTGCATCATCCTGCCCAAAGGCAGAAACACCAAATGCAGCAAGCCAAAACACCAACAGTCCGGTCGTGAGTTTTTTCATATTGAATCCAGAACAATTAGGAACTCTTTGAATCTTGCAAAGAGCCCTTGATCAGTCGCGCGGCGGAGGTGGTGCAATCACTTCACGGGAACCATTACTGCTCATTTCTGAGACAACTCCAGCCGCTTCCATGGATTCTATCATGCGGGCTGCCCGGTTGTAGCCGATGCGCAGTTTGCGCTGCACTGCTGAAATAGAAGCTTTGCGTGATTCGGTGACAAACCTCACGGCTTCATCATAAAGAGCGTCGTCCTCTTCCCCGTCGCCGCCGTCTGCAGCGGAAGCGCCGAAGTTACCCATGTCGCCCTCATCGGTACCCTGGGTAATAGAATCGATATAGATAGGCTCGCCGCGCTTCTTCCAGTCAGCAACCACCCGATGTACCTCTTCATCGCTCACGAACGCACCATGGACACGAGTAGGCACACCACCACCGGGCGGCAGAAACAGCATATCCCCGTGACCGAGTAACTGCTCTGCCCCGCCCTCACCCAGAATCGTGCGTGAATCAACTTTGGATTGCACCATAAAGGACAGTCGGGTGGGGATATTGGCCTTGATCAGACCGGTGAGCACATCCACCGAGGGGCGCTGGGTCGCAAGGATCAAGTGGATTCCTGCTGCTCGCGCTTTTTGCGCAATGCGCGCGATAAGTTCTTCAACCTTTTTGCCCACTACCATCATCATGTCTGCAAGTTCATCCACGATAACGACGATGCTTGGCAACGCCTCGAGTTCTTCAGCAGATTGTTCTTCTTCCAACAGCATGGGATCCGGTTTCCAGATAGGATCCATAATTGGCTGGCCGGCTTTCTTGGCATCTGTAACTTTTTTGTTGAAGCCTGCCAGGTTGCGTACACCCAAAGCTGACATCAGTTTGTAGCGTCGTTCCATTTCCGCCACACACCATCGCAAACCATTCTGCGCGTCTTTCATGTCTGTGATGACCGGAGTCAACAGATGTGGGATGCCATCGTAGACCGACAACTCAAGCATCTTCGGGTCAATCATAATGACGCGCACTTTCTCAGGCGTCGACTTGAACAGCAGACTCAGGATCATTGCATTGATGCCAACAGATTTACCGGAGCCGGTAGTACCCGCAACCAGTAAATGCGGCATCTTGCCAAGATCAACGATGACTGGTTTACCAACAATGTCATGCCCCAATGCCATACTGAGAGCAGAACTTGCACGGTCAAAATCTGGTGAGGACAACACCTGACTCAACTGAATAATTTCCCGGTGTTCGTTGGGAATCTCTATGCCAATTACTGTCTTGCCTGGTATCACCTCGACAATTCGCACAGATATCACTGCCAGAGAGCGGGCCAGATCTTTGGCCAGATTGCTTATGCGGCTGACCTTGACCCCCGGTGCGGGCTGGACTTCAAAACGTGTAATAACAGGCCCGGGATTGACAGCTGTCACTTCAATTTCGATGCCAAAGTCTTTCAGCTTCAATTCCAGAAGCTTCGACATGGCCTCAAGCGACTCCTTGGAAAAACCTGACTCATTGGATTCCTGCCAGGCATCCAGCAGGCCGATGGCAGGTAATTCCTTGACCGAGGTCGCCGCGAACAGCGTACCCTGCTTTTCGCGTTCTACGCGCTGGCTCTTTTCGACTTTTTGCCTGGGTGGTTCGGAGATGGTCGGCGCTACGCGCTTTTTCTCTTTGGCGATGTGGACATTCAACACCTTCTTGCGTGTTTCCAGGCGTTCTTGTGCGACCTGTTTCTGTTTACGTTCCTCCAGCCATTTGCGCAGGCGCGAGACCGTTAATGCGCTGCCATTGAGCGTCATGGCCCCAAGCCTGTCGATCACCTGTAGCCAGGAAATAGCCAGCGTGACAGTCAGGCCAAACAAGAAGATCGCTAGGAATAACAAGGTGCTCCCCAGGACTGCCAACAAGGGCTGGAATAAATCCACAGTAATAGCGCCAACCACGCCACCGGCCATGTAGGGCATGTCGGCGGCGATTGCAAAATGCATGGTGGCGAGCCCGCAGGCGGAAATCATCAAGAGGATAAACCCCAGTGATTTCAGCCCGAACATTGGCCAGGAAAAATCAGCTTCGAGTTCGTCTTCACGAAACGAGGTATAAACCTTGTAGCAGAGAAAGGCTGGAAAGGCGTACGCCAGATAACCCAGCAGGTGCAGCAGGATGTCTGCCAGCCAGGCGCCATAGACCCCAACGGCGTTATTTACCTCAGCGCCGGTACCTGTTGTGGTGTATCCGGGATCATTCGGCGAGTAGCTAACCAGCGCTATTAACAAAAACAGGGCCAGCAAAGCGTAGACGATTAACGCGCCCTCTCGCACCAGTCGCTGTATTACACTGCCTACTTCAGATTTTGGGTCGGACTTGTTCATTGCAATTTTTTTCAAACTTATCAGATACCTGTAGCAAGTTTATAGTATCGTTTCGAGAATAGTTACCGGAATATTCAGAATTTCTGAGCTACTCCACACTTTGCCTGGTATGGAAAAAGTGTGCGAAGTTTTCTGAAGGCGACAGCAATCCCGGAGTCGTAAACTCCTTGTCAGTTTAACGTCGGAAGAGCGACAAAATTGAGTAGAATATGTCCGCGTGCGGTCTTTACCGCTGGCACTTTAAAAATTTCCTCCGCGGCACCACATATAGCCTTTAAAGGAATCACCTCAAGCAACAGGAATCTTATACATGTCAGAAGTACAGCATCACCGACTTATCATCCTTGGCTCAGGACCGGCTGGTTATACCGCCGCAGTTTATGCCGCGCGCGCCAATCTCGACCCGGTAGTCATTACCGGTATGGTACAGGGTGGTCAGCTGACCCAGACAACTGACGTGGACAATTGGCCCGGAGACGTAGAAGGCCTGCAAGGCCCGGCGCTCATGGAACGTATGAAAAACCATGCCGAGCGTTTCGAGACAAAAGTCATCTTCGACCATATCAATGAGGTCAACCTGAATCAGCGACCTTTTCAGTTAAAGGGTGACAGCAATTCTTACACCTGCGACGCCCTGATCATTGCCACCGGCGCCTCTGCCCAGTATCTGGGTCTGGAATCCGAAGAGGCTTTCATGGGTAAGGGCGTCAGCGCTTGCGCTACCTGCGATGGTTTCTTTTATCGCAACAAGCCCGTGGCTGTAATCGGTGGCGGCAATACAGCGGTAGAGGAAGCCCTTTATCTGGCCAACCTCGCCTCGCACGTTACCCTCGTTCATCGCCGCGATACGCTGCGCGCCGAAAAAATTCTGCAGAAGAAACTGATGGAGCGCGTGGCAGAAGGCAAAGTCACCATCGCCTGGGATCACGTGTTGCAAGAAGTTAAAGGCGACGACATGGGCGTCACGGGCATCACGATTGCTCACACAAAGGATGGCTCACAGCAGGATCTCGCAGTTGATGGTGTATTTATCGCCATTGGTCACATACCGAATTCAGAAATATTCCAGGGACAATTGGAGATGAAGAATGGCTATGTGGTGGTGAATACCGGACTTGGTGGCAACGCCACACAAACCAGCGTGCCTGGCGTGTTTGCAGCCGGGGATATCGCCGACCAGGTGTATCGCCAGGCCGTAACCAGTGCAGGATTTGGATGTATGGCAGCGCTGGACGCCGAAAAATACCTGGATGACCTGTAACAGCAGGACTGCATGACCCTACCCTGGTTAGCCCCGGACCCGGTGCAATTCCCACCAGTAACTGAAGCACTGGAGGACCCCAATGGCTTGCTGGCTGCTGGCGGCGAACTGTCCATGGATTGGCTGTTGGCAGCCTACAAAAGCGGTATCTTTCCCTGGTATGAGGAAGGTCAGCCCCTGCTTTGGTGGTCTCCAGACCCCCGTCTTGTGCTGTTCCCCGGGGAATTTCACGCCTCCCGCAGTCTCAAAAAGCTCGCCCGCCAGCAGAACTATCAGGTGACGATGGACCAGGCTTTCCCAGCCGTCATCAAGGCTTGCAGCACTGCTGAGGTAAGACAGGGTGCCCATGGCACCTGGATCACCACTGCCATGCAGTCAGCCTACCAAAAGCTCCATGAGGAGGGTTACGCCCACTCCGTGGAAATATGGTCTGATGGAAATCTGGCAGGAGGGCTCTATGGTTTGTCCATTGGTAGCGCCTTCTTTGGCGAGTCCATGTTCAGTCTGCGGGACAATGCCTCAAAACTCGCTCTACTTTGTCTGGCAAGGCAGTTAGAATCGTGGGGCTATGACTTTATAGATTGTCAGGTCACCAGCAATCACCTACTTACCCTGGGTGCTCGCGAGATATCCCGGGCGCGCTTCATGAAACTTCTTGCTGAAGCGCTCAACGGTGAGACGAGACTCGGTCAGTGGATTTTTAACAAGCAATTGTTAGCACATGAACTCTAAGTCGAAAATCATCAGTTCGATTCGCCTGTTCCGCACATCGGCACATGCCTGCAGTTATATTGCTGATAAAAAAGCTGCCACTGTATTCGTTGACCCGGAAATTCCCATTACTCGCAGTCTTAACACGAAGTTAAGCGATCTGGGGTATCGCCGCAGTGGCGCCCACCTATACCGACCCGATTGCGATTTTTGTAGCTCCTGTATTTCCTGCCGCGTGCCCGTCGCTGATTTTCGTATGCGCCGCCGCCATCGCAAAACCTGGAATCGCAATGCCGATCTGGTCATAAAGGAAATCAAAAATATCGAAGCGGAATCGGTCTACAGGCTTTACAAGTCTTACATCAATTCTCGTCATCAGGATGGTGATATGTACCCGGCCACTCCTGAACAATATGCTGCGTTCATAAAAACCCGTACACCTGACACGCGCTATTACGGTTTTTATCTTGACGACAACCTGGTGGCAGTGAGCGTTACAGACTTGCTGGAGCATGGCTTGTCCGCGGTATACACATTCTTTGACACTTCCCTGGACAAACGCTCATTGGGAAATTTCGTCATACTCTGGCAAATCCATCTGGCCAGGCAAATGCAACTCGATTACGTATTTCTCGGTTACTGGATCAAGGACTGCGCAAAAATGCAGTACAAGACCCGCTTCAGACCTATTGAACTGCTGCTGGAAGGCAAATGGATGCGTATTAAATAGCCCCCTCTCCACTCACCGACTTTGCTAAACCGGTAAAAATCGGGCACAATGCGGCGCCTATCAAAACCTCAGGAGCGTCTGTGGCAAAAGAAGACCAGATTGAAATGGAAGGAGAAGTAGTAGATACCCTTCCTAACACCATGTTCCGCGTTAAACTGGAGAACGGTCACATCGTGACTGCCCACATCTCTGGCAAAATGCGCAAGAATTACATCAGGATTCTCACCGGTGATCTCGTGCGGGTTGAACTTACCCCCTATGACTTGACCAAGGGTCGTATCACTTACCGCGCGCGCTGATACCCAACCACGATCTTCCGATCGTGGCTGAATAATTATTCCAGTCTAATTAATTAACCGGGCTAATCGTTAGCCGGGACGCTTTCTTTGGCTTTCTTGTCCCGACTTTTGATGGTCAGAGATATGTCGTCGTTTTCAATACCCACTTCGACGTCACCTCCATTTTCAGCCAGCTTGCCAAACAGGATGTCTTCCGCCAGCGCCTTCTTGAGTTTTTCCTGAACCAGGCGTGCCATCGGTCTTGCCCCCATGGTCTCGCTGTAACCATGTTCGACAAACCAGTCCATTGCATCTTCATTGACATGCAGGACAACATTCTTGTCGTCCAATTGTACCTGTAAATCAACCAGAAACTTGTCGACAACAGTGCGGATAGTTTCATGGTCGAGTGCGCCAAACTGAATAATGGAATCCAGACGATTGCGAAACTCTGGCGTAAATGTCTTCTTGATGATTTCCATACCGTCAGTGCTATGGTCCTGCTCGGTAAAACCAATTGAGGCGCGCGACATTTCCACAGCACCGGCATTGGTAGTCATAATCAGAATCACATTGCGAAAATCAGCCTTGCGCCCGTTATTGTCAGTCAGCGTGCCGTGGTCCATCACCTGCAGTAGCAGGTTAAAAACATCCGGGTGAGCTTTCTCTATTTCATCCAGCAACAACACGCAATGGGGGTTCTTGGTTACTGCTTCAGTCATCAGACCACCCTGATCAAATCCCACATAACCAGGTGGCGCACCGATCAATCGAGAAACGGTATGGCGCTCCATATACTCTGACATATCAAAGCGCACCAATTCTATGCCCATGATTTTCGCCAACTGACGACTGACTTCGGTCTTGCCAACACCGGTAGGTCCGGAGAACAGGAATGAGCCGATGGGTTTTTCAGATTCATTTAATCCGGCGCGAGATAGCTTGATAGCGGTAGCCAGCGAATTGATCGCTTCGTTCTGACCAAATACCACCATCTTGAGATTCGTCTCAAGATTCTTCAGCGCATCGATATCCGAGCTGGATACATGCTTGGGAGGAATCCGCGCAATCGATGCCACCACTTTTTCCATGTCAGTGGCCTGGATTAATTTCTTGCGCTTGCTTGCCGGTTGCAGTCGCTGGAATGCACCCGCTTCGTCGATCACATCGATTGCCTTGTCAGGCATGTAACGATCGTTGATATAGCGGCCTGCGAGCTCTGATGCCGCCTTGAGTGATTTGTCGCTATAGCGTAATTCATGATGCTCTTCAAAGCGGGATTTCAACCCTTTAAGTATCTGATAGGTGGTTTCAACATCAGGCTCATCCACGTCAATTTTCTGGAAGCGGCGTGACAATGCGCGGTCTTTTTCAAAGATGCCCCGGTATTCCTGATAGGTAGTGGAACCTATGCAGCGCATCTGGCCAGAGGTCAACACGGGCTTGAGCAGGTTGGAGGCATCCATGACACCGCCCGATGCAGCACCCGCGCCGATAATGGTATGTATCTCATCGATGAAGAGAATTGCGTGGTCACGCTTCTTCAGTTCTGCCAACAAAGCCTTGAAACGCTTTTCAAAATCACCGCGATATTTGGTGCCGGCCAGCAATGCACCGAGGTCAAGCGAATAGATAACGGCGTCTTCCAATACTTCCGGCACTTCCCCATCAACGATAAGTTTGGCCAGTCCCTCTGCCACGGCAGTCTTGCCGACACCGGACTCGCCCACCAGCAAGGGGTTGTTCTTGCGGCGTCGTGACAATATCTGGATTACCCGGGTAACCTCTTCAAGACGACCGATGAGTGGGTCGATTCGACCCTGCTCGGCTTCAAAATTCAGATTGGTCGCAAAACTTTCCAGTGGATTATTACCACCAGACTCTTCCAAGCCATCTTCTTCCGCTGGCTCATGGGAATCGGGGTTGCCAGCATCTCCGGGAATCTTGGAGATGCCATGGGTGATGTAGTTCACCACGTCGATGCGCGCCACATTTTGCTGTTTGAGAAAATACACAGCCTGGCTTTCCTGCTCTGAAAAGATTGCGACCAGCACATTCGCACCGGTGACTTCGGGCTTGCCGGATGACTGGACGTGGAAAACGGCACGCTGCAGTACGCGCTGAAAACCCAGGGTCGGCTGTGTGTCGCGATTGGTTTCAGCATGGGGAATTAAAGGTGTGTTGTTATCTACAAAATCCTGTAGTTCATGGCGGAGATAGTTCAGGTCGCAGTCGCAGGCAACGAGCACAGATGCCGCCACTTCGTTATCGAGTAATGCGAGGAGCAGATGTTCAACGGTCATGAACTCATGGCGCTTGCGACGTGCGCCTTTGAAAGCGTCGCTGAGGGTGGCTTCGAGATCTTTACTTAACATCGTTTCTCAGTACCTGTGTCGACGTGCTGGATTTATGTGCTAGCGATCAACTTCGACCGAACACAACAGAGGTTGTTCGCATTCGCGGCTATAGTCATTGACCTGGGCCGCCTTGGTTTCTGCTACATCTTTACTGAATACGCCGCAAACTCCTTTGCCTTCAGTATGTACCTTCAGCATTATCTGCGTGGCTTTTTCCACATTCATGCCGAAAAATGATCGCAATACATCAACTACGAAATCCATTGGCGTGTAGTCGTCATTGAGCAATACCACCTTGTAAAGAGGCGGCTTCTCCAGTTTGGGCTTCTCAGTAGTAGTCGCAACGCCCAGGTCTTGATCGGGGTTGTCATCGTCCTGCCCGCCACGTGGCCCCATGGGCAACCCGGTCATGCGCAGATCATTCAGGAATTCGTTGTAAAACTTCATGGCACTCTAGTCTATTAGTCAGTTTCGTCAGCTTCGTGAAACAGGAAAATATTCAGCGCCCGATTGGTGATGAATATTTTGCGCCAGAACGTGGATTAAGAAAAGACCTATCTGCCACACAGAATTCGCTGCTGGCGAAAACATTATAGCCTTAAGTTGGGGTGCAGTCGGGGAAATTCAAGCAAATCAACGCACCACACGCTCTCCCACTATCACGTCAATTTTTTGACATTGGATTCGTGATGATGTATAGCAGTCTTTGTGGCGACTTGTCACAAATACAGCAGTTGCTGTAACAGTTTGAAAAAGTAGGAAAAACCTGTTGCTGCGTATTCGGATTTCTTACCCGTTTGCACCAGGAACAACAACAATTAAAACAAATAATAAGAAGTACGGAGTTACCCCCATGAGTACCGGGCAAGTGAAGTGGTTTAACAATGCCAAAGGGTTTGGTTTTATATTACCCGACGATGGAGGCGATGATTTGTTCGCCCATTACTCAGCGATAGGCATGGAGGGATATAAGACCCTCAAGGCCGGTCAGCTGGTTTCCTTTGACACCATTGAAGGACCCAAGGGGCTGCACGCAGCCAATATACAACCACTGGGTGATTCTTCCTCACCAGCAGACATGCCGGCGACCGAACCGGAGCAGGAAACTGCCACTGAGGCCAGCGCTGAGGATTCCGGCGCAGCCTGAGTGAATGACGACAGCACCTCGGGTGCTGTGTCACTATCTGCAGTGAATTCCATGTAGTCATGAGGCATGGGTTCGCATGCGATTTCGTGTGCGTGGCCCCTAATTGTTTTTGTCCAGAATAATTCTATTCAATAAACCCTTTGGCGTACTGTCACAGTTTACCGGTGCTGAGCAGCGGTACACGCTGGCTGCCTATATCGACAAGAAAGGCTTCTACGCAGCCGGCCGACTGGACAAAGACTCTGAAGGCTTGTTGCTGCTCGCTGATGACGGGAAACTACAGCAGCGCATCAGTAACCCCAGGCATAAAACCGCAAAAACCTACCTGGCACAGGTTGAGGGTGAAATCAGTGACGAGGCTATAGCGCGGCTGGCCGCTGGCGTTGAGTTGAAAGATGGCCCCACCCTGCCCGCTGCCGCATCGCGTATTGAACCGCCGGATCTCTGGCAGCGCGATCCTCCTATCCGGGAGCGCAAGCACATCCCCACCAGCTGGCTACAACTTACAATCCATGAAGGCAAAAATCGTCAGGTCAGGCGCATGACCGCAGCAGTCGGATTTCCCACTTTACGGCTGGTACGCATCAGCATTGGAGACTGGAAACTGGGTGACCTGACCCCAGGTGAATGGAAGTTGATCGAAGCCTGACACCCTCAAAGAACTATCTCTGCCAGTTGGCAAGCGCTTCCGCATCTTCGGTGCGGCTCTCTATCCATTTCTCACCCT
Organism: uncultured Pseudohongiella sp.; assembly: GCA_964405225.1. Lineage (GTDB taxonomy): Bacteria > Pseudomonadota > Gammaproteobacteria > Pseudomonadales > Pseudohongiellaceae > UBA9145. The sequence goes on from CAYOND010000006.1 coordinate 77,281, forward strand.
CACTGGAGAATTGTTTCTTCCAGAACGGCGCGTGACTCTTGAGGTAATCCATAATGAAGCTGGCACTCTCGAGCGCTGCTTTACGATGTGCGCTGGCGGTGCCTACCAGCACGATCTGATCACCAGGTTTCAGGCTTCCTATACGATGAATGATACGAACGCCCAGCAGTGGCCAGCGCTGTTCGGCCTGCCTGGCGATGTCTTCCAGTCGCTGTTCCGTCATGCCAGGATAGTGCTCGAGAAAAAGCTCCGTCACCGCCTCCGATTTATCACTTTCGGGGGTGTAGATTTCCCGTACCAGGCCTGTAAAGGTCACTATGGCGCCGGCATCGCCCGCAATCTCCCGCAGGGCCTCGTATTCCTGGCCGACGTCAAAATCAGTTTCCTGTACACCTATCATCTGCTTAGCCTTTGGTTCCCGTTAGCCGCCGGTCATGGGTGGGAAGAACGCCACTTCATCATTGTCCTGTAGCGGATGCTCGAGATTCACCACTGTCTGGTTCACTGCCACCAGGAGTTGCTGGTCGCCCGCACAAACGCGCTGAAAATTATCATCCTGTGCTGCCAAATGACTCACGAGATCTGCCACCGAAGCAATATTGCTCGCTGGAACTTCGTCACTGCTCCTGTTCAGCGCCTCACGAAAACTGGCAAAGTAATGCACTGAAATCACGCTGATGACCCCTCGCGTTTGAAATGCCCGCTGCGCCCGCCAGCTTTCTCTTCCAGTTGCACCGAGGTGATTCGCATACCCTTGTCGACTGCCTTGCACATGTCATAAAGCGTCAGCGCGGCTACAGAAACTGCTGTCAGCGCTTCCATTTCGACGCCTGTTTGGCCGTTGACCTTACAGGTGGCGCTAATCTCTACCGCGCTATTGTCTGCATCAAGGTTGAGCTGCACATCCACTGAAGTGAGCATCAGGGGGTGACAAAGTGGTATCAGGTTGCTGGTTTGCTTGGCAGCCTGAATTCCGGCAATACGCGCCACTGCCAGCACATCACCTTTCTTATGGCCACCCTGTTCGATCAGGGCCAGTGTTGCAGGCAGCATTTCCACTCTGCCGGAAGCCGTCGCTGTGCGGCTTGTTGCAGGCTTTTCACCTACATCAACCATTTGGGCATTGCCGTCGTTGTCCAGATGCGTCAGGTCATTCATGGTGGTTAAACTCCGTAATCCGCGCATTATCCACTTTTCACTCGATTACCCCAAGCATCCAGGCTTTTTGAAGCGGGATGGCACTTGCCGTGTACCTATCGATCAGGACGATCAGGAAATCTGAATCACCACAAATCAGCGCTGGATTTGATAAGCAAGGCACGTAACGGCTAGCATTAGCGCTTTTGCAGGCTTGCAGCATGACAGATCGCCCCCATATCACCGTGGCCACCGTAGTCGAGAGAGATGGCGAATTTCTCTTCGTGCGCGAACTCAGTGACAACCTTGTTGTAATCAATCAACCGGCCGGCCATCTGGAAACGGGCGAAAGTCTCATTCAGGCTGCGGTGCGTGAGACGCTCGAAGAAACCTGCTGGAAGGTCGACATTGTCGGTCTGTTGGGCATATACACATACTGGTCTGCCACCAACAATATCTATTACGTGCGCCACTGTTTTATTGCCAAACCAGTCGAGGAAGACTCCACAGCACAACTGGATAAGGAAATTGTTGCAGCCTGCTGGCTCAGCAAAGCTGAACTATTAGCGCAAGATGAACCACTGCGCAGTCCGCTTGTATTGCGTTGTATTGAAGATTTTGAAAACGGGGTGCGGTTCCCCCTGTCACTATTGGTAGATCCCTGAACATGACTGCAGTTGCATCACTCAATCCGGTTCAAACTCGCGTCATCGTTGGCATGTCTGGCGGCGTCGACTCATCTGTGGCCGCCCATCTGTTGCAGCAGGCAGGCTATCAGGTTGAAGGGCTGTTCATGAAGAACTGGGAGGAAGACGACGGCACGGAATACTGCACGGCGCAGGAAGATCTTGCAGATGCCAAGGCCGTCTGCGACAAACTGGGATTGACGCTGCATACCGCCAATTTTGCTGCAGAGTACTGGGACAACGTGTTCGAACACTTCCTGCAGGAGTATCGTGCCGGGCGCACCCCTAACCCGGATGTATTGTGCAATCGCGAAATCAAGTTCAAGGCCTTTCTCGAATATGCCACTGAACTGGGCGCCGACCTGATCGCTACCGGCCATTATGTGAGGCGCGAAGATCATGCAGATGGTGCCAGACTGATAAAAGGGCTCGACCCGGGCAAGGACCAGAGTTATTTCCTGTGTGAAGTCAGTTCCGATTGCATCGCCCGCAGCCTGTTTCCCATCGGCGAGATGTATAAGGCCGAAGTCCGTGAAGTGGCTGCCCGGCTTGGACTTGCGACTCATGACAAAAAAGACAGCACAGGGATCTGTTTTATCGGTGAGCGGCGCTTCAAGGACTTCCTAGAACAATATCTGCCGGCCCAACCGGGTCAAATCGAGACGACTGAAGGCGACGTTATTGGCAGCCATTCCGGGCTGATGTATTACACCCTGGGTCAACGTCAGGGACTGGGGATCGGTGGCCTGGCGCGCTATCCTGAGGCCGCGTGGTATGTTGTAGACAAGGATCTGCAGCGCAATGTACTGGTCGTCGGTCAGGGTAATGCCAATGAAGACCTGTTTTCTCGCGCCCTGATCGCCGCTGCACCAGCTTGGATCAATACCGCGCCGCACTTACCCCTGGCCTGTACAGCCAAGATTCGCTATCGGCAGGCTGATCAGGAATGCACGGTGACAGCACAAGACGATGGCCGTATCCGTGTGGATTTCACTGAGCCTCAGCGGGCCGTCACCCCGGGTCAGTACATCGTGCTCTATCAGAACGAGCAATGCCTCGGAGGGGCTGTCATTGAACGCTTCATCGACTGAATTCAGCCAATGGGAATACCAGACGATCGCCCTGGCTGCTTCCATGCAGGCAGCCGTGCTGGTGCAGAAACTGGCCTGGCATGGAGAAGTGGATGAAGAAGAATTACTGGCCACTCTGAAACCCCTGTGGGTCATGAACACCGGCTCCACAGCCGATGTCTATCCCAGCGTTAATGCGTTCAGCACGGGGTTGCGTACCTTACAGGAAGTCCTGGCGCCTGAATCTGCCCGGCATATGGGCGAAATTGCCAATTATGCGCTGAGTATGCTCGTGCTCAGGGGGCGACTTAACCGGCACGGCCCCATGCAGCAAACCATCAGACAGCAACTGGCGGGCCTTGACGGGCTCACTCTCATTGCCAGTGACCCCGATCCTGAAGCGCAAAAACGCATCCGTATTGCCAATGACTATATCTACAAGCAGCTTGCCCGCCTCTATCAAGATACAATTAGCAAGTTCTCTTACCGTATCCAGGTCAAGGGCAAGGTCGAATACCTGCAGCAGGATGATGTGGCCAATCGTATTCGGGCCCTGCTGCTGGCAGGCATCAGATCAGCGGTATTATGGCATCAGCTTGGCGGCCGGCGCTGGACACTGCTGTTAAGACGGCGCAGGATTCGAGAGACTGCGGCCGATATAAGACGTAAATTAATCGCAACAATCTAGGAATCGGATATGACAGACGCAGCAGGCGACCCTTTGCTGGCTATCACACCAATGGATGGCAGATATCGCAACAAATGTGATGACCTCGCCCCTTTCTTCAGCGAATTTGGACTCATTCGGTTTCGCGTACTGGTGGAGGTGCGCTGGCTACAGGCACTGATTGCACACCCTGCTATTGAAGAATTACCGGAAGTCTCCGCAGCCACCCAGGATCGGCTCGATGCGTTGGTTACTGATTTCGATGTTGCCGCCGCGCAACGCGTAAAAGATATCGAAGCCACGACCAATCACGATGTCAAAGCAGTCGAGTATTTTATCAAGCAGGAACTGGCAGACTGCGAAGAACTGAAATCACATCTTGAATTTGTTCACTTCGCCTGTACTTCCGAGGATATCAACAACCTGTCTTATGCACTAATGCTGCACGAGGGTAGAGAACAGATATTCCTACCAGCCATGCAGCAAGTCATCGACAAATTAACAGAACTCGCTCATGCTTTTGCCGACCAGCCGATGCTTTCTCGCACCCATGGTCAGCCCGCCTCCCCCACCACCGTTGGCAAGGAAATTGCCAATGTTGTTTATAGACTAAAGCGCCAGATGTCACAATTTTCTGGCATCGACGTACTGGGTAAAATCAACGGGGCTGTGGGAAATTACAATGCGCACCTCTTCGCTTACCCCGACGCGGACTGGCCAGCCATAGCCGAAGATTTCGTGATCAGCCTGGGACTGACCTGGAATCCATACACCACACAAATTGAACCACACGATTACATTGCAGAATTATTCGATTGTCTGGCTCGCTTTAACACCGTCCTCATCGATCTCGATCGTGATATATGGGGCTACATCTCACTGGGATACTTCAAGCAAAAAACCATCGCCGGTGAAGTCGGTTCCAGCACTATGCCGCATAAGGTAAACCCCATCGATTTCGAAAACTCGGAAGGCAATCTTGGGATGGCCAATGCCGTCATGCAACACCTCGCGAGCAAGCTACCTGTTTCGCGCTGGCAGCGCGACCTGACCGACTCCACTGTATTGCGCAACATCGGTACCGGACTGGCCCATTCCATCGTGGCCTGGCGTGCCTGCCTCAAGGGGCTGGAAAAACTGGAACTCAATCCGGCTGCAATCGATGCGGACATCGATAATTGCTGGGAAATCCTTGCCGAACCTATACAAACTGTTATGCGTCGTTATCAGGTACCCGAGGCATATGAGAAACTCAAGGATCTTACTCGAGGCAAAGGCATCGATCAGGCCAGCATCCAAAACTTCGTAAACACATTGGAAATTCCCGATGCAGCCAGGCAACGGCTACTGGAACTCACTCCGCGCGCCTATATAGGAAATGCGCAACAACAAGCCAGGGATGTCTAGCCCCATTGCAATTGAATCCGCAGTTTGATGTAGAGCAATTCCTCGCGACATCCTGGCAGCGTGAGCCCCGGCTGTTACCAAAATTCATTGAGGATTTTGTCGATCCGGTTAGCGCCGACGACCTGGCGGGCCTGGCCTGCGAGATAGAGGTGGAGTCGCGCCTGGTACATGGCACCGAGCCGTCTGAATTACGTCTCGAACACGGCCCCTTTCCTGAACAACAACTGCAAACACTGAATGAACGCGGCTGGACCTTACTGGTACAGGCAGTAGACCAGTGGGACGAAGGCGTTGCTGACTTATTGCATTACTTTGAATTTCTGCCCGCGTGGCTGATCGATGACGTGATGGTGTCCTTTGCTACGCCCGGTGGCGGAGTTGGACCCCATTACGACAATTATGATGTGTTTCTTTTGCAAGGCAGCGGCAATCGTAAGTGGCAAGTCGGCGCACGCTACCTGGATACGAGCACAGGCAGTGCTGTCGGAGACCCGGGCGAGTTAGTAGACCAGGACGGATTAAAACTGCTTGCCGACTTTACAACCCTACAGACTTTTGAGCTGAGCGCCGGGGATGCGTTGTACATCCCTGCGCGTTTTGCCCACTGGGGTATCGCTCATTCCAATAGCCTGTGTTACTCGATTGGATTACGCCACCCCTCGGCAGCAGAGATGCTGGAAGGATTCAGCCAGGCCATCATCGACAAGACTGGTCCTGAAATTCGCTTTCATGAAGTAAGCCAGAAGATTACCAATCCTGCCGAGATCAGACCTGGTGACGTTGCCGCCGGCTATCAGCAAATCGCCAGGTTGCTGGATAGCCCAACCACTTTCCAGAACTATTTTGGCTGCGCGGTCACTGAACCCAAATATCCGGAACTGATCAGCCGACCCCAGCCGCCGGTTACGCCAGATGATATTCCTGCCTCAACCAGTTGGGAGATAAATCCCGCTTCACGTGTTGCTTTCCTGCGCACTGCAACGGGGGTGCAATTATTCGCCGACGCCTCATTGTTTGAACTTCCCGAAACATTTGTTGCTATTGTGGAGTCGCTTTGTGCACAGCGCATTATTCCAGTCAGCGAGCATGAACGTATTCTCCAAACCGAAGCCGGTCCTCAACTACTGGTGGAACTGATCAACCAGGGTACGCTTATTGCACCCTGAAATTCCCAGGTTAGGTTTCAAACATGTCAGCAGTCTCAAGCATTGAACTGGAATACCAGCTTGATAGCAGCGCACTTTTCACTTTGTTGGCGCAGCAACCTTATCCGGTCTTTCTCGATAGCAGCGGTTATGGTGGACGTGTCGGTCGCTACGACATTCTGAGCGCTGCACCAGTGCGGCATCTGTCAATCACACAAACCATGCAAGCCAGTGGATACTTCAGTGTCATGCGCGCTTTGCAGGCGGAGTTCATGCAACCGTCGCTGCCGACACAAGTCTTGCCTTTTAGCGGCGGGCTCATCGGCTATCTGGGTTACCCCACGCAAGTTGGCAAGGATCAGCTGCAGCTTGATGACGGCTTTATCGGCATGTATTTGTGGGCTGTTGTAATCGACCACATCGACCGAACCAGCCATCTAGTATTTCATCCGGCGTGTGACGCAAAGACCCGGGAATTCGCCCAATCGCTAGTGACACAAAGTTGCACCGGTATCGAATCGCAAACTTTCACGTTGACTGATGAATTTACGCCCACGCAATCCGCCGCTGAATATGCCACTGGGTTTGAGCGAATAAAGAAATACATCACTGCCGGCGACTGCTACCAGGTAAACCTCACCCAGGAGTTTGTGGCCCGGTGCCAGGGTAATCCGGTGACTGCCTACAACATGCTGCGCAGCGCCAACCAGGCACCGTTTTCTGCCTATATTGGCCAGGAGAATTCCGCCCTGCTTTGCTTGTCGCCGGAACGCTTCGTACAAAGCGCCGACAACACTGTCCTCACCCAACCTATCAAGGGCACACGACCGCGCGCCGCCGATCCCACAAGGGATCAGATACTGCGCGATGAACTCCTTAACAGTGAGAAGGACCGGGCAGAAAACCTGATGATCGTGGATTTGTTGCGCAATGATTTAGGGAGGGTCTGCGAGACTAGCAGCATCAGGGTAGAAAAACTGTTCGAACTATTGAGTTTTCGCGGCGTACATCACCTTATCAGCACCATTACCGGTAAGCTGGACGCGCGCTGCGATCCCATTGATCTGCTGATGAACTGTTTCCCGGGGGGATCGATCACTGGTGCACCGAAACTGCGTGCCATGGAAATTATCCAGGAGCTGGAATCCCATCAGCGCCGCATTTACTGCGGATCCGTGTATTACCTGTCAGCGGACGGCCGCTTCGACAGCAATATCACCATCCGTTCGCTACTGTGGCAGCCTGACGAACTGCGCTGCTGGGCCGGTGGAGGCATTGTTATGGATTCAGACTGCGATGCCGAATACCGCGAGTGTCGCGACAAGATCAGGCCTATCGTCAACGCGCTGCAGACCCGCCAATGGTCACAAGGTTAGCGTGCGTTCACTGGCATCCATAAACTGCTGCCTTAGTTCATCGTAGGTGTGCACGGCAGGAAACTGCGGGAACTCTGCGATCACGTTATACGGTGCCTTGAACAGAATACCGGCATCCGCCTCAGACAACATGGTCGTATCGTTATAGGAGTCACCCGCCGCTATCACGCGAAAATTCAGACTGTGAAAGGCTTTCACGCAAGCTCGTTTGGGGTCTTCCTGGCGTAATTTATAGTCGACAATGCGGCCACTGTCGTCGGCAATAAGGCGGTGGCAGAACAGCGTCGGAAAATCCAGCTGGCGCATCAGTGGGTGAGAAAATTCATAAAATGTGTCTGATAAAATAATGACTTGGAACCTTTCTTTAAGCCATTTTACGAAGTCCGTAGCCCCCTCCAGGGGCGCCATCGTGGCGATTACTTCCTGGATATCCGGCAAGCCCAGCTTGTGCTGGTCCAGCAGGCCGAGACGTTGTCGCATCAATACATCGTAATCCGGGATATCGCGCGTGGTGGCGCGTAGTTCTTCGATACCGGTCTTTTCGGCAAATCCGATCCAGATCTCCGGGATCAACACCCCTTCCAGGTCCAAACAGGCGAGTTCCATGTGTCTAATTCTCCGGGCTGGCTGTACAAAAAGCTGTCAAATGCAGGTGGACAATGTACCAGATGCGAGTTTTTGGGAATAGTGTGTCACTGCAATCTGTGACAGCGCTATACCATATATCCACAACGACTTTCCAAAACTGACCAGATTATGATCGTAATTGCATTTTATACAGTCTAAGTTGTTAATTTTATTGCATTTTTTCCACGTGAAACATTTTCATTGTACAGTTTCACACAAGCGTTGCGGCGCTCTGCCCTGCGCCTTGCTTTACCGATTGCTGCAAATAACCGAGAATGTGCGCCTCCTGCGCCGGCACCGTTTGGCGCTCCTGTAACCGCGACCTTACCGACGACGTGACATCACTATGATTTCTCCTGCAGATATCGAGCAACTGGCCACTGAACTGGCCGATGCTGAGCCCAAGGACATTCTGGCGCGCCTGGTGCCTGAATTTGACAGTATTGCCCTGGCATTCAGTGGTGCCGAGGATGTCGTGCTGGTGGAGATTGGCCGCAAAGTCGCGCCAGACCTGGCGGTATTCACGCTGGACACCGGTCGACTGCATCCCGAGACATACGATTTTCTCGAAACTGTGCGCGAACATTACGGTCTCGACCTCGAAGTGCTCAGTCCGGATGCGCAAGCTGTGGAAAAACTGGTGCGCGCCAAGGGGCTATTCAGTTTTTACGAAGACGGTCATGAAGAATGCTGCGGCATACGCAAGGTAGCACCACTGCGCCGCAAACTGGCTGGTGTGGATGCCTGGATCACTGGCCAGCGCCGTGACCAGAGCCCGACCCGCACCAACGTCCCGGTAATCCAGATTGACGAAACCTTCAGTACCGACGCACACCAGGTGATCAAGATTAATCCGCTGGCCAACTGGACCCGGGAACAGGTATGGACCTATATCCGCATTTTCGACGTGCCCTATAACCCCCTGCACGATGAAGGTTTCATCAGTATTGGCTGCCAACCCTGCACCCAGCCGGTAAATCCCTCTCAGCACGAGCGTGAAGGCCGCTGGTGGTGGGAAGAAGCCACCATCAAGGAATGCGGCCTGCATCTGGATAATCTGCAAGGCGACAAGGACAAATAGCCCTGCGGGGCGCCATTACTGTTGCAGCGGCAGTTCGATATCCGCAAACATGGCATCAACCTCCCGCTGATCCCCCGCTTTCTGCGCCTGTGCGACCCGCTCCCGGCTCAAGTGCGGGGCAAACATTTCAATGAAATCCAGCATAAAACCCCGCAGCAGCACGTCATGGCGAAAGCCGATCCGCGTAATACTGGGTTCGAACAGGTGTGATGCATCCAGGGCCACCAGATCCGCATCCTGATCAGGGCTATGAGCCATCGCCGCAACGATACCTATGCCAAGCCCCAGCCTCACATAGGTCTTGATCACGTCGGCATCTGCGGCGGTAAATACCACTCGGGGCTCCAGCGAACAGGCACGAAATGCCTCATCGAGGCGCGAGCGTCCGGTAAAACCGAATGTATAGGTCACGATGGGATATTTCGCTATATTTTCGAGAGTTAGCGAACTTTCCTCAGCTAATGGGTGAGTTTTTTCTATGAGTATTGAACGGTTCCACTGGTACGCCGGCAGCATGACCAGATCCTCGTACAACTCGAGCGCCTCGGTCGCAATAGCGAATTCAGCATTACCGCGCGCCGCGGTTTCGGCGATCTGAGCTGGTGTGCCCTGGTGCATGTGCAAGGAAATATCAGGGTAACGGGCGATAAAATCCCCAATAACCCGCGGCAAGGCGTAACGCGCCTGGGTATGTGTGGTGGCGATGCCCAGGCTGCCACGCGTCTCATCACGAAATTCCTGCGCCAGCGAGTGAATACGCTGGGTAGCACTAATGGCCTGTTCTGCATGGGCCAGAATGGCTTCACCTTCCACTGTCAGTCCGCTCAGGTGCTTGCCATTGCGGCTGAATATCTGCACCCCCAGTTCGGCTTCCAGAGCCCGTATTTGCTTGCTCACACCCGGTTGGGAGGTATGCAGGCTGACAGCAGCCTGGGACACATTCATGCCGTGTCGGGCCACCTCCCTGACAAATCGTAATTGCTGTAATTTCACGGTGCGCCCTGCCTGTAACGAAGGGTTGTTTTCTATCCAGCCTTTATATAACAAAAAGTAATATAAATATAAATAAATAGTTCTTTGTTGAATAACAAAGTTCCGCTAGATTAGCGCCCAATTCAATGGGCCACTGCGCGCGGGCGATTTACTGAAATGGAATTTTTACTGCATATACTGGCCGGCGCTGGCGTTGGCTTTGCCATTGGCCTGACGGGTGTGGGCGGTGGGTCCCTCATGACCCCACTGCTACTGCTGTTCGGTTACCCGGCGCCAGTAGCCATCGGTACTGACCTGCTCTACGCCGCCATTACCAAGGCCGGTGGCGCCGTTTCTCATCACCGGCGCGGTAACGTGGACTGGCGCATTGTGGGGATACTCGCTGCCGGCAGTATTCCCGCCGCTATCCTGGTTCATGTGGTGTTGGCCGGCACGGGTTTTCAGGACACGAAAGCCTTCGAAGATGTGCTCACTACCAGCCTCGGAATCATGTTAATAATCACCGCTTTGATGTTGATTTTTCGCGAGAAAATGCGTCTTAGCGCAATTGAGGACAAGCCGCACGCCCTGATGGGCTTCGTTCACAATCATCGCACCCCGGTTACCCTGGTAATGGGCGTGCTGCTGGGCATTTGCGTGACCTTGTCGTCGGTAGGTGCTGGCGCCTTTTGTGCGGCTGTACTGCTGACCATCTATTCGCAGATTTCGACGGTAAGGATCATCGGCACCGATATTGCCCACGCGGTACCCCTGACCTTTATAGCCGGCATGGGCTACTTTCTGTCAGGTTATGTGGATATGGTGCTGCTACTGAGTTTGCTGGTCGGGTCATTACCGGCCATTCATCTGGGTTCACGAGTCAGCAGCCAGGTGCCAGATCAATTACTGCAGAGAATTCTGACTGTACTGCTGCTGGGGTTGGGAATTTACTACAGCCTGGCCGCGCCTTTTTAGAGCGTGCGATGCATAGTTAACTCAAGGGTTGTTTGCAGCTTGTTATTTGTTGGCGACGCCGTGGGGCACATGACCCGTTGCCACGTGTTTTGATGCTGAGTCACAGTGCCCTTCCTGATCATCAAAGAATACATCGGCGTCGAAGGCACGCAAAAATTCGCCTTTGTCGAGGCCACCGAGGAACAACGACTCATCGATGCGGATATTCCAGTGCCGCAAGGTGCGCACCACACGTTCATGAGCTGGTGCAGCGCGCGCTGTCACCAGGCAAGTACGCACCGGCACTGAACCGGCAGGAAATGCCATCTGGATCTGTTGCAGTGCAGCCAACACAGGCTTGAAAGGCCCACCACTGAGTGGTTCGTTGGCGGCCTGACGCTCGTTATGGGTAAAGGCTTCGAGGCCGGCCGATTTGAAAATTTGTTCTGACTCATCAGAGAACAGCACAGCATCACCATCGAAGGCAATCTTGAGTGTTTCTTGCTGCGGTTTGTTGCGTTTCGATGGCAGAATCGTTGCCGCTGCTACACCCAGCTCAAGCGCCCTGCGGACATCCGCACCGTCAGTAGAAAGAAACAGATGGCTGTTAAAAGCAGCAATATAACGATACGGACTATCACCACCGCAAAATGCGGCGCGGGAAATATCGAGCCCATAGTGTTGGATAGAATTAAAAATACGCAAGCCGGTGTCGGCAGAATTGCGTGACAGAAGAATGACCTGCACAGGAGATTCTTCCAGCAGGTCATTCAGGTGCAGGAGTTTTTTTACAAGCTCAAATGCGTCACCAGGTTGCAAGGGTTCTTCTTCGTGCTCAATCTGGTAACGTTGATATGCGTCGAGCCCTTCTTCTTCAAATACCTGATGACTTTCAGCCAGGTCGAACAAGGCGCGCGAGGAAATAGCAATCACCAGCGGATCTATCCGCGGCTGACCGCTTTCGCTCTTGCTTTCATCTTGGTCTGTTACGCTCATGCTTTCCCTGATTGCTGTGCTAATTGCCGGATGCCTCCATCATAATGTGGGGCAGCACACAAAGCTATTCAAGCATTCAGTCATAATTATCGACATAGAGACCAGTACTTAACAGGAAAATAGAAGTAAACATGGGATTGTTCAGAAAACCTGCACCAGAGCAAAAACCACTGGGGCTTATCATGTCAGGCGGTGGCGCCCGGGCGGCATACCAGATTGGTGTGCTGCGTGCTATTGCCAATATCCTGCCGCGTCATGCAGCCAACCCCTTTCACGTGATCTCTGGCACTTCTGCTGGCGCATTAAATGCCGCGTCACTTGCCACCCATGCGCATCGGTTGCGTACCGGTGTGCGCACTCTGGAAGCGGTGTGGAAAAACCTCAGTAGCGAAAAAGTCTACGACCCCAATTCTGCAAACCTGTTAACCAGCACATCGGGTTTGATTCTGAGCATGCTGACCGGCCGCAAGTCAGATGCGCCGGTTGCCCTGCTTGATAACTCACCGCTTACCGGTTTGCTGTCCCGTGTTATCAAGATAGAGAAAGTGCAACAAAATATCGATCGCGGACTGTTAAACGCGCTTAGTATCACCGCGTCGGCCTATAGCAGCGGTGAATCAGTTTCTTTCTATCAGGCTTGCGAGGATATCAAGGACTGGACCGGACCACATAGGATAGGTGTTAGAACAAAGCTGACTCACAAACACCTGTTGGCGTCGAGCGCTATACCCGTGATTTTCCCCGCCGTACAAATTGGCGATCAGTATTATGGCGACGGCGCAATCCGACAACTGGCGCCAACCAGCCCGGCTTTGCACCTGGGAGCACGTCGCATACTGGTCATCGGAGTCAGTGGCAATCGAACCAAGCCTCCATTGGCAGATCAACAGGCAGAGCAACCGGGCCTGGCACAAATTCTTGGGCACATTATGAACAGTGCATTTGTCGACACACTGGAAAACGATGTTGAATTCCTGCAGCACATGAATGACGTGTTGCCGCATGTATCGCAGAGACGCATGAAAAAACATCAGATCGATCATTCAGAAATCGAACTGCTGGAAATATCCCCGAGCCAGGAACTGAATGTTCTGGCTATGGAACACTACGCTGAATTACCCAAGCAGATGGCGCGCTATATAAAAGAAGATTCCTCTGGCACGCTATTGAGTCTTATCCTGTTCGAGAGTGGTTTCTGCACCGCGCTCTGGCAATTGGGTTACAGCGATGCCATGGCGCAAGAAGAAGAAATAGCCAAATTCTTCGATCTCGACTGACAATTTTATGCCAACTGGTTATTGATTTTATTTGGCAGGCGCATAACAGGCGCCAGTACCAGCAAGACCACAATAGCCCGCCGGGTTTTTGGCCAGATACTGCTGGTGATAATCCTCGGCGTAAAAAAACTTGTCCAGTTCGGCAATCTCGGTGGTGATATTGCCATAACCCTTGTCATTTAATGCTTGTTGGAACTCCGCTCTGCTTTGCTCAGCGATCTCAGCTTGTTGTGCGTTGGTTGTATAAATGCCCGAGCGGTATTGCGTGCCCCGATCATTTCCCTGTTGCATTCCCTGGGTGGGGTCATGGGATTCCCAAAAGGCTTTCAGTAATTCACCATAACTTATCTTATCTGGGTCAAAGTAAACCAGAACCACTTCCGTATGTCCGGTCATGCCGCTACACACATCTTCATAGGTAGGGTTGGCAGTAATGCCTCCGGCATATCCTGCAGCCGTACTGAACACGCCAGGCAGTTCCCAGAACAGACGCTCTGCACCCCAGAAACACCCCATGCCAAACACAGCTTTCTGGATATGCTCAGGAACCGGGTCTACGATGGGATTACCATTTACAAAATGTTGCGGGGAGAACCGCATAACCTCAGCGCGATCCGGAATGGCATCATCTGCTGCGGGAATTGCGAGAGGTCGGGTGGTTGCGCCGAAAAGCATGTTCGTCTCCTGTTGGCCTCCTGGTGGTCTCTTGTTGGTCTACTGGGAGGTTCTATTGAATAGTATTGAGCATTGGGGCATGATGCCGCCGAGTCAAGGCTCACAGCCGTATTAACCTGATTACTTCATATAATGATATCCTATCTCATGCAGAACTATGGCGCTCCGGAACTGGAGTTTGACCATGGTGAAGGCACTTATCTTTATACCAACGCTGGGGAGCGCTATCTGGATTTTGGCGCCGGCATAGCCGTCAACTCGCTCGGGCATTGTCATCCGGCACTAATCAAGGCGCTCAATGATCAGGCCCACAAGGTCTGGCATACTTCAAACCTGTATCGCATCCCCCAAAGCGAAAAACTTGCGGCCCGACTGGCCCAGCTTACGTTCGCCGATCGGGTGTTTTTCTGTAATTCGGGTACTGAGGCAGTGGAAGCCGGATTCAAACTCATCCGTCGCTATCAGCATGCCCAGGGCAATCATCAACGCAAGCGCATTATCGCGCTGGGTGAGGCGTTTCATGGTCGCACCCTCGCCCCGATTGCTGCTGCTGCCAATCCCACACACACAGATGGCTTTCTGGTGGGCGATAGTGGCTTCGACCAGGCGCCCTGGGGTGACATCGATGCAGTGAGGCGGGCAATTACTGTCGAAACCGCCGGCATTATCATTGAGCCTGTGCAAGGTGAAGGCGGCATTCGGGTGGCCTCTGAAGAATTCATGGGACAGCTACGCCAACTCTGCGATGACAATGACCTGGCGTTGATGCTCGACGAAGTCCAATGCGGTATTGGGCGCAGTGGCACGCTGTACGCCTATCAGCAAATGGGCATTAGCCCGGATGTGCTGGCCAGTGCCAAGGGTCTCGGTGGCGGATTTCCGGTTGGCGCCTGTCTGACTACAGAAAAATTTGCCAGCCCCATGACTGCAGGCAGTCACGGCAGCACATTTGGTGGAAACCCACTGGCGATGGCAGTTGCCAACGCCGTACTGGATGAAGTCACCAGCCCGGGATTTTTGGACAATGTGAACGCGCGCGCCGCACAGTTGCACTCAGGGCTGGCTGCGCTCGTTGAACAATCACCGCATTTGCAGTCGGTCCAGGGCCTGGGACTCATGGTAGGCCTGATGTGCAATAGCGACGCAGCTGAACTGAACAAGCGTCTGCAAGCTGCCGGCATGCTGGTCGTCAAGGCTGGCCGCAATAGCGTGCGCTTGCTACCGCCATTGACAGTGAACGAGGCGGAAGTGAATCAGGCTCTGGAGATTCTGTCTGAGGTATTATCCGCTTGGCAGTAAAGCATTACACAATCAAAGGGGAAGCCAGGCATGCATGCAGTAACAAGACGCGCAGTTCCGCTATTCGGCATACTAATTATCTTGAGCGCTGCGCTGCCACTGCGGGCCCAATCGCCTGACTCTGCCGTGACACCCACACCATTTACCATTGCTATCCCGGACAGTGCTATCGCTGATTTACAACAGCGACTGTCCATGCGGCGCTTGCCGGATCAGATTCCGGGCACCGACTGGCAATACGGCACCGAATCGACTTACCTGGCGGAGCTATTGGATTATTGGGAAAACCAGTTCGACTGGCGCGCCCAGGAAGCCATGCTCAACCAGTTCGATCAGTTCACGATGCCTGTGGGCGAGATCGAAATGCATTTTATTCACCAGCGCTCCCCCAATCCCGATGCTATTCCACTCTTGCTCGTGCACGGCTGGCCAGGATCAGTGAGTGAGTTCCACAAGATCATAGGTCCTTTGACTGACCCGGCAGCGCATGGTGGTGATGCATCTGACAGCTTTCATCTCATTGCACCTTCATTGCCGGGTTTCGGATTTTCCGGTATTCCGGAAACCACCGGTTACAGCCCGGAAAAGATTGCGCTGGTACTTGCCGACCTTATGGCGCAACTGGGTTATGAACGTTATGCCCTGGCTGGCGGCGACTGGGGTGCGATCATCAACCGCTACCTCGCAAATCACTTCCCTGAACGGCTTATCGGCTTGCATTCCAATATGATTCTGGCGTCCACGCCCGATGACGAGGAAGCACGAGACAATCTGACCGACACTGAGCGCAGCCTGCGCGAAGCCCGTGGCGCGTTTATGGCTGATGAACGAGCCTATCAGCAGATTCAGGGCACCAAGCCCCAGAGCCTGGGCGTGGGATTGAACGACTCGCCTGCCGGATTAGCGGCCTGGATCGTAGAGAAGTTTCACGGCTGGACCGATATGCCCCAGGGCGCAGACGGTGACCTCGATGACTACTTCAGTAAAGATCAGTTGCTCACCAACATTGCGATCTACTGGTTTACCGAGACCATTACATCCTCAACGCGTATCTACTACGAGAGTCGTAACACACCACTGCAAAAGCCCATCGGCTACATCGATGTGCCTACGGGCGCTGCGGTATTTCCGGCGGAGATTTTTATCACGCCCAGAGCCTGGGCCGAACAAGCCTATGACATACGACACTGGAGCATGATGCCTGAGGGCGGGCATTTTGCCGCGCTTGAGCAACCCCGGTTGTATCTGGACGATGTGCGGGCATTTTATCGTTTACTGAGGTAGATTAAGTCGCAACAAGAATAAATTCAGAGACAAATATCAAGAAATGAGCGATTCCAAAACCTACCACCCCACTCCCAGTGAAATGCGCGGCATCCTTGCCTGGATAGAGCGCTCTGGTAACAAGCTGCCCGACCCTGTAGTGATCTTTCTCTGGTGTATTGTCACCGTAATGGTCATCAGTGTGGTGTGCGCGCTGGCCGGCGTGAGTGCACCCCATCCAACGCAGCTCGATGCCAATGGCAATCCAGTCATTGTGAGCGCCGAGAGCCTGTTATCTGCTGCCAATATCCAGCGCCTGCTGGTGGAAATGCCAGCAACGTTCACGGGCTTCCATCCTCTGGGCTATGTACTTGTAGTGATGTTGGGTGCTGGTGTGGCTGAGCGTTCCGGCTTGTTTGCCGCCGCCATGAGTGGCGCCGTATCCCAGGCTCCAAAATTCCTGCTGACCCCTGCAGTCGCACTGATTGGTATGCTCGGCAATCTCGCTGCTGATGCCGCCTATGTCGTGCTCATTCCGCTTGCAGGTGTGATTTTCGCCGCTGCTGGTCGCCATCCCATCGCCGGGATCGCTGCGGGCTTTGCCGGGGTATCCGGCGGCTTCTCCGCCAATCTTTTGCCCGGCCAGCTCGATGCCTTGTTGTTCGGCATCACCGAAGCCGCAGCGGAAACAATTCTGCCCACCTGGGATGCCAATATTGCCGGCAACGCGTATTTCATCATTGCCATGACCTTCGTGTTCCTGCCAGTGATCTGGTATGTAACCGACAAGATTATCGAGCCGCGGCTCGCGCCAATTAAGCCCGGCGATGCGGAAAGCACGACGGCCGGAGTAATCAAAGATCCCGATACCCGATTAACAGAGGCCGAGCTCAAAGGTCTTGGCAGAGCTGGTTGGGCAGCGCTGGGAATCGTAGTCCTCTGGGTCTTCCTGACTATCGGCCCTGGCACACCGTTAATTGATGAAACCGCGGCGCCCGAGGCGCGCTTTAATCCGCTGTTTCAGTCTCTGGTTGCCGGATTTTTTATTCTCTTCCTCAGTGCCGGCATCGCTTACGGTACAGCCGCCGGATCCGTGGATAATCACCGCGATGTCGTCAAAATGATGAGCGGTGCCATGGGAGATCTGGCCTACTATCTCGTGCTGGCCTTCGCAGCTGCGCATTTCGTTGCCATGTTTAACTGGTCCAACCTCGGACTCATCATCGCCATTAATGGTGCGGCGATACTGGAAGGCTCAAACCTCCCCGATGCAGCGCTCATGGCGTTGATTATTCTGTTTGGCGCAACCGTAAATCTGTTCATTGGCTCCGCCAGTGCCAAGTGGGCGCTGATGGCACCGGTCCTTGTTCCCATGCTTATGCTCATCGGTATTAGCCCGGAAATGAGCACAGCTGCTTATCGTGTCGGCGATGGTGCAACCAATATCATTACTCCGCTAATGCCTTACTTCCCGCTGATACTGATTTTCTGTCAACGCTGGCAGAAAGATTTTGGGCTGGGCAGTCTGGCAGCCACCATGCTGCCGTATTCAATGTTGCTGCTCATCAGTGGTATAGCGCTCACGATTATATGGGTTGTTCTTGGCATCCCACTCGGCCCCAATGCACCTGTTGAATTCAGTATGTAGTAATTATTTGATGAAGGAGATTTCCATGCAGTTTGTAAAGCTTTTCTCCCTATATGCCTTGTTAGGCTCTATGATACCGATGTTGTCGGCACAAGAAATCACATACCCTGATTCCTTCAATGAACCGATGGACTTGTATCTCGATGTGCTGGGTGATCTGCACTATCCTATTTCCAGCGACAATGAGGCTGCTCAGGCGTATTTCGACCAGGGGTTCCAGCTCATGTATTCCTTCGCCACCGAAGATGCACAGCGCTCTTTCCAGCGTTCACGACTGGAGGATCCGGATTGTGCCATCTGCTGGTGGGGCGAAGCCTGGAGTTTTGGGTCATATCTCAACGGCGCAATGACCACCGCCAATGCACCGCGCGCGTATTACGCCATGGAACAGGCAATGGCCCGCATCGATAGCGCCACCGAAAAAGAAGCCGATCTTATCCGCGCAATCTCCAATCGCTACATCGAAGACTATGATCCGGAAAATCGCCGCCCCCAGGACGAAGCTTATGCTGAAGCCATGGCAGAAGTCGCAGCAAAATACCCGGATGATCTCGACATCGTCACCCTGTATGGGGATGCACTGTTCCTGCTGGAAGAACGTCGCGGCTATCGCTCACTGGACGATCCCAACGTCACGCGCCTGCATAACGTTTTATTGAGTGTGCTGGAAAAAGATATTCGTCACCCGGGCGCCTGCCATTTACTGGTACACGCTACTGAATCCACACCCAAACCAGAGATGGCAGCACCCTGCGCACGTTATCTTGGTGATTCAATTCCTGGAGCCAGCCACATTAACCATATGCCCAGCCATACGTGGAACGAAATGGGCCTGTGGCACGATGCCGTGCGCTCCAATACGATTGCCTGGCACTCTGACCAGAAAGCCGCAATCGGCCAGGGCTTTGCTATCTACCCTACCCATAACCTGACCATGCTTTACTACGCCGCCAGTATGGGAGGAGAAAGTGCTTCAGCCATTCAGGCCGCCAAGGATCTGGCCAAGATCAACAGCAATACGGCCATGCTCGCCATGGCGCTTACCCGCTTCGGACGCTTCGATGAAGTGCTGGAACTGGACGATGCGCCCAACGGCGAGATCAATCGCAGTATGTATGATTTCTCGCGTGGCTATGCGGCACTGAAAACAGGCGATGTGGATTCAGCGAAGGCCACCCAGGAAGCGCTCGATGAGTTGACCGCGACAACCACAGCACGCTTTCGGTTCCATGATGGCAAAGACATTATCGGTACGATGGCCGGCATTCTCGAAGGTGAGATCGCCTGGGAAGAAGGCAATCTGGAAGCCGCTGCTGCGGCATTTCGCAAGGCCACAGATTTTTATGACAATCTCGGCTACGACGAACCTGAGCCACTGCCCTTCTCACCGCGACACTGGCTGGGTGCGGCTTACATGCAGCTAGGTGCCTATGATAATGCACTGGCCGAATACCGTCAGGATCTGCGCGAGCATCCGCACAATATTTGGTCATTGTTCGGCGCCCAGCGCGCGTTGAGCGCTATGGGTCAGAAAGACGATGTGATCGACAGGGATCTCGTGGAAGCCTACAGCTATGCTGATATCTGGTTGCCTGACACCAAACACTGAGGTTTATCAGGCACAGTTAATCAAGCAGAGTTGCGCGAGGCATTGATGTTGCCGAACATGCTGCGGATCACCATTTTTTCGTAACGTGCGATGCTTGCGTCATCTGCAGCATCGTCGTCCGCAAGTTCATTCAACTTCATCATGGCATATTGTTGAATAATCAGGAGTGGCAGTACTACGCGCTGTCGCAGATTAATACTCAGGCGACTACGCGGGCTGTCTTCAAGCAATACTGTTTGACCTGACACCTTCAGTGCCATATCCCGACTCAGAACATATTCATCATGAATCTGCTGCCAGAACTCGCCGAAGGTTTCATGCTTTGCCATGTAACGGGTTAAATCGAAATTGGCCTTGCTCATGCTCTGCATGCTATTGTTCAACAGCGCCCGAAAGAACAGCGAATCCTGATACAAGGCCTGGCACTCTGCCAGCCTGCCCTCGTCTTCCAGTGCCTTGAGTGCAGATCCCAATCCATAAAAACCCGGAACATTCTGGTGTAGCTGACCCCAGGCCCCAACGAAAGGTATGGCGCGCAAATCCTCAAACTTCAACTCACTGCTACCACCACGCTTGGAAGGGCGACTGGCGATATTCGACATGCTGTAGTAATGCAGCGTACTCATCTGTTCCAGGTAAGGTAAAAATAAAGGATGCGCCTTGAATGCCTGATACTTTGCATAACTCAGCTCACCCATTTGTTCGATTAGCGCACGTTGCTCATCATTTAATTCACGCGCAGGACGATCGTAAAGATTGTTTTCCAGTCCTGCGGCCAATAGCTGCCGGAGATTATGTAATGCGGCATCCATCGTGCCATAAAACGAACTGATAGTTTGACCCTGTACTGTGATCTGTATCTGGTTGGATTCGATCTGTTTACCCAGCGCTGCATAAAACTCATAAGTATTACCACCGCCGCGACCGGGCGGGCCACCACGACCGTCGAAGAAGCTGACTTCAATTTTGGAAGCGCGGGACTCAGCGGTGATGTCTTCCTTGGCGCGATAGATGGCCCAGTTCGCCATCAGGTAACCACCATCCTTGGTACCATCAGAAAAGCCCAGCATCACGGTCTGGTGACCACCGCGTGCCTTCAGGTGCGATGCGTAGGCCGGCATGCTGTACAGCTTGCGCATACTGGCGCCACCACCGGCCAGGTCGCTGATGGTTTCAAACAAAGGCACCAGCTCTACCGACAGCGGTGCGTCATGCCAACCAGACAGGCGAAACAGCCCAACCAGGTTCGCCACATCGGCCGCACCCCGGCAATTGCTGATGATGTACCGGTGACAACCGCGCTCCCCATTACTGGCCTGTATGGCGCGCATGGCCTGCATCGACCCAAGCGTGTCTTTGACAAGCTCGTCTGAGAAATCATCAGGCGTCAGGTCACCCTTTAAAGCGAACAATGCAGCACTGCGCGACTGCTCATCCAGAGAAGCAAAGTCTTCCGGGAACAACTCAGGCCGTGCCTGTTGAATTGCGTCCAGCACACCCGACAATACGCGCGAATCCTGGCGGATATCCAGACTGGCAAAGTAGAAGCCAAATGCCTGGACGCGCCGCTTGAAGGAAATGAGTTGATCAAGAAACAGCCCTTGATAGGACTCAGCGACACGCTTCTCTACAGTTTCCAGTACACTCAGCAGCTCGCTGACATCTTCAAAAGCCGCATCTGTCTCATTAATTATTTCGCCATTGAGTTTACGCTCGACAGCTTCCAGTTCTTCATACACACCGGCAAAGCTCAAGCGTCTCTTGAGACGACGAATATCCCGGTGATAACACTCGATGATCCGCGCCCGTAACTTGGCCGCCACACGCAATGTGGTCGCACTGGAAACCAGTGGATTGCCATCTCTATCACCACCGGGCCAGAACCCGACGCTGAGTAACGTGGGGTTGAGCGCCACGTTGTTGTCGAAAAAATCCGAAAGGCTATCGCTGATAGTGCTGATAGCCGGATAGAAGATATTGCCCAGGTACCAACTCAGATTGGCGGCTTCATCCAGTGGGGTTGGTTTTTCCTTGTTGAAAAATGGCGTATTACCAAGCTGCTGCAACAGCGTACGCGCCGCTTCAGTATCCTTGTTTCGAATGGCATCGGTCAGGTCAGTTATGATGGCCAGCACCGGCCCTGGGTAAAACTGCGTAGGGTGTGCGGTTAAAATTACCCTTGCGCTGAACTCTTCCAGCAAGGCAGCAAGCTTGCTGCGCAAACCATCCACACTGACCCGCTCGGTTAGCTTGCGAAGTTGATTGGCTGCGTCAACATCGTGAATGGCGCTGTAAGAGGCGTCTTCGAGAGCATCCACGAGCACGATCTGCCGCTCAACGTACTGAATAACCTTGAACAGGAACTGTACCCTGCCCAACTCATCCAGGTCCGGGCGCTGTGAGTCAAAGAACGATTCGATAATCTGCTGGGGATCCAGCCCGTCCGCCAGGCCCTTGTGACAATCCTCTTCAAGCAGGGGCAGTAACAGGCCGGTTTGCTCAACCGCATCAAGGGGCAATGTGAGAAACAAACCATTGTAGAGCTGATAATTCAGTTCCACTCCATTCTCATAGGCTTTCCTGATTCTGTCCTGTGACACTGCTTTCCTACCTCTTAAAAACGCATTTAAGGCCAGTAATGGCCTATTTCACTGATTTTGGCCTGCTGCTGGCGCCTTATGACCCGAAATTGCGGGCTATTGTACTCTGTCCCTATATCGATTGTGGTTGCAGAATGTGTCGTAATGGGCCTCGAGGCCTTTATCAGAGCGAGCGGCTCTGTTTTAATCAGCCACCGCGTCCTCCTGATACCACCAAGCGACGCAACCCGGCAGCGCTACACACCTGTACAAATTACAAATACTGCAGCATGCCAAGAACACAGCAAGGATTGAGCCATCAATGAGTCAGCCAGCCCGCCACATTTTTCGCCGCCGAATTGGTTATTTTTTGACCATTCTGGCGTTTATACCTGCAGCGGTCTTCGGCGCTGAGGCCGAGCCGGCAAACTGGCTATGGGATCTCGTCATTGCACTGATTGTGCTGGTCGCTGCTGCTTCCAGCGGCGCATTGCCGCTTGCGGCTGCGCGTCAGTGGCAGGGCGCCTGGCGTCTGGGCGCCTTGCTGCCGTTTATCGTATTGCTGCTGTGGGTCGCCCTCATCATCCTGACCAGGGCCATCGATCCCCAATCACACGCCCTGTGGCCTTTTGAGATCTTTGCCTGGGCGATGCTGACCCTGATCTATATGGTGGGGCTCATGACTGCCAAACGGATCTTCGAGAAGGCTGATTTACGTGCTGCAGAAGATGAGAAGTTAAAGTAGGTATACATCCTATTTTATTGTTATTTCAATCTTTATCTTGAGCCCAGGCCTCATAACCCCCATCCAGACTATAGGCTTCGGCAAAGCCCTGGTCGGCGAAATAAGCCGCTGCGCTCTGACTCATATTGCCGTGATAGCAATACACCAGCAAGGGCGCCTCGGGATCCGCGTCATCGACGAATTCCTGCACGTTGCTCCCATGCAGGTGCGTTGCCGTCTCGATATGGCCTGCCGCAAACGAAGCGTCGTCCCTGATATCCACTATCTGAACGGGTTTGTCAGTACTCGCACTGATTAAATTTCGTGCTTCTTCAACGCCAATGCGCTTGAAATTCATAGGGTCTAATCCTGCCTTGGTTGCAGCGCTAACTTTAGCAAATATCCAGCCCTCTTTTACCACTCAATTTTGCACCGCCAGGCCACCGGTCAAACCACCCAAATATACTGTCTAAATATACTGTTGACTGTACAAGGCTGTCTAATTATACTGCCTAAATCTTGTGTCACTAATGACCCAAAAAGAACATGATAAATAGCAAGCAACTTGTTGAAATTACAGGAATTTCCAGAGCCACATTAAACAACTATGTGGGGCTTGGCATACTGCCTAATCCCGTCGTACGCACCCCTGCTGGCGACGAGGCCCGTGCTACCCGGCTGGGTTATTTCGATGACGAAGCTGTGGACATCATTCAAAAAGTGCAGGCACTCAAAAAGGAGGGGCTGAGTATGGCCCAGATCGCAAAGGAATTAGGCAAGCAGAACAACGACGACAAAGTTTCCTCGGCTGGTGAGCAGGGATCGCTCACCAACTTTTCTGACCAGAACATCACCTGGGACGAATCAATCGACAATCTCCCCGCTCCTGCGTATATGGTCAATAACAACTTTGAACTGATCTGGTGGAATGACAAGGCGGCGCAACAGGTTTTTCACTATAGCGATGACCTTCCCGGCAACCTGGAAGCCCGCAACCTCATCAAGCTGTTACTGAGTGAAAAATCTGCAGAAAACAGCGACAAACTGCGCGAATTACTCCTGCCACATCTCACCGCGGGCAAAAAACGCCTGACCCAGCAAACGCTGATAAAAATCTATTCATCACTGTCCAGCGAACAACTGGGCTTCCTGAAAGACATCTACAACCAGGCCGAACCGCTAGGCAAAGAGCCGATGACTCATTTCCCGATCATGCTGGACGATGCCGAAGGCAATCCCCAGCCTGCGGATCTGTATGTGTGTTTCTATCGTGAGGGTATCTTTTTTACCTATAGCCCGGTGAATCTGGAATCCGACTACCTGCTGAATTTCCTCAGCAAGCGCAATTTCGTTATCAATGAATTGATGAAGAAGCGTAAACCGCATTTGACTGATGTGGCCGTAATGGTCGCAGACTTACAGAATTCCACACGTATCTGTTCTGAACTGCCTGCCGAAGAATATTTTGAGTTGATCAATAATATCTGGCAGGAAAGTGAATCTGTGTTTCGTAAATACTATGGCACTTATGGCAAGCATGTGGGCGACGGTATGGTGTATTACTTCTTTCCACAGCCTGATTGTGACTATCGCTTGAATGCCATCGCCTGCTCACTTGAACTGAAGCAAATGATGCGCAAGATCACGCAACGCTGGCAGGCTCGCAAGGGATGGTTTAGCGATCTGTTCTTGAATATCGGACTCAATGTTGGGCAGGAGTGGTTTGGCAGTTATCACGCCGCAGGACACGTTGAATTTACCGTATTGGGCGAGACCATAAATCACGCTTCACGGCTTAGCGATTTCGCTCGTGGCGGCAGTATCTGGGCAACCAAATCCATGTTGAACCAGATACCTGGGAAAAATCGGAATGATATCGGCTTTGGTATCACCCGCCTCGCCAACAATGGCGAATCGGTTTTTGTCACTGATACTTACGCCAGCCTTGGTAGCATGATGCCAGATGGCGTCATTGCAGAAAAATACGAGCAGGTACAGATGATGCCAATTACCGAGATTCGCAGCATGTCCGGTAACGAAGCACTCGATCGGGAAGATTAAGCACCCACCGCTCCCCCTGCCGGCAGGTTCTGCAGACCAGTTACAGTCCAATCAGTCCCACTATAAAAAATGCTATCGTGGCCATACCGGCCGCGATTAGGGCGTAGGGTAATTGCGTTCTAACATGATCTATATGGTCAGTTGCCGAAGCCATGGATGACACTACTGTGGTATCACTAATGGGTGAGGCGTGATCTCCAAACACTGAACCGGACAACACCGCCGCAAGAAATAGCGATGGCGGATAATCCAGCGCTATAACTATCTGCATGGCCAACGGGATCATGATGGCGAATGTGCCCCAACTGCTGCCGATGGAAAACGCGATCACTGACGAAATAAGAAACAGCAGCGGTAGTAACAGTGCCGCTGGAATAGTTTCCTGCGCCAATTGCGCTACATAAACTCCGGTGCCCAGCGCATTGGCAACATCACCGAGTGCCAGCGCGAACAGGAGAATAGTCGCCACTGGCAATAACCCGCCTGCCCCCTTGAGAAAAGTCTGCATCAGGCCTTCCAGCGACAAGCGCCTGTTAAGCAATACCAGAATCCATGACGTGAGCAGTGCCAACAACACGGCCCATAGCACCGATGTGGAGCCTGAGCCCGCACTGATATCACCATCGCCAGTGACATAGAGACTGAATGGCATGGACAGCACCATCACGACAATTGGCAATACCATGAAGCTGGCACGGTCCTCAGTAGTAGCTTCTGTATCCTGGCTTATGATGGAAGGGTCAACCATAGGTGTAGCGTTAGGCCAGAGTAACTCGCCCTGCTCCGTGCGCTGCTGCGCAGTTTTCATCGGCCCGATATCAAACTTGCGCCAGATGACAAATGCGCTGAACAGAATCGCGGCAATGGGGTAAAAATTAAACGGGATAGCGGTAATAAACACGCCGATGGGATTTTTAATTTCTGAGGAGGTCAGCAAACCAATGACTACTGCTCCCCAGGCATTAAGCGGAATCATGATGCAAACCGGCGCCGAAGTGGAATCGATGAGATAAGCCAGTTTTTCCCGCGCCAGTTTGTAGCGATCGAATAAGGGGCGGGAGATAGAGCCCGCCACCAGCAACGTGATATTGGACTCGATAAAGATTACCAGTCCTGTCACCCATGCCAGCCACTGGGCTTTCTGCGGCCCGTCGACCCAGTTACGCCCCTCCAGCATGCGGATAAAGCCCCTGACACCCCCGACCTTTTCGATCGTGGCAATCAGGCCACCAATAATCAGCGTAAAGATCAGCACCCGGGTATCCCCGGCATCACTGAATACCGCTACGATTCCCTCGATACCCAGACCCAGGCCGCTAATGGGATTCACTGACTCGAGTATTACGAAGCCGACCCAGATACCGATACCGAGCGACAAAATAACCTGGCGACTGACTATAGCCAGCACAATGGCCAACAACGGCGGAATCACCGACATCCAATTGGGTTCGTACATATTGCGCCCTGCTTCAATCGGCTGGCGGTTACCGGCCCGTTATAGTGTCAGATTCACTCAAATCACCTGCAACGGCCGAAATACCGTGGCTGCAAGCGAAATTGCGACCTCCCTAATCATAACGGCAGGCAGCAAAAAGGCTAGAGGTTACTTCCCGGCTGTGATACATCTACAGGTGTCGGTGCCCTGTTCTGCAGTCCCGCGCACCGGTCCTTACTCCTGACACAAATTACGAATAATCCGAGGAGAATAATATGGACCGTCGTAAATTCCTCAGCAATATGAGCGCAGCCACGCTCGCCTCAATAGCTGGCTCAGCCACGCTTTCCCAAAAAGCCGATGCCCTGGAAGAAGCCATGGCAGTGGAACTCGACAAGCGCATTGCCACGCCCTGGATGTGCAACATCGAGCCTACACCAGATCCAATTCCCGGGGATACACGCCCCTACTACATGCATGACGATCCGAGGCTGCCGGAAATGCCCGCAGCGCCCACGCTGATAGATTTCTTCAAATTGCGCTTTGCCCCGGCCAATCACGTGCTGCAGAGCGCGCGCCTTGCCATGATCAACGGCATGGAAGAGAAAGTCGTACTGGCCTGTCTGCTGCATGACATTTGCGTATCCAACCTGATGCGCACGGATCACGGCTACTGGTGTGCCCAACTGATCAAGCCCTACGTTGATGAAGAAATAAGCTGGGCCATTCAGGCCCACCAGGCTTTGCGTTTCTTCCCTGACGAGTCTGTGGGTTACGAATATCCCGAAGCCTATATCCGTTTTTTCGGTGAAGACTACAAACCTGAGCCCTACATCGTGCAGGCACACGAAGAGGCGCGTAATCATAAATGGTATATGACCTCACGCTTGATCACGCTGAATGATTTGTATTCTTTCGAGGAAGGCGTGGTGGTCGATGTGGATGATTTCACCGACATCATCGGGCGCAACTTCAAGCAATCGAAGGAAGGTTTGGGATTTGATGGTAGCCCGACAGCGCATATGTGGCGCACCATGATCTGGCCCAATAACTTCTTATAGCGTTTATTTAAACTGAGGCCTATCACAGGGCAGATCCGGGCCACCGGCGCTGCCCTTTTTTATCGCTACCGGTAATTGGCAACTTCACCTGTCGTTATTTTCTGCTAGATTAAGATTTATAGAAGTTAAAGCACAAAGCTCTGAAGCCTCACTTTATAGATATGACCCCAGCCAATACAGTTGAACATTACATTTCGACCTTGCCTCTCGAGCGGCAAGAACCAATGACGCGCCTGCGTGAAGTTATCCGCGATAACCTGCCGGAAGGGTTCCAGGAAGTCATGACCAATACGCCCTCGTGGGTAGTACCGCTTGCCATTTTTCCTGAAGGCTATCACTGCACAAAAGACACACCTCTGCCTTACATGAGTATCGCCTCACAGAAGAATTTTATCGCGCTCTATCACTTCGGGATTTATGTAGACCAGGAATTACTGCACTGGTTTATGAAGGAATATCCAAAACACATAAAGACGAAACTGGATATGGGCAAGAGTTGTATCCGTTTCAAGAAAATTGAGCAGATATCCTATGAACTAATTGGAGAACTGGCGACCAAGCGTACTGTAGACGATTGGATCGCCAGCTATAAAGAGGCGCTGGATAGATAGCTCCCGAGCAGGCTGCGAATTATTCGCCGCGTACGCGAACCTCTCCCACACCCAGGTCAATGCGGATATTGTGTTCGCCCTGGCCAAAATAGCGAGCACCGTCGCTGATAAAGCTGCGCTCATTATCAACACGCTCATTCATGCCGCGGAATATGGCATCACCGACGCCGACGTCGAGCCAGATCTCATTGATGGCTTCTTCAAATACGCTTACCCGGACTTCACCCACACCGACTTCCATATCCAGTGCATTGCGAACGCCCTCTACTGAGACTTCACCGACACCCAGTTCTACTTCCAGAGCCAGTTTGGCGGGTACCCGCACGAGCCAGTGTTGTTCGATATCACGATCTTCTATAGTCAGATACAGCGCTGAACCCATTACATCCTGTGCCAGATCGATATCATCCACATCCTCGCGGGAAAACCCGAAGAACCGCCGCTCGCCTTCCAACAGAATCTCAACATCCACGGTATCGCCTTCATAGATTTCGATATCCAGTTCGGCAATTGAGATATTCAGCTCCAGCCGTTCCAGGCCAGTGGTATCGAAGGATTCAGTGATCATCTTGGTGCTGGCAGCATGCACATTCGTGACATAAGCCGTCAGAACCACAAGTAAAACCAGGGGTGCGGTGAGTTTTTTCATGGGTTTTGCCCTCGAATAAGCCGGTTGTGTCGTACTTATCCATTTAGACGAGCCAGGCATTAAAAGGTTACATGTGCCGGTCAAGCGGGGGTTGGTTCGGCCCCGGCAAGGGCATTTGCAGCCTCTATTTCCTGTTCGATAAATTGAATAAACGGGCCGGCAAAGCTCTGGTTACCGCGTTTACGCCACCATTGCTGAAAACCCGGACTGCTCGCCCAGTAAACTGCAATGGATTTCAGCTCGAACCAGTCATCGTCAGTAATCGAATCATGCTGGTGCATGAAAAAGCCTGAGGACAGATACCAACAGGCTTTCAGGGCCAGATTTGAAAACAGCAGCTGATCGTCCTTGGAGAGCGCGTCGTAGTCGCGGCGGCCGGCGATCATCAATTTTTGCAGTTGCGGGTCGGCTATTAATAGATCCGCATAGTTGACCATTTGCTCGGTCATACGCAGCTTGGACTCCACTTTTGAGGCTATCACACTGGCGCGCACCTGAGTCGCCACATAAGCCAGTGAACCGATCACGCCGATAGCTCCGAGTAATTCAGCGACAGCGCCAATTGCGTCCCAATTCATTGTTATTATTTTCCTATGATCAGCCATTTACGAACCTGACTGATCTTATGTGTTAAGTACACTGAAGCAAAGGTGTAATTGAAATTTGGCGCATTACTGCGCTCGGTAGGTGATCTGACCACCCACCACAGTCATTACCACTTCACTGTCCAGAATATCCATCTCGGGAACCGTCATCAGATCACTGTCGAATACGGTGAAGTCCGCCAGTTTGCCCACTTCCACCGAACCACGAATGTTTTCCTGGAACGCGCCGTGGGCCGGCCAGATCGTCAACATTTTAAGAGCGGTTTCCCGTGACACCGCCAGCTCCGGATGCCAGCCCGGGCCGGACGTACCATCCAGCCGCTTGCGTGCCACAGCAGCATAAAATTCGATACGTGGGTCACCGGCTTCTACGGGTGCATCAGAACCGGCCAGAATCATCAAACCCCTATCAACCAATTGCTGCCAGGGATAGGCATAACTCAGGCGATCCGGACCCAGCCGGTCAGGTGCAAAATTCAAATCACCGATACCGTGACTTGGTTGCATTGAAGGCAGCACACCAAGCTCAACAAAACGCTGCTGATCCACCGGTGGAATGATTTGCGCGTGTTCCATACGCCAGCGTAAATCGGTAGTTGCCCACTCATCGCGTGGCACGGCGTCATAGGCTTCTTCGTACCAGTCCAGCAAGGAACGTACAGCGCGATCACCAATCACATGGGTTTCGATTTGAATACCCTGCCGCAAGGCAGCATCGAGAATGGGCATCAACTCTTCCTTGGTCGTGCGGTTCATAAAACCGTTGTGGTCGGCGTCAGAATAATTTTCCAGCAGTGCAGCACCACGCGAGCCCAGTGTGCCATCAATGAATACCTTGATGCCGCGGGCATCGATCATATTATCCGGCGTTACTTCCCTGCCCCGCTCGATCATGGTTGCGGCTTCATCTACCGGTATGGCCACATACACCCGATGATCCATGTTGCCTTCCGCGTGGATTTCCTGCAGCAGTCCAAGCAAACGATATGACATCCCTGCATCCTGGGTCTGGGTCCATCCCATCGCTGCGTTGGCTTGCAGGCCGCGAAGTAAATTGTCTTTCAAATAGGCATCGGTTTCCGGTGGAATAAGTTCGCGGAATACATTCATGGCATTGGCCAGAACATAACCGTTAGGCGTGCCGTCCAGATCACGATCAAAACGCCCGCCTTCAGGGTCTGGTGTGTCGCGAGTGATACCAGCCAGTTCCAGTGCGCGGGAATTTACCAGAGCAGATACACCATCGGCGCGGGGCATGAACAGAGGTTTATCTTGCGTAAACGGATCCACGTCGTATTTATTGAGAAAGCGCCGCTCATCAGTCCATTCTCGTTCAATCCAGCCACGACCCTGCACCCATTCTCCCGCAGGTATGTTTGCCGCCCAGTCTTCGATGGCAGCAACGGTTTCCTGCAACGTGGGGATACCAAACAGGCTCAGGGTCTTGGTGCGGCGCCCTATCCCTTCCAGATGCTGGTGACTATCGGTAAAACCGGCAAAGACGGTAGCGCCACTCATATCCAGCACTTCGGCATCACCACAAGCGTAAGGCGCTATGTCGGCATTACTACCGACAGCGACGATACGTCCATCCATCACTGCCACAGCTTCTACTGTCCACCGAGCATCGTTGGCGGTGTAGATGGTGGTGTTGTGCAAAACCAGGTCGGCTGGCTCACAGCTTTGTGCGGCGATATTTGTGGTAAACAGATATGAAAGGAGTAATAGTGCGGCTCGAATTATAGTGGGCATAGGACTTAAGGCTTCAGGGATATGTGAAGCCGAGATAATAGCGAGTTTTGCCCGTTGATGCGAAATTGCGCGCAGCTACTCACCACAAGGGTTGAGGTATCGTTAATGCAGATCAACTGGCAGAGGAAGTCAGCAGAAAACCAGGGCAAAGTGTTTCAAAACACTGCATAGCAACCACTACCCATTCTCAATAACATCTAGTGTGAATGAGCAGAATGCCCTTCTTCACTACCTGCCATTTCAGCATGGTGTTGCTCGTGATGCTCTCCCAATACCATCAGCCCCATGATTCCAAGGCACGAATCTGAACCGTGTCAGAAGCGATTGCCGAGACAACCGTAAACTCCACACCATTTGCCATGACCTCGGTATTGAACTGCCACTGGGACTCTTTGTTCATTTGCTCGGCGTGCATAGGCACCATTCGCTGTATTGCTTCCAGTACCCGGCCCTGTCCTGAGACGATGAACCTGGCCTCACCGGTGATATCCTGGCTTTCAACCGACGCAAACAGACTGAGCATTTCCATATCGACCAGGTGCTGTTGCAGTGCAGAAATATCTACCTGACTCCAGTCAGTGTTGGGGTCCGCACGCAATTGCTCAACGGTTTGCTGAATACTGTTGAATACATTCCCGGAAGACTGAGTGTCAGCGGCATGCATCTGCGCATGCATATGCTGCATATGTTCCATCATGCCATCCATCCCCCCTTCGTGGTTCATCATGCCACCGCCACCTTCATGATTCATCATACCTCCCTGTTGCGGGCTGGAATGCTGGTGGGACTGATCAGCGGAATGGGCGCTGTGATCTTGCTGTGCATGAAGCGCAACGGGTAACGCCAATGTGACGGTAACGGCCAACATGTACAGGATTTTCGAAGTAAGAAATCTCATAAAAACCTTCCAGTAAACAAGTTTGAGTAGCACCTACCAGAGTAAGTCTGAAACACTCGTGTGGTGCTGCGATAGATCAAGCTTTATACGACCTATATTGATAGAGAAAATCAGCATCAGCCATTAACCGAACACATTGACAGGGTCGACACTCGCCAAGCCTGTACTTAGCCTGGCAACTGTTTAGTGGAGTACCTAGTCACTGCTGCCTGACTGGTCTGCATTGGCAGGCATACTGCGCTTTAACTGCTTGTATTGCCCGGTGCCTGGCAGCTTGCCGCTCATAAGCAGACCCACAAAGGCAATCAATATTCCCGCAAGAACAAGCACCCCATAGTTGCTATAAAACTCCTCGGCAGCTTGCTGACCGGCAGCACTACCGGCGGCGGCCGTGGTTTCACCGGCGCCAGCGATGCCTCCTACGATACCGCCAACGAGAAAATTAACACCGATATAGATCAGCATGAGCCAGGCCAGTGCGCACAGAATACGAACTATCAGGGGGCGCTTGATAGTATTGGGTGGTGATTCAGTCACTACGGCCTCCTGTAGTTTTCTCTTTATTCAGGAAGTCCAGAATAC
This sequence comes from uncultured Pseudohongiella sp., assembly GCA_964405225.1. GTDB lineage: Bacteria > Pseudomonadota > Gammaproteobacteria > Pseudomonadales > Pseudohongiellaceae > UBA9145. Next base: position 110,127 of record CAYOND010000006.1, read on the forward strand.
ACGAGTCACGTCGGTAGAATCCAATCAGCAGTGGACCAACCGGAATTGGCTCGACCGCGATCTTAAAGTTTTGCAGTGCTTTTTACATCCCTTCCTTTTTAGCATGCCGCGGTTCCACCCAGTGACGTGGAAACCAATGTCGCGGCATTAGCTTCTCCCAGAAGTTCGGGTGATCAACCAGCAGTTCGCTCAAAGCTGCAAAGGGAATCGCCACAAGCAGCACAATCAAAACCACTTGCGGCTCAATTTCCGCATCCGTTGCCAGCATGATCGCCAATAGATCCTCAACGAGCCCCATGGCCACGCCGATTACCAGAAACTCCAGGAAGCGAATAAGTCGCTGACGTTTTGTTAAGGTCATGCTACCCCCTCAATTGTTTTCAAATTGCACATTGAAATCCCGAATTGCCTTGTTCGTACTCCTGCATCATTAAGTGCGCCAGCGCAGTTTCCTCAGTAGTAAGTGCCTGATAGGTGCGCTCGAAGCCCCAGCCATAGCCCCAGCGATACCAGTTGTAGAAATACGGGCTACCGCCAAACCTCACCCCTTCATACATGACATTGGCGAGCGGAGTATTTTTCGTGCGTTGCAGCACACAATCCCGCAGCGCCACATCGGCAGCTTCCCTCTCCGCCTCGGTTCCACCGCGCCAGTACGTCTTGTCATGTTCAACGCAGCAGGCACACCAGTCCTGTTGGCTGATGGAAGAAGAGCCAGGGAAAAGTGAGCAACCTTCGCTGGTAAAGGGAGCCAGTTCGGCGTCCGGGGAGCAGCCAGCCAGCAAGAAGATCAATGCCGAAACAGAAAATATTTTTAACACTGGCTCAAGTGGCTCCATGCGTATCTGGAGCCACCAAATTTAGCAGAGACACCGCAAATTAGTAACCAATGGCGCGCCCTGATTGCCTGTCGGTCTTAGCGCTTGAAGTCTTCCGCCGTGGGCGACAGTTCACCATAGATATTCATGGTAGGCAGCCCAGGTTTGTAGTCAGTGTGGCAACTCTCGCAGATATCGACGATCTCATCGCCACTGCGCGCGATCAACTCCACATCCTGACTGCGGGCCGCATTAACAGCTCGTGCTGCCGCTTGTTCCAGTTGCACTGCATAGTCATGCCATTCCCGACGACCTGTCCACTGCTCATCTACCGGCCCGGTTCCGGGAATCTGGATTAATGCGCCACCCAATTCAAGTTGCCTCACTAAATGTTCCAACTCACGCCAGTCTTCTTCGCTTTGGGGATTGCGCCATGCTGCCAGCCAGATTGGATCGGCCGAGTGATTAATAAGCGAAGCCATTACCTCGTTAATACTCATTGGCAGACGCAGCACTTCCTGGTCGCGTGGCCTTGGTTCACCACACGCGGCTAGAGCCGTGACTACGAACACGCCCAACAGACCAAGCGCTGGCAGTTTGCTATTAGATATTGAATACATGTTACGTAACCCCGGTATCAATTAATGACACCTTCAGTTTGGGGCCGTATGAACCTGCAATCAATGAAGGGTTGGGGTTTGCTTGATATAAGTCAAGTGCGGCGCTTAATAATTACAACTAACCAATAATTGCGGAGGTGAATAGATTGGCAAAGCACTATTGAAACGCTGGCGCGCAAGCACCAGACACGCCTGCAATGATTTTTATCATTGCAGTGCCGCTGCGCCGCCAGGTTTGAACATCAATATTTATTCCAGCCCGAGTTCTTCCCGCACTTCCAGCGTGCGCGCGCCGGCCAGAGAACCTGGCATTGAATAGTTGCCCTCATGGCAGGCATATTCGTATAACCTGTCATCGGTCGCGTAGAAACTCAATTCAGCGGTCCAGGGCTGCGTATACAGATTGCTGTCCTCCACTGTGAACTGATAAAAAATTTCACCTTCGGAGTAGCGGCTGAAACGTTCAGTGATGCGCCCTGCGTCGGTAATTGGGACAGAGCTCTGGCTCAACTGTAATGGATTGATATTGACGGTTTCGACAACCAGTTCATCGCCCTCATACCAACCCACTGAATCGCCAAACCAGGGTTCGTGGGCAGCGGGCCGACGATTTGCACGCGCCGCTTCGGCTGTGTCGTGAATGGGAATAATGCGGGCATCATGTACCATTTCCACCAGAATCATTACGTAATCGTCAGTCTGAATGATCTGATAAGTATTGTTGTACAGTGCACCCATCATGCCAGGGCCTGCTTTATTCCCGAATCCCAGCAGACAGCGCTCGGAGTTGGGGAAGGCTTCAGGCCCACTGAAATCAGCGATACCGGTGGCATAGCGGGAGCCAAAGTTCGCCCTGTCAAAATCGTATTGGGGATCGTCCCGGCGCGGTATCTGACCATTGGGCGGATCAACAATATAAGATGACCGGTATTCTCCTTTTACCATCGCGAGGTTATTACCAGGCTCAACCCAGAAATTGTTATAGGCTCGCACACCAAAATCATCAGCGCCCTCCTCAGGCACATCATTAACCCCATCGCCTTCATCCAGGCCACCTTCTATCCCTGCAATCGGCGTGCTGGCAGCTATAACAAGCGCCTGATCTGGCGTGACCACCAGCGTCTCGACGCCCTGGGGGCGCTGCAAACCGGTGAGGGACTTATTGGTATAGGTGCCTTCCAGATCGGGCCGTTGCGCCAGGGCAACTGAACTCGCGAAGCCACAGATGAAAAGAGACAATGTGCAAACAGAACTTGGGAAGCGAGGCATAGACAACCTCCAGGAGGGGCTGGATTTATAGTTAGAATTGCTTCAGACAATATGCCTTTTAGGGGCAAAAATCAAAGGAGCCCTTAGCCACCGCGCTAACGGCTAGGTTTGCACCACTTCGTATTGTGTCGGCAAATTCTTCGGCTTGTAGTTATTTGTTGGTCGGCGCTTGCGAATGAAAACGCTCTCGTGAATCTTCGCGCCCTCGGGAATTTGACGCTTGTGGGTGCCGCGAATTTTCCAGATACCTGTGTAGGAGTTATGCAATTTGTCATTGGGGTCTGGCTTGCGCTTGTTCAGTTCTGCGGTGTCGATCTTGAGCCCATGGCGCTTGGCGCGGCTCATCATCCAGTGCAGCGCAATATTGGACAGGCCGCGCTCGTCATACCAGGCGCCTACGTCAGAATGCACGCCGGCAAACCACACCTGCTCTATGATCTGATTGGGCGCGAGATTATCTTCGTTCCACGGGCAGGGAGGAAAATCCTTGCGCTTTTCATCAATGGCCATGGCGTGATAACCGTAGCTGGCCTCGGGATTCAATGTGGAGTTATGCCATCTTTTACCAGCATTCATTACCAGTGACGACACCGTATCCCAGACTCCGATGAAGTGCACTGGGCATTTGCGCGAGAAGGTTTTCTTGAATTCATGGGCTACTTTGATATTGCCCGGGGTGTTGTAGAGCTTGGCGGCATAGCCCACGAGATTGTCGTTGTCAGCACGCAGCAGGCCGCATTTGTACAACATGCCCGCTAGTGAACGCACGGTGAACGCACCGCGGCTGAAGCCAAAGAGGAATATTTTGTCGCCCTCCTCATAGGTTTCCATCAGATAGGCATAGGCATCATTCACATTGTTCTGCAGCCCTTCCCCGGTGGCCTGATCCTTCTTTGCCTTGAGTGAGCCGTTGCCCGGACCGTCGGAATATTCCCAGTCACCGGTGCCGACGCCGGGATCGTAAAACACAGTTTGCGTGGCGGTCTTTTTGGCGATGCCATAGGTTTCCACGACATTGGTATTATTTTCTCCAAACTCATTGCCGGTACCGTCGCAGCAAATCACGATGTTTTTCATTTTCGGCCTCCGTGGTTGTTCTTATCTGTTTAAATTACTCCCCTGCCTGTAATGCAATTACCATCCCAGATGAACTGCTATGGCGACATTCTTTCAGTTGTATGACAAACTATTACACTCAAATTGATACTCTCACAACAGCCATGGCTCTCGATTACCAGTATTATCAGAAATCCGTTAAAAACTCTGATCTGTTAGTTCTTGCTTTTACTGGTTGGGCTGGCAAGCTACATTTGCAAGCTGGTAAATTTCTCTATCATTCGGGGCTCAGGAATGCCAGCAAGATTGTTATCTACGATAAATCCCGATTGAAAACTCTTGGTGGATTTCCTCCACGCTTCGTCGATTTCGATGCCTGCTTCCAATTCGTCAAAGAGGAAATATCTGAGATTCCTCATAAATATCTGGTCTGTGTTGGCACCTCTGGTGGGGGTCATTCGGCTATGTTGTACGCGCATCTGCTAAATGCAGATTCAGCAGTAGTTTTTTCGACTTATCCTTATCTGAAAAAAGAAACAATCAGCGCAATGCATGACCCTGCGGCGAAAATGATGGCTGATCAGATTGAACTATTTGATCAACTACCGATGCAAGCGAAAAAATACTTCGATCTTGATAAAGTGTTAGCCACTTGGAATGGCACTACTCGTTACTCCATGCATGCATCTGCCAATCATAAATGGGATGCAAAACGCACGCTTTACATGCAAAGAGTGCCAGGTGTCGAGATTAAATTGCACCCGTATGATGCACACGGACTCGGAGGTGTGCTCGCTCGTAGTGGCAAACTCAGAGAATGTTTTGTGCAAGCCGGAGTCCCTGTTGGAAACTACGACATACATCCTGATGCAATGGAGTAGCTAAATAACACCAGGGGACACTAATAGCTTTATAACTTAGTAAAATTTGGCATCTGCCCCATTGTTAAACCAAGCTTTATTCATGCCAAGAAGGGGCCGACTTCATATACCTGGAGCGAATCAAAGGAATCAAAAAGCGGTCGAAGTACTTTGACCAACACCAATTATCGTCAAATTCAAACTACCCCGACCCATTTGATTCATTTGCCACCTGAAATCTCTGTATAAATACATCGAGCGGCATGTCTCTATGACTAGTCGCCCTGTTTTCGTACAAAAATACAGATCCTCTTAAAGTTGCAGGGTTACCTGTAAACATTTCGATAACTCCGTCTCGCTCATACCTGAAAGTAGCTGTTGAGGAGGAGCGAAAATAGTTTTCTTCTGGATACCGATCACCTTCCTCCCACTCGATATTGATTGACGGATCTTTTTTATAGATTTCACTGACATAAGCAATATATTCATTATCAGGCCCTTCATTGAATCTGATGATAGCGATAGCAGTCGCCTGCTCGAATTTTTCTTGCTCTGACCAACTATTCCATTCTTACAATAGTTCATACTCATCACTGGCGGAACCTGAATTTACAACAAACAAATTCAGGAAGTAGGTAGCGATCAATAACGTAGCTACAATGGAAACTACTGCACCAGATCCGAAAATGATGCCTCTTAAAAATATCTTCAGGTATTGATTCATCGCCAAATCCTTCGCGCTTTTTACACCTAGAAAATCAAAGGGGGCGGAGTGCTTTGACCAACACCAATTATTGTCGATTTCCAACTACTCCGACACCTTGTTTTACACCTAACGCCCTTGTTAATGGGCAAACTGCGCAGCAGTTTGTCCTTGATTGAACTGATTGTTAGCCATCAGTTTGTACTATCCACGCAAACTGGTTTTACGTATAGCACCCAATACTGTTGTTCTTGTGAACGACTACGATCGAAAATCCCTGCTCTTGCCAATAGCCATTCAATGCTTCTGAGGCAAGTTCCGCACCTCTATCAAAATCTAAGATTGGTGAAGAAAGATTGTGATAGATAAGTAAACAGTCTTTTTGGAACCTCTCGTATCCTTCTATGAGTTTCAAGTGTTTGGCACAAACGGTGTCATAAATCGATTGAGCGAATTCGATTTCGACGGAATCTCCCGCCCATCCAGTTCCAGTAAGCTTTTCTTTCGATGCTATCTCTCTCAATTTGGTGAGGCTTCTATTCTTGGTTCCCCACTTAAATAAAGAGGGGTCTAAAACAGAATCATCATTTTGCGATTCAGGAAGCGTAGATGCCCTAGCCCAGTCTGGGTGAACAACTTCAGTCGTCTCGATGCCCCATATGTTTTGTCCGAGCATCAGTACGAAGTCTGGTCTTTCTCTCTTAACCAAAGATGCTGGATACTCGATTTTACCAGCTTCAAATAGCCCCTTTAGTGGGTGGTAAATCTGATATTGCTCACAATGTTCAGTTTTTCTACCTTCCCCTCTAGCAGGTACTTTGATATTTAATTTACTTAACTCCAATTCAAAAGAATCAATGTCCTTTGCGCTAAAACCTTGCACTATCTAGATTCCGTATGGCTAACATTTGTACAGGGAGACCCCTCGTTAATAAGCGAGCCATTGTAGGCTCGGTTTTTAAACGTTCAGTCTTGCAATTCCGCTAATTTAGCGGGTTTGTGGGGCGTAGGCAAATTAAAACCGAGACCTCACTTGTCAGTGGTCTCTCTATCAAGGAAATAACGGATGATGGTGCCCAGGGCCGGGATCGAACCGGCACGATCGCAATGATCGAGGGATTTTAAGTCCCTTGTGTCTACCAATTTCACCACCTGGGCATAACAGGATGGATTTTGCTGGTGAGAAATGGAGGCTGGGGTCGGAATCGAACCGGCGTTAACGGAGTTGCAGTCCGCTGCATGACCACTCTGCCACCCAGCCTTTAATTTTCTAGCAAATGCTCTGATTCGAGCGAGGGCGAACTATACCAAAACATGCGGGTTTGGGCATGTTTTTCTACGGTTTTATTGGTTCGCAGGCCCCTATTCCGGCAGCGGGATGAATTCCTCATCATCGCCGGGGACTTTGTCAAAACGCCCTGCTTTCCAGTCCGCCTTGGCCTGTTCGATGCGTTCCTTGCGGCTGGAGACAAAATTCCACTCGATAAAGCGCTCCGACAGGGCTTCGCCGCCTACCAGTGCGACGCGGCTGTCGATTCTTGCCTCGATCACGATTGCGGGCTTGTCGTTCAGCACTGCCAGTGTGAATTCATCAATGGCCGTGCCGGCTGTTGTGACCTGCCCCTTTGCCACATACAGGCCACGTTCTTCGGCCACTGGTAATTCCAGGCTCTGGCCGGCTTTCAGGTCGGCTTCGATATACAGGGTCTCGGCGAAGGTCTTCACCGGCGAGGTAAGGCCGTAGGCCGCACCCATCATCACGCGCACAGTAACGCCATTCACTTCCGTGGTTGGCAGATCCTCTGCAGGGTAGTGATAAAAGGCCGGGGAGATTTCTTCGTCTTCCTCCGGTAACGCCAGCCACAATTGCAGTGCGTGCAGGGTATGGCCGCTGGCGCGCAAGTCATCCGGCGTACGCTCGGAGTGTACGATGCCCCTGCCCGCTACCATGAGGTTGATATCCCCCGGTTTGATCACCTGCACACTGCCGATGGAATCCTGGTGCAGAAACTGGCCCTCGAACATATAAGTCACAGTGGCCAGATTGATATGGGGGTGTGGACGCACATCCACGCCGTCGCCGGGTTCGAATGTGGCCGGGCCGGCATGGTCAAAAAATATCCAGGGGCCAATCTTGCGCTGTTGCGCTGATGGCAGTGCACGGCGCACCGAAAAACCACCCAAGTCTTTCGACTTTGGTGTGAGGGTTAGCGCCACTCCATCGCAGGGTTGGTCTTTGCTGGTGGTGTCATCGCTGGCTTTAAGTAGATCGCTCTCTGTGTCCTCGACTTCATGGCTGACATTGGCCAAAAGATATTGGTTAAAAGATATTGGTTAATAATTGTACAGCAGCCATGTGAAAA
>CAYOND010000007.1:0-115486 GCA_964405225.1 uncultured Pseudohongiella sp.
GCCCGGTAGCTATGTTCGGACAGGATAACCGCTGAAAGCATCTAAGCGGGAAGCCTCCTTCAAGACGAGATCTCCCTTAGGACTTGATCCTACTGAAGTGCCGTTCAAGACGAGGACGTTGATAGGCTGGGTGTGTAAGCACAGTGATGTGTTGAGCTAACCAGTACTAATTGCACGTGCGGCTTGACCATATAATCATGCATTCTGTGAATATGTGGAAAAGCAACTCAAACACTTCATACAGATTGATCTTGTTAACTTGGGCTGAAGCACATATAAATATATAGGTGTGGAGGCTTTGGAAAGACAAACAGCAATACCATGTAATACCCTGGTACGAACCAGGACAAACCAATAATCTTCATTTATCGAATTGTTAAGAATCTACTGAGTGGAGGAAACTCCAATCAGTGTCAGAATTGCCTGACGACAATAGCGAGTGTGAACCACCTGATCCCATCTCGAACTCAGAAGTGAAAGTGCTCAGCGCCGATGGTAGTGTGGGGTTTCCCCATGTGAGAGTAGGTCATTGTCAGGCATCCAATAACAAACCCCATCCGGCCTTGCCGGGTGGGGTTTTTTATTGGATGCCGTTATGACGCCGCCCTGTGGGCGGGTCATAGTGACTCACCTTTTGGCTTAGCCAAAAGCTTCGCCCTGCGGGCGTTGCTTCGCAACGTCTGCGCTGCTGACGCAGCTTTGATTCGGAAATTGGCTGGGCCCAATTTCAAACCCAACTTACTGTTATCCGGACCTGTGCATGTGCTTTTTGCATGATCTGCGCGTGTAAGCAAAGACGATCGCCTGCGGGGCGTCGCAAGCGACGTCCAAAACGCTGCGCGGTTAGTGATTCAGGTTTTGCGTGGGCGCAAAACTTTCACCCCTTCGGGGCGTCGCAAGCGACGTCCAAAACGCTACGCGTTTTGTCAGGCTCCCTCGATTAAGATTGTGTCAAATCCAAGTGGAGTAGGGTGAGCCCCGGTGCCCGCAGGGCAATCAGAGCGAAAGCTCTGATAGGGAGCGAACGACCCGGATCTGTGATGTGGGCACCGTTGTCTGAGCTTGTCATGCCATTTGTGTAACCGCTGCGCTGCTATTAGACAGAGATGCACTGATTATGGAATAGCATTTCAGGAATCTCTACAGCAGGTTTGGGCAGCGCGTTAATACTTTCTATGTTTTTGGAATATACTCACTTTTTGGCCGAGATATACTCTAGGCCTGTTTAAACATCAATGCTGGAGAAGTATTTATGCGAATTTTATTTACTGAATTCTCAACTCGTGTTGCACAAGTGCTGTTTTTCACAAGCCTTGTTTCCAACAACTCTCTCGCACAAAACCATTTCGATCCGAAAGGTGAGCCTGCCAGCGCATTTACGACATCATTACAGGAAGACCTAAGGGAATCGCTCCCTTTCGAAGACGCGCGGGATTTTGAAGAATCCCGCCGTGGTCTGATTGCCGAACCTGATTACCGACAGATTACTGGTGCCAATGGAAATATCGTCTGGAATATGAGCCGTTATGATTTTTTGTTAAACGGGCAGCAATACGACAGCATTCACCCCTCCCTGCAGCGTCAAGCCACTCTCAATATGAACTACGGCTTGTATGAAGTTGTCCCGGATTTTATCTATCAGGTACGCGGGTTTGACCTGGCCAATATGACATTAGTGCGCGGCGAGAATGGCTGGATCATTTTCGATGTTCTGCTTACGAGTGAAACTGCAGCTGCGGCACTGGCACTAGCCAATGAGAACCTGGGTGAGTTGCCAGTATCAGCGGTCGTCTATTCCCATTCTCATATCGATCATTTCGGCGGTGTACTCGGCGTAACTTCTGAGGCAGAGGTCCAGGCCGGTGAAGTTGAAATCATCGCACCATTGGGATTTATGCAGGAAGCCATTTCCGAAAACGTATATGCCGGGAATGCCATGTCGCGGCGAGCAGTAATGCAATATGGTCGCACGATTCCTTCCGACCCGTTCGGGCAGGTAGACTCTGCCATTGGCAAAGGGTTGTCGGCAGGCACAACCGGCCTGATCGCGCCGACGCTGGTGATCACCGAAGACTTTGAAACTCATGTAATCGATGGCATAACCATCATGTTTCAGAACACCCCCGGCACTGAAGCGCCTGCCGAGATGAACGCTTGGTTCCCTGAACAGCGGGTATTCTGGGCGGCAGAAAACATTACAGCGACTGTGCACAATATTTACACGCTGCGAGGCGCACTCGTTCGAGACGCACTGGCCTGGTCAAAACAGATTAACGAGGCTTTGTATCGCTTCGGACTGCAAGCCGAAGTCATGGTGTCTTCGCATAACTGGCCACGCTGGGGCAACGCACGAATTCAGGAAGTGATGCGGGCACAGCGGGACGCTTACGCCAATCTGAATAACCAGGTGCTCAATCTGGCAAACCAGGGTGTAACGATCAATGAAATTCATAATGAGTATCAGGTGCCGTCGTCACTGCAACGGCAGTGGAATGTTCGCCAGTATCATGGCTCAGAATTTCACAACTCACGTGCTGTGCTAAATCGCTACCTGGGATACTGGGATGGCAACCCGGCAACGCTGGCGCCTCTGTCGCCGAATGAGAGTGCGCCTTTGTATGTAGAGATGATGGGAGGCGCAACTGCAATTCTTGAACGTGGCCAGCAACTGCACGATCAGGGCCAGTACCGACTCGCCATGGAAATCCTCAATAAACTGGTTTACGCCGAGCCAGACAATCAGCAAGCCAAAGATCTGTTGGCTGCAGTTTTCGAACAACTGGGATATCAATATGAAAGCGCCAGCATGCGCAATGTATTCCTTGTCGCTGCACAGGAGTTGCGCAACGGCATGCCTAATATTCCCGCACCACGTGGTACCAGTCCAAGCCTTGCTCGCGCGATGACCACGACCCAGTGGTGGGACGCAGTGGCAACACGTGTAGACAGCGGGCGGGCAGAGGAGATGCAATTTGTCATCAATTTTATAACACCTGATACCGGGCAGGAATTCGTGATAGAGATGAGCAGCGGTACGCTTACCAATATCGAAGGCTATCAGGCGATGAATGCCGATGCTACTGTGAGTATGAATCGAACCGATCTCGATACGGTAATTATGGGGAGAGCTACACTCGCGCAGCAACTGCAGGCGGGTATCGGCAGCATCACAGGCAATGCCAACGTTCTGCTGCAGCTGGCATCCGTGCTCGTGGAATTTCAGGCAGGGTTTGAAGTATTACCTGGCACTGCACCGTTGTGATCAATTGTCCGACGCATCCGCTGCGAGACTTGGTTTGATGGCAACTGCTAATCGGCAGCGATCCCCGAGAGCATGATTGCGCAACTACGTTTCAGCGCCGTCTCCAGTGTCGGTGGCTTGTGCTGTTGCAGCCAGTGACTGATGCTACCAAAGATCTGGTTGTCGAAGGCTGTGACCATTTCCTGCGCCTTGTAGAGCGAGGAGAACTCTCCCTGCACCTGGCCACGCAGGAACAGATGCAGTAGTTTGTCGTCCAGTTCCCGTCGTACCAGGTGGGAAGCGCCGTCTTCATGGAAGCCGACGCTGGCACGAATCATTTCGCCGAACATCGCCGAATAAAACTCCCGGTTCGCACTGACGCCGCGACCGATATTGGCGGCCAGTTCCAGCAATTGTTCAGAGGCAGGCTTTTCTTCGTCCTGTATTTTGGTCAGTATGCTCAGGTAGTTGGAAAGGATTTGCGAGGCGATGGCATCTATGATCAGCGCCTTGCTGCCAAAGTGGTTGAACACGGTGGCGCGTGACACGCCTGCCTCGTCGGCAATCTCGTCCATCGTCACATCGTGCAGTCCTTGCCGCGTGAACAATTGTTGCGCGGCCTGCAAGATGGTCTCGCGAGTTTCCAGTTGTCTTTCTTGTCGGAGCGTCGTCATGAATATTCGCTATCGTTGCAATCAGCCATCACCAAAGCGGTAACGCAGTTTGACCACGAGTCGGTCAACGATGGGGTCGTTCAACGCCTGACGAAACAGGCCGTTAAAGTCCTGCAAGTCCTCGTCCATAACATTGCCGCCACGGGTGTAGACTATGAACAAGTCGGACAGCGGGGCGATCTCCCAGCGATACCTGAGCTGCGCCGTGAGGCGGCTGATCCTGAAGTCATAGGGGGAGTCGCCGCGGATACCATCGGTAATGGCATAGAGATCACCGCCGCCGGCCGGTACCCGATAAAGATTGTTAGCATCGGCTTTAATGCCGACCCATTGCAGGGAGAACTGGAGTTGCTGGCGGGCGGAGAAGAACAGGTCCATGTCGATGCCGGGTTGCCAGTGAACGGCGTCATAGCCGCCAAGCGTGGGGCCATTGAGATGGATGATCCAGTTGTTGGCCCGGCGGTACATGAAGTTTACGTCCATGGAGAAGCGGTCATTGGGTTTGAAACTGATGCCGCCCTTGGCCAGCCAGGACCAGTCGCCGAGATCTTCCGAAAGTGTATTGAGACCGATGCTGGCACTGACCGGTCGGCTGCTGTCGGTGCCGTAGGCAATCTCGAACACGCCGCCGTCTTCTACCCGGTAGTCGCCATTGCCCTCGCTGGTGCGATCTTCCCAACGTCCCGGACGATAGATGAAGGTGGTGTTTAACTGGTTGCTGTTGAGGAACGTGAGTGTGTTGCGGTAATAGGCGGAGGCACTGACGAGGCGACCATCGGTGTTCTCTTCATAGGTCAGGGTTACGTTGTCGGCTCGGTACCGCAGGTATTCCGAGTCGGAGGTTTGGAGGTTCATGGTATAGCGTGCCAGTTGTGAATCGTTGCGACGCAAGAAACCGAGATCGTTCACGTCGAGTTCGTCATCGAAGTAATCGATGGAGAAGCGGTGCAGCAAACCCTGGCGCGGTATATAGCTGATATCCATGTAGCCACCGAAGCCCGTGCTGCCTTCGATGTCTGAATTGAGTAACTGCACATCGCCGATCACCGAGCGGTTAGCATTGACGAGGTGCAGGTCGACACCGTTGGTGTAAGCATCTTGTTCGGGGTGTGTTGCCAGGGTCGACATAAAGCCGACGGCGCGGCGGCCGTTGTTGCTGTTCTCATGTAGCATCCTGAGTACGGCGAAGTCACGGCCCTGCTGATCGATGGATACTTCGCGACCGAGGGCATCGCGGCCAAAGAATTTGGCATCTTCTTCGCTGGCTAGCATCATGCCATAGCGCAACTGGTCCTGCTGCCCGGTCACCTTGACGGCGCCGTAGAGTTCGGTGGGTTTGCTCAGTTCGTGATCGGGAATGTCGATGCCAGTGGGTATCATCGGCGAACGGGGCGCGCCACCGATGCGGCGCGTGTTGAGCAGGGTCGAGGGCTGCAAGGAAAACGTGTTGGGTACGGCGCGGGCCCCGGTACTCCCGCTCGCGCCACGCACGACCGAGCGCGGCGAAGTGACGAACAGGTCGTTGTTCTCGAGGAAGAACGGTCGCTTTTCCGGATAAAAGGTTTCGTAGGCGGTGAGATTGACGATGACATCATCGGATTCCACGTTACCAAAGTCTGGATTGAGGGTAGCAGACACCTGCACATTGGTATTCGGGCGCCAATAGATGTCGGTGCCGATACGAGTGTTCACGTCATGGCGGGCATTGTCATCGGTGACCGCGGCGAATGGGTAAAAGGTGAACTGGCGATTTGAGTTGCCGCGCAGGTCATTGAGTTCGATCCGTTGAAAGCCCGAGATAAATCGGCCCTGACTGGAAGGCAGGGCGGGCCAACCCCAGTCCTCGTCGCGAGATGCGGCCCGGCGAGTGACGGCCACCGCCATGATACGGCCGCCGCTGGCATCCTCCGGCATGGTCATCATCGACCAGGGCAGGAACATCTCCACGCTGTAGCCTTCTGCGGTTGCTGCTGCCTCGCCCCGCCAAGGCCCGTCCCAAAGACGGCTCATTTGTCGCTCCGGCAACAAAGTGCCATCGATCAAAGTGCCCCCGAGATTGACGCCGAAGAAATACCCATACTGGCCTTGGCCGGAGGTATCGAGATACACCACGACACCATCACGATTGACCTCGGCGTCGCGTGAACTGAGTCTTGGAAGCAGTGAATCCAGCGGTTGTCTGGCCTCGATGCCGACATAGAGACCGCGGTCAGTATAGAAGAAGCGGCTGACGGTGGCATGGGCCGCCGGCAGCAGCGTGTCCGGATCGACTACTCGCATGTCATTGAACTTTTGCAGGTCTTGCCACACCACTTCATCGAGCCGACCGTCGAGTTGGATGTCGGCGTTGCCTTCAAGCTTTTTGAGTACAGCCGGGGGTAGCAGCAGATTGGCAGGTTCCTGTGCAATTGACAGGGACGCGAACACTAACGCGCAGCATGGCAGAAGGAGATGAAAGACGACTGAAAATTGCATGGCCCGGCTGTGACTCTTTTAGTTAGACTGGAGTCTAGCCAAATCCCGACTGCTGTCAATCCGCTATTGCGGGCACGATATATCTGGCCTTCGGCAGCACAAACGCAGAGCACGCCGTACGCTCCCGGGCTCAATTGCCTGATGCCCCAAAACCGAATGATGCATGGGTAGCCCTGCAGGTATAGTTATATAAGGCATTGCGGATAGCCAAGGCGAAGGCTCGAACCTTGCGCTCCCCCTTCGGGTGTAAGCACTCCCAACCAATATCGTCCCAGGTTAGTCGGCTGCCAATCGCAAACATAGGTCTTGCCGACAGAAATCTGTTGCCGCTGTTTCGCCGGGTGGGGTTCAACGTGGGCGTGAAACCTCTACCCCTGGCATGCCAATAGCAATATTTTAGTGTCTGCTCTGCTCGTGTGTCTTTCAGACAACGCATAACAAAACTCATTCGGTCTTGCTGGTTGCAATCTTTAATATCAATGACTGCTCTGCAAAAAGTTTCGATATCTGGTACTAATCTTCTGCCCCATTTTAGAGCGGTGCCATGTGCCTCAAGATTACTTCAGTAGTTGGAAGAATGTATGGTTAATGTATAACAAGCCACTAATGAGGCAGAAAGACCGAACGCTCGTTCGCTTAATTGCGTAATATATTGAACTTTATACAGAAAATTGTATTTTGCTAATCGCAGAATGACGCTTTTCGATCCTAGTAAGTTGTTGACCTCACTCATTAAAGTACTTATCATCGGTGCGATGGAATAGTGGAGTTCGTATGCCGCTATTTCATTGGGTTAAAGCGATTATTGGTGTAGTCGAGTTAGATATAAAACACCTGAGTTGCCGAATATTAAGAGCGTGGATAAACGTCGAGTTTAGCTTAACGAGTTCAGTCCAATTCAGGATTGAATTCGGGAAGTAATTTAAATGCAGTTAAATGCATTTCGTAGTTATTCGATTTTGAACCCCGCCGCCCCATGCATGATATAGGCTGTCGAGACAGGTAAATCTGATTTGCAGTCAATAATTAAAATCTTTCCGGAGAGATAACATGATTAAAACCAATTCTTACAAGAGGAAATTGCTATGCGCAGCAATTTCGATGTCTCTTATGCCACTCGCTGGTCAAGCAATAGCGCAAGATGACCAGGTCGAGGAAATTGTAGTAACAGGATCTTTTATCCGTCGAACCGAAGGATTTCGGGCGGCATCACCCATTACTCAAATCAACGCTGATGATATCGCCGCTGAAGGTACACCTAACCTTGGCGACGTAATCCACAACTTGAGTTTCAACCAGGGTACTTCGGTATCTACCAATGGTCTGGTTGGACAAAGCGCTCTGACAACCTCACTAAATCTGCGCGGCCTTGGTGCCGGCGCGACTCTGGACCTCGTTGATGGTCTTAGAACTCTGAGCGGCAATATTAACTCTCAGCTCCCTTACACTGCTATTCAGCGTATGGATATCGTTACTGACGGTGCGGCCGCTCTTTACGGTTCTGAAGCGGTAGCAGGTGTTGTTAACTATGTGCCGTACAAATCTTATGATGGTTTCAAGCTTGAGCACATGACCACTAAAGATTCCCGTGGTGACTACGACGACGTGCAATTTGGCATGTTGTGGGGTACCGAATTCAATGGCGTAGACGTTGTTGTTGCAGCCGATTGGCGTGAGAACAGCCGATTGAAGATGCAAGATCGTGAACACATCATGCGTCGTGCGTTTGTCTGGTCCAGTACTACAGCAGTTGGTGACTACTCCGTTCCTGTTCGTGACGCAGCTGGCAATATCACTGGCTCGAAAGTAGTTATGGATCCGGGTTGTGGCGCCGAGGCGGGAGACCCAACCGAGACTGCTAATGGTGAGTTCGGTTTTGTCCAGCAGGGTGTCTATACTCGTGGCAGGGCCCGCTGTGCGTATGACTATGGTGAATATTGGGATTTTCGTACCCCAGCGCAACGCGGCAATCTTTTTGCCAGCGCCAGCTATGATTTCAGTGAAGATTTCAGTCTTAATGCTACTTACCAGTATGGGCGCCTGAAGACCAATGGTCGTGGTTCCCCGCATAATCCAGGTGGCCGGGTCGGTGAATTACCAGCAGTGCGTGGTGAGATTCCTGGCAACCCATTTCCTGCAGTAGATGCGAATGGCAACCAGCTCTATGCACAAGATGCTAATGGCGACGGTGTACCTGATCGTTCCGGTGGTATGTTTGGCGACGTTATTTTGGCCGATGCCGCAACCG
Organism: uncultured Pseudohongiella sp.; assembly: GCA_964405225.1. Taxonomy (GTDB): domain Bacteria; phylum Pseudomonadota; class Gammaproteobacteria; order Pseudomonadales; family Pseudohongiellaceae; genus UBA9145. Next base: position 8,639 of record CAYOND010000007.1, read on the forward strand.
GCATTCCATTCAACGAAGATGTGACATTCTCCAACTGGCGTCCCTGGGCCAAGCACGGCACCAAACCGTCAATTTTTAATTCTGACGGTTCTTCCCCACAAGGACAGGGCTTAAGTTGGTCGCACCGTTTCACCTTGCAGGCTGATTTCACCGTCCCTTTTGTAGAAGGTTGGGAAGGTCGAGCAGCTTATATGTATGCAAAGGCCGTCAACAACGGTAAGAGTTATATGGGCAGTCTGAGTGGCATTGTCGCAGGCCTGTCCTGTGATGTGGCCAACGATCGCGAAAGCTGCTTCTCTCCATTTGCATCTCGAGACCCGGCTGACTTGAACAGTCAGGCCGCAGCCGATGCCACTGTGAATTTCGAGCGCCAGTACAATACCGGTACCCTGACAACCTTCGATCTGATCGTAAATGGCGAGTTGTTGCCTGACATGATCGAATTGCCTGGTGGTAATATCGGTATGGCAGTAGGCTATCAGCGACGTGAAAACACGTTCGATGATCGACCAGAAGCATACCGTATCAATGATGACCAGTTTATTGGTGCTGCGGAAATACCAAACCATGGTAGCCGATACTCTGATTCATTCTTCCTGGAATTGGCAATTCCGGTTCTGGACAATCTGGAACTGTCTGCAGCGGTGCGTGATGAAGATTACGAAACTGGACAGAACTCTACAGATCCGAAGTATGGAATTGTCTATAGCCCATTCCAGAACTTGTCTTTGCGAGCCAGTAAAGGTACTTCGTTTATCGCGCCATCACTGGGACAGCTGACAGCACCTGAAGGCTGTGGTCTGAACCCTATTCAGGATCCGATCGGTACTTTTAATGCCTACGCTTCAACCTGTTCCGGTGGTAACCCGAATCTGGTGCCTGAGACAGCGGATACTCTGAGCTATGGTTTCGACTGGGATATCATCGACGGCATGCGCTTGTCTGTGACCTATAGTGAAACGGATTTTACCGACCGAATCACTACGGCTGGTGCCCAGCAGATTCTGGACCTCGATTACCAGAATTGGCTAAACGCCACTGGTAAATCTGACGGTACTATAGCCACTGAAGCCGAATTGACCTCCTGGATCAATAGTGGCTCAAATCCGAATATCCAACGCAGTAGCGTAAACCCGTACGAAATCCTTCAGGTTAAGACTGGATCGATCAATGCATCAAGGATGCTGGTTGAGGCTTACGACGTGGATTTCCGATACAGCTTCGCACTGCCATTCGGCATGGAAGACCTGGGTAATTGGACGGTGAGCTTGCAAGCTACCTACCTGGACAAGTTCATGTATCAGGAATCTTCTCTTGATCCGCTTACACAGACTGTTGGCTTGCGTAACAATACTGTGAATGAGCCGGTACCTCCGATGCCTCGTATCAAAGGTAACGCTCGCATAGGTTGGGTTCGCGGCAATCACAGTGCCAGCATTAGCGGTCGTTATATCCATGACCTGCAGTATGATGGTTTTAGTGGCTTATACACGCGTGCATCAGCCTGGAACCTGCACCCGTCAGTGAAGGAACGCAGCCCAGACGTGATGCGTAAGTACACCGTCGCTGATTTCCAGTACAACTACCGCGGTTACGAAGCTTTCGGTGGCGTACTCAACTTCAGCGTTGGTTCTCGCAACCTGTTCGACCGTTTGCCGCAGGGTATGCCAACACTCGGTGGCACAGAGGACTTCCTGTATGACACTATGGGCAGGCAGGTTTACGCCCGTGTTTCCTACGAGCTGTAATCAGTCCTGAAGAATACAATCCAGCTCGCTGGGTTGTAAGGAAAAGGGCCTCTTCTCCGGAAGCGGCCCTTTTTTTATTCACATTGGTTTCTGAACCATATTTTAAATTGGAATTGTTGAATCTTAAGCCCGGGCGTACGCCGCTATCCTGAGGGTTATTAGCGTTTCCGGATTGACATGAAAAGATAACTTTTGCTAGAAATGATCACGTGCGGCAATGTATTGCCTGCGCTTTTCAGTAACCATTAAATTTCTGTTTGTAGTTTTAACTACCTAATTCACATAGAGGCTTGCTTAATATGCGAAATCTTTTAGCTATTTCCTGCGGACTTTCTCTTCTGGGGCTGTCAGCTTGTGGCACTTTTATTCCGCACAATAATTTTGAGCGCATGAGCCCGGAAGAATTGGCAATACATAACTCGCAAGTTTCAGCCGATGAACAGGTATATTGCTTCGAAGAGGTGCGAACAGGTAGCCACATGAAGAAGCGATACTGCGCAACCCGCAGTGAACTTACTGGTGGGGTGGGAGATGATATCAGTCGTCTTGGCGTGCTGGACGCCAATAGCCTGCGTGATCCGGTACAGCCTGTTTATTCACAGTAGCTGAGTTTATCGCGTTTCGATTCACTTAGCTGGGATGCCTTGCAGCGGGGCGTTAGTTACACATTAAGCGAGGTGCAGGTATATTTATTGCCGCGCTGTCGGAAAATACTGGTAATCCAGAATGCCTTCAAATGATTGTGGTTCACCATTGACGAGCACTGGGCGAAAATTCAAGTAGTGTAGCCTCTCCTCGAGTTCTTCAAGGGTAATTGCTCCGGGTGGTGATTGGTCAAGCAATTGCATTTCATTGGCGACGCTCACCTGGCTCATGTACCGCCCACGTATCTGACCCACTATTTTTTCCGTGCCATTTAAATCGATCGCCAGGCGAGCACTGTTACGGTTGCCCATTTCCTCCTGTAATAACCAGGATTGATCCAGTGGCAGTTGCACGTTAGGAAAAACCGGCGACCATTCCCTGAACTGCAGGGTTGCTGGGGAGGCGTCACTGAGAGGTGGCATATCCTCCAGGGCGCTGCTGATGGAGGGGTAAAAGTCGATTATCGGTAGCACCTGGGGGCGGCTAAAATAGGCCAGCAACTCATCCTCAGCTACCCCCGTTGCCAGCAGCCGGGCATAAGCCTGCTGGTAGGCATGCGCTATGTCGCCTTCGTCAAAAATAACCCGCCAGTCAGCCAGGTAAAGGTCCACCATAGCAACGGCCTGCAGATCTGGAGGGGAGGCAGCCGCGTACACGCGCCGCATTCGGGCGAATAGCTCCATGCCAGTGTGGTAGAAACTTTGGCGCACGTCGTCAGCAGAACGCATCAGGCCGGAACTGGGCACAACCTTTCGCAGGTCCATTGCCACCGCACCTCCCTGTAAAACAGCCACTGATTGCAGATAATTTTGCTCAATCAGTTGGTAATACAGGTTAACAAGTCGTTCATCTGTTGGCAGCCAGATTTTCTCGCCTGTTCCTAAAGCCAACCTGGTGAGCCTGGTGGCAGCGCGAAAATGCAACGGTCTGCGTTCATCCTGATCTGCTGCAACGCCTTCGAGGTGCAAATTACTGAGCTCGATAAGTTCATTGACCAGCTCAGAGTCCAGTTCTGGATGTTTGTTCGTGTATAACCAGGTGAGATGTTCCAGAATATTGTATGCGTCTTCCCAATTGTCGCGGCGTGCTTCATTTCTGGCAGTGAGAAGCAAATAGGGCAGCTGGGAGGGTGTATATAGCCCTTCGTTGATCCGTACAATCTGTATTGCCCGATCAAGTACTTCATCGGTCTCATCAAACTGATCGAATTCAATCAACACGCTAGCCAGTCCTGCCAGTGGTTCCAGCAGCTGTATGTCGTATCGGCCAAGCTCTTGCTCAAGGGCCACAAGTTTGGCACGATATTCCTCCGCTATCGGTGGTAACGCTTGTGTCGAAGCTTGCTGAGCTGACACCACGGTGCTGGTCGTCAGAATTAATAGAAGGCGTACTATATGGGCGAGTTGTCGCATGTGTCGGCAGTATCCCGGCTTGAAGCGATGGAAATTAAAGTGGGCAGAGCAAACATACAGTACTGTATTTTCATCCTGACCTCCAAATCATTACGGAATCCCTCGGCTTGCAAGTAGCTGAAAAGCGGACTGTTTTGCAGCGGATATGGGCGCTACCTCTTTGATTTTTCGGATATTTCCTAGCACTTTACGGCTTTGGTTCTGCGCGGAACATGCGCAAGATATTCCTGCTAATTAAGAACGAAAACTGAGTATGTCGCAATCAACCGATGACATCTTGATTATTGAAAATATGCTCTCGCCCGGGCAAACGGATTATTTATTCGGTTTATTGCGGCAGGACCGCTTGCAAGAGTCGAAGGTCGGTACCAGGGTTGACCCACAGCAGAAAATTCGTCAGGACTATTTTTTAAGAGACTCTGAATGCGGCCCTGTGGATGTGCAGGTTATCAAAGGCACCGCTGCCATAGTGAAGAGTGTATTTGATGTAGAACTGCAATACCGCGAACGCTGGAAAATTGGTTTTTATGATGGCGCGAGGCAGGGCCATTACAACCCTCACACCGATGTACAGGGTAATATGACCCATCGCGTACTCAGTATTATTATTGCGCTTAGCGATCCTGCAGACTACAGCGGGGGCGATCTGTGTTTCCCGGACTTGTCCCAGAGTTTCAAGCCGGGAAAAGGCACAGCGATTATCTTTTCTTCGGCTTTAAAGCATGGTGTAAACCCAGTCATAGCCGGAGAACGCTATACCTTGATCTCATTCATGTTCGATGAAGTGCATAGGAGTAAATCTGGAAAGAATGCCGCGGATTACCTGCCAGTCCTGAATGGCGAATCAAGCGCTTCAGTATTACCAGTTGTTAACATTAAGCACTGTGTTAATACACATGCCAAATTGGACGAATCAAGGCAGCCAACTATTGCGTTGCAGCCTGCTGCACATGCGCTTGGCGCTTTGTCGAGTAATTCTGTAATTCAACAGGAACATGCATTAACAGATGCGCCGGGGAAGGACATTGCAGCTGGATCGTCAGGATCAAAAGAGTCGAAGCGCGGCGATCGCTTACTGATACCGCTGACAGCGGACAGCGGTCCGGGGAATCAGATCATGGGGGTCAAGGAAGCGCTTGTACTGGGCAGGTTATTAGATCGGGTTGTCCTGTTACCACCCTTGCATCAGCATTATATTGCAGGTCAGCGAAGCTGGGATTTTGAGGAAATATTCAAGTATGAAGATTACAGTAAGGCGAGGCCAATTAAACCGTCCGATTCTGCCATATTAAAAACTGCCAGTTCCCATGTGTTGCATAAAAACTACCTGCACAGCACTTTAAAAATTGAAAATTTATTAGGAATTAAGCCCGCTGAGAAGTTGCTGGCGCAGCGAAGAATACGCACGCCCAAAGATCTGTTTGAACTTGACAAAATAGATGATGAACTACTGTGTCTGAAGCATATATTCAATAGTGTCAGTATCTCTGAGTGTGGCTGGAATGGCTGTGTTGAGTGCGCATTGGCGCCCCAGTGGGAGAAGGAATACAAAGAGATTTGCCGGGAACTGGATTTTGCAGACCGAGTGAAGCTATTTGGAGAAGCTTACATAAAGGAACATATTGGCAAAAAGTTTGTGGCAGTACACCTGCGCTATCCGGATGTCATGCGGGGAAACAAACTTGTCGATATCGCAGGCTATAGTGAGGAAGATGTCGCTCAGGTGCTTCTTAATGTAGCCACTCAGCATGGGCTGACGCGGATGCAAATTTTTATCGCGACCAATAAGCCCGAGCAGTTGCAGGGAACTGCACTCGAAGGTTTTCACGTTTATGAGAAATGCCATGAAGATGATATTGAACCCTTCATTGAGCAGTATATCTGCACCCAATCCAAGGTGTTTTTATTGTCCAAGTTCAATGATTTCGATCGGATTGGTGAGCCGCATCAACGCAGTACCTGGTCGGCATTCGTTAAGGATTATCGTCAGTATCGAATGCAGAACACTGCCAATATTCCATTACAGGATTTGCTCCACAGGCAAAAAGCCTAGATTACGCCGGCTTGTGTAAAAGCTGCGATTTCGTCAACGCTAAAACCAAGATCAGTCAGAATTTCTGAATTGTGCTCGCCAATATCCGGCACGGCTCCAAGAGCAGGGGGAAATGCCGAACTGTTAGCAGGGGGTTTCAAAGTTGTTACCGGACCATTAGGCGTGGCGGTTTCTATAAATCGATCGAGAGCTTCGAGCTGAGGGTGTTGCCACAGGTCGTGCATGTCGTTAATACGGGCAAAGGCTATCTGCGCCTTATCAAGCTGGTGTGTCACTTCTTCCAGGCTTAGATCGGTAATCTTGTCCTGGATGATTTCTCTTAGTTGTGCGCGGTTCTTCGAGCGAGCATCGTTACTGATAAACCGGGAGTCTGTGGCCAGGGAATTCTGATTCAGTACATTCTCACAAAAAACCCGCCACTCCCTGTCGTTCTGCAACCCCAACATAAAGTGCTCGCCATCGCGACAGGTAAACACTCCGTAGGGATAAATACTGGCATGATCGGCACCACTGCGCGATGGAGGATTTGCACCATCATAGGCATAGTTTAAGGGGTAACCCATCAATTCAACCATGGACTCGAAAAGGGATATATCAATGCGACTTCCAAGCCCGGTTTTGCCGCGCTGAATTAGCGCAGCAAGAATCGCTGCGTGCGCCTGCATGCCTGCGGCTATATCCGCGATAGATATGCCACACTTGGCCATATGCTCGGGTGTACCAGTGATGGAAAGCAGGCCTGCCTCTGCCTGTATTAATAGGTCATAGGCTTTTTTCGTTCCGTATGGACCATTGTTTCCATAGCCACTTATATTGCAGATAATTAGTTGGTCGTCATGGACAGATAGTGTGTCGAAATCGAGGCCCAGGCGCAGTGCTGCACCGGGAGCAAGATTCTGGACAATAACGTCGCTCGCAGAAATCAGTCTTTGCAAAACAGGTCTGGCTTGCTGATGCTTTATATCCAGAGACAGGCTGAGCTTTGATCGGTTGGTCCAGACAAAATGTGATGATTGACCCTTGGTGCGATTGTCGTAGTGACGGGCGAAATCGCCTGTATCACGGCGTTCGATCTTGATAACTCTGGCACCTAGTTCTGCCAACTGGCGAGTGCATAGGGGGGCGGCAATCGCGTGCTCGAATGCAAGCACGGTAATTCCGGTGAGAGGTGGAGTATTATTCATTGGGTAATTTGTAAAAATACTCCAACTAGTCTAATTGAGTATTCGCAATGCAACGTACGATTGTTGCTTGCTGCGCAGCGATAGAGTTAAAAATTACTACCGGAGTTTGAATACGAAGAGCATATTGCCGCCACGGCGTTGCTGCAATTCTGGCGTCAATGTACGGTAGGTAACGCCACCACCTGCCGCGATGGCAATATATTGCTCACCATCCACGCTGTAACTTACCGGATAGCCCCCGGCAGTAGAATTCAACAGTTGCTCCCACAGGATATCGCCGGTTTCGGCATCAAAGGCGCGGAATCGTCGCGCGTCGTCGGTGACAAATACCAGTCCACCGCCCGTTGTGAGTACAGAGCCGCCAATACCGGCGCGCTGCCTGTGTATCCATTTTGCTGCGCCAGTAGCCACATCGACCGCAGAGAGTATGCCCACCTGACCATCAGATTCTGGTGGTTCAACAATTATGCTTGTAGCCGAGCGATGGTGGAGGCCAACTGTGGGTTCCACAGGATTCAGATAAAACTCCATACAGGCATTATTGGTTGGTGAGTAGAGTGAATTTGTTTGCGGGCTATAGGCAACTGACTGCCAGTTAATGCCGCCACGGGTGGTTGGGCATACCAGGCGGCGTTGTCTTATCTCGGTGATATCAATTGCCGTATTGGTGATGCCTTTACGACCTTCAACATCCACACCAACAATAACATTCTGGTAGTTGGTTTCCCTGGCCCATAGAAAATTCCCCGTGGCCGCGTCCAGTGTCCAGATGATGCCCGGTTTACCCGGGATGCCGGTAATGACCTTGCGTCGGGCACTGGAATCGATATTGGGATTCAGCCATGACACTTCACTGGCGTCGGGAGTGACTTCAGTCTCTACAATAACGCGTTCAAAAGGATGATCCTGATCCCAGTTGCCGCCAGGTATATGCTGGAAATACCATTCAATATTGCCGGTATCAGGGTCCAGGGCTATGGTTGAGTTGGTATAGAGTACATCGCCACCGCGGGTGTCACGCTGAATTGAGCCCCAGGGGATCGGTACTGCAATACCAAAGTAGATTAACCGTAGTTCGGGGTCGTAACTTGCCGGCATCCACGCACTACCGCCGCGTCGGCGTTCGTTGGGTAAATCACCCCAGGTTTCACCACCTGGCTCGCCAATGCGTGGAACCGTGTTCGTGCGCCAGAGTTCTTCGCCAGTTGCAGGGTCGTGGGCAGTAATCCAGCAACCGGTATTAATGTAATAACAACCCGACATACCGGTGATGATCTTGCCATCGAAAACCTGTGGTCCGCCAGAGTAGTGTTGGCCCACGGCCCAGTCACCGACCTGGGTTTCCCAGGTGACTTCTCCAGTTCGCGCGTCAAGTGATACGAGATAGGCATCTCGCGTGGCGAGGATGAGTTGATCCTGGTAAAGGGTACCGTTGCGGTTGGCACAGGAAAGAGGTGCGGCATGCTCGACGGGCTCTCGGCGGTACTCCCATAGTAGATTGCCATTCGTGGCATCCAGCGCTTCGATGAAATCACAGGCCTGGGGCAGGAACATGATGCCGTCATGTACCAGCGGTGTCGTTTCCTGTAAACCCGGCTCCATCGTCCAGGCGAAGGCCAGACGCAGGTCATCCACGTTGCTGCGATTTATCTGATCCAGTGGGCTGTATCCCCAGTGATTTTGTGTGCGGCGCCACATAAGCCAATCAGAGTCTGCGGGATTTTCCAGCTCTGCCAATGATACCGGACTATAGTCATCCAGTAATGATTGCGCTGACGCAGCTGATAGCAAGCCGCATAAAAGAAGAGGTAAGGTAAGCAATGCAGTGATGCGTCCACTGAATATCTGCATACTAAGGCTCCCGGAAGAAATTTGTTTTTATTGGGGAAAGTAGGGCTAGCTACTATAGCTTTGCAAGCATAGGGAAAATTAGTCTGCTTGCCAATGCCAATTACCGCACAAAGGCTTGGTTTCTATGTCATTGATATCTAACGACTGTTTGCTGGAAGCATGGCTGGTACCACGAAGAGAGCTGCCAGCAGCGAAGCAGACATGCCGATAGCGAGTATCACGCCCATACTGGCAGTGCCTGGATGGTTTGAAAAAGCGAGTGTGCCGAAACTGCAAATTGTAGTCAGTGTGCTGAAAAGTATCGCGCGTGCGGTTGAGGATGCCATTAACACGTTGTGCGGGTCCTGTTGCTGATAACGCTTGACCATATGAATGCCGTTATCGACTCCGACGCCAATCAATAAGGGCAGAGTAATAATATTGGCAAAATTGAATGGCTGATTGATCAATGTAGCAATCGCGGCGGTCGCAGTGGTTGCCAGTAGTAGTGGGACGATAATGGCGAGCGTCTGGCGCAAATTACGAAGCAAAAGCAGCAATAGGCAAAGCACAGCAAGCACTGCTGTGCCCAGTGCCTGAATAAACGCACCTACTACAGTTCTGCCAGCGTTGTATTGAATCGCAGGTTGTCCGGTGGCATCAGGCTGCACTGAACTTACCGCTGCAACGAATGCGCCGATATCTTCAATCCCCATCAAGGGCGTGGCAGAGAGGATTTCCAGTCTGTGCGCGCCACCAGGTGATATCCATAAATCCTGAATGTCTGGTGGTAAATCTGCAATCTCTACAGGTGCAGGTTGCAGGCCGTCGACGATGCGATTCCAGGTAAACGCCAAATTATTGAGAATGGAATTCTGCAGTTCCATCAATTCGGTTTCCGCTGTTTCAACATCAACTTGTTCAAGCCAGTTTTCTATTGATTGTCCGAGTCTGATGTACTCTTCACTGGTCGATGTCCGTAGTGCTTGCGCCGCGTCTCGCAGAGCCCGCATGTCGCGAACAGACTCTGGCGCCTGTAGTTCTATGCGCTCGGGGATCCCGGTGAACAACGTAAAGTCTTCCAGTAGAGAAATTTTCTCGGGCTGAGATGCGGGTATCAGATCCGCTATGCTGCGCACCTGCGAGACTTCTTCGAGACTGAAAATTCTGTTTGCAACAGCAGGCACTTCCGCGGCAGCTACCAACGTGTTGAGAGTAAGGGGTGGTGCGTCTGCATCTGCCAGTAAATCCCGGTATGTTGCGACAGATTCTGAATCTGGATCGCGCAGGTTAACAGGGTTACTGTCGAATTCAGCTGCGCTTGCCCACCACAGCGATGCAAGTGCAATTACTATTATAGTGATTCTTACCAGCTTAATATTTTCAGATACCCAGACTCCGATAAAACGAAACAGCGGTGGTGTATGCTGTATCATCGAATTGCGCGGTGGTCCGAGGATCGCAATCAGGGCTGGCAATAGAATGAGTGTTGCAAACAGACTGGCAAACATGCCAAATCCTGCGATTAAACCCAGCTCTGCAACGCCGGAAAAGCTGGTTGGAACAAAAGTCAGAAAACCAACTGAACTGGTAATTGCACACAGCGCCAGCGCAGAACCGGTGTCTGCTGATGCTTCCGATAGTGCAGCCAAGCTGGCATGGCCCTGTGCCATTAATTCCCTGTAGCGCAGGCAATAGTGAATCGCAAAATCGATACCGAGACCGATATACAGTACGACAAATGCCACACTGATCAAGTTGATGTAGCCAATGGCCAGTGCGGTAAAGGCAGCAGTGATACTAAGTCCGCAAAAAAGAGCAAGCAGGCTGGCTACAAGTAGACGTAGCGATCTGAACGTTGCTATAAGAATCACTATTACCAATAGCACTGTCGCAATGGCGCCCTGAATTATTCCTTCTGCTACGCTCGCAAGTTCTTCCTGCTCGAGAGCTAACCCGCCAGATAGCCGAATACTGAGGCTCGGGCTGGCAGCCAGTTCCAGTTCTGCCACTTGTTTCCTGATCCCATCCAGAACCAGGCGTCTCGGTTCGGCGCCTGCGAAATCCAATTCCGGTACAACGACTATCACGCGCCGGAACAGCTGTTGGGGATCAGTCTCACCAAGCATCAGTTGCCACGATATCGAGTCAGGCATACCGATTGCAGAATCATTGAAAACATCGGTGATGCGCGAGACAGCCTGATCGAGTTCGGCGGAGCTTTGGGTGTTTTGTAAAACACTGTCTGCCAGTAGTGATGCAAATCCGGCCAGGTGTGGTTCCTGACTCAGCCGACCTGTGATGGGTTGCATAGCAGCAATTCTGTCGCCCAGCTGCTCCAGTTCTTCTTCAGATAAGTACAGCAACCCATTACGAATGAAAAAATTACTGGATTCCAGTGCCAGAATGGCACCGAAGATATCCGGATTTTGCTTCAGACGATTGGCTAATTGAAGCTGTGCGCTATCGACTTCTTCAGGAATCGGGCTCTCCAGCACGACAATGACATTGCGGTCGAGCACAGGGAATTCATCCCGGAACGTATTGAAGCGCTGAAACCAGTCCAAATCACGCGAAAACATCTCATTGGTGGAGGTATTTACTCCCAAGTGACTGATCGCATAAACGCCAGCGATGATTGCGATCAGTATGGACGTTGCCACGAACCCACGCGCATGCAGCAGGATATGGGCAGTGAGCTGTTGCAAGATCCTTGCAAGATTGCCGTGATCTCCATTCATAGACAGCATCATTCTCCAACAGAAAACAAATTCAGGTTGAGAATAGTAACAGCGAATCGTCCCATGCAGCTACGTTATTGCAAAGCGGAGGAGTTGTTCTATTACCTGCACCGATTTAAACTTCAGCGTACTGAATCGATCTCACCTCGATTGGCTAAAAGTAATAGTATAGAGCAGTCCGGGCTACACATACCCTGGGCATGGAGGAGGCCAAGTTGCCAGTACGAATATTCACAAAACCAGTACTCTCCATTGTTCTCGTGCTGTTGATTCTGCTAAATGCGCCAGCTAACGCAGATGAAGAAGCCCTGATTGTGGTGAATGATTTTCATGCAACGTTGCTGCAGGTAATGCAGCAAGGGGTTGCGCTCGATTTTACTGCCAGGCAACACTTGCTTCGGGAAGCTATTGATTCAAGTTTTGATATGCAAATGATTGGTAATGTTGTGTTGAACCGGCACTGGCGTGAATTAACGGACGACCAACGCGCTCAATTTGTCACTGCGTTTCTTGATTTGAGTAGTGCTACCTATGCAAGTCGTTTCGATGATTTTAGTGACCAGGTATTTGAACCACTCGGTATTACGGAGATGAACGGAGGGAGATTGATGGTCAGGACGGAGATTTCAGGCCCGAATATGGGAACCGTAAGTCTTGATTATATCCTCCATAAACCGGACACCGAATGGCTTATCATTAGTGCTATCGCCGACGGTGTGAATGACCTGGCATTAAAGCGCGCAGAATATACTGCCATCATGAATAACGCCGGATTCGATGCGCTGATTTCAGATCTGCAAGCACAAATTGCAAATCTGGTTGCAAACTACAGATGACCGGTGTTGCCAGTCCTGCAACTTCGGAGAAAACCATCAAAGCTTTTGGCCGACTGGCGGGGGCAGTGTTTCTTCTATGTTTTTTGCAGTCGTGCGCAACCAACCCAACCGATCGTTTTGAGCGCTTGAATAGAAGTAGCTTCCAGTTCAATGAATCATTGGATCAGGCTATCGTTTTACCGATTGCCCGAAACTACGCAGCGGTAATTCCCGGGCCGGTCGCAACAGGCGTTACCAACTTTTTTGACAACCTGTTTTACCTGAATACTGCCCTGAATAATTTTCTGCAAGGGAAAGTCGGTCAGAGCGTATCGGATTTGGGAAGGATTTTGGTCAATACGACCTTTGGGCTGGGTGGTCTGCTGGATGTGGCAACGCACCTAAGGCTGGCAAAGCATGAAGAAGATTTGGGTCAAACCCTGGCAGTGTGGGGTGTGCCGGCTGGAGCCTATCTCTACCTGCCGCTAGCGGGCCCTTATAACCTGCGTTCTCTATCAGATATACCAATGCGTGGTGCACTCAATCCACTGTTTTATACTCATGCCTCCGTCGCTATACCAATGATCGTGCTAAATTTTGTGAATCGACGTGCAAATCTGATTGAAAGGACCGATATAAGAGACAGCAGTGCGCTCGATACATATATTTTCACCCGTGAAGCTTTCCAGCAGCAAAGAGAGTTTCAGATCTACGATGGTGCGCCGCCAGCTGATAATTTTGATGAACTATTTGACCTTTAGACAATTGTGGAGAGCCTTGTTGCGCGTAGCCGTCCTCACGTTATTGGCTGCCTGGTGGCCGGCCCACGCAGACGCGGCCGAGGAGCTAACTCGGCGTCTGGAAGAGGTGGTAGTAACAGCCCAACGCCGTGAAGAGGTTGCGCAGTCGACGCCAGTGTCGCTTGTGGCTTTGAATCGGGAAACTCTGGATACCCTGGGAATCCTGAGCATCGATGATATTGGTGCGCATGTACCAAACTTCACAGCTGACCAGTTTCCAGCCAATAACCAGACCTTGCGATTATTCATACGCGGCGTAGGGATAACTGATGTGCAGATTACCCAGGACCCTGCAGTTGGTGTTTATCTTGATGGCGTATATCTGGCGCGTTCGACAGGTCTTGCCACTGAAGTAGCAGATCTTGAACGAATCGAGGTATTGCGCGGCCCGCAAGGTACCCTGTTCGGGCGCAATACCACGGGTGGCGCGCTGAACCTGGTATCTCGCAGACCAAACAGAGAATCAGTTGAGTTTCAGCAAGTCCTGGGGGTGGGCGATCAGGATCGTCGTTACATCAAATCCATGCTTAATCTGCCCATCACTGAAAATCATGCTGTCAAAATATCCGCACTGAAATTGGAAGAGGAAGGTTTTGTCCGCAATACCGGGCCAGGCGGCGACTACGGAGACAGGGAGGCCTTGGCACTGCGGCTCGACTGGCGTTGGCACCTGTCAGAGCGACTGACTCTGGACTATAGCTGGGACAGTTCGCGGGTTGAAAGCTACAATTATTCACCACAGGGTGTGATTCCTGGCACCTTATCAGGTGCTGTGACCGATCCTGCGACGCAAAGCTCGGTACGCTTTGTGCCATTCTCTGACCAGCGAATTGAAAGCCTTGCAACTTCTGTCCCGTTACTACCTTCAGATACACAGATAGAAGGTCATGCACTTACTCTCGAGTGGGAGCTTGCACAGGGTACACTGAAATTCATCAGTGCCTGGCGCGAACTTGACGACAGGAACTATATCGATTTCTCCGCAGGGGCGAGTTCAGAGTATCGCATTGACTATAATAGTGTGACGCTTGGTGCTAATTCTCCAAACCAATTGCGCACATCTGCGGCGCGGACACCATTGTGGCAGGAACAATACTCGCAGGAGTTGCAATACCTGGGTGAATGGAATGCGCAATTGGAATATGTTGCCGGGCTATACTATTTTGAAGAAGAAGCGCTGGAAGACGATTTGCCAGTGCACCACATATTCAGCTTTCCCTTATTGCAGGCTAATGATCTGCTTGATGTTGTGAATTTTCGTGGAGAGCGCAATGCGATTGAGAACAAGGCGCTCGCTGCTTACGGGCAGGCCACATGGACCCCGGGCTGGATGGATTCGCGTATCCACCTTAGTCTCGGTTGGCGTACATCGCGCGACGAAAGATCTGTTAGTAGAATCTTCAAACAGCACAGTTTTATCGACGCAGGAACATCTTACATTGGTCCACTCGAGGTCATAGATTTTAGTGCGACTGCCAAAAGGGATTTTCGAGATAATTCATTTACCTTTATGGCAGAGTTTGATTGGACCGATACTCTTGTTTCTTATGCCAAGTTTGTAGAAGCCTACAAGAGCGGCGGATTTAACACTCGTGATCCGGACCCCGAATATTTCAGTCGTGGTTTTGATGATGAACACAATCAGACGGTCGAGATCGGCTTTAAAGGAGAATTGGCAGATCGTCGGCTCAGGTTAAACAGTGCGGTGTTCTATTCAGAGTTTGAAGATCTGCAATTGAATTTTCTGCTGCCAAATACAATCAGCGATACACGGGTTTTGAACAGCGGCGCTGCAAAAATTAGCGGCTTTGAACTGGAGTTGGCAGGATACTTATATTATGGATTACTGGGCCGGCTCGACTATGCCTATCTCGACAGCAGTATCGAGCCGGTCATTAATCCGTTTACTGGCGAGTTGAGGGAATTCACTTTTCCCAACTCCCCTCGGCACAGTGCTTCGATCTCTTTCGACTATCAAATGCCGATGACTGTGCTCGGACGACCTGTGATGAATTTGAACTATAACTATCTCAGCGATCGAGAGGGGCAGAACGTGAACATGGATCGGGGGGCATATCGACTCCTTAATGGGCGCATATCGCTCACCGATATTCCCTTGGTGTCTGAGCAACTGAGCCTTTCAGTGTGGGTTAAAAATGCCCTGGATGAGGAATACGTTGCTTTTGCTCTGGACAATCTCCCACACGCTGACAGAGCCGTTTTGTGGGGCGAGCCACGTCGAATCGGCCTGGATATTCAATATCGGTTTGGAAATTAAGGTTTTTTGTGATTGGGGAATTAGAGAATTCCCGCCGAATCTGGTTAAATACCTGCATTCGCCACTGAAGGTACAAAGAATGTCGAAGCAAGATGAACAGGCCAAGAAACGTCGCGAGACCCTCGCGCGGTTTCTTTCAGGCGGCAAAACTGGCGCCGGGCAGCAACAGAATGGACAAGATAACACAGCGGACAGTGCAACTGCTGGTAAGCAAAAAGAACGTATCGCCAAACTATTTGCTGAGCGTACCAAAGCTCCTGGTGAAACAGATGCTGAAGAATCCGATTCAAGCGTGGTCAAACATTAAGCTAATCCAGAACTCTGAAGAAGCCGCACCTCGTGCCAGAATGGCCGCACGTTGGGGGATGATCTGCAGTGCTTTGGTATTGCTGCAGGCTTGTAATTTTTCGGAGCGAGAATCGTTTAGCTGGCCTACAGACGCAGAACTGGAGCAATACAATGCGACAGTCGATCCTGAAGACAGAATCATCTGTGCAGAAGAAACCCCGGTCGGCACCAGAATTCCCCAGCGCACTTGTCGGAGAGCGGGTAATATCGAAGACACCGCCGACCTGACCCAGCGCGAATTCAACCGCATTATCCGCTAATCACACCATCACGGCCCTGCTAATCCAGGGCTCCTCTCGCCAAATCCGGCATGTTCCTTCAGCTCGAATTCGGGCTACAATGAACGGTAATTTCTGTATTACGAAGATACTGGAGATCAATCCATGCTAGGTACTGCCGTTCATCTGAAAAATTTCTGTAAGACCTGTTTGCCGGTGCTCGCCGGGCTATTGCTGAGCTTTCCTGTGCTATCCCAGGTGCAGATAATCCAGCCTGGAGCTCCGGGGCAACCAAGTCGTGTTATCTCGGCTGAGGAAGCGTCAGATCTGGCGAGTCTTGCATTTACCGAGGCGGATGTACGCTTTATGCAGGGCATGATCTCCCACCATGCACAGGCGCTCGAAATGTCGGCACTGGTGTCTTCACGTACCAATCGTGAAGCAATGGAATTACTGGCGCAGCGTGTTGCGCTGAGCCAGGAAGATGAGATTGACATGATGCAGGACTGGCTGCGTGACCGTGATCTGGAAGTGCCCGATTCCAGTATGCATCATGGCGACGATTTTGATTTGATGCCTGGCATGCTTTCTCCCGAAGAAATGGCATCTCTCGAAGCTGCATCCGGTTTTGAATTCGACTCATTGTTCCTGCAATTCATGATTGATCATCATGAAGGTGCACTGGAAATGGTAGACAATTTGCTGGACCAGCCTGGCACTGCCCAGGATTCTGTGTTGTTCGCATTCACATCAGATGTGACTTCTGACCAGACCAGCGAGATTGAGCGTATGGCAGCGATGCTTGCTGGCTTTAATCCTGATCCTCGCGTGAATCTGGCGGCAGGGTATAAGGATGCCGGGCAGGCAGCATTGAATATGCGCCTCGTGGCGGCATTGCCCAAGCCGGAAGGCTTCTTTGACCCAAATAACCCGGAAGGACTACCCGCTAACATTCGGGAAGAGGAAGAGTCTGAAACTTTACAACCTGATCCCGATGCGGATGCAGCTGATGACGTTGAAGAAGTAACGAACGAACAGGTAGGTGCGGCAGCGGAGGTTGCAACCAACGACGAAGAGGAAGACGAAAATTCTGAGCCACGCCCGAGTCTACTGAATTTTGCCAATACCGATCTGGTATTTGCTGGCGACGTACTGGTTGCTGGTAACTATCATGGTTTCAATGCCTATGACATCAGCAATCCGGCAGCACCGGAATTATTGAGTTCCGTTGTGTGCCCAGGTGGGCAGGGCGATGTTTCAATCGTTGGAAACTTGCTAATCATGTCGGTCGAGCAGACTCGTGGCCGTATGGATTGCGGTTTGCAAGGCGTAGCCGACCCGGTGAGTGGGGACAGATTTCGCGGTATCCGCATCTTCGATGTCACAGATTTTCGTATGCCGCTACAGGTAGGTGCAGTACAAACCTGCCGCGGCTCTCATACTCATACTGTTGTTAGCGGTTCAGACAATAGCGACAGCATCTATGTTTATGGCTCCGGTACCAGTTCAGTGCGAGATGCTGATGAACTCGCGGGTTGTTCTGATGAATCACCTTTCGAAAACCCCGATTCAGCATTATTTCGTATCGATGTCATTGAGATACCCCTGGCCAATCCGGCAGAGGCGCGCGTGATCAATCGTCCATTCATATTTTCGGATCCTGAGTCGGGAGTTCTTGCGGGCCTGTGGGAAGGCGGCGACCATGGACCGAAAACCCAGAACACGCGGGAAACAAATCAATGTCACGACATCACTACCTTCCCCGAAGTAGGGTTGGCAGCCGGTGCCTGTTCGGGCAATGGCATCTTGCTGGATATTTCTGATCCCGTGAATCCTGTGCGACTGGATGAAGTAATCGATTCCGGGTTTGCCTACTGGCACTCGGCTACCTTCAACAACGATGGCAGTAAGGTAATTTTCACTGATGAATGGGGTGGTGGCGGACGCCCTCGCTGCAGAGCGCAGGATCCCATTAATTGGGGTGCCGATGCTATTTACGACATTGTTGACGGTGAATTGCAGTATCGTGCTCACTACAAAATGCCAGCACCGCAGACTGATACGGAAAACTGTGTGGCCCACAATGGTTCATTGGTGCCAGTTCCGGGGCGGGATATATTTGTACAATCCTGGTATCAGGGTGGCATTTCAGTGATGGATTTCACCGACTCTTCCAACCCGCGTGAAATAGCCTATTTTGATCGTGGTCCGTTGCATGAGGAAGAACTGATACTTGGTGGTTATTGGTCCTCATACTGGTATGACGGTCATATCTATGGCACCGAGATTGCCCGCGGACTCGATGTGTTTACGCTCATGCCGAGTGATTTTCTGTCGGAGAATGAAATTGTCGCGGCTTCCCTGGTGGCAAATGATGAAGTGCTCAATGCGCAGCGCCAGACCCGTCTGGTTTGGCCCGCAGTGCCAGTAGTGGCGCGAGCCTACCTCGACCAGTTGCAGCGTGGTGATGTTATTGAAGACCAGACCGTCGTGCGTTTGCAGACTGCGCTTGATGAAGCGGATGCAGCCCTGGAACTCAGTGCACGCAATACTGATCTTGCCCGGGAGTTAAATGCTTTGGCGCAACAGTTTGAGGCGAATGCTGACAACTATCGAGGCAATTCCCGTTCACGATATCTGGCCTTGGCTGATACTGTCCAGCGCATCGGGTCAAGAGTACAATAGTCGCTGCCGCCATCGGGATATTCAGTCCCTGTGGCGGTGTTTCTTGACCTGGGATAACCAGGCAGGGTTACAATTGATTTGACTTGGCATGGCGATACAATGCCGCCCGGATCGTCGATACACGAATAATAATAACGAGGTTACCTATGCGTACCAAATCCTTTAACCGCTCCCTTCAAATACTTTTTTTGTGCAGTATCGTTTTTTCCTGTGCCCAGAACTATCGCGTTGATCGTGATGCGATCGTCGCGGCAGAGATAAACAATCTGCAAATGCCCGAGGGATTGGTTTTCGCCAGCGGCCAACCATCGCAGGAGCAAGTAGCAGTATTGGCTAATGCCGGTGTGCGGCATGTAATCAGTCTTCGTACAGATGGCGAAATTGATTGGGATGAAGCGGCGTTAGTCGAATCCATGGGTATGGAATTTCACAGTATACCGGTTGCAGGTGCTGCAGGTGTTACACCAGATAACGCCGCCGCGCTCGAGTTGCTTCTCGCTCAATTGGATGGTCAGCCGGTTCTGGTGCATTGTGGAACGAGCAACAGGGTTGGTGCATTGAAAGCAGTGACTGCGCATCAGACTCGAGGCGCCAGCATAGATGATGCGTTGGCGGAAGGGGCTGATTGGGGCTTAACCGGCATGTCGCGCATTGTCAGAGAGCGTATCGAACAAAATTTCCCGGCACAATAAAGTGTTCGGGGCGACTCGGAACCCTCCTGTGAACCCTCAGCGCTTTGATAATACCAACCGTTTTGCAATCGGACTGGCTGCTATTGCCAGCCTTTCCCTTGCTTTGTTTTTACTACCGAACTATGGCTGGCGCCATGTAGCACTTTTCATCACTGGTCTTGCTGCTGGCATATTCCTCTATCACGCAGCATTTGGTTTTACTGCGGCCTGGCGCGAAGTGGCAGCCACGGGTCGCGGAGCCGGCTTACGTGCCCAGATGATCATGCTGGCATTAACGGTCCTGCTATTCACACCATTGATTGCTTTGGGCGAGTTTGGCGGCATCAGTTTGCGGGGCAGTGTCGCGCCACTTAATATCGCCGTGATCTGCGGTGCATTTATGTTTGGCCTCGGGATGCAGTTGGGGGGCGGCTGCGCCTCAGGGACATTATTCACGGCCGGCGGAGGCAATTCGCGTATGTTCATTACGCTGGCGGCTTTTATTGCTGGTTCGCTGTTGGGTTCATGGCAATGGGGAATGTGGCAAAACGTTCCCGGATTTGCACCCGTTGCCCTGTCTGCTTCGTTAGGGGTTGTTCCGGGAATTTTGCTAAGCCTCATGCTCTTCGCGGCCGCGTGGTTCGGTTCAGTTGTATGGGAAAAACGTCGTCACGGAGCGATATTGCATGATCGGCAGGTCGACGGGGGCTATCATTTTCTGACCGGTCCGTGGCCGCTTATTGCAGGGGCAGTGGCTTTGGCTGCAGTTAATCTGGCGACGTTATTGCTGGCGGGCAGACCCTGGGGTGTAACTTCAGCTTTCGCACTCTGGGGCGGCAAGATCGCCATGTTCCTGGGATTGGATATCACAGGATGGGAATACTGGGCCAGGCCGGGAGCCGCAGCATCGTTACAGCAAAATGTGTTGGCTGATGTTACTTCTGTCATGAACTTTGGCATCATTCTGGGTGCGTTAATGGCAGCCGGGTTGGCGCGCCGCTTCGCGCCTTCGTTCAAAATTCCTTTCGCATCCGTAGTCGCAGCAATAGTTGGCGGGATTTTGTTGGGATATGGCGCAAGAATCGCTTTTGGTTGCAACATAGGCGCCTACTTCGGTGGTATCGCCTCAACCAGTCTGCATGGATGGCTATGGTTTGTCGCTGCATTTGCGGGGAGTGTTTGGGGTACGCGACTGCGCCCATTGTTCCGATTGAGTTGACTTAACGCTTTATCGGGACGAATTCGTTGACGCTGAGCCACTCATGGATAGACACGGATTGCGATAGTACTTAGCCTAGTTTATCGCGCCGCATAATAACAATAAGAGGTTTTTCAATGACTGATTCTGCAGCATCACAATCCTCACCAAACAAGATTAAGAAAATTGTAGTGGGAATTGCCGCCCTGGTAGTTGTGGCTGCTGTTGGCGCTCTGGTTATCTGGACGACCACCTGTCCTTGTGAGCGTACTCCGGGATTTGTATTGCTCGGCGAAGGAGCAGAAACTCCAGTAGACGACTGGGGCTTTGTCAATGATGTGCCGCTTTGCCAGATTCAGATCTACGCTGGCTGGCGACCGCACGCAGTTAACCTCAATTGCATGGCAACTCCCGAAGGGGAATTGTTTCTGAGCTGTTCAGTATGCACGCGCAAATACTGGGCAGGCGAGGTTGAGGTGAATGAACCAGGAAGATTACGACTTAATGGCGTTGTCTATCCAGTCATTGTAAATCGCGAGATGGATCCGGCAGCGCTGGATCGGGCCTGGGCCGCCAGGGTCAAAAAATTGCAAGTGCACGGAGGAGGGCCATTTAATCCCGTACCTGATCCCGATGCGCAACGACCTGAGCACTGGTGGAGCTTCCATCTGGAATCCTCTATCTGAACAGATTCTTCGAGGGTTCCTGGCAAAACGTGCCCTTGTCAGGGTCACAGTGCGCAGGAAACAAAAAAGGGCGATCAATGATCGCCCTTTTTATTGGGTCCTGATTTGTAACCAGGTAGGTTAGAAGTTCACAGTCAGACGGCCATAGTAGTACGAACCCTGCCAGCTAACCGCAGTGCCGGAAGAATACAGACGGCCACAACAGTAATCCGAAATATTGTCTTTTTCCGGATACTCATCGAAGACATTGCGCCCACCGATCGACAGTTTGATCATGTCGTTGAAGCGATATTGCGCTTCGATATCTGTCAACCAGATAGGATCAAAGTCCTGAAAACGCAGTGGAGTGCCGCCAGTATTGGAATTGGTGTATTCACCATACCAGTTGAATCGACCAATGAGGGTTAGATTACCTACGTCATGACGTGCAGTGAAAACACCGCGCCAGTTCGGATCGAAGTTTTCAAAGTCATAAGTATTCTCAGCGTTAAGGAACGCACTCGGGTCAGAATCAAACTCGGACTTGTTGTAGTTCAGGGAGCCAGTCAAGGTGGTCATACCCATGTCACCCCAGTCCAATGGCATGGTCGCTACAATGTCCATACCTGTTGTCTTGGAGTCGAAGGCATTGGTGAAGTAAAGCACGCCGCCGATAGATTCGGCACCTGCAACGCCCGCGTTCGCGAGGGCCAGATAGTTATCATAGGCCTCACCTGACGTGGGATCAGTGGATACATCACGAGTCGAAACCGCATAAGTGCGGTCCTCGATGTCGATGCGATAGAAATCCAGTGTCACGTCAAGATCACCGAAGCTTGATGTGAATCCCAACGTGTAGTTAGTGGCTAGCTCAGGCTTCAGTGCCGTGGCGCCAAGAGCCTGTGCCACAGGACCGCTCGCTGGAAACAAACCAGTAGCAACCGGGAAGCCATTAGGCAGACGGGTTGAGACATTGGTCGTACCCTGCTGACCAGGGGTTGGTGCGCGGAAGCCGGTACCCAATGATGCACGGATACCAAAGGTCTCTGTTACATCAAGCTTACCAGCGATCTTGCCGACGATCTCGGAGTCGAAGTCATCATAGTCTTCGTAGCGAATCGCGCCCTGCAAGAACAGGTTCTCTGTTACATCAGCGCTCAGGTCGCCGTAGAGGGCGAATGAACTGCGCTCATAGATATCGGAGAACTGCGGGGAATAACCAGGGAAACCGCTTGAGCCTACGCCAACAACGGTGTAAACCGGGTCGTCAGAGTCGGCACAATCAAGCGTTGAACCCGCGCCAATAACCGCCATACCTTCGGCAGTTGCAGTGCCATCACCATTACAGAAACCCCATGGATCTTGCAGTGCATAAGGGCCATCTGCATATGATGCAACTTCGCCTTCTACCACTTCGTAGGACTCATCCATATAGCTCGCGCCAAACGCAAACAATAATGGGCTGGGCAGATTCGCATCAAATTCGTAAGTAAAATCAGCCTGAAACTGAGTCTCTTCATTAATGAGGTCACCTGGCTTGAACGAGGTTGGCGAGTCTGGTCCCATTGAGGGGTTGATTGTATTCTTCAATGTATAGCGAACTTCACTCTCGCCGGTACGGGCGCTGAAGTCATACATGAGGCCGTTTTCCAATTCACCGCGTAATCCACCGACCATTGAGAAGTCGTAGACATCACCGAAGAAGCGTGGCGTAAATCCGCCAGGGAATTTTTCCAGAGGAAAGTACAGAGAACCGTCAGGCTCACGCAAGTATTCAATCGTTCCGTTTTCCGGATAGCGATAGAAGAAACCACCATCAGTAGTACTCTCGGAGTAGTTACCAAAAGCATAAAACTCGATATCTGCGTCAATTTCGTAGCCGGAGTTAAAGAATATTCGTGCGGCTTCGTTATTGGGCTGGCCCCAGGGTTGAACTACATCACCCGGTCCAATATTTGCGGCTGGAACACCAGCCTGAAACTCTGCGGTTTCAGTATATTGTGTGTAGCTGGCAGTAGGGTCGTAACCCGGCAGCGCTGGGTCAACACAGAACCAGGACTCGCAGTACTGCTCCGAGCGCGTAGTGGCATCAGCCTCATAGAATTCACCCGAAATATTGAGGAATCCGTTTTCACCCAAGGGCAGGCCAATGTTGCCCTGAATAGTGGTAGAAGTACCGTCACCTTCGCTAAATTCACCGCCATCAATGGTCAGGCTAACACCTTCTGTATCGTCCTTGAGTATGCAGTTAATTACACCGGCGATGGCGTCAGAGCACATATTGTGCAGCAGCGCCGTCGCGCAGAACTTCCACGTTTTTGATCGCTGCCGATGGAATAGTGGCGATATCCGGGCCTTGCGTGCCTGAGCCACCAATTGAAACCAGGGCTGCGCGATGGCGACGTTTGGAGTTAACAAGAACAAGTGTCTTGTCTGTCGGCATGCCGCGTAATTCAGCAGGGCGAATGAATGTGGCGCCATCTGAAATAGGTTGTCGCGAAACATTATATGAAGGTACCAAAGTCTTTATGATGTCGTTGGTATCGGTGTAAGAGATTGACTCAATCTCTTCGGCGCTGAACACGTCAACCGGCACCGGTGAATCAGTAACCGTGCGCGGCCTACCGCGCGCACCAGTGATAATTATCTCTTCCAGATCTACAGCATCGTCCTGGGCGAGGACTGGCCCGCTGAAACTGTATGCAGAGAGACATGCGACTGCGAGTAAATACTTGCGATGTCTTCGAAAATTCATAAATAAACTCCTGGCCTGAATCTTGTGGGAATTGTTTAGCAAAGACTGCTGTAATTCAGTTGAGCAATACTTGTGCCATGTTTGATCCATAGTTAGGAGTCCCTTAAAAGGGGCATCCGGCACTTTTATAGTTAAGCTAAACCAGACTACTGAGCTTCAAATTAGGGAGTTTTTCGCCCTGTAATAATGCGGCGCACTGCTTTAATGCAGAAATCATTCAAATACCAGGGACCTGGTGTCTAAATCTGAACTTTTCAGCACATGATTAAGCGTTATATAATTAAATATACGACGTAGTGATGCCCCACTGTGGCTCCATTGAGGAACACAGCGGTGCATGGCGGTGCAGTTATGGGTCTAAATTATAGAATTGGTGTGAGCAATGAATTTAAGTGCGGATGATTTGGCGGCTGTTGCCCTGACACTGAGACTCGCAGGCACGGTTACTGTGATCCTTTTATTGATTGGTACACCTTTGGCCTGGTGGCTGGCTCGCACCAGGTCCTGGTGGAAAGGGCCAATCAGCGCCATAGTCGCCTTGCCACTCGTTCTGCCACCAACTGTGCTTGGATTCTATTTATTGATCGCCCTGGGACCGTCAGGGCCAATCGGGCAGGTTTCATTATGGTTGGGCTTGCCAACATTAGCATTTACCTTCTGGGGCCTCGTGCTCGGTTCAGTGCTGTATTCGATGCCATTTGTTGTGCAGCCGATTCAAAACGCCTTTGATGCAATTGGCCAGCGTCCACTGGAAGAAGCGGCAACCTTGCAGGCTGGTCCTGTGGACAGATTTTTTAGTGTTGCGGTGCCGCTGGCGCGTCCCGGTTTTATCACTGCCACCGTGCTGGGGTTTGCGCATACGGTTGGCGAATTCGGGGTAGTACTAATGATTGGTGGCAATATACCGGGTAGCACAAGAGTGGTGTCAGTGCAGATATATGATCATGTTGAAGCGTTGGCCTATCAGCAAGCACACTTGTTGGCTGGAGGTATGGTGGTTTTTTCATTCGTCGTGCTTGTGCTGCTCTATAGTCTGCAACGCAAACGCAGCCACAATGTATTGGGGATTGGTGTATAGCAATGACTATGGCCAAACTGCAAATCAGGGTACCTGCTTTACCCGTAGCCGAATCAGCGAATCAATCATTTGTCCTGGACATTGATGAAGCGTTCCCCGGTTCCGGTATTACCGTCATTTACGGCCATTCGGGCTCGGGTAAGACTTCGTTGCTCAGATGCCTGGCTGGATTATTACGGCTTCCTGGTAGCGAGATTCGGCTCGGTGAGAATGTATGGCAGGACAATGAGGTGTATCTCGCTACCCACAAACGCTCAGTCGGATATGTGTTCCAGGAATCGAGTTTGTTTATGCACCTGACTGTACGCGGAAACCTGCAGTTTGCTCTGAAGCGGGCAGCTAAAAGTAAGAGTGGGATTGATACACAAAGCGTAATCGACATTATGGGCATTGATCCGCTGCTCGATCGCACACCAGCTCAGTTGTCTGGTGGCGAGCGTCAGCGTGTTGCGATTGCGCGAGCAGTACTTAGCAATCCGGCCTTGCTGTTGATGGACGAGCCGTTGGCATCGTTAGGTGTGCAACACAAAAATGAAATTTTGTCATTTTTGGAAACGCTGCGCGGAATTCTGAAAATACCTATTGTCTACGTAACACACTCATTGGATGAGGCAGCACGCCTGGCTGATTATCTGGTTGTGCTGGAAAATGGGCGAGTACAAGTTGCCGGGAAGTCATCTGCAGTGCTGGCTGATATTGAAAGCCCTATGCAACAGGACGCCCAGGCTGGTGCTGTCATTAAAGCGCAGGTGGCTGAGATAGATTCCGAATGGAATTTGCAAAGACTTGTGTTTGATGGAGGTGAACTTCAGGTACCCGCCACGTCGGATGAAGTAGGGAGGGAAGTGCGCCTGCGCATATTGGCCCGAGATGTGAGCGTGGCACTCGATGGCTCCGGCCAAAGTAGTATTTTAAATCGGCTCCCTGTTATCCTCACGGCACTGGCGCAGGATTCTGATGCCGCCATGTTGTTGGTGCAACTACGGGCTGGGAAAACCGAGTTCGTAGCGCGGCTGACACGCAAGTCGGCCGCAGAGCTGGGGCTTCAAGAAAACATGCGGGTTTGGGCGCAGATAAAGTCTGTGGCAATCCTGCGCTAATAGGGGTTCCCGGGGATTCAGGCAGCCATCAGGATTACACTGGAGGCCTTGAACATGGCGCAGGCAACCTTGCCTTTCTTTAGCGCGAGTAATTGCACGCTTTTATTCGTGATAATTGCGCAGATCGTTTTGCCATCACCCAAATCTAGTACAACCTCGCTGTTTATCTTACCTTTGGTGATCTTGCTAACCTTGCCTGTCAGGTGATTACGCGCACTTGTCTGGATAGCAGGATCGGTGCCTAAAGTGATCCAGGAGGATTTGATCAGGGCGATGATATTATCACCCTTTTTAATGCCCAGTTGTTTACGGCTTTCTTTTGTGACAACCGCGGTGAGCTGTAAGGTATCAGAAACCTGAATTGTAACTTCGCTGTTTACGTCTCCTGCTGATATTTTTGCAATGCAGCCTGCGTATTGGTTGCGTGCGCTGGTTCGCAGCCTGGTATGTTTCAGAAATCGGGCAACATCATCGATCGACGTCAGGCTATTGCCTAACTGTGTAACGAAGGCCTGATGCTCTTCCTGTAATGCGGCAAACCCCTCGATGACCTGATGACCGAACTCTGTCAACAGCGTCCCGCCACCCTTGGCGCCGCCGGAGCTGCGCTCTACCAGGGCCGTGGCAGATATGTTATTCATTGTATCGATGCGATCCCAGGCTGTTTTATAACTGATTCCGACATGCTTGGCAGCGCCAGTTATGGAACCGCATTTATCAATAGCGCTTAGCAGCTCGACCTGGGAGTGGGAAAATACGTCACCTTCCTGGCTGTTGACGGCCAGAGAAGCCTGTAGTTGGGAGGTGCCGGGTTTTGCCATATTTTTGTCTATGTAATAAGTAGATCTGAAGCTAACGATAAGGGAGAGGCATTTCTATGCTTTCCTGTTCTCGTGCAGGAGTAAACCTGGGTGCAGGATTCGTAGAGCGTACCTGTTCAAGCCAGTACACACCGTCATATGGCGCGCTATTGCCGCGCGTGCCGACAAAGTCAATATCCCCATCATTGTCCATGTCGCGGGCGATAAACTTGTCAAACATTCCGCGCTTTCGCCGTGAGATGTCATGGCGCTGCCATGGAATGGATAATGAGCCGGGGTTTTCGAACCAAACAAGCCTTCCAAGTGGGTCAATGACTGTGATATTGCTTTCATCCTGACGGTCACCCTTACTATAGGTACCCATCAACACATCTGCGAGACCATCACCATTGATATCCGCAACCTCCAGCCCGGCAGACCAGGCAGTATCAGGGGCAACCTGTCCAATGGAGTGAAATACCCAGGCGTGGTCAAGTTGTTCAGGTTGTTCAAGCCACCCGAGCGCCTCAGTAGAGGGGTTGATAATGTCCAGCCTGCCATCGGCGTTTATGTCGGCATACGCCAGGTTAAACCCTGAATGGGCGCTACCGACGATGCCTACTGCGTGTTCGACAAACTGTAAGTCTTGACCCGTATTCTCAAACAGAATAAGCCGATTTTCTCCCCGGCTGCCTACCATGATATCGAGGTCACCATCGCTATCTATGTCAACCGGTTCTGCATTCTGGGGAACACTGAAGTTTCCAAGCACGATCTCCTGCCAGTTTTCCCCAGCGAGAGGATCGCCGTCTACGGAGAAAATGGAAACCGGAGTTGAGTTTGCATAGTCCTGCGGGCCTGGCCGTTGTGCGCCTTTATTAGCGGCGCTGATTTCAGGCTGTCCATCTCCATCAAAGTCGGCGAAGAAAACACGGATATAGGAACCACGGTTTTTAGTCATGGGTAGGACCAGCCTGGGCCAGGGAGTGCTGCGCACTGCAGTGCCTGGATTTTGTAAATAGAGTAAATGCGATAGTTCTGCTGCTACCACCACGTCGAGCCAGCCATCACCATTGACGTCAGCAATGGCGGCATCTTCCGGCGCCGGCGCATCCACATCCTCGGCCAAAGTGATATTCACCCATTCGTCGGGTGAAGCGGAGCCGAAGCCAATACGGACATAACCTTCTGTGGTAGGAACGTAATCGGGATCAAAAGAAGAGGAATCGTAAGTGCTGTCAGACTCATGCACAGACACGATGTCGGCATAACCATCCCGGTCCAGATCGCCCATTACCAGTCCGTCTGCCCCATTAAGGTTAAAGCCAGCAATTTCTTCACTATCGATTATGTGCTCAATCCAGCGTATGTATCGACCGTCTGCTGTCATGGCCTGGCTGTCCATTTGGCCTACAGGGGTCTGAGCGGAAACAGTAGATAGACCGAGGAAGGTAAGAATTGCTAAGAAATTGAGTCGTTCGCGCACTTGCTATTCCTTTTTTTGCCTATCTTAACAGCGCAATGCGGGTGACTGGAACAGTGTCACAGCTCACAGGAGATAGGTCAATCTGTGTCGACAGCGAAAGTTAATGCGGTTAGCATCGTGCCCAGAAAAGGGGGGAATTTCATGAGAAATCGAATATTTTCGCTGGTCATGTTTTTAATCGCCAGCTTACCACTAACAGTTTTAGCCCAAGCAGATACACCAATACTGGAAGAGCTGGATTCCGGATGGAATGTAATGGTTACTGATGGCGTTTGTTCGCCAGGCACTCCGTTTCAGTTCTATGTGAACCCCGGCCCGGAAGAAAGTCAGGATTTGATGGTATTTTTCAATGGTGGTGGTGCCTGCTGGTTTGGTCAGGCCTGCGATCTGAATAGTCAGCCAAATATTCACACACCACTGGCTGATATGGCGACAAATCTGCCGGAGAATTCGAAAGGTATTTTCGACACTGACAATGTCCAGAATCCACTGGCTGATTATCACATGGTTTTTATTCCCTATTGCACTGGTGACGTTCACCTTGGGGCTGGTCCGAAAACCTATAGCTACGAGAATGCGGCAGGTGAGCAGGTAGAAGTTACAGCCTTTCACAACGGCTTTACTAACAGCACGATGGTGCTGGATTGGGTCTATGCCAATTTTTCTACGCCGCGAAATATATTCGTTGCAGGCAGTAGTGCCGGTGCGATTGGTGCTTCGTTCTATAGTGGGTTAATTGCCGAACATTATGACCAAACACCGGTTGTTATGCTGGCTGATGCTGCAGGCGGTTATAATACCCCAAATTTGCCGGTGACTTTTAATGCCTGGAATACTGCCGACATTCTCCCCACGTGGGAGGAATATGCAGGCAGGGATAACGACAATCTTACTTTTGAAGATTTCTATATCGCCAGCGCCAGGCATAACGATAACCTTACTATTGGCCAATACAATGCAGCCAACGACGCAACCCAGATAATGTTCACACAGCTTATCGGGGATCCACCGGGTTCTTTTGATTTGCCTCAGCGCATACTCCACAACTATCTTAAAATTGAAGATGCAGTAGATGAATTCCATTCCTACACAGCGGGAGGTGATGTCCACATGATATTGCAAAGTGATCTTGCCTATTCCTATGAGGTCGAGGGAGTGCGGTTTATCGACTGGCTTGCTGGTCTGGTGAGAGGTGAGGGTGTCGGTGATGTGAGCTGTGTGGATGAGCCTGAGGGGTGCGTGGCAGCCCCGGGGCAGTAGTTCGCGAAACCTGTGCAAAATGGCTATTGGCCAACTTGTATTATTGGTCTGGCCTATACTGTTCGAATTTTTCAGTATTCATAATAATAAGAGAGGTTGATTCATGAAGCATCTCCTGGCCAGGCTGCTTTTCGCAGCGCTCCCGTTGCTTGCGTTTCTTCCAATTCACACCCTGCTGGCTCAATCGGCGACACCGTTCGGTATTCCTGTGGAAGGTGATTCCAATCCCGCTGCCAATGTAGTGGCTGCTCCCGGCGCACGTGCCCAGGGCTGGTTGGGTCAGGGTCGCAGTGAAGTGCTGGCTCGTCACGGTATGGTGGCCACCAGTGATCCACTGGCAGCAGAAGCAGGTCTGGAAATTTTGCGCAATGGTGGTAATGCGATTGACGCCGCAATCGCAGCAGCAGCTGTACTGGATGTGACTTCGCAAAACGACACCGGCCTTGCCGGTGACCTGTTCGCCCTGGTCTATAGTGCAGCAGATGAAAAGCTCTATGCGTTGAACTCAGCGGGTTTTGCGCCAGCAGCCTGGACGCCCGAGTATTTCAAGGAAGAGCTGGGTCTGGAGAGGATGCCTGGCACCGGGGTGAATGCTGCGACCGTTCCGGGGGCTGTATCAGGGTATGACGCGTTGCTTGAACGGTTTGGGACAATGGATTTCGGCGAGACGCTGGCCCGGGCGGCACAATTGGCAGAAGAAGGCTGGGGCCAGGCAGAACGCAGGCATCAGGATCTGGTTAGTCAGCGCAACAAACTGGCACGAGATCCGGATTCGGCCGCAGTCTTCCTGGACGACGGTGAAATTCCAGCACTCTATAGCGTAATTCGTAATCCGGGTTTGGCCGCTGCATTACGGCTACTCCAAGTTGAAGGGCGCGACGCGTTCTATCGTGGCGCAATCGCCGATGCGATAGTTGCCAAGATTCAGTCTGAAGGCGGGGTCATGACCCATGATGATTTGGCGGCGTTTCAGTCAGAATGGGTTGAGCCCATCTCTACCAATTACCATGGCTATGATGTATTTCAGCTCCCGCCTCCCGGGCAAGGCTTTGCTGCGCTGGAAATGTTAAACATTTTGGAGATATGCGCGCCGATTCATGATTTGAATCTCGCTGAGTTGGGCCCTGCCAGCCCTGATTATTGGCACTTTATGGTTGAAGCGAAGAAGCTGGCCTATTCTGATTTGCTGGCATACAACGCAGACCCTTTGTTTTCTGAAGTACCCGTAGAAGAGCTGATAGATAAAGAGTATGCGAAAAAACTATGTGATCGCATCGATATGAATGAGGCCAGTGAACCGTCTGTCACGGGCGGGCTCGACGGAGGAACCATATACCTCACCACGGCCGACCGCTGGGGTAATATGGTGTCATTCATTCATAGTATATTTTCTGTCTATGGCAGCGGTGTGACAATACCGCCATATGGCATGGTGTTACATAATCGTGGTGTGGCATTTTCACTTGATCCTGATCATCCCAATATTGTCGCGCCCCGTAAACGCCCCTTTCATTCAATCATCGCTGGCATGATTATGCGTGAAGGAGCACCGCTGATGACCTTCGGCAATATGGGAGGTTCTGTGCAACCTGAAACTCATGCTCAGCATGTAATCAATGTCATCGATCATGGCATGAATATACAGATGACGACTGATGCTGCGCGATTTACGCATAGTCAGAACAGCAATACGCTGTCGTTGGAACATGGACTTTTTAATCTGGTTGGCAGTGCGCTAAGTGCGCGTGGCCATACTGTCAGATCGGTAGATGGAGGCCGTGTTGGTGGCTACCAGGGCATTCTCTTTACCAGAGATCCGAACTTGCCGGAACCGGTCTTTTCCCAGCGCAGTATTATAGAGGATCATCCGGTAAACGGTGTTTATCGTGGAGGCTCTGACCATCGCAAAGATGGTGCGGCCGTCGGCTGGTAAAACCAGGTCGGGACAAACTAAAAATCAAAAAATAGGTGGAAGGAATGCTGAACAGGTTTTTACTATTTATGCTTGTATTTGTCAGTACGGGCAGTCACGTGCTGGCCAATGGTCTTGAACTGACTGCACTCGATCACTATGTGCGAGCGCCAGACCCTAACTATTCATTCGAAATAATCGATACGGTACAGGGTGACGGCTACCGGACGTTTATTGTTGATATGACCTCCCAGCAGTGGCTCACAGAGGCTGAAGTGAATTTACCAATCTGGGAGCACTTCATGACCATTACTGTACCCAGTGAATTGGCTAGCGACGTCGGGTTTCTCTATATTACTGGTGGCAGCAAATCCAATGACGCCCCGCAGGCAGCACCTGCAACTGATGTCAAGCGCGCGCTGGAGACACAGACTGCGGTATCCACGTTGTATATGGTGCCTAACCAGCCACTGGTATTCGTGGATGACCCGGAAAACCAGCGCACCGAAGACGCAATTATTTCCTATACCTGGGATAAATATTTCACAAGTGGAGATGACAAGTGGCCACTGCGGCTACCCATGACAAAGGCAGCCGTTCGTGCCATGGATACGATTACGAGCGTGGTTGCAGAGCAACAGAACGCCGAGACTTACCAGTTTGTTGTGGCAGGCGGGTCGAAACGCGGCTGGACTACATGGACCACAGCAGTTGTCGATGATCGTGTTATTGGCATTATGCCTATCGTGATAGATCTCTTGAACGTTGAGGAATCATTCAAGCACCATTACTCTGTTTATGGGGCTTATTCCCCCGCTGTGATCGACTACGTCTTGTCGCGCAATATCAACTGGATAGGGACACCCGAGTTCGCGGCACTTATGGATATTGTGGAACCCTATGAGTATCGCGACAGATTGAATCTCCCCAAGTATTTGCTGAACTCCACCGGAGACGAATTCTTTCTGCCTGATTCGTGGCAGTTCTATTGGGATGATCTGGTTGGGGAGAAGCATGTGCGTTACGTGCCCAATTCCAATCATGGCATGGGAGGCACTGACGTCATGGACAGTGTGGACACCTGGTATCACGCGTTGGTTCACAACGTCACCATGCCACGCTACTCCTGGGATATGGACGATAGCGGAGAAATAACTGTATTTACTCTGGATGAACCAATAGAGGTGCTGTTATGGCAGGCCCATAATCCGGAGCAGCGCAATTTTATGCAGGCTGTTATCGGCCGAGCTTATACCAGCACACCATTGGAAGCAGTTGAGCCCGGAGTATACAAGATAAAACTGGACGCGCCGGAGACTGGCTACACTGCATACTATGTGGAGATGCACTACCCCAGTGGGTTAGAAATGCCATTAAAATTTACGTCTGGTGTCAAGGTGGTGCCAGATGTCACTGAATATCAATGGGAATTCACTCCGGATAGCTCGAGAAGGTAGCCGTAACTAATCAGAGTAAAAGCTGTTGGCTTGCATGAGTTCCAACAACTCGGCGGGGCTACGATACGCACCGCCGCCACCCTGTGCGGTTAGCGCGGCGCCGTCTGAGCCGGCAAATTCCCTTCTTACGAAAAGAGCATGATCATAACGTTGCCATCCAAGCCCATATTCAATGAGCCGTGTATCTGTGTCGCGTTCGAACTCAATGCGACAATCGCTTAATTGGCAAATTGCATCACTTATTATCCCGAAGAAAGAGCGCTCCAGATAATATACAGTGTGGGCGAGTTCATGACCGATTATGCCTACCTGCGCATTAAACGGCTGGTTTTTAACAAGCAAGGCCTGCCGCCCGGACTCCCGGTCGGTATCAATGACTACAAGATAGGTGCGGCGTTTTGCTGAATTTAGCAGGGTTGTCCAGAGCGGACGTGACGACAGCGGTATTGAAACGTCGTCAACAATAAAGCGAATCTTTATGTCTTTTAGCTCTGGATAGTGACGCAGTGCCAGCAGTGCCTGTAACTCAAACCCCGCTGGTAATTCCTTGTGCTTGCCATATTCCTCCAGCAGTTCTGCGTAACGTGGGCGCCAATCAGACTCGATATATTCACGCGGCACTTCCACGGTTGCCTGGGCGTGTCCAAAACCTGACCAGATTAGCCCGAAAACGAGTGCCAGTAATGTAGGAACTATCCTCCACAACCTTCTCATTTGTTTAGTTAAAAAGGGCTTCTTCATGTCATTTCTTCGATTGCTTGATGGTCCTGTTGCAAAAGTGTGATGTACCTGACATGTAAAGTGTGCAACAGGTCAAAAATAACACATCTGAAAATTGGATATGTGCAGAAAATCAGTAAGGTAGAACTAAAACAACCAGTTGGGATTATTTGGCAGGACGGATTCGCTATGAGTACTGAAAGACGGAATTATCCAAAAGTTTCATTGCAAGGGGATGCCAGGATTCTATTGGCCGGTATAGTGCGCAACGGAAAGTTGATTCATATGACTCCAGCAGGTGTGGAAATTGAAATTCGCCATCAACTGGTAGAACAGTTGAACCGCTTTAAGTCTGACGAAGGACTGTTTCCAGATTTCGAAGTAGAGTTCGAAATACCTTGCGCCGGTTCAAATACACGGAAAGTCAGTTCGCGCTCACGGTAGCCCATTGTCGCCGCTTGCGGCAGGATTGTTATCATCTTGGCCTGTACTTCAAGATGCTGGAAGATAGCGACGAGGCGCTGGTTTCCGACTATGTGTACCATTCTGTAGCTGCCTGAAATACTGCGGGCCCGAGTTTGCCGTGTAGGGTTATTCGGGCCGCAGCCGTAAATTCCCCGCCATACAGTCTTATAGGTGCTTCCTCATCGCCTATGTAATCCATTATCATGCTCTCATGAAATATTTATTGATGGGTGCATGCTTCAGCCTGGCAGTAAGCCTGCAGGCCCAGGCTCAAGAACAGGAACAGAGTTTTGAGCAGTGGCTAGCCGAATTACGGGCTGAGGCCCGCGATCTGGGTATCAGCGAGTCTACGCTGACCGCCCTTGATACCGTTGAGGCACCGCTTGAACGGGTTTTGGAGCTGGACAATAGCCAGCCGGAATTTGTACAGACCTTTACTCGATATATTGATTTACGTGTTACCCCGGGCCAGGTAAGCCGTGGGCAGACGCTCATGGATCAGCACGGGGTGCTGCTGGAGCAGGTGCGACAGCGCTATGGAGTGCAACCACATTACCTGATGGCATTCTGGGCAATCGAGAGTAATTTTGGTCGAGCGACCGGTGGTTTTTCCGTACTGCAGGCGCTGGCAACGCTGGCATATGATCCGCGCAGAGCTGATTTTTTCCGGCGTGAATTATTAACGGCATTGCGTATTATCGATGAGGGACACATTTCACCCGAGCGCATGAGCGGGTCATGGGCTGGTGCCATGGGCCAGCTGCAGTTTCTGCCGTCAGTCTTCTACCGCTATGGCGTGGATGGCGACGGCGACGGCAGAATAGATATCTGGAACAGCTTACCGGATATATTTCATTCCGCTGCGAACTTCCTGAACGAGTCGGGCTGGCAAGGTGATGAGCGCTGGGGCAGGGAAGTGCTGTTACCGGAAGATTTCGATTTCAGCCTGGCCGGCAATAACACGCGCCTGCCAATTCAGGAATGGGCTGATATGGGCGTCAGGAGGGTTAATGGCGCACCCTTGCCGATCGCCGATATGCAGGCCTCAATCATTATTCCTGCTGGTGCCACTGGGCCAGCCTTTATTGCTTATGCCAATTATCGCGCCACAATGAATTACAACCCGTCTACTTTCTATGCACTCACGGTAGGGCATTTGGCAGATCGCTTCACAGGTGGCGATCCCATCCAGCGTATGCCTGTTAATGAACAGGCGATGAGTGTCGCTGATGTGCGTATCTTGCAGGAGCAACTCAATGCCCAGGGCTACGACTCAGGAGAACCGGATGGCAGAGTTGGACGGCAAACCAGAGCGGCCATTCGAGCGTATCAGGAAGCAAATGGATTACCGATGGATGGCTATGCCTCGCGTGAATTACTCGACGCGCTAACTCCCTAGCAGGGAAAGGCAGAGCATCTCTGTCAAACGCAACTGGGAACGCATTCCAGTTCTGTTGATATGCCTTGATCCCTCGTTTATCCTACCGCCCCGTTCTACCGGCACCTGGCAACGAAAAATATACTCATATAAAACATGAATTCAGCATCTGATAGCACAGCATTACAGCGTTTTCGGCGTATGGCCTGGATAACGCTCGGCGCCGTTTACTTCCTGATACTGGTTGGTGCCAGCGTGCGCGCGTCAGGGGCCGGAATGGGATGCCCCGATTGGCCGACTTGCTTTGGGCAGTGGGTACCACCAACGAGCGAGGCGCAATTACCCGCCAATTATCAGGAAATCTATGCTGACTTGGGTTATGCCGACACGCGCTTTAACGTGGTTAAAACCTGGACTGAATATATGAATCGGTTGGTCGGGGTTACTATCGGACTGCTTATTTTTGTAACTGCTATCCAATCCTGGTTTTGTCGCCAGCACGATTCACGCATTTTTTATGCTTCGCTCGCTGCTTTTCTTGGGGTGGGGTTTCAGGGCTGGCTCGGGGCCAAAGTTGTTGGCTCGAATTTACAACCGGGAATGATCACTATTCATATGCTTATGGCATTGGCGATAGTTGGGATGCTGTTATACGCACTGGCACAATCGCGCCGTGGACTGATGGCGGCGCAACCAGCAAGCAATATCGATCCACGTTTTGAGAAATGGTTATATATCGTTCTGGCATTAACAATTCTGCAGGTAGCTATGGGCACCCAGGTAAGGGAGATGACAGACTTTATTTCCAGATCGCAGGGGGAGGCAATGCGCTCCAACTGGATCGAAGCGATGCCGTGGTTTTTTTACGTCCACCGCAGCTTCTCTGCAGTGGTGCTATTCTGTAATCTTTGGCTAGCGCGGTTATTGATAGTTTCCCTTGGCTGGCAACACACGCTAACCCGTATGACGCTTTGCATGATCGGAGTGATTGGCCTGGCGATACTCTCTGGAGCAACGCTTGGCCATTTGGGCATGCCAGCGTTGATTCAACCCACGCACTTGCTTGCTGCCAGTCTACTCTTCGGGTTGCAGTTTTTAATCTGGATGAGCTACAGGCATGCCAGAAGTGGCGTCGATCCTGAATATCCTAATATGTCTGGCGGGCAGGCAGCTATCGATCACAGCCGTCAGGCTACATAGTCAAGATTCAATTTATACACTATTTTAATATCAATACCGGTACTGGCCTCATATGTACCTCCCTTCGTCATAATTGCTGCTTCACCTGAAATTAATCATGACTACAAGCTATCATGCTCCCTGCGGTATTTGCAGGATCAGTAAACCCTTGGAGAGCACCTGGTAACTTGATCTGCCCCCCAATCCTGTTTTGCTGATTTACACTTGCTACAACTCTCCACATGATGAGTGCCTGATCCCAGGCCCTTAATCTGCTTCCTGTACTGTTTAAAGATCCTCAATGCCTCACCGTTGGCAGATTCAGCGCGGCGAGGTAGTGGTTAATCTCACTATGGAGTGAGTGAAAACACCAACAGTAATCTCACCGATTTGACATTAAAGGTAATAAAAACAATAGCTTATGTGACTGGCACGAATTATGAATAACTTACTGGAAAGCGGAATACCCATTGGCTCAGGATATGTAACCTTGTGCAGGTTGATGCGTCAAATTTAGAGAGTCATGAATACCTTTGTCTAACTGAGTTCTGCGCTTGGGTCAGTCGGGAAGGAAGCCAAAGCCTTCCCGATTGGCTCTTTTTAATTTCGTAGTTGCCGAAACAGATAGCGGAGGGTCATATATTATGGTTAATGATGCAGACAACATGACGTCAAAAGCAGGGAGATTCTGGCCTCAGCTACGCAAGCTCCTGATTTTTCAGCTAAAGCTATATATTGATGCGATCAGGGACATCATTTTTAGCGTACTATCGTTAGGCGCTTTTATTCTGGATGTTTTGCAGCAAGATCATGGTCCTGACAGCAGTTTCGAAAAAATTCTGCAGCTTGGCCGGCGCACCGATCACGGAATCAATCTTTTTAATCAATTCGACCATGAGGCGCATGAGGGTAAGAACACTGTTGATGATCTGATCAAAGATGTTGAAGACAAAATTCGTAGAACCTGAACGTTTCATCTGTTGTATATTGAATATTCAATGCGTTTTTTGAAATTTCTGATGCCATCAGTTATTGTCACTAGTGTGGTGACCCGCATCACAGGATTCTAATGTGCCCAACTCACTTCTGCTTTTTACTGCGCAAATAGTTTCGATTCTTGCAGTACTGCTGCTCGCTGCGGGTTATTTGAAAACCGAGCCCAAAGCAGCTAGCGCCCGCGTGTTTGCCCTGATGGCGGTATTCATTGTCTTCTACCTTCTCAATGGCATGACCGGGCAGCACATAGATCCACAATTCCGTCTGAATCTTTCCAACTGGCAGTTGTTAATTTCCACCGGTGCGAACAGCATTTGTGGCTTGTTCATGCTGTACTGCTTTCTGATATTCCAGGAGCAGCAGAAATTTCCCAAGACCCTTGCGGCGGCATTTGGCATTCAGGTATTTCTGGATTTTATGATGTCACTTCTAATCATCACTGACAGTAATCGGTTTAGCGAGCCATTCACTACGGGCTTGCTTACATCGCTGGATATTCTGCAACTATTCTTTGTTGGGTGTGCCATATACTGGACGCTAAAAGGCTGGCGTGCAGACCTGGTAGACGATCGCCGTGTGTTTCGCTGGTTTATTATCGGCGTGCAGGGTGCGTTAATTTTTGCCGTGGTGTTTGTTGAAAATTTCCTCCTCGATGGAGATTCGTCCGCTTATGCAGCGGAGCAGGCGATCATCATATATGCAATTGCGATTCTTGCATTACTAATGGTGCTGGTTGCAATGCGCTTCGATTATGTTTCACTGGGGTCTGTAATTCGCAAGGTCGCCGAGTTGGCAGAACCGCCGGAGCCTGAAGGCAGGGCAGAGTTTGATATTGACAGTTTTAACAAGGCCTTTCGTGATGGATATTTGTATCGCGAGGCGGGATTGACGATCTCGATGTTGGCCAAGAAGCTGAATATGCCGGAGTACAGATTACGCGCATTCATACATAAGCAACTGGGATTTCGAAATTTCAATGCGATGCTGCACAAGTATCGAATAGAAGACGCCAGCCAGGCACTATCAGATAGCAAGAACCAGAACGTGCCGGTATTAACTATAGCGCTCTCAGTCGGTTATCAATCCATCACACCTTTTAATAACGCGTTCCGGGAAATCAAGGGGGTAACACCCTCTGAATTTCGAAAACGCGCTATCGGAGCCTGATTAGTCTTGCTCTGCGACACCTGTCGGTATATCAGCGTCCGCTTGGCTGGATTTTCGTTACACCCATAGGTTATTCTTGCCGAGGTTCTGAGGTGGGTGATCCAGTATCATCGGCAGCTCCGGACAACAGCAACCCGGCAATCTGCCGCGGTACACTTGTTTTTTGTGCCGCATAATAAATGACAAGACGATGCCAGGGTTCAACGGGGAGAGAAAAACCGGGGCTTTCTGCTTCAGTCGTGCATGCATATGCACATTTGTCTCCAATCGTTGATCGAACTCAATACTCTGGCAGAGCTTAAGAGTAGTATGCCGGGCATGTATGGCTGCGAGTAGCAGGGTGGGAGGATTTATACGTGTTAAACCAGTTTTTTTACGATATTGCAGTGTGGCTCGATGACACGAGCTGGAGCACACTGCTGCATGAGTCCTATTATATGTACAACTGGGTTGAATCGACCCACGTTCTGACATTGATGGTGAGTCTCGGCATGCTTTTTCTGATTGACCTGCGCATGCTGGGCTATGCATTCCCCGATGTGCCAGCCAGTAAAATTGCTGCCCGGCTGAATTTGCCCATGATTGTGGGGTTCACCATCATGTTTATAACAGGCATTCTGCTGTTTTATGCAGTTCCCGTAAGGACAACCCAGAGCATCTGGTTTCGCATCAAGATGGTATTGCTGGTTGCATGTGCCGTTAATGCCTGGCTGTTTCACAAACGCATGAATGAGTCAGTGTCGAGTTGGGATACCGATCCCAAGGCACCCAGTCGTATCAGGACAGGTGCTGCGCTGTCATTGGGCTTCTGGTCATTAGTTGTAATTTGTGGTCGTTTTATCGCCTATGATTGGTACGACTGTGACTATGGTCAGGAAGGGATTTTGGGCGCCCTGGCCGGGTGCATCGATGGTCAAACCCGTTTTTAAGTTTTGAGTCTGGGGAATTAACATGTCATTTAGGATTTTGGGCCCATATACGAGAACAGTCGCAACTGCGGCAGTCATAGCGGCCACATTAATTTTTTCTTATACGAGCCTGCGTGTCGAAACCTGGTACGCAATACAACCTCTATTCGAATGGATGGAGACTACCTGGTTTGGGGTAATTGGCAAAACCTGGGGCGGCGCATTTGCCACCGTTCAGGCTGGGCATTTGATTGGACTTGCGGTGCTTGGTGGTTGCGTCATAGCCAGTGATGGACGCCTCTTGGGATTGCTGTTGACCGATGTCCCGGCGCGAACAGTCGTCGATCGCGCGTACAAGGTATTTTTCTGGGCACTT
This sequence comes from uncultured Pseudohongiella sp., assembly GCA_964405225.1. Classification (GTDB taxonomy): domain Bacteria; phylum Pseudomonadota; class Gammaproteobacteria; order Pseudomonadales; family Pseudohongiellaceae; genus UBA9145. Next base: position 48,967 of record CAYOND010000007.1, read on the forward strand.
ATGGTGACTCTGGCTACTGGAATATTCATGGCGTGCGGTGTGGCTATGAAAATTTATTACTTGCCGGTGTACTGGTACAAGATGCTGGCACTGGTGGCAGGTATGTTATTTGAGTTTTTCGTGCGGCAACCAATGTTGAAGGGTGACATAGAGAGTTTGAACCCAATCGCGGTCAAAATCGTGGCAATCTCATCAATTATGATCTGGTTTACTGTTGCAGCGACTGGTCGCTGGATCGGATTCAGCGGATAGAAAGATTCGAGAGGAAAGTAAAATGCAGGAAGATAATCAATCCAAGACAAAGCTGAATGACGAAGAGGTGGCCGGCCTGACCGCTGGCGCTACAGTCGTCGTGTTTTTTGCCATTTACTGGTTTTTGCAGATACAGTCAGTGCGCGAGCTATTGGAGCTGGCTTACGGATAGGGGGAAGTTACCTGGCAAGAATCCTGAAAACCGAAGCCGGGCCATTGTGCCCGGCTTTTTCGTTTTCGCAAGACCCCGGTTCTGAGTCTCTGCGATGATAAAAGCGATTTAATTTTACAAGTTTCCTCGAAGGCCTAAAGCTTTGCTCCCATGCGGCCGAAGAAATTTATAAGCACATTCCAATAACCATCACACCGAGGGAGGTTCTGGCCAGCTCCGGCCACCAAAAATCAAACTATTTCATCATTACTCGATTCATAAGGGGTTCTACAGACTATGAGCGAAGTGAAACTTGTCAAAGATGCCGTTGACAGCAGTACCTGCTCAAACCCGATTTTTTATGTACTAGACACAAACGTACTAATTCACGACCCTACCTCGATACTCAATTTTGACGAACATCATGTCGTCATCCCTATCACGGTTCTCGAAGAACTGGACTCTCTCAAAAGTGGTAAACATGCGATTGCTGCAGATTGTCGGCAAGCCATACGTGAGCTCGATCGTCAACTTGGCAGGGCAAGCCCTGGAGATGTAGAACATGGCGTGCCCATACAGAGAGGCGGAGAAGGCATAACCAGTGGCCAGCTCTCGGTGTTAATGACGGAAACACCAGAGAACCTCGTCATGCTGCCTACACATTTGAATGACAACAAGATTCTGAATGATGTCGGCTTTCTCAAGCAAAGCAATCCAGACCGACGCGTTGTCCTGGTAACCAAGGACATTAACGTCCGTCTCAAGGCGCGCGGCTGCGGCATAGAATCACAGGATTATCACAGCGACCAGTTGCTCAGTGATATCGAACAACTCAACAAAGGCTACCTTGAGTTTCCTGGTTCATTCTGGGATCAGGTGGATAATGTTGAAACCGTCCAGCAAGAGGGGCGCACGCTGCATCGGCTTAACCGCGAGCTGTTCGAACAGGAAGTCTATCCCAATCAGTTCATTATCGATGATACCGAGTTTATTGCTCGAGTTCTCGAGGTTAACAGTGACCACATTACGCTTTTGCATTTGAACAGAGCCAAGATGATGGACACTGAAACCTGGGGACTCAAGCCGCGCGATATCTATCAAGCTATGGCGCTTAACTTGCTCATGGATCCGGATGTGCATCTGGTCAATTTAACTGGCGCGGCAGGTTCGGGGAAAACAATCCTCGCGCTGGCAGCGGCTATTGAACTGACAGTACCGAGTAAGATGTATCGCCGTATTATTGTTACGCGCAGTACCCAGGGGCTTGATGAAGACATTGGCTACTTGCCAGGGACTGAAGAAGAGAAGATGGAACCCTGGCTGGGTGCGATCACAGATAACCTTGAGGCGCTACATTGGGAAGATGAAAACTGTACCAGTAGTGTCGAGTATGTTTTGAACAAAGTGCCGCTCATGTTCAAGTCCCTTAATTATATTCGGGGGCGTTCATTTCAAAGTAGCCTGATCATCATTGATGAATCGCAGAACCTGACACCGCATCAAATTAAAACTATCGTGACGCGAGCAGGAAACGGCTCCAAGGTAATCTGTCTCGGCAATCTGGCGCAAATAGATACGCCTTATCTGACCCCCATAAGTTCAGGGCTCACATTCCTGACCGAGCGCTTTAAGAAGTTTGAGCAGGGGGGCAATATCTTGCTAAGAGGTGTACCAAGGTCGGCACTGGCGAAATTCGCAGAGGAGCATTTGTAGGACAAGCGAACAGCTTCGCATGAAGCGGAGCTATTCGTCTTCTATACTCTGGTCCATTGTATTAGCCGGAATGTCGCAGCATGGTTTACCCACCACTCGCGCCGGTACGCCAACTACTGTGGTGTGAGTGGCAACGTCGTTCAGAACGACACTACCAGCACCAATTTTTGCTCCATTCCCGATTTCAATATTGCCCAGGACTTTGGCGCCTGCTGCTATAAGCACGCCAGATCGAATCTTTGGATGACGATCGCCTTGCTCGTTGCCGGTTCCACCCAGTGTAACTTCCTGCAGGATGGATACATTGTCTTCAATTACGGAGGTTTCACCGATCACGATGCCTGTCGCGTGATCGAACATGATGCCTTTGCCCATGACGCAAGCGGGGTGAATATCTACGCCGAAAACTTCCGAGTTCCGGCTCTGAATGAACAATGCCAGTTCCTTGCGATCATGCGTCCACAAGTAATGGGCAAGTCTGTGCACCTGAATAGATTGAAAACCCTTCAGGTTCAGGATGACTGGCAAGTAAGTGCTAATTGCAGCATCGCGTTCAAAAACCGCCATAATGTCACACGCCGCATTCTCGATCATTTCGGGCGAAGCGATAAAGGCCTTGTCAAATAATTCCCTCACTGTGACTGCCGGCATAACATCATCAGAGAGTTTGTTCGCCAGAATAAAACTCAACGCTGATTCAAGGCTGTCATGATTCAGTACGCAGGCATAAACATAGCTCGCAAGCAGCGGTTCGCGTTCTGCGACCTGCTGAGCTTCTTGTTTAAGCTGTTGCCAGAGATTGTCGACCATGATTTCACTGCCGTCGAGGTTGGCGGGAAGGCTGATTATACGCGCTGAATGTGTTGTGACAAGTATTTGCCGAGGGCCTGGTGGCTATTGCCCGGACTTCTGGTTGTTCACTGTTTGCAGGTGACTGGCTTCAACAAGATCAGAGTTGACACTGGCGGCTGCCAGAAGGGCGCTATGGCAAAGACTGTTGATGATTCTTGGCGAACCCTGACTCAGTGCATGGAGTTGCTCTATCGCCTCACCAGTAAATACCTCTGGCCCCGTATGCCCCGCCTTTTTAAGTCTGTAATTTATGTAGTTGCGCGTTGCTTCCGGACTTAATGGTGTCAATTCGCTGTTAAAAAGCAGACGACTGCCAATTTGCGCCAGTTGCTCTTGTTTTAAAGTCGCGTTTAATTCGGGCTGACCCACCAGAAGCACCAACAATTTAAACTCACTATCGGTACTGGTGCGGGCCAGCAAGTACATGTCTTCAAGCACTTCTTCCGAGAGCGCATGCGCATCGTCCATGATTATAATTACGTGCTTCCCGGCCTGGTAAGCATCAACAAGCGCTGATGAAATGCCGCGGATCGGGTCAAGAGAACCTGATTCGTTTGTATTACCCAACGCCGCAGAAATCTGCTGCATGCATGCGCTTGTATCCATTGGTGGGCGCGCAAGATGGAGTGTCTTGTATCTGGATGTATGTAGTTCAAGGGTGCTGAGTAATTTGAGGCAGAACGCGATTTTGCCAACACCTTGTGGTCCTGACATAACAGCAAAATTACCGGAGCCTTTTAAGCTCCCGAGCAACTTCGCAAATATGGTTTCATGCTCAGGTAGCATATGAAAAAATGCAATCGAGGGGCGGGTGAGAACGGGAATTCAGCAAGTCCGAAATGCTTTATGAACATAGAATTGGTTAACCCTTGAATCTCAGAGCGGTGGCCGTAGTACGAAAACTAGTTGATTGCTGCCCACTTCAGAATGGCCTTGGTTTTTTCCAGTTCAGCTTGCAAGCTGGCGCGTAGTTCAGGTTCAATTGCCGGGTTGGACAATACAAAATAAGCTGTACGAACGACTTCGCGCCAGCGCGGTATCTTTGGTAATTGATCGAGACGCAAATACCGATCAAAAGTTCGAGTTCGTAAGCGTCCTCGTCGATGCTGACTGCCCAGATATTGCTGTCTTCCGCGAGTTGGATTTTGGATTTCTGCGTGGTCACTTCCCAGGTATGCAAGGCGGATCTCATTAGTGTGACCAGCTGTTGGCGATACTCACCTTCATCGCTGACCGATGGCAGATTTTCATCAAAATAGTCAACCAGGTCGTCAATGCCTGCAAGTTTGTCTATTAACACTGGATGATCCGAAATTTCATTAGGTGTCAGAACGCTCAGGCGGGTACCTATGCGACGAATATTTTGCTGTGCCCGCCCAAGGAAACTCACCAGTTCGACCGCGTCCTTGGCAATTGCATCGGAGGTTGTGCTTTGTAACGGCTTGGTGTCTTCGAGAAACAGAATGCCGGTACCTTCATCTCCGCCGAACAGATTCAGGCGAGTATTAAAGATGACGGCCGTACTTGCAGTTCTGCCAGTGCTACTGAAAGGATGATTCACTTCAATTCTGACATCCAGAGTCTTGTTGGTGTCCGTCTCGGGTGCGTCAGCGGAAACCCCTTCCTCCCATTCAGTGAGTACAGACTTGAAATCATCATTCACGGATGAAGCAGATAACAGGGCAGTGATGTCTCTATCCATTAACAAATCGATTTCTGTGCCAAGCAAATCAGCTGCGCGTTGATTCAGCGTAAAAATTCTGCCGGGTAGCTCAAACGCGATAAATCCGGCTTCAACAGACTCCAGAATCTGTTGTAGTCGCATGCGCGAGCTGCGCAGTTCTGTATCTGCCTGAGCATAAGTTTCAATCTGTGAGCGGAGTTGCAGGTTTTCAGCATTGATCCTGTGAAGTTGACTGAGTCGAAGTTGATTCTCTACGCGCGATATTAGTTCTTCGTTGTGATAGGGCTTCGTCAGGTAATCATTGGCACCGGTTTGAAATCCCTGGGTCAGATCTTCCAGGTGATTTTTAGCATTGACGAGGATAATCGGCAGCTCAATCTGGCTATATTTTTGTCTTAATTTGTGACAAACCTCATACCCGTTCATGCCAGGCATCATCAGGTCGAGCAGGATAAGATCAGCTTTGCTGTCCTCGACAACAGCAAGTGCGTCTAGCCCATTGGAGCATTTGATGGTATTGAAGTTTTCCAGCTGTTGCCCCATGACCACCAGGTTAATGTCGTCATCGTCCACTATAAGAATGGTGGTTTCCTGTTCGCTGCGAAGCTTTGGTATTGGATCAAGCTTCTTGCCCTGGTCTGTGTAGTCAGACCTGCGAAGCATTTTTTTTCTGTACGGTGGGCGCTTTGACTGCCCGGGTTTGGTCCAAGGAAACACTTAAATCAAACCGGAATGTTGAGCCCACATCCAGCTCACTTTCCACTTCCAGCTTGCTTTTGTGCATTTCCACCATACGCTTTGCCAAGGGAAGTCCAAGGCCAATGCCGCTGGAATTCATGTGCTGTGAAGGCAATTTTTCGAAAGTCTGGAAAATAATTTCCTGTTCAGTTTTATGAATGCCAATGCCAGTGTCGCGTACCTCAACTCTCACGTTGTAATCGGATGTAAGGTAAGCGGCGACTACCACTTCGTCAGTATAGGTAAACTTGATGGCATTCGAAGTAAGGTTTACGAGTATTTGTTGCAGTCGATCTTCATCGCCCGACACGAGGGGAAGGTCGGGGCTAATTTCAGCGCGCAGTTGTATTTGCTTCTCACCGATACTCGGTCGACACACCGCGATAACCAGCGTTATCAAGCTATTCAGATCAACAGGTTTGAACTTGACGTAGGTTGCGTCATCGTCCCTTGCTGCAGAAAATTCAAGTAAATCGTTCACCAATTTGGTCAGTCGATTCCCGCTGGCATGGATCAGCTCCAGATTCTGTACTATCAGGTCAACATTTTGCTTATCATTGTTAAATTCAGCCAGAGCAGTCTCGGCCAATCCATTTATACCATGCAGGGGGGTGCGTAATTCATGACTGACGTTCGCCAACAGGTCATCTTTTATTTGCTCGGAACGCATCAAATTGTTAATTGCCTGCAACTGAGCATCTTGTTTTTCCTATTTTATCTGGTTGTAGCGGAAAGCCAGACTGATTGAGAGTAACATCGGCTGGGCAATTAACCCTATTTGATAGGCGCTGGTAGTGATGATATTCGCAGGAAAGAATGGCACGAGCTGCAATAGCATAAGAACGACCGTGCCTAACAAAAACACGCCCATGGCTGCCATGTGTACCAGTGCAGTTACATCGCCTCTGCGAATTGCATCAATATTGTTATATAACGCCAAAGGCACACCAATAAAAAGAAAGAAAACAAAGGAGTATTGAAAGTATTGTTCGCTGGGCAGGAAGCTGAGCAGGATCACACCGCCAAAGCAGGTGATCAGTATCTTCACAATCCTGTCCAGTTGCGGATTATGTTCCCAGATTCGCAATAGTGATCTTTGAAAGAGCAAAGCGGCGATTACCATTACGGGATAGATCAGCCGTTCAGCCATATCTACAATATAAGTGGCGTTGAATAATTCATCGCGTATATAACGTACCTGCTTGGAGTCCAGAAACAGGAATAGCAACTGGCTGGCAACAGTTCCGACATAATAGATATAACTACGCTCTCGAATAGAGAAGAACAGGAAAAGGTTGTAGACAAGCATGGCCAACAATATGCCATACATGATGTTAAGCCAGGAATCGCTGGTAGTCAGGGCTCTTTGATAGGCATTTTCTTACCAGAGTGTGACAGGTAATCGCAGGGGGCGAGCGCTACTGACCCTTACGTAGATCTGTTCTCCAAAGGCAGGGTCAATTCGCAGTGCAAATCCACGACTCAGCGTGCGCATTTCGATCTGGTTTTCAAATGTACCCAGCGTGTATTGCTCAAGAAAACTGCCGCTTGCATCGAGGGCATAGATGGTTATGCCTCCCCGCACACGACCACCGACAATTTTCGGCGGGCCAAACTCCAGAATCCGGTCTACTTCTTCATCCAGATCAGACCAATCAAAGTTGAGTCTCAACCAGTATGCTGCCTGGGTGATACCAAAATGCAGGATATCGCGATCGTACGGGATAAAATTGACACCGAAACCAGGTGAGGTAATGTCTTCGAAGCTAAGAGATTCTGTCTGATCTTCATAGTATTCGATGAACGGGCCCAATTCGAGGCTGCCATTTATATTTCCAGCAGGAATTAGTTGGGCCCAGCTTGCTGGTGCATGTAGCAGCAGCGTCACCAGAATTATCTTAAGTAATCCACTAGCAGACTGGTTAAACCGGGTTGTACGGGCTGGGGTTTTCACTTAGCGACACATAATTCCGTGGTATGTTCTTCACGCGATTCGCAGAACACACTGTGATTCTAGCTGTTCGGCAACAACAGAACAATGACATGGGGGGCTCTGGCTGAAGCATTGCATCTGCGATCAATGACAGAAGAACGGGAAGCTCGATCTGTTTTTGTGTGCCTAATCGGATTAACATGTGCCAATGCATCGCAAGATTTCCAACAAACGCTGTCTACAGGCTTGTGCGACCGTTATTTCCGGCATCGGGTTGATTGCAGGAAATTTCGCGCTGTCCCAGGAAAGCCTGCAGTATCAGTACTGGACTGAAATTGCCGAAGCTGATCGCGTATTTGTCGAACGCTCTGCCGAGATCGGGCGCACACAGGCGTTTCTGGAGTTTCTTGGGGAGGATTCTGTTGTGTTCCGTGCCGGCCCTGTCGATGCGCAGGATCTGTACAGTTCACCCGGGGAAGAGAGCACAGCAAATGAGCTGCAGTGGATGGCCCACTATATTGACGTGGCACGTGATGGTGACTTGGGGCTTTCTGCTGGCCCCTACGTAGTATTCGATGCGTCCGGGAATTCCGCCCTGGACAGCTATGGGCATCTGATCTCTGTGTGGCGAAAAATTGACGATCGCTGGGTCTTGATGGCCGACCTGGGTGTACCGATTCCGGGTTTCTTAAGCCTGGATGTTGCTCCTAATTTTTCTGATACGCAGCCTGTTCTGGCTGAAGTTGCGCATCCCGTCATGGCGATGCGCGAAAGTAATACATTGCAAAGCCTGATAGAAGCAGACAACCTGTTCGGGCGCTCCATCAATTTTCGCGGCGGACAGCGTGCCTTACTGCGTTATGGACTGGAGAATACCCGCGCCTATCTTCCCGGGATGGCCCCGGCTGTGGGTGCCGAAGCGGCCAGTTCAGTATATGGCGCATTTCTGGACAACCAGCTCTCTACAACAAATCCAATAAGCCTGACCTATGTTGGCGGATATTTGTCTACGTCGAAGGATATGGGTTACACCTATGGCACAATGTCCACCAATACTGGCGACGAGGAAGTTGGCTTTCGGACTAACTATCTGCGCATGTGGCGATTCACGCAAGCCAATGAGTGGCGAATTGCGGTTGAGGTGTTAAGCCCATACTGAAGCAGGTCTTAATTGCTTATGTGAATTGTTCGACGACCATACGGGAATTGTGCGCCCTGGTTATTTACCAGTATTAATTCCAGAGTATGAGCACCGTTATTGTAACGGCTGGTATCAAGGCTGAACCTGAATCCCAGATCAGGGCTATTTGGATCACTGCTAACATTCATCACGCTAACGACGTCATCGCGGTTACTTCCATACTCGGCAGTGCCGACCAATTCATCATTAACCCATATTTGAACCTCGCGTATGCCTATATCCTCATTATAGGCCCAGCCCTGAATATCGGCGGTGCCTGTTAACATAGCGTCCTGTGGTGGTGTATCAATCCACGCGCGTGCAAAGTAAGGGCAGGGTGTGGCGCTTTCGTTGTTTGCACTTGAGCGATCCAGCAGCCTGCTGGCACGATAATAAGAAAATTGTTTGTCACCCGAGAACAGCTCCAGCTCGGAAACCTTCTCCAGTACTTCACTCCATTCGCAAGCGCGCCGCAGAAAATCTTCCTTGTCGGGAATATCAATTTCACTGTCTTCAGTAATGAATAAGGCAGGATTATTGGTCTCCCGTATCAGGCCTGATTCATCCCGGCTCCAGAGCTGGAATTGCGTGATACGACCGTCCCGCACTGCTTTGTCCAGGTCCAGCGTATAGGCATCAGGAGCTACATTTCCGAACTGAATCTGCGCAGCAGTATAGTAATTATCCGTGACTATAACCGGGGCTTCTGTAGTGAATTGATCTTTAATTAACTCGGCTGTGTGAAGGTGGAATTGGCGCCAGCCAGCCATCTTGTTTGACAACACACCAGGGCCAACCAGCTTCTGAAGTTCAGTCTGGAACGCCTGAGTGCCAATTCCATACAGGGCAATGAAGGTTCCTAATATGCCGATGGCAGGGACCGCAGCAACAGTTCTGTTCGCCCATACCAGCCCCATGCGAGTTGCGAGCCAAGCGTGAACCTTACGCAGGGTCGCAGGGGCAAACACCAGTAATGGAAAATAGCCTGACAAGGGCCAGTGTATGGAAGTTGATGTGGCATCAGTCCAGGGCGCCAGTACGAGGTATACCGCGATATTCACCAGGCCAAAACTGGCAAACAATGCGGCTGTTGCATCGTTCTTACGAGCGCGTACAAGCAGGTGCCAAAGTGTCAGCCCCAGCAGCATGTATAGAGGAGGAGTAACAAGGCCTGCCTGCTTGAATATATGCAGTAACCCGCTGGCCTGAAACTGCCATGGATGGCGTTCAACGAAGTAGAAGCTGGCACTACTCAGCGAGAAGTTCAGGTTGAACCAGATGATAGGCAACAATCCCAGACTGGCGATGGCGATTGCAAGCCAGAGAACAGGTTTGCGCCAATAAGGCCTATTTGCTGGTAATAGCAGGAACAGGCATGCAGCCATTGGATAGAGTGCAAATCTATAGTGGGTGGCAAAACCGAGTGCCATAAAAACTCCGGTGCCGATCCAGAATCTTGTCTCGTCGGTTCTTAACGCGCGTTCGAAACAGCCAATGCTGAATAGACCGAAGACAATTAATGGGACATCTGGCACTGCCAATAAGCCCAAAAACCCGCCGAGAGGAAGGCAGAGGGACAGGGCGCTAGCTTCAATGGCTTGCTTCCGCCCTACAACAGGTTTAGCGATCCAGTAGATCAACAATGGTATGACTGTGCCGAGAATGATAAACAGGCTGCGAGCAGCAAGAGGATTGCCGGGATCGAACGAGGACCCAACGCCAGTTAGCAGTGCCGTCATGAATGGTAAGTCGCTATAGGCAAGGGCAGGACTTTGTGAGGCCAACCAATAGAAGACCTCGTCACTATAGAGATCCAGTATGGCTGCCAACCACAGCTTGCTGCAAAGAATCAGAACTGCAGCGATAAGTAGCAAGCGCAAGGTTTTGAAGGATGGCATGTGCAAGGGCAGCGTGCCGTCGAATTCAGATTTGAACTACCCGAATCAGATTGTCCGGCACCATTTTGCTGGATAATTTTCGCAAGTTTATGATAAAGGTCGCTAGTATACCCAGCATTGCAAGTATCCAGATAGTCGAAAACAGCGGATGGGACGCAAAAGTCCCGATCTGGTATACAACGGTGGCTGAAATATAGGCCAGGCCCGTACACCAGCTGAATACCAACAGGGTCCACTGCCAGCCAGCTTCCTTGTTGATGGCGCCCAATACGGCCACACAAGGGGCGTACAGCAGCACGAAGATCAGGTAGCAGAATGCGGCGAAAGGGCTGCCAAAGAGAGTTGCCATATTGGTCAATGTGCTTGTATTCACGCCCTGCTCATCGGCCACGGCAGATACATCGCTGACGTCACCAATAGATATACCCAATGGGTCTGTCAACGTGCCGGTCAGCGCTGCCAGTTCCGTGCCGATGCTGGAAAATGCCTCGCCTGCGGCAGCCACGATGTCCGGTGCTCCGCCATCGGGCGCTGCTGCTGGCTCACTGTAAAGTGAGTCCAGCGTCCCAACGATAGCTTCCTTGGCGAACATGCCAGTAAATAGCCCTACTGTGGCGGGCCAGTTATCCCGTTCAATTCCCAATGGAGCAAATGCTGGCGTAATGGATTTGCCAATCACACTCAACAATGAGTCCTCTGAATTCTCGTTGCCAAAAGTAAAATCCGTACTGATAGAGTTCAGGAAGCTGAGCACAATTACCACACTCACAATCGTCTTGCCGGCGCGGAAAATAAAACCTTTTAATCTGAACCAGGTGGTAAACAGGATATTGCGCACGACAGGGACGTGGTAAGCAGGCATTTCCTGGAATGAAGGCGTGATTTCACCAGTAAATAATTGTTTGCGAAATATCCAGCCAGTAAAAATAGCCAGTGCGATACCAAACAGATACAGACCAAACACGATGTTTTGCCCGTTACTCTGAAAAAATGCCGCAGCGAACAATGCATAAACCGTGAGTCTTGCGCCGCAACTCATAAAAGGTGCCATAGCTATTGTCATCAATCGATCGCTGTCTCTGCCGAGGCTGCGAGCAGCCATCACCGCCGGGACATTGCAGCCGAAACCGACAATCAACGGGACAAACGCATTACCCGGCAAGCCAATGCCGCTCATCAAGCGATCAATGACGAATGCTGCTCGCGACATGTAACCTGAGTCTTCGAGAATGGAGAGGCACAGGTAAAGAAAAGCAATGACAGGTATGAAAGTGGCCACCAGTGTGATGCCGCCGCCGACACCCTGCGCCAGTAAGGTGATGATTACGGCAGGTGCACCCATCTGTTGCAGAACCCAGGTTGTGCCGTCAACGAGTACCGCGGCAAATAATATGTCGAAGAAATCAATGAATACTGCACCCAGGTTTACGGCCACTGTAAACATCATGTAGATCATGAGCAGAAACACAGGTATGCCGAGCCAGCGATTGACCACTACACGGTCGATGCGTTCTGAAAGGCTGTCAAACCCAGGAGTTACTTCAACCACCCCCCCGAGCATTTGCCGCGACCGATGATAGCGTTGCAGTGTGCGATCTCCGAAATCCACATTGTCCGTTACTGCTGCAGCTTGCGTTGCTTCAATATTGCGCGGTGCAATAGGCTGGGAAAGGCCGGCTTCGAGAGCCTCTCTCAGTTCCGGCAGCCCCTGCCGTCGGGATGCGATCATTGGTATGACTGTGGTGCCAAGAGACCGCGCCAGGCCTTCAGCGGAGACCTTTATCCCCTGTTGATCTGCAACATCCAGCATGTTCAGAACAACCACTATCGGTACGTCACGTTCCATTAGCTGCTGGGTAAGAACCAGGCTGCGCTCAAGGTTCGTGGCATCGACGATATTAACGACGAGGCTGAGTTCTGCCTCTGCCAGAAAATCACGGGCGATCTTCTCATCAAGGCCCTGATATTCCTGCTCCAGCGAATATACGCCTGGCAAGTCCACCAGTTCGACCTTGTTCGCGCCGCATTGCAAATAACCCGATTTCTTCTCTACTGTCACACCAGGCCAGTTGCCGACTTTCTGATTGGCGCCGGTGAGCAGGTTAAAGAGCGTGGTCTTGCCGCAGTTGGGGTTGCCAGTTAATGCGATTTTTTGCATAGGTTATTGGATCTCGACGCTAATAATATCCGCCTCTGATTTGCGGATGCTGATGAAGCTGCCTCCCACTTTGACCTGCATTGGGTCACCGAGAGGGGCGAAGCGCAGGATTTGTAGCGCAGAACCTGGAATCACGCCCAGAGCATAGAGTCGACTGCGCATTTCCCTGGGTTCGGGAGCGATTTCCAGCACTACGCAGCGATCACCAACGCGGGCATTTGATAATAGGGACTGTGACATTTATGAATTTACTTCTTGAAAAACAATGAGATAACTTAAAAGCGGGTATACAGTTCAGTGTCGATAACAGTATCAGATCTAAATCTTGTTGACAATCATTCTCATTTGCATTTAAATTACGACTTCTACAGAGGAATAGCCATGTACGTCTGCATTTGTCGTCAAATCACTGATAACCAGATTCGCGATCTGTGTCGTGGTGGCGCCAGTAATCTGACTGATTTGCGCACCAAGCTCGGTGTGGCCAGCCAGTGTGGTAAATGTGGCAAGCTCGCTCAATCCATCGTAAACGAGTGCAACAAGTCGGCAAGTTTTATCAACGCTGGCTAGGTCGCTCGAATCCCTGCATTACCCCTTTCCGAGAAGAATCTTCCGAATCATCCTTTTGATGCTCCGTTTGAATCGAAATGGGATTGCTTCTCATTTTCTTTTCTTCAATAAATCAAACACTTACAATGCATTTGCCTTGACATTGTAGCGCTGAGTCGCGATCCTTTGCGGATTGTTTTTGCGAGGAGATTCCATGAAATCAGATGCAACTGTTATAAAACATCTCAATACTGCGTTGGCGAATGAGCTGATTGCGATTAATCAGTATTTTCTTCATGCGCGCATGTATGAAGACTGGGGGCTCAAGCAACTGGCAGAGAAGGAGCATGAAGAATCAATTGATGAGATGAAACACGCCGATCAGTTGATCAAGCGCATCCTGTTTCTTGAGGGTTTGCCCAACTTGCAGGATCTCGGCAAGCTGCTGGTGGGCGAAAACACCAAGGAGATGCTGGAGTGTGATCTGAAGCTCGAGATGCTGGCTTGTCCGGATCTGCGCGAAGGTATCGCATATTGCGAGTCGGTCAGTGACTTCGTCAGTCGGGACTTGCTAAGCGAGATCCTCGATAGCGAAGAAGACCATATCGATTGGCTGGAAACTCAGCTGACCCTTATCGATAAAGTAGGGTTGGAAAACTACCAACAATCGATGATGTGACGGGGCAACTCATACTTATACTGCTTCAATACAGCGCCCGGTTATTGCCGGGCGTTTTGTTAGGTGTCCAGCCCCTCCAATTCCTCTCTGTACGATAATATCCTGCGATTGATTTGCAATCTGGTGACGGAGCGGTAAGACTAAAGTCCGTCCTGACAACTCTAACTGAGCTGTTTTTTTACCTGATGAGTATTCAGAATGCATGCATGTATTGATTTGGGCTCTAACAGTTTTCATTTGCTGATAGGTGAATGGAACAAGGGCCGTATCAAAATCGTTGAACGCTGTAGCGATAAGGTGCAACTTGGAGAAGATGTCAAAAGTACCGGGGTAATTTCACCGGGTGCATTCGAGAGGGGCTTGGCATGCCTTGCTCGCTTCAAGGAGTTGATGGCCGAATATCCTCTTGAGAATTATTGGGCTCTGGGTACCAATACGTTTCGTGTAACGGACAATGCACCTGAATTTATTAAGGCTGCCAGTGCTATAGGCATTGATATCTCCGTGATTTCTGGCACGCAGGAAGCCGTACTGATCTATGCTGGCGTAATCACAGCGCTCCCGGTATCTGATGTGCACCGACTGGTAATCGACATAGGTGGTGGAAGCACTGAAATCATTATTGGTAGCGGCCATGATCGATTACTTACCGAGAGTCTTGATATCGGCAGTGTTGCCTGGCGTGATCGTTTCTTTCCTGATGCAATAGCAGATGTCAAAATCCTGAAACAGCAAATGGAGCAGGGCAAGACAGCGGCCTGTGAAGTGTTCGATGCGGTAGCGCCCGGTATGCGCAAGGCAGGATGGACAGAGATATATGCTTCATCCGGTACTGTAAAGATGATGAGTTATGTTTGTGAATATCATGGCTACAGTAGCGGAGTAATCCAGCGCAAGGGTTTGCTGGAACTCAAAGATCGTCTGGCCGAAGGTATTGCTGCGGGTGAAGATATACTTGGCGTCAAAGAAAGTCGGCGAGATTTGCTTCTGCCGGGGTGGTGCATTTTGATGGCATTGATGGAGGTGTATGGTATTGAATCAATTCGATTCAGCGCTACGGCCTTGCGTGAAGGTATGCTTGACTTTATGGTCAAGAATGAGAAAACCATGCTGGCAATGGAGCGTAGTGGCCTGCCTCGAGTAATCGAAACGGATTCCTGATAATTTCTAAAAACTAGGATGCAAGCTTCCGCAAGAACAAGGTTTGGACAGGCTCGGTTTCCGAATTATTGGTCTCGGTAACTCGCTCTAGATAAGTGCCATCTGCCTGCAATTCCCAGGTTTGATGATGACCCTCAAGATAAATTTCCATTTCGTCAATAATCCGCTGTGCAAGTTTTTTCTTCAGTACGGGAAAGCAAACTTCTATACGCGCATTCAGATTACGTTCCATCCAGTCCGCACTCGCGCAGTAGACTTGCTGGGGGTTATTCTGGAAATAATAAACCCTCGAGTGCTCCAGAAACCTGCCTACTACTGAAATCACTCTGATGTTAGTGCTCAATCCTGGTATGCCGGGTTTGAGACAGCATACTCCGCGAACAATCAGGTCAATGGTCACGCCAGCTTGCGCAGCTGCATACAGTTCCCGAATGATATCGGCGTCTGTCAGCGCATTCATTTTCGCTACAATACGTGCGGGCTTGCCGGCGAGTGCTGCCTCTTTTTCTGCCTGTATCATTTTGTTCATGGACTTGCGCAGATTGAACGGCGCATGAATGAGCAATTTGGGATGTATTTTCTTACCCATGCCTGTGATTTGCTGGAAGACCTTATGCACATCCGCGCAAATTTCGTCATTAGCTGTGAGTAAGCTGTAATCGGTGTACAACAGTGAAGTCTTGCGGTGATAATTGCCGGTTCCCAGATGCGCATAGCGACGCAATTCACTACCTACTCTTCGAACAAACAGCAGCATCTTGGCGTGGGTCTTGTAGCCCATAACTCCATATACCACCACTGCTCCTGCTTCCTGCAATATGCTCGCAAATTCTATATTGTCTTCTTCGTCAAACCGGGCGCGCAACTCAATGACAACGGTAACTTCCTTGCCGTTTCGCGCTGCATCAGACAACGCTTCTACTAATTCGGAAGATTCATTGGTGCGATACAGAGTCTGCTTGATGGACACTACAGACGGGTCTTTGGCAGCTTGTCTTACCCAATCAATAATTGGCGTGAAAGATTCATAAGGGTGCAGCAACAACTGGTCTTCCTTGTCTACTGCAGTGAATATGTCATTGCCATCTTCGAGTGCCTTGGGGGCTCCCGGTGAAAATTTTGGGAAATGCAAATCGGGCCGATCAATCATGTCGAGCAAGGCCATCATGCGTTGCAGATTTACTGGTCCATCAAGTTGAAACATTTCATCTTGAGTCAGGTTGAAGCGTTCCA
Organism: uncultured Pseudohongiella sp.; assembly: GCA_964405225.1. GTDB lineage: Bacteria > Pseudomonadota > Gammaproteobacteria > Pseudomonadales > Pseudohongiellaceae > UBA9145. The sequence continues at coordinate 65,148 of CAYOND010000007.1, forward strand.
AAAGGAAATTTGTGAGCTCGGCAGGGCAGTCCTTACCCACCTCAAGTTTGGTGGCAGCACCAAAGCGACGGCTATGTAGTTCACCCCGCAATGCACTGGCGACATCTTCGACTTCCACATTGGACATTTCCAGGTCGGAATTTCGAGTCACCCTGAATTGGTGACACTCCTCTACCTTCATGCCGGGGAAGAACTCATCTACATAGGCATGGATAACAGAAGAGAGAAAGATGAAATTATCCCCTTCAGGCATTATTTCGCGTGGCACCTTTATCAGTCGTGGAAGGGAGCGTGGCGCAGGCACAATGGCAAGTCCACTCTCGCGGCCGAACGCGTCCTTGCCATCGAGCGACAGGATGAAATTAAGGCTCTTGTTTACCAATCGTGGAAACGGGTGAGCCGGATCAAGGCCCAACGGGCTGATTACCGGTAATATTTCATCGTGGAAATATTGCTTCGCCCATTTTTTGAGTTCCTTGCTCCACTCATGGCGATGCAGGAAATGGATGTTTTGCTGCTTTAAGGAAGGGAAAAGCTCATCATTAAGTATTCTGTACTGCTCGCTCAGGGCAACTCTGACTTCCTCATGAATTGTTTTCAGTATCTGGTCGGGGTATTTGCCATCTGGTCCTGGTCGCTGCCGACCGAAATCCAGTTGTTTCTTAAGCCCCGCCACCCGAATTTCATAGAACTCATCGAGATTCGAGCTGAAAATTAACAGGAACATCAGGCGTTCCAGTAACGGATTTTCCGGATCGCGAGCCTGGCTGAGCACGCGCAGATTGAATTTAAGATAGCTTAGCTCGCGATTCTCGTAGTAATTGCTGTCGTGCAGGTCTATGGCTGGTAATTCCATACCGTCCTGATTTACTGTCCCCTCAGGTTTCATTGAGTTATCAACTACTACCTGGAGTGGTTTGTCACCGGAATGTTGCGACTGATTGCTCATGATTCTGAATTCAATTACGAAACGGGCTACGCCAGGAACCGGGCTTATTCTACGCGGAATTAGCCCCTGTTATATGACTGATAAATGACAACGCGCGAGACTCTCACAGATTGTCCGGGATTATGCAGTAAAGTGTTTTTTGAAATTCCGGGTCAATCCTCCAAGCCTGCAGGATTGTTGAGCTCTGCGATATTATCATAGATCCTCTGGGTGCCCCCATCTCAACTTGAAAAAGTGCCAAAACTGACGGTTTTCTTCAAATTGTCATATTTCTGTAATATGCAGCGCCTATAGTTAAGCTCTCGATTCAGTAACCAATCTCCTGGGAGGGATCACATGAAGCGACTCACATCGAGGATGCTGGCCAGCCTGTCCATAGCTGCAATATTCAGTTGTAATCTTCAAGCCGCAGAAGTTGATGCCAATTTACCTCAGTACGAGAGGACCAGCGGTGTTTCCGGAAATTTGTCCAGTGTGGGTTCAGATACGCTGGCGAATTTAATGACGCTTTGGGCCGAGGAATTCAAACGTCTGTACCCCAACGTGAATATCCAGATTCAGGCAGCCGGGTCTTCCACAGCGCCTCCAGCCCTCACTGAGCGCACCTCCAACATCGGGCCGATGAGTCGCGCGATGAAAGATAATGAAATTGAAGCGTTTGAATCACGTTATGGTTACAAGCCCACTGCGATCCCCGTAGCAATCGATGCGCTGGCGGTATTCGTGCACAAGGATAATCCAATCGAAGGATTGACAATTCCCCAGGTGGACGCGATTTTTTCTTCCAACCAACGTTGTGGCTTCTCTCAAAGTATTCAAAATTGGGGGCAGTTAGCCCTGCGCGGCCCCTGGGAGCGACGTGATATTCAACTCTTCGGTCGCAACTCTGTCTCTGGCACCTACGGATATTTTAAGGAAATTGGCCTATGCGATGGCGATTTCAAGAATAGCGTAAACGAGCAACCGGGATCTGCATCTGTCGTGCAGTCTGTGAGTACTTCGATCAATGGCATAGGTTATTCCGGCATTGGATATCAAACTTCGAGTGTCCGTGCCGTGCCACTCGCGCGCGATGCCGACTCTGATTTCTTTGCAGCCTCAGCAGAAAATTCCATTGCAGGAAATTACCCCCTGGCCCGTTTTCTTTATGTCTATGTAAACAAGGCACCTAATACACCGCTGCCGCCGCTGGAGCGAGAATTCATCAAGCTGGTCATGTCGCAAAGTGGACAAGATGTTGTGGTAAAAGACGGCTATATTCCCTTACCGGCAGCTGTAGTTGAAAGGACAATGCAGATTCTGGGTATGTAAGTGCCCTGGTTCGATATACGCCCAATTTGAAAAACATTGCAAAGGTTCGGTTTCCACTGGAGCTGAACCTTTGTCTTTTTTGCGAGTATGCGTAGTTATTGTTATGTGCAGTGACTGTCGTGTCATTAATCAGTAATATTCGTCGAACCCGAATAAGATAAAAGCCAATGCCTCCGACTTCCGACAACAGCGCAGCCACAGATAGCGCTGGCAAGCCAGACCAAGAGCAACAGAGCGCCAGGGCACTGGACCTTACCTCTCCACGCCTCAAACTACGGCGCAAGATCCGTCACTTTTCTGACCAGGCTGCAAAAGTCTCAATTGGCATTGGCGGGATTAGTGTAATCGTCGCCATCCTGCTGATATTTCTCTATCTTTTTTATGAAGTTGTGCCGCTGTTTGCCAGTGCCGAACTGGAACAGACCAATGAATTTCAGTTAGACGGTGCGACTGGAGAAACGCTCCATCTGGCGATAGACGAACAATCCGAAATAGGTATGCGGCTTAATAATGCAGGTCAGGTCAGCTTTTTCAATCTTGCATCAGGTGACTCGGTCCAGAATCTGCAATTGCCTCTTCCAGCTGGCGCTGCTATTACCAGCTTTGCGCTGGACTCTGAAGAATCCGGGGTGTTTGCGCTGGGATTTAGTAATGGCCGGGCGCTGGTTGCGCGCTATGGTTATCAAACTTCATTTGCTCCTGGTACCAATGAGCGCAATATAAGGCCAATCATAGAGTATCCATTCGGTGAAGACCTTTACGCATTGTTCAACGACTCTGAGTTGAACAGCCTGGCGATTCGTACTGCTGGAGAAAGCCTGATCCTGGTTGGTGCGGACAGGCAGGGCGAAGTAAACCTGATTCGTGCGAGTCGCCAGACCAATATGTTTACAGCTTTTGCGCTTGGGGGCGAAGACGCGAGTTTCGAAATTGACACATCTACTCTGACGCAGCGCATCGGAGACATTAATCAGATATATGTTGATAACGACATGCGCTGGCTCTTCCTCATATCAGACAGCGGACTGGTAAGGTTGCTGGATGTGCAGGCAGTATTCACGGGTTCCCAGGATCCATTTATCTCTGAGGCTTTACTGGCGGGTAACAATGCGCGGCCCACAAAGGTGGCGTTCCTGCTGGGTGGTATATCCATGTTGGTCGCTGATAACAGGGGCAGGATTTCCCAGTGGTTTGTTGTGAGGGATGAAGGCCAACCGAGCTTGCAGCTGATTCGGACCTTCCGACCAGCTGAGAATGCGATCGCAGATATTACCGCAGAGCAGCGCCGCAAGAATTTTGTTGCTGTGGATCGGCAAGGAACCCTGGCTATTTACAATACGACTGCGCGGCGCGAAGTATTCAGCGAGCAGCTCTTCCAGGGTGATGTTTCAGGCATTGCTATTTCCCCCCGTGGTGATTCACTGATCGCGGAAACCTCAACCGGGAATATTGCTGTATGGCAGGTGCATAATGAACATCCGGAAGTGTCCTGGTCGGCTTTATGGAGCCGCGTTTGGTATGAAGGCTATTCCGAGCCCGAGTTCATCTGGCAATCTACTTCTGCAACGAACGATTTTGAACCCAAATACAGTCTGGTCCCACTCTCATTCGGCACACTGAAAGCAGCATTCTATGCAATGCTGTTAGCGACTCCGCTGGCGATCTGCGGCGCAATCTTCACCGGGTATTTTATGGCGCCAGCCATGCGCCGCAAAGTCAAACCACTAATCGAGCTAATGGAAGCATTGCCAACTGTGGTATTGGGTTTCCTGGCAGGGCTCTGGCTGGCACCTTTTGTTGAGAATAACCTGCTGGGTATTTTCTCTATTCTATTTATCCTGCCATTCAGCATTCTGCTAGCGAGTTTTGGCTGGAGCCAGCTGCCGCAGAGATTCCGGTATATAGTTCCGGAAGGCTGGGAAGCGGGTCTGCTAATACCAGTGATATTGCTGTTTGGCTACCTGTCCTTTGTTATCGCGACTCCATTGGAGAGCGCATTCTTTGACGGCGACATGCGTTATTGGATCAGTAGCGAATTGGGGATCAGCTATGACCAGCGCAACGCACTGGTCGTAGGGTTCGCGATGGGCTTCGCCGTAATCCCAACTATATTTTCTATTGCGGAAGATGCAATTTTTACGGTCCCCAGACATCTCACATATGGATCTCTTGCGCTTGGAGCAACGCCCTGGCAAAGCCTGTACCGGGTAGTTCTGCCCACTGCCAGCCCGGGGATTTTCAGTGCGCTGATGATCGGCATGGGCAGAGCCGTAGGTGAAACCATGATTGTTCTAATGGCGACCGGTAACACACCAGTAATGGACATCAATATATTCGAAGGTATGCGCACACTGGCTGCAAATATCGCGGTTGAAATTCCTGAGTCTGAAGTCGACAGCACTCACTATCGGATTCTGTTTCTGGCCGCGCTGGTTTTATTTCTTTTTACTTTCGTTTTCAACACGATTGCTGAGGTCGTAAGGCAACGACTGCGAACCAAGTACAGCACAATATGAGTAATAGAATTTCACATTGGATAAATGGTGGTACGCCCTGGATATGGCTGAATGCAGGCGCTGTTGCCATTAGCATCGTTATGGTAATTGGACTGTTGTTGCTGCTTACAGTGCGGGGAATGAATCATTTCTGGCCGAAAGACGTGATGCAAGCCAATTATTCTCCCCCCAGCTTTTCTGAACGCACCACTATGCAAGTCATCGGTGAGAGGGTCGAGACAGAGGCAATTAGTGCTGTGCAAATTACTTCTTCCGGCATTCCGGTAGACGAAAGCCAGGATTTTTATGATCGCCAGTTACTGAAATTGGGTAATCGCGACCTTACCGGAGCGGATTTCACCTGGGTGCTGACAGACTATATTTCGGATATTGAGTTTCCAGAGGCGCTGGTCACGCTTGAACGGCGAGAATGGGGCAATTTTTACGGCTATCTGCATGAGGTTATCGAAGACGGTGTAACGGTAGTTACAATCGAACAAGATTCAGAAGAGACCGTCTGGAATGTTTTTGAGGCCAGTCTGGCTCGCGCGCTTGGAATTTATGATGAGATTTATGAAATCGAAAAACAGGAAATAGGCGAGATCAACTATGCGATGGAGCGCTTGCGACTCAGTGAGCGACGACTGGAGTTGAATGGCACGAATACACCGCAAGCGTTACAGGAAATAGAATGGGAGCGTGCGGAGTTAAATGCGGAATATGCTGTATTGCAGGAGGAATTGGCCGGACTATATGAAGATATCAGTCGAGATTCTGCCGTATTTGTCGTTGCGAACGCACAGGAAACTGAAATAGAGCTGGCTGAAGTGGTGCGGGCCTATCGACCGAATGCCATGGGTGTGGGCCGCAAGCTGCTGACATACATGTCCAAACTTGGTGAGTTTCTTACAGATGAGCCGCGGGAAGCGAATACAGAAGGCGGAATATTTCCGGCTATATTCGGCACTGTGATGATGGTGTTACTTATGTCTGTGTTCGTCACGCCTTTTGGTGTCGTTGCGGCAGTTTATTTACGAGAATATGCCAAACAGGGTGCCATAACCCGTATCATCAGAATTGCCGTGAATAATCTCGCTGGAGTGCCTTCAATTGTTTATGGCGTATTTGGTCTGGGATTCTTCATTTATATACTTGGCGGCGAAATAGACCAGTTGTTTTACCCCGAGGCGTTACCAGCACCAACCTTCGGCACACCTGGTTTGTTGTGGGCGTCATTGACACTCGCGTTGCTGACAGTGCCAGTCGTGATAGTTGCTACTGAAGAAGGCCTGGCGCGAATTCCGCGCAGTGTGAGAGAAGGTAGTCTGGCGCTGGGGGCAACCAAGTTCGAAACCTTGTGGCGGGTGGTTCTGCCCATGGCGAGCCCGGCAATGATGACCGGTTTAATACTCGCCGTGGCGCGTGCGGCGGGCGAGGTGGCTCCGCTGATGCTGGTAGGCGTGGTGAAATTGGCGCCATCGTTGCCAGTGGACGGCAATTATCCCTACCTGCACCTTGATCAGAAGTTTATGCATCTGGGATTTCATATTTACGATGTCGGATTTCAAAGTCCTAACGTAGAGGCAGCCAGACCGCTGGTATTTGCAACTGCGCTACTGCTGGTGATTGTTATTGCGGCATTGAACCTCAGTGCTGTCGCGCTGCGTAATCACTTGCGAGAAAAGTACAAGGCGCTTGATGTTTAAGCAAAGTATATGGTGGGAAGAATGAATCAGAACGAAAAATTATCGGGTCAGGAAAGATTGCGCAATGTCAATGTGGCATCTGCACTTTCACGAGAAAATAACAATTTGAGCGATGACGCAGATTCTGAGCATTGCCTTGTTGCCAAAGATCTGAATTTATTCTACTCCAGGGATAAGCAGGCGCTAATCGATATAAACCTGGCTATTCCAAGTCAGCATGTTACGGCATTTATTGGTCCGAGCGGTTGCGGTAAATCCAGTTTGCTGCGGTGCTTCAACCGCATGAATGACCTGGTTGACGATTGTGTAATTGAAGGTGCAATCGAGCTTGACGGGCTAAATATCTACGAAAAATCGGTGGATGTGGCAGATTTGCGTCGACGTGTGGGGATGGTTTTTCAAAAACCCAACCCTTTTCCAAAATCGATATACGAAAATGTTGCGTATGGCTTACGTATTCAGGGAATTAATACCAAGCGAGTGCTGGATGAAGTTGTTGAAAAATCATTGAAAGCCGCGGCGCTTTGGGATGAAGTCAAAGACCGGTTACATGACAGTGCGCTAGGTATGTCTGGCGGTCAACAGCAAAGACTGGTGATAGCCAGGACGATAGCTGTAGAACCAGAAGTCTTGCTGCTGGATGAGCCCGCCTCCGCGCTGGATCCTATATCTACGCTTAAGATCGAAGAGCTTATTAATGAATTAAAGCGCGATTATACGATCGTGATTGTTACCCATAACATGCAACAAGCCGCTCGCGTTTCGGACTTTACTGCGTTCATGTACATGGGGAATATGGTGGAGTTCGATACAACCGATAATATATTTACTAATCCTGCCGAAAAACAGACAGAGGATTATATTACCGGTCGATACGGATAAAACTACGAATATCAACTATTTAAGGTGCAATTCAGATGAATTCACAAGCCGAAGGACACGGACATCACATTTCCCAGCAATTTAATGCTGAACTGGAAGATGTAAAAAAACACATGCTCGAAATGGGCGGCGTCGTTGAAAAGCAGCTTAATGACGCGCTGGAAGCCGCCGTGAATGCCGATAGTGGCCTGGGCTTAAAAGTCACCCAGGATGACGATGAAATCGACAGTCTGGAAGTGTCGATCGACGAAGAGTGCCATCTGATTTTGGCCAGGCGTCAACCAGCGGCGAGCGATCTGCGATTGGTACTGGCGATTATTAAAACCGTCCGGGATCTGGAACGAATTGGAGACGAGTCAGCCAAAATCGCTCATATGGCTATAAAGCTAAGTGAAGAAGGAGAGTTCCCAGAAGGCTTTGTGGAATTCAAGCATATCGGGGATCAGGTTACTCGCATGGTAAACCTTGCACTGGACGCATTTGCGCGTTACGACGCGGAAGCTGCTCTGGCTGTTGCCCAGCAAGATGCCATTGTTGACAAGGAATATGGCAGCGCTACCCGCTCGATGATTACCTACATGATGGAAGATCCTCGCAGCATTTCGCGTGTGCTGAACCTGCTCTGGGCTCTGCGGGCAATGGAACGGGTCGGTGACCATGCCAAGAATATTTCTGAGCACGTGATTTATCTGGTCAAAGGCATGGATGTGCGCCATGAGAATCTGAAAAAGGTGGCGGACAAAATCGTTGATGAGTAAGCAAGAATAAAGTCAATTTGTTTGCAGAACTGTAAATTTGTCATGTTAATGTAATATATCTGCCATATAGTTAACCCCGTACTTGTAGGTACGGTGCGGGGTAGGCAGGCAAGTGATTCACTGTATTATCATGGCGAGTCCAGGCAGTAACAATCTCACGAATTTCGTGAACAACCCTCAATGTCTGAGCAACTTTCCCCAAAATTATCTATTTGCCTTTTTTCACCGGACTTCAGGTACTTCGCTTAACAATTAATAAAATATCGACGTCACAAAGGGGAGAAATGATGCGCATTCATTATATTTTTACAACTTCACTCTGGATTGCACTCGGTACCCAGTCCTATGCTGCTGAAAACTACCCGACGGTCGAATTCGGCGGGCGGGTACATGCCGATGCTACCTATTTCAATAATGATAAATATGAATATGAAGATGGTGGTGAATTAAGACGAGGTCGAGTCTATATCCGTGGAGACCTGAGTGACGACTGGGAGTATCGCGTACAGACCGAGTTTTCTGGTGACGAACCAGAATTGAAAGACGGCTACGTGCGTTACAACGGGTTTGATAATGGCAGGATTGTAATTGGTAACTTCAAGCAGTTCTCCAGCCTCGAGTTTCTAACCAGTTCCAATAATATGACTTTTACCGAGAGAGCAATGGTTAATGCACTGGTGACTGACCGCCGCATGGGTGTCGGATATCAGCGCTGGAGTGACCAATACTCACTGGCTGCGTCTGCATATACAAACGAAGCCAACAATGCGGTACAGGGCACCGGGTTTGGCGGGCGCTTTGTTTATCGACCAGCGCTTGCCACCGACAGTTTGTTGCATCTTGGCGTCAATATCGCTCGGGAAAAAGCCGATGACGATACCGTGCGGTTTCGTGCCCGTCCGGACTCGCACCAGGACGATCACCGTATAGTAAATACCGGTAGTATTGCGAATGTAAAATCATTGCAACGTTATGGTCTGGAAGCAGCTTTTGTTAACGGCCGATGGTCTGCGCAAGGTGAATTCGTCTCTCAGCATGTAGAGAGAGATCTTGGTTCAGATCTGCGTTTTACCGGGTACTACGCTTATGCCAGCTATTTTTTAACTGATGATTCCAGGCCTTATAGCAACTCTAATGGTGCATTCGATACGCTAACGCCCAGCTCTCCATCAGGTGCATGGGAGGTAGCGGTCAGACTAAGCAATCTGGATCTCAATGACGGTGGGATAGCTGGTGGTAAAGCCGATACTCTGACTTTCGGTCTCAATTATTATATGAACCGGAACATCCGTATAACCGGAAACTACATCATGGCAGATTCTGACAGCGCGGCAGGGGATGATGATCCTGAAGCATTGCAGTTGCGCTTGCGGATCACTTTTTAGCTCTTTGCAAACCGACAGGTCAGTCAGAGTGCTCTGCTGATCTGTCGGGTGCCTGCAACGCGGTTTCTAATTGGGATTTTTCTTCTGACACCCGCGACCATTTTGAGGCAGGGAATACACAGCTAAATACGCTGCCCCGACCTAACTCGCTCGATATTTTTAATTCTGCCTGGTGGCGCGCCAGGATATGTTTGACGATGGCCAGGCCCAGACCATTGCCACCGCTTTCAGTTGATCGACTCACATCCACTCGATAGAAGCGCTCGGTGAGGCGAGGGATATGTTTGCTCTCGATACCAATCCCGTTATCCGTCACTTCAATCTTGAGTTTGTCATTAATGACGCGAGCCGTGAGTTGAATTGTGCCATTGGCGGGCGTGTACTTCGCTGCATTTAACACCAGATTGGAGATTGCGCTGTAAATTTCACTGCGATTTCCTGACAATACAAGATCACTTGCGCAATCAATTGTAAACGTATGTTCCTTTTCCCCGAATGTCTGTGCCATATCATGTTTGATTTCTGCAAATAGTTTGTGGCAGACGATTTTTTCTTGTGTCCTGGGCGGAGTTTTCGTTTCGAGGGAAGACAGGATTAGTAGATCCCTCACGATATTCTCCATTCGAATCGATTGGCGCTGCATTTGTTCGATAGGCTTGCGCCATTTGCCAGTAGGATCTTCCAGGTTGTCCAGGATAGCCTCGAGGTAGCCTTTGATCACGGTGATTGGTGTTCCCAATTCGTGAGAAACGTTCCCGACGAAATCCTTCCGCATCATTTCAAGTTTGTGAAGCTGGGTAATATCCCTGACGATCATCAGCCGTTCATGCTCGCCAAACAGGGCGATCTGAAACTCGAGCACACGCTTGCTGTCACCGGGCGCATTCAATATCAGGGTAGTGTCGTACTTTTCATTGTGAAAATAATCAGCGAAGCGCGGGTCTCTGATAAGGTTAGTAACGGATTGATGTCTGTCTCTTGGGTACTGTAGCCCCAGCAATTGTTCTGCAGCCTGGTTCCACCAGTCGAGGTTGTTGGACTTGTTAACCATGATGACAGCCATTTCCAACGCGGCCGAGGATTCCTGGGCCTTATTGATGATGTTTTCCAGGTGGGCGCTGGCACTGCGCTCCTGTTTTTGCAGGCGATAGATGCCGTCAAAGACGCTGCCCCAGAGCCCGAAGCTTTCCGGAGGAGGAGACCTGTCCTCAATCCCTTCTCCATACAACCAGTGATGCAGCTTGCGTAATTGCAGGATGTTGAAGAGCGTATACACAGTGAGAGTGATCACTATCGACAGGTAAAAATGCCCCAGCAGTGCGCCAACGGTGATAGCAACCAGTAAGATGACAATGAGTTTATTGAGTTCGTTGCGCCAATCTTGCAAGACAATATTTCCGGGGTGGCAAGGACAAGTTCAATATAGCCAATCGATGCAGCGAAATAAACGCTACCCTAGCGTGGTTAGCGGACTTTGGGCCCGATGCGAGCCTCTGACGGGGTATTCGCCCACCATTATTGAGGCAAATAACTATGCCTGAATTTGGAACCAATTACGCTTATAATTCGTTCTCCTTACAAAACACCGCTCAAGAGGCATGACGAATTAAATGAGAAATATCCGCAATATACTGTTAGCTGGCCTGTTTACCGTCCTGGCAACCGGAACGCTAAGCGCTGCCGAAGGGCAGTTTTACCTGGCGCCTGGTCTGCAGTGGATGGAGTTCGATGACGGATTGGATCTGGATGAAGACATCGGCTATTTCGCAGGATTTGGCTATGACTTTACCGATAGAATCAGTGCCGAGATCAGTACGTTTGATCTTGACCCGGAAACTGCCGCAGGTAGCGATATCGACGTTGATCACTATAAATTCGATTTCTTTTATGGCCTGAATGATGGCTCCGGGAGTTGGCAGCCATTTGTCGTTACCGGCTTTGGTAACACCAAATTCGAAGGTGAAAACGATACAATTTGGGATATCGGCGGCGGCGTTAAATACAAGCTGTCAGATAATCTCACCTGGCGTACCGCAGCGCGCGCTTATACCTTCCTGGGTAGAGATACCGAGGATCGTGACTGGGGCATAGATACTGCACTGATCTGGTATTTTGGTGGTGACAGCAGCCCGCGTCGCGAGACTGCGAGTCCGGCACCTGCACCAGCTCCAGCTCCGGCAGCCCGACCAGAAACCCCCGCGCCAGCCGATGATGATCGCGATGGCGTGCCAGACAGCGCAGATGCCTGTCCTGATACCCCACGAAATTATGCGGTAGATGCCGAAGGTTGCCCGATTCCTGTGGAAGAAGTTGCCCGCGTGGAGTTATTGGTCAATTTTGAATTCGATCGTTCTGAAGTCAGACCACAGTATTTCGATGAAATCGAAGAGGTTGCAGACTTCATGGAACAGTATCCTGATCTCGTGATCGAGCTGGAAGGCCACACCGATGGCATGGGTACTGAAGAGTATAATCAGGGGCTATCTGAGCGCCGTGCAAATGCTGTACGTGATGTATTGATAGAGCGGTTTGATGTCCAGGGTAGTCGTATAACTGCCACTGGTTTTGGCGAATCTCAACCGATTGCCAGCAATGACAGCGCTGCAGGTCGAGCTGAGAACCGCCGCGTTATCACGGTGATTATCCGTACGCTGCAAAATTACCAGCCACGCTAGGAGTCGCCACGACTCTGCTGTGTCTTTGGTTGTAGCAGCATCCAATCCTGACTTGAGTTCTCCCCAGCTTGGCTGGGGAGAACCTCATGCCTTCGCGGTTCCCGATTCCTGGCTGAAATGGCTGACTGACAAAGGTTCACTTACCCAGGCCCTGAAAAGCAAAAGTGCCAATCAATTTTCCGTTGAGGTAGTGGCGGAAAAGTGGATAACTGTAGCGAGTCTGGAATTACGCAAGGCCTTTGGCCCTTTAGCCCCTTCACATCGCTTCTGGTCGCGGCAGGTGATCTTGCTCGGCAAGGGGCAGCCCTGGGTCATGGCCCATACCATCATCCCGGAACACAGCTTCTTCAGTCCGCTGCAAGAGGTTGTCAGGCTCAATACCAAACCCCTGGGAGAATATCTTTTTAGTCATCCTGAGTTGCGGCGTGGCACCCTCGAAATTTCACCATGGCTCGATGGGGCCTGGGGGAGGCGCAGCCTGTTTCATTTGTATGACAAGCCAATTATGGTAGCTGAATTCTTTTTGCCCGGGTTTTTAACAGATGCGGGCTAGTTCGATTTTTTGGCAGGATTATCTATACTAAGAAAAGGCGTCACCAGGAGCGCTGCTCAGCACAGGGAAAAGGAATTCCACTATGCCACCATCTTCAGTTCGCACACATTCTGATAACGATTCACATTCTGCGCCCATACGAGACTGCGAGCTGGCTGCTCAAGGAAATACTGATGCCACGCGCCTATACCTGCGCGAGATCGGATTCACACAGCTGTTATCGGCCCAGCAGGAACTGCAAATTGCCCGACGTGTGCAAAAAGGTGATCAACAAGCACGACAACGTATGATTCAAAGCAACCTGCGGTTGGTGGTCAAAATTGCCAGGCGTTATCTTAACCGCGGACTGGAGCTACTGGACCTTGTGGAGGAGGGGAATCTGGGGCTAATGCACGCTGTTGAAAAATTTGACCCTAACAAAGGCTATCGCTTCTCCACCTACGCAACCTGGTGGATTCGGCAGAATATAGAACGCGCGATTATGAATCAGACGCGAACTATCAGATTACCCGTACATGTTTGCAAGCAAATCCGTCGTCTGAATAAACTGGAACAGTCGCTTTGTTTAAATATGGGCGGTGTACCCAGCCCGAAAGTACTCGCCAGCACCATGACTATATCAGTAAAGGAGATTGAGCAGCTTTACCTGCTCGAAGAGTCGCAAGTCTCTGCAGATGCGCCGACTGTCGCCGATTCTGATACTACCCTGGTCGACCTTTTGTCAGCACAGTCGGAGAGGGAGCCTGTTTGTCAAACTGTTAACGGCGAATTCCGCCAGCTTTTACAGCAGTGGATGCAACAATTATCACCGCGGCATCAGGATGTTATCCGAAGACGATTCGGTCTGGGTGGCTTTGAGCCCAAGACCCTCGAGAATGTCGGAAAGGATATCGGACTAACCCGGGAGCGCGTACGTCAAATCCAGATCGAAGCCCTCAAGCAATTACGCAACATTGTGGGGCGCGATGGTCTTGGTCCAGACTATCTCAGCGAGCTTTTCACCGCTGTAGAGACCTGAAGCCACTTGATACCTCGCGGTACGTGATTTATCCTCTCAGCCCCTTATAGCCGGTGTGCATGTAGTGAATGCCTCCGTAACTTCACAAATCAACCAGGGTCTGAATTCTTGAATAGTACTAGTCAAGGCGCACTTGCAGGAAAACTGGTCATTGACCTCTCGCGAGTGCTCGGTGGTCCGTATTGTACCCAAATTCTGGGTGATCACGGTGCGGAAATTATCAAGATCGAACCTCCACGTGGTGATGAAACCCGTGACTGGGGCCCGCCGTTTCACGAAGGCGATGCTGCTTACTTTATCGGCGTAAATCGCAATAAACGTTCTATGGGGCTTGATCTCACAACTGAGGAAGGTCGCGATGTGTTATTACATATGCTTGAAAAGGCCGACGTACTCATAGAGAACTACAAGCCGGGTACTATGGAAAAATGGGGGCTGGGCTTTGAAGATACCTTGAAGGCTAAATTTCCCGGGTTGATACATTGTCGCGTAAGCGGTTTTGGCAGCGATGGCCCATGGGGTGGATTTCCGGGCTATGACGCGATCATTCAGGCGATGGCAGGCTGGTTCAGTGTTAATGGTGAGGAAGGTAGCAACCCAACCCGATTGGGCCTGGCCATGGTGGATATGGGGACCGGCTTGTATTCAGCTATAGCAATTCTGATGGCATTGGCTGAGCGAGAAAAATCAGGACAAGGTCAGTATCTGGATATGACTCTCTATGACTGCGCCGTGTCGCTTATGCATCCTCATATAGTGAATTACAATTTTTCCGGCAAGATTCCCACCGCCACGGGTAATGCCCACCCTAATATCAGCCCCTATGACACTTTTCGCACAAAGACCGTGGATATCTTTATTGGTGCTGGTAACAATCGCGCATTCGCCAAGCTCTGCGCTGCGCTGGACCGGCCTGATATGCTGGATGATGAGCGTTTTACCAGTAATATTGATCGGGTAAACAACCGCGATGAATTGAAAATGGAAATGGAGTCTTCCTTGATGAAGATTGACGGCCATGAGATCTGCGACTTACTTGCCAACGCAGGTTTGGCAGCGGGCCCTATACATGACACTGCCCAGGTAGTTGACCATCCTCATACCCACCATCGCGGCATGACGGTAGAAGATGGCTGGTACAAAATGACCGGCACACCCATCAAGCTCTCTCGTACTCCGGGCTCCATCCGTCATAAGCCACCGCGTTTCGGTGAGCACACCAGGGAAATCCTGTCAGAATTTGGCTTCGCCGATGAGGCAGTAGCTGCATTACTGGACTCAGGCGCGGTTCTGGACAAGCGCCAGACCTGATCTGCAACACTGCAACTAGAGTAAAAACCACTAAATAACAAACACTTAATGTGATTGCGCGCATGTGCTTGCATTGCCGTGATATGGTGTTATAGGAATGTATAACACTAAAGCAGTGTCTGGAATAAATGTGGATATCAAGTGGAACAATAAAGAGCCAATTTACCTGCAGCTGCGGGATCGTCTGATAGAGCTGATTATGGACGGACTCTTGCAGGAAGGGGATGCCTTGCCCTCGGTGCGGCAGATCGCCAGCGAGCAGCGCATCAATCCCATTACGGTATCCAAGGCATTGCAATTACTGGTGGATGACGAACTGGTGGAAAAAAAACGAGGTCTTGGAATGTATGTTGTTACTGGAGCGCAAGATAAACTCAGAAGGCAGGAACGTGAAAAATTTCTACGACAGGAATGGCCAGAAATTGTCGCTCGAATTGAGAGACTTGGGCTGGAAATCCATGAGCTACCTGGCGGCGAGAAGGGTTGATCGCGCGAGGTTCTGGAGAAACTAGTGATGGAAAATATCGTTCACGCCCGCGGACTCACCAAGCTCTACGGAAATTTCAAAGCGCTGGATAATGTAGATCTTGACATACCGCAAGGGGCCATCAGTGGATTGATCGGACCCAATGGAGCTGGCAAAACCACGACATTGAAAGCCCTAATTGGTTTGTGCGATGTCGAGGGAGAGCTCGAAGTAGCGGGCAGGGACCCGCGCGGCGCCAGGCACAAACTCATGGAAGACGTTTGTTTTATTGCCGATGTGGGGATTCTGCCGAAGTGGCTCAAAGTCAGACAGATCCTAGATTACGTTGCAGGCGTTCACCCGCGCTTCGATCGCAGTAAAGCAGAAAAATTCCTGGCCACGACCGAAATTCCAGTCAACAAACGAGTCAAGGAACTTTCCAAGGGTATGGTGACGCAATTACACCTCGCCGTGGTCATGGCTATCGAAGTCAGGCTTCTGGTGTTGGATGAGCCAACACTCGGCCTCGATATTATTTATCGTAAGGAATTTTATGATCGGCTCTTGAATGACTTCTACGATGGTGATCGTACGATTATTATCAGCACACATCAGGTTGAAGAAATAGAGGCGCTGCTCTCGCATCTGATATTTATCAATAAAGGCAAGATTGTCTTGAATTCGATGATGTCTGATCTCGCCGAAATCTACACGGAAGTTGTGGTTGCTCCAGATCAGACACAACAGGCAGAGGCACTCAAGCCTATACACATACGCAAACTACTGGGCAAGAGTTGTTACACTTTTGAATCAGTTCCGCGTGTACAGCTGGAAGGGCTGGGCGAGCTCTACACACCCAGTGTTGCTGATTTATTCGTGGCCAAGCTGAAGGATCACAGAGATGAATAATTTCATGTTATCGCAGTTCATCACGTTGCTAAGGCGGGAAGTATCAGAGCATAAAAATTTGTTTATCTGGGCGCCCGTTGTGCTGGGACTACTGATATTTGTAGTCGATTTTCTTATTATCAATGCATTGACAGAAGTAGATAAAGCACGGGCTGTGGAATGGCTTGCGCGTTATTTCGATGGTGGCAATCCTGTGGATATGTCTGCAGTGTTTGTATTTCCTACTTTGCCGTTCATGCTGATTCTGCATTTTTGTGCGATCCTCTATCTCAACACTACTCTGTACCAGGACCGGAGAGACAGCAGCATTCTGTTCTGGCAATCCATGCCCGTCTCTAATCTGGCAACTGTGATCTCTAAAGTTGTTGCTATCACAGCTATAGCACCCTTGTTTTACGTCGCGGTTATATTTGTCTTGTATGCTGTCGGTATTCTCTGGCTAATATTTTCCGGTATGGCGCTCGGAATTGATGTGTCAGGTTTGGGCTACATGTTTATCTCGGCAGTCTGGAGCCTCCCC
The DNA here is from genome assembly GCA_964405225.1 of uncultured Pseudohongiella sp. Classification (GTDB taxonomy): domain Bacteria; phylum Pseudomonadota; class Gammaproteobacteria; order Pseudomonadales; family Pseudohongiellaceae; genus UBA9145. The sequence continues at coordinate 82,086 of CAYOND010000007.1, forward strand.
GTTGTCTATCTGTTTGCGTTAACAAGCGCCATTTGGCTGTTACCAATGGTGGGCTGGTTATTACTGTTTTCAGCATTCGCCAATCGCACTCCGCTGATCTGGGCCATAGGTGTACTTGTGCTCCTGTTGTTTCTGGAAGGCTTTATTTTCGATACGCAATTTCTGTCTAACTGGATTCAGACTCGCTCCGATCCGGACAATTTTATCATTGTGGAATATGGTGGATTGATGGACCGATTATTTAGCTATGACATGTTTATAGGCATCGTTGTTGGATCCATTCTGATCGCAGGAGCGGTTTACATGCGCCGTTTTATTGACTGAATTGGACAGAATACGAGGTAATTGGAGACATATCATGAAAGATAAAATTCTGAAAAACAGGTACACGTTATTGGGGACAGCTCTAAGTGTGTATGTGCTGGTATTGGTGCTCGAGGGCGCTCTGACAGGGCGTCAGCATGAGTGGTGGCTTATAGACAACTCATTGCTGGAGATGGATTTACGCCAGGCCATTGATATGGGAAATATTGACGTGGATTTTTAATCGTACTCGCGACTATTGACAGTCGATAGCTGATCAAATAAAGTCGCCGCCTGAACCGGATATACCAATATCAGACATGAATTACAAAGCAATGAATACCGTAGTTAGTAGTGCAACCGCAGCCAATCGTGCGGCGGCGCGCCGTGCTGCGCGCGCGAATTACTCACCTGGCGGAGAATTGCGGTTGTAATCAGTCCTTATACTGAATCATAAAAAACCTCTAAGAGCCTCCAGCCTTAGAGGTTTTTTTTGCCACAACATTTTGCAGCGGAGCCTGGATTATGAGAATCAGCAATATTGAGCAGATAGCGAGGTCAGCGTGGCCGGCGCTTGAAGAAATGCCTCTAGAGTTCGGCGTGTTGAGAGCCTCTGGAGGCAGTACGCGTAGAACCAACTGTTTGAGTTTGTTCAGCGATAGCAGGCCGTCAATTGCTATGGTGAGGGAGGCTGCAGAGGGTTTCTTTACCGAGCGCAGGCAGTGCGTGATAGTGCAAGTGCCCGATTGCGGTGGGCCTGAATCTCATTACAGGATACTGGATGCAGAACTGGCAAAAGCCGGTTACTTGCAGGAATCACCAACTCTTGTAATGACCTGTTCGCTCACTGAAACTCGTTCGCCTCGCCATGCATCGAATTCTGCAGATTGGATGAAACTCGGGCTCAACGAATGGATTGACGCCTCGGCATCGATTACTGGCGTGAGTTCATGTCAGAGATCGATCCAGATGAAGTCTTTGCAAGCACTCGCTGATCCTGCCTGTTTTGTCGTTGCTCACAACGCTACAAATCAGGTGGTTAGCTGTGGCATGGCAGTGCTTGGCAAGCAGTCATTGGGAATATTTGGCATTGCGACCTTGCAGCAGTATCAGGGACGCGGGTATGCATCACTGCTCTTGAGGCAATTAATGGAGTGGGGTGCAAAAAATGGAGCCGAAAACGCCTATTTGCAAGTGGAAGCTAGCAATCGAGTGGCGATTTCACTTTATGAAAATCTGGGATTTGCCAACCTGTATTCGTATTGGTATCGAATGAAACCACAGAGCATTAGTGAGGAAGTGAAATGAATACGCAAGAGACAGAAGATACCTTGGGCATACAATTTTGCCACCGCCAACCGATTTCCATAGAGCGCGGCGAGGGTGCCTGGGTCTGGGATGAAGCAGGGAATAAGTATCTGGATTTTACTTCCGGATGGGGTGTGACATGTCTCGGGCATGCAAGTGAAATTGTAAACGCCGCGCTCAACAAGCAGGCAGGCAAATTGATACAAAATCCCAATTCAGGCTTTACCTACTCGCCTTCCCGAGCCGCGTTATTGGTATTGCTTCAGAAAGTTTTGCCAGGTGAGTTGAAGCGAGTTTACTTTGTAAATAGCGGGGCTGAAGCCAACGATGCCGCACTCAAACTCGCACGAAAAATAACTGGCAGGCAGCGGGTAGTCACAACACACGGTTCTTTCCACGGCCGCACATTCAATACACTTTCGGCTTCCGGCGGACCCTCCAATACAAGCAGATACCTGCCGCAAATGCCTGATTCTGTGTTTGTCCCTTATGGTGATACAGCTTCGATGCTGGGCGCGATTAATTCTGATACAGCAGCTGTTCTGATAGAGCCGATACAAGGAGAGGGTGGGGTGCGAATTCCACCACCTGAATATTTATGCGAAATTCAGAAACTCTGCAGTCAGTATGGTGCATTGCTACTGATTGATGAGATACAGACGGGCTATTGTCGTACAGGAAGATTCTTCGCTATCGAGCATAGCCCTGAACCCGTATACCCGGATATGTTGACTATGGGCAAGGGTATTGCCGGTGGATTTCCATTTGCAGCGTTTGCGGTCACAGAAGCAGTGGCGTCCAGAATTGAATTAGGAGACCACGGAGGAACCTATTGTGGCAACCCGTTGGGTTGCGCAGTTGCGACCGCAGTGGCTGAACATTTGCTGGAAACAAATATGGCAGTACGTGTATGTGAGCATGGAGAACGGGTGTTTGCTTCACTGTGTGAATTCAAAAATAGCTATCCGCAATTGATACAGTCAGTTCGAGCCGCAGGATTATTGTGCGCTGTTGAGTTAGGCAGTGATGGAGTAGTTGGTGAGTTGGTTGGTTGCTGCCTGGAGCAGGGCTTGTTGGTGACACCTACACGCAATGGGATAGTACGATTGTTACCACCACTGAATGTTACAGCAGAGGAGCTGGAAATTGGCCTGGAGCGCTTTGCATGCGCGCTGGCTGCTGTGGCGCACGCTGATTCCACAATGGGCTTGTTTAGCAGTGCGCATAATTAGTATGCTGCGCTCTCATTTTTATAAATGGCAGGAAAGGGGAAAAAGTGATGAAAAACAAGCGTGTGGTGTTCGCCAAGCGCCCATTGGGAGAGCCAGGGGATGATTGCTTTCGCATCGAGGAAGTCGATGTGCCAGAGCTCGGTGCTAACCAGGTGCTTATCAAGGTCTGCTGGCTGTCGCTGGATCCCTATATGCGTGGTCGTATGAATGATGTCAAGTCATATGCGGCCCCGCTGGAAATTGGCGCTGTCATGATCGGCGAGTCTGCCGGCATAGTTGTGCAGTCGAACTCCGCAGACTTTGCAGTTGGAGACAGAGTCACTGCACACATGGGATGGCAATCGTATATTGTGGCTGATGCCGATAGTCCGGCATTGATGAAGGTTGATCCGAATAACGGCACATTGTCGGCTCATCTGGGGGTAGTGGGGATGCCGGGTCGGACGGCATATTTTGGTTTGACTGAAGTTGGCAAGCCGCAACCTGAAGAGACCCTGGTCGTTGCCGCAGCCTCAGGCGCAGTCGGTTCAGTTGTGGGACAGATCGCACGCATCAAGGGATTGCGAGTAGTGGGTATTGCGGGTGGGCCGGAAAAATGCCGCTACGTAAAAGAAGAGCTCAAGTTTGATGAATGTATTGATTATAAGGCTGGCGACCTGGCAACCAGGCTTGCAGAAGCCTGCCCCAATGGAGTCGATATTTATTTTGAAAATGTTGGCGGCGAAGTGGCCAAGGCAGTCGCGCCGCTTTTAAACGCCGGTGCAAGAGTGCCAATCTGCGGCTATGTGTCCAACTACAATGATGAGGACATTAGCAAGGCAGAGACGCCTTTTCATATTTTTGGAGCGTTGGATCCTGTGCCGGAGCACCGTTTTTTTGTCGTGACGGAGTGGGCCGAGCGCTGGGTAGAAGCAACCAGGCTGTTAGGTAATTGGGTTAGCGAAGGCAAGATTAAATACCGCGAAAGCATCGGTGAAGGGCTGGAAAATTCACCCGAGTTATTTCGTGGCATGCTCAAGGGTAAAAATTTCGGCAAGCAACTGGTCAAGATAGCGGACGAATCCTGATGGCTGAATTGTCAGACTTTTCAATTGCACGGCTGTTCAACCTGACGGGTAAAAGAGCTCTGGTGACTGGTGGCTCCAGTGGGCTGGGATTGCACATGGCCAAAGGTCTGTTGCAGAACGACGCGCGAGTAGTGATTGCCTCCCGTAGCGAAGAAAAATGTGCTGCTGCCATGGAAGAGCTTGAACCATTCGGAGAAGTTTACGCAGTTGCCGCCAACGTAACAGATGATGCCGCTCGTCAACATCTTATATCTCAAATCGATAAACATCTGGGTGGTTTGGATATCCTCATCAATAACGCCGGTGCAAACTGGGGCGCACCACTTGCCGAGTATCCCGATGACGGCTTTGCCAAGGTGATCGACACCAATGTCAACGCAGTGTTTTCGTTAACCCGTGATTTGGTACCAATGTTGGCGCAAGCAGGCAGTCAGGAGAATCCCTCGCGAATTATTAATATTGGTTCTATGGATGGTATTCACGTGCCCATAGTTCAGCGCATACCCACCTTTGCCTATTCAGCAAGCAAGGCTGCATTACATCATTTGACACGCACGCTGGCAGTGGAGCTGGCTTCGAGCCATATTACGGTAAACGCGGTTGCGCCAGGTTTTTTTGCCTCGCGCATGACTGACTATGTATTTGACAAATATAAGAAGGATATAGAGGATGATTGTCCGCTACATCGAGTCGGCGAGCCGGAGGAAATCGTAGGGATAATGGCGTATCTGGCTTCTCGAGCTGGAGCCTATACCACTGGCACGGTCATTCCTGTTGATGGCGGCACCAGTATTTCAAAGGGCACACGTCCATGGATGAACAAACCTGACTAAAACAATAAAGAGAGAGACCAGATGAATCTGTTTGATCTGAAAGGCAAAGTTGTACTCATAACCGGCTCTACCAAAGGCATTGGTAAGGCTATAGCACAGCGTATGGCCGAACATGGTGCCAGCGTTGTGATATCGAGCCGTAATCAGGATGCCTGTGACGAGGTTGCCAAACAAATCAATGACGGGGGTGGCAAGGCTGTAGCCATTGCCTGCAATATAAATTATCAGGAACAGCTGCAAGAGCTGGTTGCCAAAACAGAAGCGCAGCTGGGTAAAGTGGATGTATTGGTGTGTAATGCTGCGCTAAATCCTTACTTCGGTCCTTCACAGGACATCCCCGATGAAGCTTTTGACAAGGTGATGCATGCCAACATCGGCAGCGTGCACCGACTGTGCCAGTTGGTGATACCGTCGATGGCAGAGTCAGGTGGCGGGGCTGTAGTTATTGTGTCATCAATTGGCGGGCTTAAAGGGACTGACAGTCTTGGTGCCTATGCGATTTCCAAAGCTGCTGATATGCAAATCGCACGCAATCTCGCTGTGGAATGGGGCCCCAAAAACATACGGGTCAATTGTATCGCGCCAGGGCTGGTCCGCACCGATTTTGCCAAGGCATTATGGGAAAACCCAAAAATCTATGAAGCAACAGTATCCAAATATCCCTTACGCCGCATCGGCGAACCGGATGAAATAGCCGGGGCAGCAGTATTTCTTGCCTCGAGCGCAGGAAGTTTTACCACAGGTCAAACACTCGTAATCGATGGTGGTGGTACAATCGCCAGCTGAACGAAAGAATTAATAATTTTTCCAGATAAATAACAATTTAGGTGACTAGCATGATGGATCTCGGTTTATCCGAAGAGTTGGAGCAGGTAAAAGAAAAAATCAGGCACTTCGTAGAAGAGAAGGTTGAGCCGGTTGAGCAGGAATATCATGCAGAAGTCAGTGTTGGTGATCGCTGGTCACATACCCCGCGCCAGGATGAAATTCTTGAAAGGCTGAAGGAAGAAGCCAGAAAGATGGGCATGTGGAACTTCTTCTTGCCAAAAAGTCAGGGCGGAGCGGGAATATCCAATCTCGAATATGCTCACCTGGCCGAAATTATGGGTCGTAGTCGACTGGCATCAGAAGCGTTTAACTGCAGTGCTCCAGATACCGGTAACATGGAAGTATTGGAAAGATACGGCTCGGATGAACAGAAGAAACAGTGGTTGGAGCCTCTTCTCGAGGGCAAGATACGCTCAGCGTTTGCCATGACTGAACCCAATGTTGCCTCATCTGATGCTACTAATATTTCCACCAGTGCCGTCCTTGATGGAGATGAATGGGTAATCAGCGGCGAGAAATTCTATATCTCGGGTGCCGGCGATGCTCGCTGCAAGATCATGATTGTTATGGTCGTCACTGATCCAGATGCTCCCAAACATAATCGACAGTCACAGATTCTCGTACCGATGGATACTGAAGGTGTGGAAGTGGTTCGGCCCATGCACGTTTTTGGCCGCGATGATGCTCCTCACGGTCATATGCATATCAAATTCCACAACGTCAGGGTTCCGCAAAGCAATATCATTCTCGGGCGTGGTCGCGGTTTCGAAATATCCCAGGGGCGTCTTGGGCCAGGTCGTATTCATCACTGCATGCGTTCAATCGGCGCGGCGGAGAAAGCGTTGGATCTCATGTGCACGCGCGCCGTTAGTCGAGAAGCGTTTGGTAAGCCATTGGCAGAACTGGGTGGCAACTACGATTTGATAGCCGATAGCCGTATTGAAATTGAAATGTGTAGATTACTGGTATTCAAAACTGCCTGGCTGATGGACAAGATAGGCAACAAGGCTGCGCGCGATGCCATTTCCCAAATCAAGGTTGCAGTGCCAAATATGTCGCTGCGTGTCATTGATCGTGCTATCCAGATGCATGGGGCAGCAGGAGTATCCCAGGATTTTCCTTTGGCTGCTCTGTGGACCAGTCAGCGTACTTTGCGATTGGCAGATGGTCCGGATGAAGTACATCGTCGCGTTATTGCGCGTAAAGAATTGGCCAAGTACTCGTGATCCGGGCTTAGCTGCGAACTTGGGAACTTCGGTTCCCATTTTTGTTTATATGCTTGAAGGATTTCGACTGTACCCAAATCGAAGCTATGAAACTCGATATTGCCGTCATCATTCCTGTTCATAATCGAACTGTTTTATTGCGTCGGGCGTTGGATTCTGTGATGGCACAGAGCATCAAGCCGGCGGAAATATGTGTCGTGGACGATGGCTCAGACAAGTCGGTTGTCGATGTGCTTGGGCGTGACTATCCACTTGTAAAATTCCTCCGCCAGAAGAATCTTGGCGTCAGTGCGGCTCGCAATGCTGGAGTCGCTGCGACTTCAAGCCCCTGGCTCGCCTTTCTCGACTCGGATGACGAATGGTTGCCAGACAAGCTTGCGCGCCAGGTAGAGCAGCTCAATGTCAACCCTGACTTCAACCTGGTACATTGCGACGAGATATGGATCAGGAATGGCAGGCGTGTAAATCCCATGAAAAAGCACAGTAAATCGGGTGGTGATATTTTCACCCGCTGTTTGTCTCGCTGTGTAATTTCGCCATCAGCTGTACTCATGCGCAGAAAGCTGTTTACTGAATTAGACGGATTTGATGAGGCGCTGCCGGCTTGCGAGGATTACGATTTGTGGCTCAGAATCTGCTGCTCGCATCCGGTATTGTTTGTGGATGAGCCATTACTAAAGAAATACGGTGGGCATAGTGATCAACTATCCCGACAGTATTGGGGCATGGATCGGTTTCGCGTGCAGGCACTGGTCAAGCTATTGGAATCAGGACAGATCAACTCCAGGCAAGCGCAGTTGGCTAGAGCGATGCTTATTGAAAAATCTCACATACTCGCCATGGGTGCCCGTAAACGGGGTAATACCAGTCGAGCGCAGTATTTTTATAATCTGGAGAAGCGCTATGCCAGTTAATCTGGTTATAGCGCACAAGCTCGAGGCGCTACCTTTGATCGATTACTTTGGCCTCCAGCCATTGGATGATGGCGGACCTGCATCGATATATACCAATGGGCAGGATATTAGATTGATTATCAGTGGCATGGGTAAGGCGGCTAGTACGGCTGGTGTTATGCGGTTGGCTGGGGTCGACAGCAAGGAGCGGGATCGGTTTGCGGCGTGGTTAAATTTTGGTATCGCTGGCCACCAGAACCTTTCGCCAGGCACTTTCTTCAGTGCGCAAAAAATCATTGATCGAACAACTGGCACCGCATATTACCCTCCGATTGGTAAGCACTGTGAGCAACTTAGCGACCTTATATCAGTAGATGAGCCTGAAACCACTTATCCGGCAAATGCTGGTTATGACATGGAGGGCAGTGCTTTCTTTGCCGCGGCCACATCTATCTCAACTACTGAATTGGTACGTTGTTGCAAAGTGGTATCTGACAATCCTGATTACCCGGTGTCGAAAGTGACCCGAGATACCATTCGAGATTGGATTGGGGGATGCCTTGCCCATGTGCAATCAGTTGTGCAGGAGCTGACAGCAATGGCTGAGGAGTATAACCGTGCCCATGCATTGCCCGACAGTTATTACGTTTTGCAAAATTATCCGGGGATCAGTGTTACACAACAGCATCAGTTACGGCGCCTTGCCCAGCAATTGCAAGCCTTATCCCGGGAACCCGTTTTGCAAGAGCTCGCAGCTACCCCGCCGCGGACCGTAGATCAATTGTTTGCGCATCTACGACTGGCATTAGATGCCTCAATCTGACCATGTTCTCCGCAATCTATATTGAAGATGAAGTCAAAGACTCGGAGAGAGTTGCGGGCATTCTTGCGCGGTTTCCTGATATACCGCATATCAACTGTGAGAGATATGGTGAAGTTTTTAATCGCAAGCGACAGAGTTTTCGCTTACAGAAACAAGCCCCAGCATTGATCCTGGCCAGTAAACATGGCAAAGCAGTTCTTCCTGCTCCTGCTGGATATGGATTCACGGAATCTCACAGCTTCTACTTTTCACATATGCTGAATTGTCTTTATGACTGCCGCTATTGTTTCTTGCAGGGCATGTATAGATCAGCGAATTATGTGTTGTTTGTCAATTATGAAGACTTCGCTTCAGAGATACGGAGTCAGGCACAACAGGTTGATGCCGAGCAAGTATTTTACAGCGGCTATGATTGCGACAGTCTTGCAATGGACCCGGTGAGTGAATTTTGCGCATTTATCCTGCCCCTGTTTGACGGATTGCAAAACGCGACACTCGAACTTCGTACCAAAAGTACGCAGGTGAGGGCCTTGCTGGATTACTCACCGATCAAGAACTGCGTTATTGCCATGAGTTTTACTGCCCATGATGCCGCATCGCGGTGGGAACACCGCACGCCGTCAATTGCCAAGCGTCTGGAGGCGCTGCTCAAGCTGCAGCAGGCTGGCTGGAACATTGCGTTAAGGTTTGAACCCATCATCATGGAGCAAGGGGTTGAGGAAGCCTATCAGCAGTTATTTGCCGAGATTTTTTCAGTGCTGGATGCGGACCAATTGCATTCGGTCAGTACCGGTCTATTTCGTATGCCGTCTGGCTACTATCGCAATATCACAAAGCAGTTTCCTGATGAGCCGTTATTTGCCTTACCCACCAACTCCGTAGATGGGGTAATCAGTCTCCGCAATGCTAATGAGGCCGAACGCCTGGGAGCGGTTGAAAAAAGCCTGTTTAATTATGTGGACAGCCAGAGATACTATCGGTGTGCAGACTGACTGCGGCAGTTTGTCGCAGATGCAAGCTATCGCTTGTTTTCGGGAATCTTGACATAATGCCGGGAAACTCAAAGGCGATGGGGATCTATAAATGAAAGGGTTAAACAGTTTACGCGTTGCGGTACTGCTGCTTTCAGCGCTGTTGTTTCAGATTTCTGCTCAGGCTCACACCGGATTGCAGAAAACCACTCCTGAGGCAGATTCCACGATTGCCACGCCGCCGCAGACTATCCAGCTGGTATTTTCCGGCCCTGTACGTCTGCTAAAGTTCGAATTGCTGGATGTCGGCCACACGATGCCAACAGAATTCAAAGCCAATCCTGAGCCCGCTACGGAGTTCAATATTACGACTCCGGGCATGCACCCTGGCGCGTTTACCGTGAATTGGGCAGCCATGGGCGCTGATGGTCATACATTGACTGATACATTTGCCTTCACTGTCGCGGCGCCAACTGCGAGCGACGCTGAATAAGCGGCCTGAGGCCCAGACATATCCATGTTCTCACTTTCGGGTTGGGAAGTTGCCGGCCTGATCAGCAAATTAGGCATCTATCCCGGTATCGCCGCCGCGCTTGGCGGCCCTCTGGTTCTACTGTTCTATCATGACGGGTCGCGTCGTCTGACCCGAGATGTTCTCGTTTATATTGCGTTGGCCGGCTTGCTGGCCTTCCACAGCGCGCTCGCCTATTTTCTGATTCAGGTTGGCACGATTAGCGGATCTGGTGTCGCTGGCATGTTCGACTGGACCATGATCAACCTGCTTCTGGACACCCCGCTGGGTGATAGCAGTTTATTGAGACTAACCAGCTTTGTTGCGATGTTCCTCCTGGCATTATTTTATCTATATCGAATCAGAGAACTGCAGAGCCCTCCCGAGCAATTATTTTACAGCCGGTTGTTTGCCTTGCTGTTCTTGTGTGCCCTCATTGCTGCTGGCAGTTTCAGGTCAACTGGTCATCTGGCGGTATTTGGTAATACCGCGCAATTGGCGATCGCGCTGCATTTACTGGCATTTGGTACTTGGGTAGGGGCATTGCTGCCATTAGCGTGGCTGTGCAATTCTCCAGATATTGCACAGCTAAAGACGAATATGCAGCGCTTCGGCGCCCATGCGCGCTTCATTCTCATTGTTTTGCTCGCCGCAGGTATTTATATGCTTACGGAATTGCTCACGACACCTTCCGACCTGATCGCCACGCCCTATGGTTTTGCGCTAAGCATCAAGCTGGCGCTGGTCGGATTGTTATTGCTGCTGGCTGCGCGCCATCGTTGGTTTTTGGTGCCGGCTCTGGGTACGCAAGAGGCAGGTCTGAAATTACAACGATCAATATATGTCGAGTTAGTGGTAGCACTGGTGCTACTTTGTGTTACTGCCTACTTTTCTACAATGCTGGCGCCGCCGGCGGGAAGTGCAATGATGGCGTTGTAATTAGAATGGGTGCTATATAAAAATCTTTAGCACAAGCTTGGCCAAATCAGGTTAGATTGAGTTCCGGGGCAGACCTGGTTTTCTTGTCCTCATCTTCTATCAGTTTGCTAACCTTCATTGAGTTCAGATCGAATCTTAGCAACTCATCTGCGCGTTTCTCATTTGTGAACAGAGCTGTGGTATTGAGCAGGGGTTGGCGGGCAAAAATGAGGCCCTCACCGACAGGTGACCAGGCGAGATTATACAAGCGTGCATTGCTGGTATGAATCAGAACAGGTTCTGTCATCTGCTCAAGGTCCCCTACATAAATTTTCGAGCCTTCCGCATCATACTGGATATAGGCATAACTGGATCCGTCGTTGGACAACACGGGGGCTTCCACCGCGTTAACTGATTCAGGCAGATTATCTGTCGAACTGAATGTGACTTTACCACCGACTATGGCAGATTCTGCAGGCACCACCTCGTCCTGCAAGGCCAGCCAGGTCTCAGACCGATATGAGCTTTGCACTTCATGAGTGGGCTGCCACAATGCCAGCACTACGGCCAGACATACAGCCAGGCTGGCGGCCACCCCTGAATTCCACGAGCGCACTATGCTTGTGTCGGCTTCCAGGGATTGTGAATGCGGTGGCGCTGATTCAACGCAGCGATTGGCGGCATCCCGGATGCGTGGCAATAACCTGTAACCTTTCTTCGGAATCGTTTCGATATATTTATCGGTATGAGAAGGCAGTGCCAGTTGTTTGCGCAATTCCGATACCGCGCGAGTCAAGGAATTTTCATTGACGATTACCCGGGGCCAGAGCTCCTCTACCAGCATCTCCCGACGCAGTACTTGCCCGGAATTCGCTGCGAGAAAGCACAGCAAATGCATCAATCGCGGTTCAAGTTGTCGTTCCAGGTCACCATTGAGCAGGCTCAGGCAATTGCGAGCCGGCACTACGCGCCAGGCCCCTACAATAAAGTCCGAATCCAGGGCAGGCCGTATTTGCTGCCCGGATGAAAAATCTCTTATTTGCACTGCTTCGCTCATAACTCGTCTTTTTGTTCTCGGTTAGTTTTCAACCGCTCCCGTGGCTCGAAAGCCCTGTACCTGCCGGGTTTGTACAGTATTAGACATGGGGTCGGCCGAAAAAGTTTCAACACTCCAATATTAATGAACATGGATCCACCTCACCAGTGTATTCATGCACTACAGCTTTTCTGGATATTTTGTTCATCGCATTTTCAGGAATTTCATCGCATTTCGCCCTATCTTGCCTGGCACTGAGGCTCAAAGAGCCCTTGAGCCAATCAGTTGTTGAGGAGATTCATCATGAAAAGTAAGCGTATCTATCTGCCAGTATTATGCTTGATGGCAGCATTACTGATGACTGTCCGCGGCTACGCCATAAGCCCTGAGGCACTTGCTCGTGGCGTGCCTTCTTTGGCTCCTATGCTGGAGAAAGTGACACCGGCAGTTGTCAACATCCGCGTCACCAAGTCACTGCGTGACAATACCCGATATTTCTACAACGGCCAGGCGCTACCGGATGAGATCAGGCGCTATTTCGAAGACTTGCCGAATTTTTCTCGTGAAAATCGACAAGTGCCTTATTCCACGGGCGCCGGCAGCGGTGTAATTATTGATGCCTCAGAAGGCCTGGTAGTAACCAATCATCATGTAGTCGCCGAGGCTTCCGAAATCACTGTGCAACTGAGTGACAATCGCAATGTCAAAGCAGAATTGCTTGGCAGTGATCCTGGCACCGATATTGCCCTGTTGCGGATTGAGGCATCAGATCTGGTGGCGATCAGGTTCGCCGACATTGAGACGGTGCAGGTTGGTGATTATGTGGTAGCGATTGGTAATCCTTTTGGTATAGGGCAGACGGTGACTTCCGGGATTGTTAGTGCGCTGGGTCGCGCCGGTTTGAACAACGAGAATTACGAAGACTTCATACAAACTGATGCAGCAATTAATGTGGGTAATTCCGGAGGCGCATTGGTAGACCTTGAAGGAAATCTGATCGGTATCAATACAGCGATTATCAGTGGCAATGGTGGCTCCAATGGCGTGGGCTTCGCTGTCCCTGGAGACATGGTTGCTTCGGTGATGGAGCATCTCGAGCGCGACGGAGAAGTACGACGCGGAATGCTGGGTGTTTCTATTACCAATGTTACACCGGCGGTCACCGAGGCGCTTGATCTCACTGCAGATAGCGGTGCAGTGGTAACCAGTGTCGTACCTGGCAGTGCAGCTGAGGCAGCGGGCCTGGAAGTGTCTGACATTATTACTGCTGTGGATGGGCGTGCAGTGGAAAATAGCAGGGACTTGCGCAATATGATTGGCTTGATGCGTCAGGGTGAAGAAGTGGATCTGGCGGTACTGCGTAATGCAGAACGATTAACGCTCCGGGCCACCATCGGTGGAGCAGAAGGCCAGGCATTGCTGGAAGATCGCCAGGAGGTTATCGATTCTGAATTTCGTGGCGCCAGCCTGGCTGATAGTGCTGCAATTAACGGTCGTAACGATACTGGCGTCGCAGTAGTGGAAATCATACCGCAGAGCCCTGCTTACGTAGCAGGATTGCGCGAGGGCGATGTGATCGTGGAAATTAATCGTCGCGGTATAGAGAATCTGGCTGATTTCAATGCAGCACTGGAAGCATCGAACAGCATTACGGCGCTTACAGTAGTGCGTGATGGCAGAAGGCTGCTGGTCTTCGTGCCCTGACAATATATAGCCCGAAGCACTAAAATGTGCCCCCATTTGGCCGATTAAATACCCATTAAGTCGGCCTTTTTTATGCGTGTTTTCTTAGACTTAGCGAAACTCTGGTTTTCAATTGGGCGGGTTCGTGTTAGTTTTTTGCGGCCTGAAGGAATATGGTTTTGGAATTCGGATATCCGGCCTTGCAGTTAAACTCACGATACTTTTCATAACGATTCATAACGATGCACCTGAGAAATAAATTCAAACGTGTTTTGGGCGTCTGCGTAGCCAGTTTGGCGTTTTCCTATGCCAATTTGGTTTCTGCAGATGACCTTGTGCTGGTACAGAATCAGTATAATTATGATTTCAGCAAGTTTATCTCCTGGCTCGAAAATGAGACGGCTGAGATCGGCATTCCTGGCACCGCGCTAGCCATTGTGTCTCGCGAAGGCATCATGTTCATGCAAACCTGGGGCGTCAGTAGCGTGTCTGACAGGAAAGCCTTGCATACTGATTCAATTTTCAGAATCGCCTCAATGTCGAAGACCTTCGCCGGCGCAGCAGCGGCATTGTTGGTAGATCAACAACTGCAATCCTGGGACGCGCCCATCTCGACCCTGTTCCCTGGAGTGCAACTGGGGAATCCGTCCACCTCTCAGACAATTACCCTAAAACATCTGGCGAGTCATTCTACCGGGCTGATGCCGCATTCATATTCCAATTTACTCGATGACGGACTTCTGTATGAAGATATCAAACCGCGATTGCACGATGTACCTACTGTCTGTTTGCCCGGTGAATGTTACGGGTATCAAAATGTGGTTTTTTCGCTTATAGGTGACGTCGTTGAAAGCGCTACCGGCGAACCTTATGAGCGCTATATTCAGGAGAAAATCTTTCGACCACTGGGTATGGCAACTGCATCCCTCGGGCAGGAAGCGTATGAAAGTAGTGTTGATGCTACGCGACCGCACCGTCGTATTCGCGGTAGTTGGCGTACAACGAGCACCAATCCCGCATATTACAGCGTGGCTCCTGCGTCGGGCATAAATGCCAGTGTGTTTGACATGACGATGTGGTTACGGGCAAATCTGGGTGCATTTCCTGATGTCATCGCGCCTGGTGTACTGGCACAAATGCAAAACCCGGTAGTCGCCACCCCTTATGGTAATTACTTCAATCGCTGGTCGGGATTGGAAAAAGCCTACTACGGAATCGGTTGGCGCATTTTTGATTATAAGGACATGCGAGTAGTGCATCATGGTGGAGGCGTGCGGGGTTACCGTTCGGAAATGGCGTTTGTACCTGAGGCCAATATTGGCCTGGTGGTATTATTCAATGCTGAATCCAATCTGGCTAACGATATCGTTCCGGCTTTTCTTGACAATCTGAGCGAATCGCTCTGAATTTCTTTTTGCTAAAGGAACCAAACTTATGGATTCAGTACTGCAACTGCTGAAGTCGCATCGCAGCATTCGTAAATTTACTGAGCAACCGATCTCCGCGGAATTATTCGAGGAATTGATCAAGGCCGGGCAGGCCGCAGCTACATCGAGTTTCCTGCAGGGCGCTACAGTGATCAGGGTCACTGATGCCGCCAAGCGCAACAAGATCGCCAAATTGGCCGGCAACCAGAAATATGTCGCCGCTGCGGCTGAATTTCTGGTGTTTTGTGCTGACTTGAAACGAGCCGGCAATTATTGTCGTGAGTACGGCAAAGATTTCGAAGGCGATTTTACCGAACATTTCATTATCGCCACTGTCGATGTGGCGCTGATGGCCCAGAGCCTGGTCACCGCAGCAGAATCTTCCGGACTTGGTATCTGTTACATCGGAGGGATTCGCAATAATCCGGCACCAGTATCAGATTTGTTGCAGTTGCCTCATGGAGTCTATCCAGTGTTTGGCTTGTGTCTTGGTTATCCAGATCAGGATCCGGAAATAAAACCCCGCTTGCCTGTTTCTGTAGTGCTCAAAGAAAATGTCTACAATGAAGAGGGTGACAAGGAAGCCATTGCCGAGTACGACGAACGTATACAGGAATATTACCGCACGCGTACCGGAGGTGGGCATGGCATTCGCTGGTCAGAACAGGTTTCTACGCTTTTGTCTGAAAAATCCCGTCCGCATATGAAGGAATTTCTGGCCAACAAAGGCTTTAAATTTCGTTAATTCTGGATAGCATCCAGCCGATAGGCGCCAGTAGAGGGTAGAACTTCTATACGATCGCTCACCCGATTTGCGATGGTTTCAGAAGGCGCAATCGCATCAGGCCCAAAGGCAAAACGAAACTCTCCGTTCATCAAACCCCGGCGGTCATCTGTCACTGACCAGCGCGCCACGTAAAACTCGGAATCTGGTAATTCAAATGGAATAGGATAGACAAAGCTGGAATCCATCTGGTCCGGTTGATAGGTAAAGCCAATATCTATCCATTCCTCTTCTGCAGTATACAGCGCCAACTTAAGCAATCTGACATCCACACGAAAGCTCATGGTGATCATGCGGGGAGGGTCAAACAGTACCGCATCATCTTGCGGAAACGTAACTCCCGGCGTCAGAATGCCATGGCTATGCTGGCCGACAGCTTGCGAGCAAAGCAGCACGCCTCCAATCAATATGGCACTCAATAGCCGCCTTGAATATCCTGTTACCGCTTGTAGAAACATCTGTTTATGAGCACCGGTTGCTGAACAATAAAATTCTAACAAAAACTAGCCAAAATAGACCATGCATTGGCGGGAGAGGGCGCACAGTTGTCCGTTCTCATCGAATAATCGCCCAGATTGCTGCGTATAACCTTCGGCTGCTGCTTCGACTTCAAACTCCAGGTACAACCACTCGGACGTAACCTCCTCAGCGGGAACCATGAACTCCAGTGACCATGTGAGTGAACTGGCGGGCACCGGACCCTTCTCGAAGAAGGACAGGATCACCGGTGGTGGTATATCCGCCAGTGCTATGATGCGTTCTACCGGAAAATCTTCTATGGGCTGTCGATGCTTGACCCACATCGCCAGCTTGCGCTCCGGCTTGCCAGAGAAAGGTATTGCCCCGGGTAGCCAGAAGCCTTCGAAATAACTCAGGAACTCAGGCACACGTCGAGTTTCCACGTCGAACGGAATGCCGGCTTCTTTAGGTTGGGCATTAAATTCACTCTGTGTTGGTACCTGTAATGCATCCCGCGGATTGCCGAATACGCCCATTGCCTGCAGGCCGATTTCGCCATCCACCATCACACTGGCGGACTGCTGGGTTACATTCTTGCCCTGGCGCTGGATTTCCACATCAACACTGACTTCACCTGCCGGAATGGGTGCGATGAAGGAAACCATTAGAGAGCGCATGGGCTGATGTGCAGGGAGTTGCTTGCGCATCCCGCACACTGCGAAGGCGGCGGCGAGGCCACCAAAGGCAGAACGACCCTGTGTCCAGCTTTGGTCAAAAGTTGTGGTATTGGATTCGCTCTCCCAAAGCTGTGAGAGCATGGTATTCAGTTGTTTCGGGTCCCTCATAAAAAGTTCTTCCTGGTTTGTTCGCGGAAATCTGGCAATCCGGTGAAATTGGCAAATATGTTATTCTATGCAATGAATACTGTGAAAATAGATGGTTCCAGGTGAGTATCCCAGCACTATTAAAACGCGTGGCCTCGATGACTTGCTGCTTGTTGGTGGCAAATTCTGCAATTTCGCAGAGCTCTGAGCTTATTGCCTATTATCAGCCTGTGGATGTTACAGGATTGATTCAGAATCTCGAAACCCAACCAGTTGACGATGAGGTGCTGGGCAGTTCGCCAACCAGATTGAGTCTGCAATTTCCACAGGATGTGCGCCTGGTTAAGCTCACCTTACGAAACCAGTTACGTGACTGGATCGATATCAGTTTTCGCTATAACCCACGTGCGCGACACAATTATGAATGGCAGCTTCCTGTATTGCCCGCTGCCACATATTACACTGCAGATTGGGCAATTCTGCTTGCCAATGACCAGCTGGTGAGGGGAAGTTTCAGTTTTGCGTTTGGCAAAGAGGCTGAGCCACCTTCCGTCGTGAGAGCAGCGGAAGCATTACTTCTTGAGGCGCGCAATACCAGCGCAGAAGGAGGCCAGTATATTGGTTCGCCACCGACCCGGATTATTATCAATCAGGATCCGCCGGAGTACGATCCACCGTTTACTATTGAATTGAAAGACCAAAACTAGTACAGGTGTAACTGGTTTCTGACGAAAACAGGAAGGCTCCGCGACCTATTTTCGTCAGTTATTTATTCGGTCACATTCACCGTGATGTACCCATCGTTATAAAGCCCTCCGTCGTCGGCTCTGGCCCACAATATATACGTTCCAGGCTCATCGAAAGTTGCAGTCACTTCATAAATGCCATCTTCGGGCACTTCTGGTGGTAACCATAACGCTCCCCAGGGGGAATTGGCTGACGTTCGGGTATCTTCCCAGGGTTTGGGTAAGGGTGGGTCAAATGTAACTGTGCCTTCACCGCGGTAAACGTTCCATGACAGGAACAATCCGTTTACCTTGCCCACAGTGATACGGCTGGGCGGGCGTAGCATACGCGAGGTTAATTGGCGCTCGGTATTGCTTGATTCACGGCGGCGGGTAGGAAGGCCATCATCAGTGACTTGTGTGACCAGAGTGATGGGTTCGCCGACCCGGGCAGTACGTATGTCGTCGCCCTGAATGGTCACTTGTGGAGGTACATTGGCACGTGACTCAGGGCTACTGGTTCCTGCGCCTAACGACCCGGTCTCGGATGCAATTACCATATTGTCGACCAGGTAGTCTGCCTTGAGTGTCGCGTAGGCCTTACGTTCGACACCGTTAACATTAAGTGTCCACACAAGTTCCCGGTCACCCCAATCTGCTGGCACTGTCACTTCAAAATTAAAGCGATTGCGTCGCGGTAAAAAATGCGTGGGCTGGCCACGATCCGGATCACCTGGTGAGAAGTAATTATTCTCACCGATGGGCACATCTGGCTCTTCTGACCAGTTCTCATTCATGTATCCAAACATGAAACTGAAAGTTCCGTCAGGGTTGGGTCGCCAACCCTCGTATGCTGGCTCTACATGTTGGCCACGTTGGTAAGTGTCTGCCTGTGTGACAGTTGAAAGCACCAACAATAAAACTGCGCACAGTGATGCGATTGGTACGCGCCAGAGGCGTAATTGCATAGTTTCAACAGATATCATTGCTTAATTCCTGGCTACTTCATTTTCCAAAGATTCATCCTCGTCCTCTGTAATCGGAGCTACCAGAGGGGCGCCACAAAGCGGGCAACCAATAACATGGTCATTCGGGCCAAGGTCCAAAACCTGGCGACGCTCTTCCATGGCGTCAAAAAACTGTTCGTCAGTCATGGTCACGCGAATGCCGAGATCGATAAACATGTTAGTCACAGAGCGGTTGCCGGATCCCTGCCAATTGCGTGGGTCGGGTACATTAGGATTGGTTTCAGTGTTATTCATATAACCAACGATATGCAAAATCGTGCCCTTTGGGAGTAGAGGCGCCGCATGGTCTTCGTACGGATAGCCACGCACCCAATTGTGGTCGTAACCGACACAGGACAGAGTTTCTATGGTATAGCCCCAAATTGCTTCGAGACACATACGTTCACCTGGTGCGTGCAAGTGCGGTTCGAAAGTGATCACTTTGGTATGCTGATTCAGTACAGTGTAAGCATGTAATTCCTGATCCGATTCATTGCCAGCAATACTGATGTCTACACCATTGCCCAAGCCAATAAAGGCATTCTGGTATTTGGGCTCATAACCTTCGGGATGGAAGCGAAATCCGACTTCCAAATGGCCGGTGGTATCGATGCCATTGGAATGCAGGTGAACCGAATCCGAGACGATATAGGAGCCCGCGCGCAGAAGTCGCCCGGCATCCTCATCAAAGATATCCGCATTTCGGCCAACTTCATGCACAGGCCACGGGATGTTCAGGCCCGGCAGGCGTTCGCCATTTTCGTCCATCTGGGCTGTCGCCCAGATCATATGATGAAAGATATAGCGGCCGCCGACCGTGTCACGGCCAGTGCCAGCCTGCGGCACGTCATTTACTTCCACGATCTCGACCGATTTCACATAACGATCTTCAGTGAGCCCGGTAGGTACAGAAGGGATTTCGCCCCACCAGTCGGGAGTTCCCGCCAGCTTGGTAACGTCTTCGAGGACAACCACCAGGTCGGGTTCCCCAGCTCGCCATTTGACGCTGTCATCAAATACCAGCGGCTCTGGTGCATCAGCCGGGTCGCCTTTTGGTGCGCCGCTGCGAGCCCAGGCTGCAATAGCTGCAATTTCGGCATCCGACAGGGAGGGGTCATCTTTGTACGATTGAATGCCGATGTTTTTCTCCATATACCATGGAGGCATCGCGCCTGCGCGATCCCGCAGACCTGTCTTGTATTCGATCAAGCCTGCAAAAGGGGCTGACTCTTCGTAAGTAACCAGCGACATTGGTCCAACACCACCGGGTCGATGGCAGCCCTGGCAGCTGTTTTGCAAAATGGGTTCGATGTCTTTGTGGAAGGTCACTTCCTCTTGCGCCAGTGCGCTGGTAGCAGCAAAAGCACTCAGTGTCATGCCCAGCAGGCTGGCGGTAAATTTGATACAGGAAGCGTAGTTCCGCATGTTTGCGTCCCCTTCGGAGTCGTTTTAAAAAGGTTAGTGTCTGAAGCCAAAATCAGCGGGCAACAATAGCACTAAATGAGCAGGTTTTGAACGTTTGCTTGATGGCAAATCGGCGCCTGCGCGGCCGCAGGGAGCGAGAGGTTCAGGAACCCATCAGTCAGTTACCCGGGTGGTAATTTGATAAGCGAGCAAACGCCGCTCAAGCTTCAGGGTTTGCCGGGCCCCTTGAACAGAGACCACAGATTACTGCTTGCCAGTATGCTGATAAAAAGGATGATGAGTGCAAAGCTAAACCATTGAATTGCATAAGATAAGTTCTGGTTCACATCGGCAACAACCGCGGGCCAGTGGCGCACAAGTGCACCCGGCTGATCGGCGTTGATTCTCACTTCAAAAGGAAATATCGGTTCGCCGAGAATTTCGGATATCACGTCGATTTCCAGACTCCGCATACGCAATGGCCATTGGGTCGCGTCGATACTGCTAGAGAGAATTCTGCGATCTTCAGGTGGCACGAAGATCTGCCCGCCAACGGTTACCGGCCCATCAACTGGTCGGGTGACAGGTTCTTCCCCGGCTGGCAGTAAACCTGAGGTCCAGCCGCGATTTACCAGTACCAGCTGACCATTCTGTGCCAGTCGCAAAGGGGTGACTACGCCATATCCAATCTGGCCATCGAAAAACTCAGCCAGCACAAGAATTGTGCGGTCATTGAGATATTCCCCCTGCATTTCTACATAGCGGTTCTGTAGTTCCGGGTTCTCTGGAATCAAGGTGCCTGCAGGCAAGTCTTCGATGCGCGCTGCAGTGTTTTGAAGGCGCGCCTGGAGTTCCTGTTGAGCAGTGACCTTTTCAGCTGCTCTATCCAGTTGCCAGAGCCCCAGCCGGGCCAGACCGCCAACCGCCAACAGCACGAATACAGCGATAAACCAGTTAATGCGGATTTCGAAGTTACCTAGGCGAAATTGGGAGCGTAATTCCATAACAGACGGGTTGGTCGACGATCAATTCAAAGGATTAGAGCGCTGGGTTGCGCGAGAGGAGACTAATGCAGGGGGCCAGTTAAATCAATACAGCCTTGATAAGTGGGTATGCAGAACAAGAAGAACTGAGGGATACGAGCCGGGGAGGACTCGCATCCCGCAGTGAGCGTAAACAAATGTTAGCCACTAAATTCGGCGTGGAAGTGGGATTACCACGCCTATCAAATACAGACCTTTCAGTGCCGATTTTTCTTTCGTTTAGCTTAACACCAGGGGCACCAGTGGTAGGGAGGGCGGTAATAGGTAATCAGGCGCCCACAGATAATCACACCAGCCCAACAGAGCAAGGATACAGCGGCGAAATTCCTGTTGGCAGCGCGGATGTGCGGTGGGATCGTCTCCATATGGATAGCACGCCCCGTGGTTTGATAGAAGCTGATCATGTTTAATCCGGCTGCAACCATGAACAATAGTTTGAGTTGAAACGCCGGATTATAGAGATACTGATCCGGTGCTGAGGTAAAAAACATGAAGCCCGTCATGACGTTGAGCAGGTAGCCGGCAACTCCAAGTGGCACCAGACGGTGTAACTGTGCGAGATCGATTGAACTGGCGACTCCCAGAAGGCGTAAATCAAAAACGCCCACCGATCCTATAAGCATGCTCAACCCAATGAAATGCAATGACTCCACTATCGGCCAGCCCCAGGCGGAATTCATGAAATCAGTAATTCCCATTGCGGCAGTAATCTGTACCAGAATTTCTATCATGCCTTGCTATATGCCATCAGAAAAAACGTGAAGCCAGTAGTACGGAGTTGGTATACGCCAAAAATCTGCCGCCTGTAACAGCTGCAATCCATAACAAAAGTGAAATTAAGGCGATCAGTCTGCCGTGATGTACCACCAGTTCCTGCGCTGATTGCTGCACCGGGCTACGCTGCAGGAGTTTGGTTATCAGCAAGCCAAAAACTACAGCCAGTAGTTTGAGATAAAACACAGGATTGGTCAGCGCTTTGGCAGGATAGGCTAACAGTAGCCCCAGCCCTGAAAACAACACCAGCAGCACCGCCCACCAGTGGTATTGGAACAGGGTGCTGAACTGTTCCATTTTCAGGCGCGGCATGTACCCGGCAATTTGCATTGCCAAAGCGATATTGATACCGACTACAACAGCCAGGGCCAAAGAGTGCAGCGTTAGCACCGAGAAGAATGCTGCGCCTGATTCGCGGAGCCAGATGCTAAGGGCTGTTTCTTCAAGTCTAGCGAGGGTTTCCAGAACTTTTCCTTTTACGCTTGCTTCATGCCCGGTTATCTGCCGGAGTATTCGTTTTGGTCATCCTTAGAGTCTGGCCCGCAGCCCGGTTTGCTGTCAATACTCTGCATGTGCGAGCGCGGCGGGTGCACTAGGCAGTATTGATTAAATGCAGTACATTGTTGTTATAAAAAAGAATAAAAGGGAAGGCATCATGAGTGTTTATCTTCGGTCCGGCGCACAAAACCTTATCACTACAATCCTGCTTGGCCTGATGCTCGCCAATCCTGTGATTGGTGCAGAGAATAACGCCATCCCGAGAACTGCAGATGGAAGCCCGGATTTTAACGGCATCTGGCAGGCTATCGGTACGGCACATTGGGATGTAGAGCCACATGCTGCAGATTTTGGTCCGCTGCCAGAAATGGGAGCGATTGGCGCGATCCCGGCAGGATTGGGCATCGTAGACGGAGGCGAATTACCTTATATCCCTGAGGCCCGGGCTCAGCAGCAGGCGAACAAGGCCGACTGGCTGGCACTGGACCCGGTCGTGAAATGCTACATGCCGGGCATTCCTCGAGCGACCTATATGCCATTTCCATTTCAGATAGTGCAATCACCTGAGCACATTATCATGGCATATGAGTTTGCCAGTGCCAGTCGCATTGTTTATATGAACCGACCAGACTTTGAGGCGCCTATCTATTCCTGGATGGGCCATTCCAGAGCCAGTTTCGAGGGAGATACGCTGGTGATTGACGTGACTGACCAGGTCCCGGATACCTGGCTTGATCACGCAGGCAATCATCATTCTGAAGCCTTACGTGTAACCGAGCGTTATACGTACATGGGCCCCAATTCTTTGATGTATGAAGCAACGTTGGAAGATCCCAATGTGTATACCAGGCCGGTAACGCTGCGCTTGCCTCTCTATCGCAGATTGGATGAAAACATGCAATTGCTGGAATTCAAGTGCGTCGAATTTACTGAAGAATTGCTATATGGCCACTTGCGTAAGCAGGAAGAAACTCAATAACAAGTATTAGGTACTTGAGCTGCGATAGATGAAGAAGGGTAACTAGTCGCTAATTTCCAGCAGCAGTGCCGGAGTGGTACCGGCTATACCCGCCAGACCCAGCAGTGTTAACAAAGCAGTCTGTGGCCCGACGTGGGAGTTAGTTGGAGCAAACCATTCGCCGGGAGAGTGAGCTCCACCTCCTTCGCCACCTCCGGCAATTGTAATTGCGGGAATACCCAGCGACATAGGGACATTGGAATCAGTGCTGGAGATACCCAGTTCCTGCAGTTCTATACCAATCGCATCAAACGCCAAAGCCGCAACCTGAACTATGGGGCTTGATACAGGTGTACTGCCGACAGGGCGATCACCGATCAATACAAACTCCACACTGATAGCGGGATTATTCCAGCGTGCATTTTCTTCTGTGACTGCTGCCAGCGCTGCATTCTTGGCCTGCGATTCGAGTAATGCCAATTCTTCTCTGTCATTGGATCGCATATCAATGGCAAATACTGCGTCTGCAGCGATTGAGTTCACTGAAGTGCCACCATCAACTGTGCCGACAGTGAATGTGGTTTTGGGTTCCAGGGGTGTGCGCAGCTCGGAGATTTTGGCAATAGCCCTGCCCATGGCGTGAATAGCGCTGGGCAAACCAAATGCGCCGAAGGAATGGCCGCCAGGGCCCGAGAAGCGAAATTCAAATCGTCTGCTGCCCGTACCTCCTGTTGTGATACGCCGCAAATTGACTCCATCAACCGAGATAAACCCATCAATGTCAGGGTGATCCCGAAAAATTGCTTTTATGCCGCGCAGATCGCCACGACCTTCTTCACCAACGTTACCGGTGAACATGATGTCAGCTTCAGTTTCAATATTGTTGTCATTAAGAGCTTCGAGTATTGACAGGAGTACAGTCAGTCCGCGTGTGTCATCGCCAATGCCAGGTGCATAGTAACGCCCACCTCGCAACTCAACCGTGGTATCAACATCGGCAGGAAACACCGTATCCAGATGTGCTGCGATCAGTAGTAGGGGGCCATTACCATTGCCAGGCCGGACTCCTATAACGTTGCCCTCGGTATCGATGTAAGCGTCCGCAAGGCCCCGCGACCGAAATTGTTCAAGGTAATAGGCTGCTCGCACTTGTTCCTGAAATGGAGGGGCAGGAATTTCAGTAATGCGGATTTGCTCTTCGATGGCTTGAGGCTCGTTGAGTTCGATCTGTTGCAGTGCGCGTTGTACGCGCGCATCGGATGTCACCTGTGCAAAAATTCTGGCAGTTGGCTCGGCGACTGGAACAAGTGTTTGTTGTGCCCGTGCGGCACAACTTGATGCCAGTAATAGAATGAGAAGTACTTTGATCATATTGTAGATATTGTTTCGAATAAAATTAAAACAATCGCATGCGCCAGCCACGAACACCACCGCGAAGCGCGCGCCTTTCACGCATTCTCGAATGCAGTACCGCGCGCTTGTCGGCAATCCAGTCTTCGCGCCCTACATGAGGGTCGAGGCCACTATTGCGCCGGCGATTTTTTTCGGCAATGCGGAACTGGCAGAATTCCTGGTACATCTTGATTTCGACTTTTAACTCCTGAATAACGATTTCAGCGTACATCGCATCATCGAGGTAGCCAATACCGGGAATGGAATCTGGTATCGCATCGTCAGGGTCAACAAAATAATATAGTGCACTGCGAATGCTATTTACCTCGGCTGATTCCAGATTCCACTCCTCATCCTGAATCATATTAAGAAGCACTTCGAGTTTGTAGAGGCGTTCTGAAATAAAAAGTGGAAGTTCAAGATTTCACGCATGTTCGATCAGCTTGCTGGCTGCGTCTTCGATCCTGCGGATATTGGCTTCATCCGAAACTGCCAACTTGCCTTTGTCTATGCTTTCCTGAAAGCGCTCCAGATCCTCGTCACTCAAGGTTATTTTTATATCAAAAGGCATGTTAGCCCCTTATTTTTTTAGTCAGTTTTGTTGTCAGACGTCCATAATGCCGGGAAGGGCAGATGATATTTATTCTGCTGCAGTATCGACTGATAACCGATCAGTATCAAGTCTAATCAAGGGTGGCAAACCTGATTCCTGATTTCAGTGCTAGCGCCATGACGCTACTGCACGGTCAGCAATTGATAACAAGGTGCTGAGTATCAGCAACAGGCAAAGTCCCTGGGTAGCCATTATCAGCCCATTAATGATTGGTTCCATCTGAGTGAGTCGGGAGCTCGCCACCAGGACCAGGGGTGCGAAATAACATACACCATTCCAACGGCCCAGAGTACTCATGCGTAACTGTTTCTGATGGAAGAGCAGGTATGAGTCCAATACATATTGGCTAAACGCTATAACAATCAGTACAGGCAGCCATATTGCGATGATACCCGCTGCTGCGAGGCCAAACAGTCCACAGGTTACGAATATGAAATCTGTTGCGTGGTCGAATAATTGTCCTGATGGCGATGCAGTTCCGGTTCTGCGCGCCACAATACCATCGTAATAGTCGGTAACAATGGCGACTACAATCAAGCTCAGTAATAAGAAGCCTGGAAGAAAATCTCTATCGGCCAACCCCCATGTAACCGGAATTACCAGTAGCAATCGAATTCCGGTTAGCAGATTTGCCATTACTCACTGAACAATTCGCGCTGCGCCCGGCG
This sequence comes from uncultured Pseudohongiella sp., assembly GCA_964405225.1. Lineage (GTDB taxonomy): Bacteria > Pseudomonadota > Gammaproteobacteria > Pseudomonadales > Pseudohongiellaceae > UBA9145. Next base: position 108,294 of record CAYOND010000007.1, read on the forward strand.
CCAGAACACCAGACCAATGGCGGCGTTGAACAGGATGAAAAAATTGTGCTGTACGAAGCCAAAGGCTGCCATCTGGCCTTCGTTTTCCGGGAACAGGATGACCCAGAACGTAATGGCAGCTGCGCGCATGGGCGTGGGCACCGTAGCTGCAAAGAAAATAATTGGCAGAAAAGGAAGTAGCATGAGAAGGGATGCTTCAACTCCAAACAGATTCAGCGCTACTGTGTAAACGACTATGGCTGCCAGCAGTGCTGGAGAGCGTAATAGGAAAAACGCCCCATAGTGCCAGGGTTTTGCCAGCCTGAATGCGTGCAACGCCTTGTGATCACGAACCCGGTTGTTCTTCAGGATCACGCCCTGAAAGTACAGGACCCATATGACCAGAAATACTGCCGCTCCGGCCGCGATATAGGGAATCAAGGCAAATACTTCAGGCAATTCTGTTGCAGCGAAGATGTAACCTACGGTAGCCCAAACCAATAGATAGAAGATTTCGCAAAACATGATAAACAACATAACGGAACTGACTTCCCAGCCAGGTATTTTGTCCCGTTTATTGAGGTAGTAGGCCATAGCGCCTTTGCCGATTTGTTCATTGAAAATCGAGATGATGTAAGCACTGGCTCGAATGGGCAGAATATCCCGGTATTTGATATCAGCCAGAAACCAGTTTAGCGCGCGAGTCACAACCAGAGTGTCGATTAAAAAATAGAATAAGGAATAGCCCATCATGAGAAGCAGCCAGGGGAACCATGCCACATTGGCAAAAACCTGAGTCATGTATTCGGTTAGCGATAGACCTTCGCGCATCGCGGCGCCATTCAGGCGATAGTACAGATATGCGAAACAAGCAGCCGTTAGCAGTAAAAACAACACCCTTCCTATGGGATTGGGTTTGCGTTTTTGAGGAGCTATGGGCTCTTCGATTGATTCTGTCTCGAGATTGGTATCGCTCATGTTTTGTCTTCCAGCATACGTTGCAGCGTAGTTTGTAATGGAGTTAGCGTCACATCCAGTGCCGCATCATCGTTGTTGGCAACTTCTTCATCCTGGGTAATGACATCGATAACGGTCGGTGTAAAACCTCCACCCTGAATGCGGCTTTTAATACCGGCTCCCAATTTGGCCAGCCAGATAGGGACAGAGCCTATTTCGATTTTAAGGCCTCTGAGCTCAGCCACCCGCCGGATTAATTCGTGGTAGACGATAGGTTCAGGCCCCACCAGTTCATAAATGGATTTCCCTGAGCCAGATCGGCCACACGTGTTGAGTATCGCCTGACATAGGTTGTCTATATCCAGAGGGCGCATGATATAGCGGCCACCACCGAGCAGTTTGACCCTGGGTTGCGATGCTGTGCCGACGACCCCACTCGTGCCGGCTGTGCCTGGGCCTAAAAGCATGGGGGTGCGGATGACTGTGGAGGCCAGACCAGAATCGGTGACCAGTTGCTCGGCCATACCTTTGGATTTGAAATAAGGGTTTGAGGAATTCGGGTCGGCACCAATGACGCTGATAAAGACGATATGTTCAGCACCCGCACTCTGCGCTGCACGAACAACTGCCGCAGTCGCGTCCACGTTTGCGGTTTGATAGTCGCTGCCTGGGCCTTCTATCAAAATCCCTGCCAGATGGACTACAGAATCCACGCCAGCAAACTGTTTGCCAAGCTTGTCGGAGTCGAAGTACGAAATCTCCATCGGGTGAATACGAGGTGATTTCGGTAAGTGCGCGAGCGCCTGCGCTGATCTGGCCCCTGCGATAGCTTCGATTTCATCATTGCCTTGTATAAGGTGCAGCAAGGCTTTGCCAACACTACTATTGGCGCCGGTAATTGCGAGTTTCATCAGATATTAATGCTTCCTGGGCGTCGCCAATTGCTGACGGGAAAACCACACCAACTGATCGCGATCCTGTTATAAAAATAATTCGTCAGACTATTAAGTCGTGAGTTAGTTAACGTGTTTATCATATACTTGTTTCGAGTCGTTTGCTCGATTGGGTCTTGCTTGCTTTTTGATTTTCAATTGTGAGCAGTTTGCTGGCTTCCAATGATACCTGACGCCTGAGTTGGGGAGCGTCACCATACAAGGTTGTACGCATTCTCGGTGGTCTGTTCATGGATTTCAGCATTTTTTCAATATCGGCTGGTTCCCATTCCTGTCCAAATTCTGCTCCAGCGGCACGCGTAATGCTCTCATTCATCAAAGTGCCTCCCAGGTCGTTGGCACCGGCATTCAGACAGTCCGCCACCCCCTGTTTGCCCATTTTTACCCAGGAAGCCTGGATGTTCTGAATGTAGCCATTGAATACCAGACGCGGTATGGCATGCATCAGAATTGCTTCGCGGTAGCTGGGGCCCTTGCGCGAGTTTCCCTTTAAATACATTGGCGCTTCCATATGAACATACGGTAGTGGCACAAATTCCGTAAAGCCACGAGTGCGCTGTTGCAAGTTTCTTATTGCCAGCAAATGACTTGCCCAGTGATGCGTTCGATCCACATGCCCAAACATAATGGTGGCAGTTGTACTGAACCCAACCTCATGAGCAGTTTCCATAACTTGCAGCCACTGTGCTGTATTGAGTTTGTCGGGGCATAATTTTTGTCGGACCTCATCATGCAGTATTTCAGCGGCCGTGCCAGGCAGCGTGTTCAGGCCAGCGCGTTTTAACTCCAGTAGAAAATCCTTGAGGGATAAGCCCAGAGTTTCAGCTCCCTGCCATACCTCCAAAGGTGAAAAGGCATGGATGTGCAGGTCAGGAACTGTTGCTTTTATTGTTGCAACAATGTCGATATACGTCTGGCCTGTGTAATCTGGATGAATACCGCCCTGCAGACATACTTCCGTAGCACCTCGTTCCCAGGCTTCCGTGCAGCGCCTGGCTATCTCACTGGCACTTATATCGTAGGGCTTGCCGCGCAAATTTTCACTCAATTTGCCTTTAGAAAATGCGCAGAACTGGCACTTGAAGTAACAAACATTGGTGTAATTGATATTGCGATTTACAACATAGCTCACCGAATCACCATTGCAATTCTTGCGCAGGGTATTTGCAGCTGAACACAGATAGCTGAACTCAGGGCCGCGAGCAGAAAACATACGCACAATATCTGCCGTGCTGAGCGCTTTGCTATCCTCGCAGCGTTTTACGATTTGCCGCAACCCTTCTGATATATGATGCCATTCTGACTGCCTGACAACTTGCTGGGATTCTTCCACAGGTACAGGTAAGTTCTGACCTGGTGCCCATTTATCACGCCGGGCAAAGCCCTCCGCGTCGCTGTTTTGCATTACGGTGGTCTGCATTTCAGTAGCGAGCCACTGGCCAGGTGCTTTGACAAACTCAGGATAAATCGTGAGGCGTTGTTCCAGGTATTTACCCGCTGTTGCGGTTTCCCGTGCCAGGTGTTCCAGATGCGGCCAGGGTGCTTCAGGATTCACATGATCCGGCGATACAGGCGACACACCACCCCAATCGTTAATCCCGGCGGCGATCAATTTTGGTAAAACGCCCGGGCTTAGATTCGGAGGAGCCTGGATATTCATATGTGGCCCGAATATCAGGCGTGCCACTGCGATGGTCCAGAGCAAATCATCAAGATCAGGTTCGGGAGATTGCGCCATCTTCGTATTCGGTTTGGCTCTGAAGTTCTGGACGATAATTTCCTGCAAGTGCCCGTGTTGTTGGTGTAGCTGACGCAATGCCAGTAATGCTTCGATGCGTTCCAGGCGGGTTTCCCCAATGCCGATGAGAATACCGGAAGTAAATGGCACAGCTGCTTCGCCGGCCAGTGCAATTGTATGAAGTCGCGTTGCAGGGACTTTGTCGGGCGAACCGTAATGCGGCATACCTTTTTCACATAATCGATCTGACGCAGACTCCAGCATTATGCCCATCGAGGCGCTCACGCGACGCAGTTGCTGAATTTCTGCAGTAGTCATATTGCCGGCATTAATATGTGGCAGGATGCCAAATTCCTGATGCACATGCCTGGCAATATCGGCAACGTAATCCAGAGTACTGGCAAAACCGAAGTTTTGTAAGGCTTCCCGCGCTGCCTTGTAGCGCAATTCGGGTTTTTCGCCAAGTGTGAAAAGGGCTTCCTGGCAGCCATGGCTTATGGCGTGCTCGCACAATTCAAATACCTGTTCCCGGCTCATGAAGGCCTGTTCAATGTGGCGGGGAGTGCGCGCAAAGGTGCAGTAATGACAAACATCACGACACAGATGGGTCAGGGGAATAAAGACTTTACGCGAGTAGGTGATAATCTGGCCATGCCCAGCATCCCGCAGCTTGCCAGCTGATTCTACGAGGCTGTTGGTATCAGTGATGCAGGCCAGGTCCAGCGCTTTCTGATCAGAAAGCGAGTCTAATTGGGATGTCTGTGACTCTGGCGTAGCCATTGCAGTGCTTCTTGATTATCTGGTGGGCTAGAGTAACAGCCTCTATGAGTAAAAGTCAGCAATAGGGCGCTTATGCGAGCCATGTGACTGGGAAAATGCGATCAAGTGTGATGCTTCCGGTCCGGCCTGGCGAGCCTGAAAATGGCACTATGCTCGACTTCAACGGCCAGTTGCTTCTCCGCCCACATTGCCACATAGAGCTTGATGAATTCATGTCCTTTGTGGCGCCACTTCTGCACTGGCGTGGTACGCACAGTAATAGTGGTATCGACTCGTAACCCCTTGCGCACAGTTAATCTGCTGGCGGTGTGAATCCAGGCAGGCAGTGTGAACATGCGCATAAGGGCCTTGTTACAGGCGTCTAAAAGGAAATAAGGGTGAATATAAGCTGATTGGCCCACGTAACAGGGAGACTGGTCGCGCTGAGTTCTGACATGTTCGGCGTTCTCGGCTGCCGAAGGACGCCATTGAAAATCCGGTTCTGTACGTTGCAGGTGAATCTGCTCCCATTGTGCGTCGGGCCTGTCCTGTTCAGCGAGACAGGAAGACAATGGGCTCGAGGCACTCGCCAGAGATGACGGAGCGGGCAATTGCCCGGGCATGAAAGAATCCAGGATAGCCAGCAATGCTCCGTCGTTGTTGTGGGCTTTGCCGATAAAGTGTCTGTCACCACTGGCGGGTTCTGCGGGGTTGAAAATAATGCTCACAAGATCATCTTCATATGCCGGTTTTACAAATTTGACCTGCATGATTCCCGACTCAAGCCATGTCGAACCAAAGGCCTGCACCAGCGGTTGGCTGAGGTAACCGAGCACGTTCACACCGCTAACCAGGGCGCCTGAGAAACCGTATTGTTTAGCCATAGCGTCGCTGTGGATACGATTTTCAGACGTCTGCGCGTCGTTAATGGCGCGAATTTCGAAATCTGGAATGAGGGCCATGCCGTATTCTAGGTTCCTGTCAGGATCGCGACACGTCACGTTAACGAGGGAATGGGCACAAGACAAGTCATGAATTTATTTCTCATAGCCTGGCAGGGACTTGAGGATTTTGGGTAGCCATTGATCTTTTAGTTTTTATACACTGGATGCGGGTTCCAGCGCCGCAGTTGGGAAGATAACCTAGCTTGGCTAACGATGGAAAGGGCTACCGGGGTAAATGGGGGGGGTTAAATCGCAGACTTTGACGATAATGTCGCTTATGGCCACAATAAGGCGGTAATCTAGTCGGTATTTGCAGGGAAGTCCTTTCCCATTGCAGTAAACTCAGGGTTCGGCTCCAGGTCACTCATATGAGCCAGTCTGTTGGAAAGCGCGAACAGTGCAGTGATCGCTCCGATGTCCCATAGTTCTTCCTGGGTAAAGCCTGATTTCAACATGCGTTCGCAATCATTATCAGTGATCTCCCAGGGCGCAATGCTGAGTTTCGCAGCATAGTCCAGCATGGCGCGTTGTCTTGGTGTCAGATTCGCCCGCTGGTAATCGGTAGAGAGGGCCTGGTCAATGCTGGAATTCTTCGCGCGAATACGCAGGATTGCGCCGTGGGCTACGATGCAATAGCGGCACTTGTTAAGCCCTGAAGTCGCCACAACAATCATTTCCCGCTCCGCGAGGCTCAACCCTTCTGCTTTGTCCATGAGGGCATCGTGATAAGCGAAGAATGCGCGGAATTCTGCGGGCCTGTGCGCCAGGGCGAGGAAGATATTGGGGATGAACCCCGCTTTTTCCTGCACTGCCAGCATGCGCTCGCGCACATCTTCCGGCACCGAGGCGATATCAGGAATAGCGAAGCGACTTATTCTGTATGGCATGGCCTGCCTGTTACGGTGGGTTATGAATAAATTCCAGCCGGTTGCCACTGGGCTCTCTGATCATCATGTGCCTGGCTGGACCACCGGACAGGGGCTCCGGTGCAAACTCTATCACTACCCCGGGGCTTGTCACCAGCACAGTGTGGAGGGCATCCAACTCTGCAAAGCTGCCTATGTTGAAAGCCAGATGGTGCAAACCGATATTCTGACGCCGATTGAATGGTACTGCTGTATCCGGATCTTCAGCCCGCCACAAAGTAACCAGAATTTCTTCGTTGGCAACTGCCACGGATGGATAGGTCGTATCTCTGCCAAGTAGTTCAAACCCCAATACTTCAGTAAAGAATGATTCTGAGGCGTCCAGATCGCTTACCGTCAAGCCAAAATGGTTGATGCCCCCGATTGAATATTCGGCACTGTATGAACCGCTTTGCATAAAAGTAACAGTACTTAAAATGGCGATGAGAGTGAAATGGCGCAACACTGGTGGCTCCTGACAGATAGAACGGACTTTTTAAAGTTATCACACGCGCCTGGTGACTGAGCGGGAGTATTCCTCATAACATTATGAGTAGTGCTCCAGATTGATGTTTTTAGCGTAATAAATCACATGGACTGATTGATCAGAGCCTTAAAGACGACTTGCAATTAATTGGATAGATCGATCAGGATATTTCAAAATTGCGCATGACAACGGGAGAGCCACGCATGACACAGCCAAAGGATTTGACAGGTAAAACCTTCCTGGTTACAGGTGCGAACAGTGGCATCGGCTATGTCGCCAGTCTGGCTTTTGCCCGGCGCGGTGCGCAAGTCATATTGTTATGTCGAAACCCGGAAAGAGGCCAGGCAGCTGTTGAGTCCATCAGGCAGGAGAGCGGAAATGATGCGATCCGTTTATATCTCGCAGACTTCAGTTCTATGGTCAGCGTTTCCGCTGCGGCGAAACAAATCCTGGTTGAGCATCCAAGCATCG
>CAYOND010000008.1:0-7659 GCA_964405225.1 uncultured Pseudohongiella sp.
CACCGACCCCAGCATTATGAATGCTGTGCTCTAACCAGCTGAGCTACATAGCCAAAATTTCTATTGCGGCTTCCGATGGCACGTCATCTGAAAATTTTATTTGGGATTTTATGCTCGATGTATTCAGTATACACCTGCGCCTAAAATCCCAAATAAAATTTCCACCTAACGCACCCTCAAAACCCTCATAACGAAATTTCGATAGTTTCAAAATCGCTATGAGTTTTCTATTCGCGGCTTCCGAGATACATCCTCGAATCCCTTATAATCTGCCTGGAATTCGTCTCTTGAGCCCCGAAAGGACGCGAATTCTGTGCATTTTGCCCGGAATTGTCAAGTCTCTCCAGACTCAGACGGTTCCTCGGCCTTCAGCCACCTGAGGCCATCCTCCAGGGTCTTGAACACGCCGAAATTGGTGTGTTCCTTGGTGCGGAAGGCATCGTAGACACGCGCCATGCCGAAGGTCACCAGGTCTTCCGAGACGATCGCAACGCGAGAGCCGGGCTGATCGATCAACTTGGAGCCAAAGCTCACCATGTCCTGCACTTCTGAAATCGTGGGATGAAACCCGGCGGACATGTCATACAGCCTCAGCTTGCCTGGCTTGTTGGCTGCCACCGCCTGGAACATCTCCTTGGCTTCATCCAGGTTGATATTCTGCTTCAGGGTGATGAGAGTAATACCACCGCTGTCTCGCATTTCGAATTGGACTGCCAATGGATGCTCCCGGAAATTTGCTGCTAAACGTTAAATCTGAAATGGATGACATCGCCATCCTGAACAATATATTCCTTGCCTTCCAACCGCCACTTCCCGGCTTCCTTGGCACCGTTTTCGCCATTGTGAGCAACAAAGTCGTTATAAGCCACAATTTCTGCCCTGATAAAGCCTTTTTCAAAATCCGTATGGATAACCCCTGCCGCTTGTGGAGCTGTTGCTCCGACCTTAACCGTCCAGGCGCGCACTTCTTTCTCGCCTGCCGTGAAGTAGGTTTGCAGGCCCAGTAATTGATAGCCGGCACGAATCACGCGGTCCAATCCTGGCTCTTCCATGCCGAGGTCCTGCAGGAATTCCAGTTTTTCCTCATCTTCCAGTTCGGCAATCTCGGCTTCCAGCTTGTTGCAGATCGCCACCAGTTCGGCTTTTTCTGTGGCGGCAATTTCTTTTACTACATCAAGATGTGGGTTGTTTTCAAAGCCTTCTTCGTCCACGTTGGCGATATACATGACTGGCTTGATAGTTAGCAGGTGCAGGTTATACAGATTTGCCCGTTCTTCTTTGCTCAGCTCCAAGGTGCGTACCGGCTTGGCTTCATCAAGGTGAGCCTTCACCTTCTCCAGTAGTTTCATCTGCACCAGGGCATCTTTATCACCGCTCTTGGCGACGCGAGATACCTTGTCGAGGAATTTATCCACGCTTTCCAGATCCGCCAAGGCCAGTTCGGTGTTGATGGTTTCGATGTCAGCAGCGGGGTCGATCTTGTCTGATACGTGGGTAACATTGCTGTCTTCAAAACAGCGCACCACGTGGGCAATGGCGTCAGTTTCGCGAATATTGGCCAGAAATTGATTGCCCAGCCCTTCACCCTTGGAGGCGCCAGCAACAAGTCCGGCGATATCGGTAAATTCCACAGTAGTGGGGATCACCTTCTGGGGTTTAACAATTTCTGCCAGCTTGTCCAGACGTGTATCGGGAATCGAAACGATGCCGGAGTTGGGCTCAATGGTGCAAAACGGAAAATTTTCCGCTGCAATACCGGCCTTTGTGAGCGCATTGAATAAAGTTGATTTGCCGACATTGGGTAGGCCGACAATACCGCATTTTACTGCCATGTTTGGAGTCCTGTTACTGTGGCGTATGAAGCCGTTTCATGGCTTCTTCCCATTCACCAGCTACTGCCTGGGGCATAACGTGAATGGCATGTTCGATATCACCCATAATGACATCGGCTTCCGATCGCGAAGGATTGCTCAACACATAGTTGGCCACCATGGACTTGTGTCCCGGATGACCCACGCCAATGCGCAAACGATAGAAATCATTTTTACCGCCCAGCGCATTGATAATGTCGCGAATGCCGTTGTGGCCACCATGACCACCACCGGCCTTGAAGCGTGTTACCCCGACCTCGAAATCAATCTCGTCATAAGCGACCAGCATTTCGCTCGGTTCAATTTTGAAGAAATTGCAGACTGCAGCGACAGACTTGCCGCTGTGGTTCATAAACGTAGTAGGGAATAGCAGCTTGATGTCCTGACCGCCAATTTGCACTGAACCAAATTCACCAAAAAATTTGGACTCACCACGCAGCGTGCCGTTGTAGTGCCGGGCCAGATGGTGGAGAAAGATGACGCCGGCGTTGTGCCGGTTGGAGTCATGTTCCGGGCCTGGATTTCCCAGGCCCACAACAAGTTTCAAGGATTGAGCGGACATGGCTGCTTAAGCAGACAGATTAATCTCCGTCGCCCTCAGGTTTCTCTTCAGCATCACTATCAGCATCATCGCCGTCAGCAGCCTCTTCACCTTCAGCAGCAGCTTCCACTTCGTCTTCTTCCGGCTCTTCTGCCATCGGCGCCATGACGGTAACTACAGTCAGGTCCTGCTCTTCGCCATGGGAAAGCGCAACACTGGTTACACCTTCGGGCAGAGTCACTTCCGACAGGTGAATGGCATCGCCAATACCCAGTTCAAGCAGATCTACCTCAATGTACTCAGGTAAGTTGCCTGGCAGACAAGACACTTCGATTTCGTTCAGTGTCCTGGAGATGACTCCGCCTTCCAGACGTACGCCTTTGCACTTCTCTTCGTTAAGGAAGTGGATAGGCACGTTAACGGTAATCGCCACGTTGGCTTGCACACGTTGAAAATCCGCATGCATGATGAATGGCTTCGCGGGGTGGCGTTGCAGGGCCTTGATTACTGCCTGCTGCTTGTCCTTGCCAATGTTCAACGTGATGATGTGTGAAAAGAACGCCTCGTTATCAGTGGCGTGCAATATCTCATCATGGTTGATGGTCAGGGATTGCGGATCTTCGTCGCCGCCATACAAAATGGCGGGTATCTGGTTGTTCAGACGGCGCAGGCGGCGGCTCGCACCTTTCCCCTTGTCCGTCCTTACTTCACAATTCAATTCAAAGTCATTTGACATATTAATCTCCGATCCAGCGGATGGTTGCGCACTATGAAGGCAGCTTGCTGCGTTGCGTCCTCGCTTAAACCTCGCCTACCAAACTGGTATGTCTCGGTTTGCGCTGCAGGGCGCCTTGCAATCCACCTTCCTATCGCACAACTCCAGTCTGCTGGGTATGTCACTGCTTTCAGTTTGCGACCGACTGATAGCAGAGTGAAAAAAATGGGTCAGGCGTTCTTATGAAACTCCTGACCCGGCTTATCCGCGCGTGTTCGAACCGATTAGGTGTTATCGAACATCGCGCTAATGGATTCTTCGTTGCTGACCCGACGGATCGATTCGGCCAGTAGCTTGGCCATCGACAGTTGCCGGATATGCTTGCAGTTCTGTGCTGCTTCGTTCAGCGGGATCGTGTCGGTTACCACCAGGGTATCCAGTTGCGATCCTTCAATATTCTCAATGGCGGGACCAGACAGTACCGGGTGGGTACAGTAGGCAACGACTTTGTTGGCGCCATGTTCTTTCAGGGCATCTGCTGCTTTACACAGCGTGCCGGCAGTATCCACCATGTCATCCACGATGAGACAGGTGCGGTCCGCAACGTCACCGATAATATGCATTACCTGTGCTTCGTTGGCAGACGGGCGTCGTTTATCGATAATCGCCAGGTCTACATTAAGCTGCTTGGCCACCGCTCTTGCCCGTACCACACCACCGATGTCGGGTGACACTACGAGCAGATTGTCATATTTCTGCCGTTCAATATCGTCAGTCAGCACAGGCGAACCATAAACGTTGTCCACCGGGATGCTGAAGAAACCCTGGATTTGCTCGGCATGCAGATCAACAGTTAATACACGATTAACACCTACGGCGCTGATCATGTCGGCTACAACCTTGGCGCTGATCGCAACCCGGGCTGATCGTACACGGCGATCCTGCCGTGCATAACCAAAATAGGGGATTACTGCAGTAATCCGGTTGGCCGAGGCACGGTGAAGTGCATCTGCCATCAACAGCAATTCCATGATGCTATCGTTGGTCGGCGCACAAGTCGGTTGAATCACGAATACGTCCTTGCCGCGGACATTTTCATTTAACTCTACCGAGATTTCGCCATCACTGAACTTGCTGATGCTCGCATAACCCAGCGGAACCCCGATATTCTTCGCGATATTGTCCGCCAGAACCGGGTTTGCGTTCCCGGTAAAGACCATCAGATTGTTGGCCACGTTTATATCCCTTTGGGCTAATGTTCAGTATGTAAATTGGCTGGGGTGGCTGGATTCGAACCAACGCATGCAAGGATCAAAACCTTGTGCCTTACCACTTGGCGACACCCCAAAAAATCGTTTGTCTTTTCTTTTTGTTATTTGGTGCTAGTCTGGCTCTTGCTCAGGTGGGCACTCTGCCTCGTGTTGTACTATTTTAAGCCTGCTGGAAATCGTGTTCCAGTTTGTCTATTCCCCGGGCCACAAAACCACGCCATTCATTGGGCAAGGTTGCAAGTATTCGCTCGGCCTCGAAGCGATCAGGGAACACGGCGAATACACTGCCTCCGGTTCCTGTCATCCTTGCAGGTGCGCGCTGATCAAGCCATTGCAGCGCGTTTTCGACCTGGGGATACAGTAATCTCGTGACTTTTTCACAGTCATTCTGACCCCGGCCCGCCAGAAAGTCGGCCATTTTGATGGCTGGGGAGTGTCGTGTCAATTGTTGATGAGAAAAAATCTCAGCCGTGGAGACCACGCAATCCGGCGTGATGACGAGATACCAGGCAGGGGCAATTGCTACTGGTTGCAGCTTATCGCCCACGCCTTCGGCCCAGGCTGAATGACCGCGAACGAATAACGGCACATCGGCGCCAAGTGCGAGCCCCAGTTCAGCCAGTTCATCCTCTGGCAGACCTGTTCGCCACAGTGCATTCAGGCCCAGCAAGGTCATGGCTGCGTTGGCACTGCCGCCGCCCAGACCTGCTCCCATAGGCAGCCGTTTGTGCAACGTGATATCTGCGCCGTCTGTGGCACCTGTGTGACTGCGCAATAATTGCGCAGCGCGGGTAATGAGATTACCAGCCATGGGCGGAGGCTGTGACGCTCCCTCTATGTGCAAACCCAGATTTCCCGCGTTAGCTGAGCGAAATTCCAGATCGTCGCCGTAATCCAGCAGTTGAAACAGGGTTTGCAGGTTGTGATAGCCGTCATCCCGACGCCCGGTGATGTGCAGGAACAGGTTGAGTTTGGCAGGTGCCTTGAGAGTGAACATAAATGTCTAGCCGTCGTCGCCCTCGAGGGTCCAGGACAATCCGACGAAGCGGAGCTGTATATCGCGCTCGGCACGCTGCAGATCAACCCGGCGGGGCAGATTGACGTCGCCATACTGGCGAAGGTCACTGAAACTGATAGTCCAGCCTTCCTGCTCTATGCCTGTTAGTTGGTTCAGTTCGTTAAAACTGAGATTGGCTTCGCTACCGCTTACTGGTAAACCCTTGATCCAGCTTTCCAGTTGGGAGACCGGTAAATCATAACCGAGGTTGTCCAGCATCAATTGTTCCGGACTGCTGGCTGTGAGAATTTCGTTGTCCTGTTCCAGCGTTACATAACCGGGGCGACCGATCACCGTTGTGCGTCCGGCACCAAAAGTGCCCCAGAGCTGAATGTGATACTCGCTGCTTTCCTGCGCCCACTGGATGCGTGGAGTATGGGATTCATTTTCGTAGCGCACATTGACGCGGCCGCGCAGTTGCCAGGAATCCAGTTCCTGCAGGGCCAGGCGCTGGCTTGTCCAGCTGCTGTTTTCTTCAGCGGGCGGGGCGATGGATGTGCAGGCGCCGAGGGCTACACATAGCAAGCCCGGCAGAAGCTGGTGATAGGGAATGGATGCTGCCCTAATATAAGGAAACAAGACTTGCCTCGTCAGTCGTTCAGAAACCGGTCCATCACGGCCTTGATGAGCTCGCTGTCGGGCCGTGTTTCCAGTGCGTTTTCCCAAACCTGAACGGCTTCTTCTTCGCGCCCCATCATCCACAACACTTCGCCTATATGGGAGGCAACTTCATGGTCAGGAAACGAAGCGAAGGCGCGGCGCAGATTGCGAAGTGCGTCTTCGTAGTTGCCGAGCTTATATTGGGCCCAGCCCAGGCTGTCGATAATGGCAGGGTCATCGGGTGAAACTGCAATAGCTCGCTCGATCAGGTCAAGCGCTTCTTCATACCGCTCGGTCTGGTCGGCGAGCATATAGCCAAGATGATTCAGGGCGCGGGAGTCGTCCGGTTGCATGGTAATGATCTGACGCAGGTCACGCTCGGATCCTGCCCGGTCCGAAATTGAGTCGTAGTAGAGCACGCGCGCGAAGAGCAGGTCAGTCTCATTGGGGTATTTGTTGAGTGCGCGATCCAGCAGCGCCTTGGCTTCATCACCGTAGTCATTCTGGATCAATAAAGAGGATTCGATGGTAGTAAAAAGAATTTCCAGTCGTGGCTGGCCGCGAGACAAGCGGTTGAGCCATTCGTGGGCATCAGCCAACTCGCCCAGAGAAATAGACAGGCGTGTGGCTTGCTGTTGGGCGGCGAGAAAATTTTCAGTGCCTACACGCACCTGGCGATAGCTTTCTATTGCGCGTCCCAAGTCGCCGGTTTGTTCATGGGCATAGGCAATGTAGTACTGACTCTCATCGACCCGTTGGTCCACGTTAACAAGGCGCGAGAAAATCTCGATGGCCTGTTTATAGTCTTCCATTTCCAGTGCGAGCAGCCCCATCGAATAGTAAGTCTCCCAATCCTGGGGGTCGCCTTCCATGAGGATAGCGAATTGCGCCTGTGCTGCAGCGTAATCTTCATCCTGAATTAACATGCCTGCGTAATTGCGTCTCAGGCCATCGTCGGCCGGAAATTCCCGCACGCCATCACGCATGACGCGCATTGCTGTGTCGGGCTCATCCATGCTCTGGTAGAGCTGTGCTTCCAGCAGGACCAGTCCTGCTGTAAAGGCATCCTGGTCCCGAATTGATTCAAGTACTTCCAGCGCGGCAGGGAACTGGCTGTTCTGCGCCAATAACTGGGCAAGTGCTATCTGCATGGACGTATTGGCCGGATAGCGCTCTACCAGCGTGCGCATATTGTTAATCAGTGCAGCCCGGGCATTGCGATCCAGTCGACCGGTGCGCGAAGACAGTGCGGAAAAATCCATGTCTCCACCCAGTTCAATAACGTCTGACATATGGGATAGGGCCTGGTCGAAGCGGCCACTTTCCAGGAATGAAAAACTCAGCATCAGGTGTGGTTGTGGATCGTCTGGTGAAACCTCTGCCCACAACAGTCCTAACTGCAGCATAGCGTTAGTATCTTCATTGTATGAGGCAAATTGTACGGCGCGCTGGATGATTGCGAGGTCGCGCGTGTCGAAAGCGAGATCGAAGTAATTTTCACCGGCTTCGACCATATCGCCGCGCTGTGCACCGATTTCAGAAATTATCGCCTGATAGAGCTGCTCTTCTGTGAATGAGCCGTATTCAATTTCAACCTCAACCTC
>CAYOND010000008.1:7759-104528 GCA_964405225.1 uncultured Pseudohongiella sp.
TCAACCTCAACCTCTGGCTGTGGCTCCGGGGTAGTTGCTGCGATCGGGTCAGGTGACGCTGCTGTTTCCGGTGCGGACGTATCCACAACCTGGCATGCGCCAAGCAGGAGCAGAATAAAAGCCAGAGGCAATGTAAATGTATTCGAAAGCTTTTGCATAAAGTTACCGGAATCACTACAGGAGAGCCCATGGGCTCTGCGGCAGCATTGTAGCAGGTTGTATTGCCTCCATCATGCGAGAAGGACTCCGCCAGGGCCTGTCATGCTGGAGTAGACCGGAATGGCAGCAAAATGCAATTCACGGGCGGCAGAATCCGAAACCCGTGCAAAATCAGTCTCTAATGGGAACGGCAGGGGATTTTTAGTACCATAACGGGCTTTTTGTTTATGGGGCTTGCAGGAAATTCATGGCGCTGGTTCTGGTAGGAATTAATCATACGACGGCTAATATCGCCCTGCGGGAAAAGGTTGCCTTTCCGCCGGAGACCGTCGCCTCTGCCTTGAATCAACTCAATGAAACACCGGGTATCGACGAGGCAGTGATCGTTTCGACCTGTAATCGCACCGAAATCTATCTTAATTTCGCCGATGCCGAATCCGCGGCAGGACAGATAGAGCCACCCGCCACGCAATTAGCTGAAAACCGCGCGCTTCTGGATCGACAACTGCAATTAGTGGACTGGATGGCGGGTTTTCATGCCCTGGAGGCTGATGAGTTGAAGTCCTGCAGCTACTCATTCGCAGATGAGGACGTTGTGAGGCACCTGATGAAAGTGGCTTGCGGGCTGGACTCCATGATCATGGGTGAGCCGCAGATCCTCGGTCAGATTAAATCGGCTTTTGCCGTATCCCAGGATCTCAACGTGGTTGGCCCCGGTCTGGGTCGCGCTTTCCAGGCAGCCTTTAGTATTGCCAAAGAAGTAAGGACTGACACTGCGATCGGCCAAAATCCGGTTTCAGTGGCTTACGCAGCCGCGACACTGGCGCAGCGCCTGTTCTCTCGAATGGATGAGCTCAATGTCATGTTGATTGGTGCCGGTCGTACCGTCGAACTGGTAGCCAGACACTTGACAGACAAGGGCGTGAAAGATTTTGTGGTTGCCAATCGTACGCTGGGCAATGCGATGGAAGTCGCGAAGCGCATCAACGCAAAGGGCGTATTGCTGTCGGAGATACCGTTGCATCTGATGGCAGCAGATATTGTTATCTCTGCAACCAACCGCCAGTTGCCTTTGTTGGGTAAGGGTGCAGTGGAGAAGGCGCTCAAGCAACGCAAACACAAACCCATGTTGCTGATTGACCTTGCAGTACCAAGAGACATCGAGCCCGAAGTGGCAGAACTGGATGATGCCTATTTATATAGCGTAGACGATATCAGCGAAGTGATTGAAGACAGCGTCAAGAGCCGCGCAGATGCTGCCGCCCAGGCCCAGACTATTATTGATCGCGGGGTGGAAGAGTATCTGCGCCATGTGCGCTCGCTCAATGCAGTGGCGACATTGACGGCTTTCCGTCGCAAGGCTGACCAGATCCGCGCAGCCGAGCTGCAACGCGCAGTGAAGGCGTTGGAAAAAGGCGAGTCGCCCAAAGCTGCATTGGAAAATCTGGCGCGCTCACTGACAAAAAAATTACTGCATAGCCCCAGCGTGCAGCTCAAACAGGCCACAGCCGAGGGCCGTGATGAAATATTGCGCCTGACCCAGGAATTGTATGAACTGGATCAGGATTTAAACGGCGAAGAGAATTGATCCGCATGGCGGACAGGAAAATATGAAGGACAGTATCAAGGAAAAGCTGGATTCCCTGAAGGACCGTTTCGGCGAGGTCGAGGCACTGTTGAGTGATGCTGAAGTCATCGCCAACCAGGACAAGTTTCGTGAATTATCCAAGGAATATGCCGAACTGGAAGAGTTGGTAAAGCATTACGACGAATTTCTGCAGGCGTCCAGTGATCTGCTGGAAGCGCAGGAAATGCAGAAGGATGCTGATCCAGAGATGCGCGCAATGGCTGAAGACGAGATCAACAAGAGTTCGGAGTTGTTGCAATCGCTAGAGCTGACTCTGCAAAAATTGTTACTGCCCAAGGACGAAAAGGATAGCTGCAATGTGTTTCTGGAAATTCGCGCCGGTACCGGTGGCGATGAGGCGGCAATTTTCTCCGGCGATTTATATCGCATGTATGCAAGATACTGCGAGCTGCAAAAATGGAAAATGGAAACCATTACCGAACGTCCTGGTGAGCATGGTGGTTTCAAGGAAATCATCGTGCGTATTGAAGGGCGCAATGTGTTTGAAAAGCTGAAATTCGAGTCAGGCGCTCACCGGGTACAGCGCGTGCCCGAAACAGAAACGCAGGGTCGTATTCATACATCAGCCTGTACAGTCGCGATCATGCCGGAACTGGATGAGGTCGATCAGATCGATATCAACAAGGCAGACCTGCGCATCGATACCTTTCGAGCCAGCGGTGCAGGCGGCCAGCATGTGAACAAGACTGATTCTGCTATTCGTATCACGCACTTGCCAACTGGTCTGGTGGTGGAGTGTCAGGATGAGCGCTCGCAGCACAAGAACCGGGCGCGTGCCATGTCCTTGCTGCAGGCAAAATTGCTGGACCAGGCCCAGTCAGCGCAACAGCAGGAAGAGTCTGATGCACGTCGCAAACTGGTGGGTAGCGGCGATCGTTCGGAAAAAATCCGTACCTATAATTATCCGCAGGGTCGCGTTACCGATCATCGCATCAAGCTCACTCTTTATAACCTGGCTGAAATCATGGCTGGCAAACTGGAAGATATTGTACAGCCGCTGATTAATGAGTATCAGGCTGACTTGCTTGCCGGACTGGCCGGCGAGGACTAGGTCAGGCATGGTGCTAACCATCGCCTCTGCACTGGACCAGGCGCAAAGCCTGCAAGAAGTCAGCGAGAGCTGGCGACTCGATGCGGAACTGCTGCTTGCTGCAACCCTGGACACCACCCGCACGACGCTGCATGCATGGCCAGAACGAGCTCTGACTGAAATTCAGGCGGAAGCCTACCAGCGATTATTGCGGCGTCGTTTGGACGGAGAGCCAGTTGCCTATTTGACAGGAAAGCGGGCATTCTGGGATTTCGAACTCAGTGTTTCGCCAGCAGTTTTGATTCCACGCCCGGAAACTGAACTGCTGGTAGAGTGCGCGCTGAAACTATTGCAAGGCAGGGAGGCGGAAGAGGTACATATCGCTGATTTGGGTACCGGTAGTGGGGCGATTGCATTAGCTTTGGCCAGGGCTTCAAATCATTGGCATGTTACCGCCACAGATATCAGTGAAGCAGCACTAAAGGTAGCGCGGGCTAATGCAGAGGAACTCAAGGTTAAGAATATACAGATACGCCAGACAGCCTGGTGTGAAGGCCTGACAGATGACAGCTTCGACATGATAGTCAGCAATCCACCCTATGTAGCTGAGGGCGATCCGCACCTGGATCAGGGGGATCTGCGATTTGAGCCATCTGGTGCGCTGGTAGCGAGCAATAACGGAATGGCTGATTTGGCCGAAATTGTCGAACAGTCCAGATCTTGTCTTAAAAGTGATTCATGGCTCCTTTTGGAACATGGCTTTGACCAACAAAGCCAGGTGCATGAGTTGCTGAAGGCGGAGGGATATTCGGAGATTACAACGCATAATGACCTGGGTGGTCATGGCAGGATAACTATCGGGCGCTGGGGCGGGTAGAATACGGATATGCGAGACGATCAATTACTACGTTATAGCAGGCAAATCATGTTACCCGAGATGGATGTGGCGGGGCAGCAGAAGCTGATTGATGCGCGCGTGCTGATCATCGGCATGGGTGGCCTGGGCAGCCCCGTGGCCATGTACCTTGCTGCGGCCGGTGTCGGGCAACTCGTTATCGCCGATGACGACAAAGTTGAATTAACCAATCTGCAGCGGCAGATCGCTCATAGTCAGGCCGATATCGGTAAACCCAAAGTAAGCTCCGCCATGCAGACCCTGAAGCGCTTGAACCCAGATGTGCAGGTCGAGTGTCTGGAACAACGCCTGACAGGGGACAATCTGGCAGATATCGTGGCCGGAGTTGATGTGGTTGTCGATGGCTGCGATAACTTCACCACCCGTTTTGCTGTAAATCGGGCCTGCGTCGCCGCCAAAAAACCACTGGTATCGGGGGCAGCCATTCGTATGGAGGGTCAGGTCGCCGTTTTTGATCCTCGCATTCCAGATAGTCCTTGTTATCAATGTTTGTATCAGGAAGGTGACAATGATGACACAAGCTGCGCTACCAACGGGGTTATCGCGCCTTTGGTGGGCATCATTGGGTCTGTGCAGGCTATGGAAGCCATCAAGTTGATTGCAGGCATCGGGCAGCCACTGAGTGGCCGCCTATTGCTGCTTGATGCCACTCATATGCAATGGCGCGAGATGAAATTACCGCGTGATCCCGCTTGCGCCGCCTGCTCTTCCTGATTGAATCAACGATGAATTGAATTGAAGTCGGGCAGTCATCCCGTTATTATGCGGGCGCCTTTCTAAACACAGGTTTAATCAAACTACATGTCGGCTGAACCGAGTAACAGCGCTAAAGAGCAAGAACGCATTCCTTTTGATCGCTTCGAGTTACAGAAACCGCTAAGCGATGCCATCGCAAAAATGGGTTTTGAGTACTGCACGCCCATCCAGGCTCAGAGTCTCGTGCATACACTCGCAGGCCATGATGTGACCGGGCGTGCGCAAACCGGCACAGGCAAAACTGCAGCTTTTCTTATCACCATAATTAATGATCTATTAAGCAATCCGCTGGAGGAGTCTTTTCTGGCGGAGCCGAGAGCGCTGGTAGTAGCACCGACCCGGGAGCTGGCGATTCAAATTGCCAGTGACGCCGAGTTACTTACCTCTTGTTGCGATCTTCATACGGTTACACTGGTGGGTGGAGAAGATTACGCCAAGCAGGAGCGAGCGCTGAATAAGAAACCCGTGGATATTGTTGTTGCCACTCCTGGTCGATTGCTGGACTTCGTCAAGAGCGACAAACTTTATCTGGGCCTGGTGGAATTACTGGTGCTCGACGAAGCTGACCGCATGCTGGATATGGGTTTCATCCCCCAGGTAAGACAGGTTGTTTCCCAGACACCTAAAAAAGATTGTCGCCAGACGTTGCTGTTCAGCGCCACGTTCACGCCGGAAATTTTCGAACTGGCTGATCGTTGGGCGATGAATCCCATTATGGTGGAGATAGAACCAGAGAAGGTCGCTGCCGATGCAGTCGATCAAAAAGTGTTTCTCGTAACCACCGCTGACAAATACAACCTGCTATTTAACCTGATTAGTGAGTCGGCTGCAGAGAAGGTGATGGTTTTCAGTAATCGGCGCGATCAGGTGCGCAAGCTGGCAGACAATCTTTATCGCAATGGAATTAATTGCGGAATGTTGTCCGGAGAAGTGGCGCAGAACAAGCGCATACGCACACTGGATGATTTCAAATCAGGCAAGTTGCAAGTATTGGTTGCAACTGATGTGGCCGGCAGAGGTTTGCATATCGATGATGTTACTCACGTCATCAATTACACGCTGCCCGAAGAGCCGGAAGACTACGTGCATCGGATCGGGCGGACAGGCCGGGCAGGCGCCATTGGAACATCTATCAGTTTTGCCTGCGAAGAGGATTCTTTCCTGGTGCCGGCAATAGAAGACAAGCTCGGCATGAAGCTGGATTGCATACATCCTGAAGAAGATATGTTGAAACAGGCACCGCCTTTTGAGCGAGCCTCGCACTTCAAGGAAAAACCCCAACGCTCGCGCCATCAAGGCACCAGACGCTAGCTTTCCTGCCCGCTGCATTGGCGCTTTATCGCCTGAGCAGATCTTTTTTTTTAATCCTTAAGAATTCTTTAAGTATTCCTCTCTATCTTTGACGCTACTCAGATCAATCGGAGAGCGTCATGTTTACTGCAGTTACCGAAAACCCAACAGCGATCGACTGTGTTTCCAAAGATATTCTACGCAGGAAACAATCCCTGGCCGTATCTGCATTGGCGCATAGCAATTTTGCTCTGGTTTCGGAAAAATCTGAAAAACGCCAGTACTGTGAAAAATATATCGCAGATCGCTTTGAGCGCGCATTCGGTGCCCAGATCACAGAATTTTTCCCTACGCTGCTCGTCTGCGAAGACCGCGATGCAATTAAAGCGACAGTTGGCTTGCGTTCAGGCGAGCAGCGACCTTTTTTTCTGGAGCAATATCTCGAGGATTCTCTGGAAAAAATCTTTGGCACCATTACTGGTAATAGCATTCAGCGTAGCGAGCTGATTGAGATTGGCAACCTCGCTGCCTCGGGTAAACCATGCAGCCAGGCTTTGTTTGTATTGCTCGCCGCGATACTGGCTGAAGCTGGTTATAAATGGGTCGTGTTCACGGCGACCGCACAGATTCGCTGCTTATTGGAAGGCTTGCAACTGCAAGCAATTACGCTTTGTGCTGCGAGCGAGTCAAAACTCACTCCAAATGCTGCTGATTGGGGTTCGTACTATGCAGCCCGACCTGAAGTCCAAGCGGGCTCATTGGCTACCGCCATGCAAGTTCTCGGTAGGAATCATCTCGCCAATTCCATTCTGTTGCGTTATGCGGACACCATCACCCAACTCGCTCGATTGTTACGAGAAGGTGGAAAAGCATCATGAATCTACTGTGGAGCCGTATCAGGAAGTCTGCGCTTGCAAACTCCCATCGAGTAGCCCTGGCTGCAAAATTCGGTCGGGAGCAGATGAAATACGGAGAATTATTGGCGCAAGTTGAAAGGCTGTCAGCAGAAATCTCAGCAATGGAAGCTAATCCGTTGGCTCTTTGTTGCGACAACGGCCCGGATTGGGTTATTGCAGATTTGGCTTGTCTGGCGGTCGATCAATGCATAGTCCCTCTACCCACTTTTTTTACTACGTCACAGATTAAGCATGCGCTCACAGACGCTGGCGTAATACAGGTTCTGACAGACAATCCTGCTTTATTCGAAACCATGGGGTATGCAGTATCTCCGTGCCAGTTGGCAGGCACTGACTTGTATTTACTCGAATGTGCACAGAAATCATCGGTTGCTCTGCCTGAGGGGACGCAGAAAATCACTTATACATCTGGTTCCACAGGTAATCCCAAAGGTGTCTGTCTGGGAGTGCAGCAGGTGTTTGCTGTAACTTCTGCGATTGATGCTGTCCTGAATGAATCTATTAGTCGACACTTGAGCGTGTTACCGCTTTCAACTTTGCTGGAAAATATCGCTGGCGTCTATATGGGCCTTCTGCGCGGTGCAGAAATTCATGTTCCAGAACTTGATGAACTGGGCTTGTCCGGCAGTTCCGGTATTGACCCCGGACAGTTTTTGCGAGCAGTGGAAGGAATCCGACCTGATAGTTTGATTCTGGTACCTGCGCTTCTTAATGTTTTGCTGGGGGGTGTGGCACAAGGTTGGCAAGCACCAGAGTCACTCAAATTTGTGGCAATCGGTGGTGGCAAGGTAAGCCCTGCATTAATCAACCAGGCAATGCACGCAGGGTTGCCCGTTTTCGAAGGTTACGGATTGTCTGAATGTGCTTCAGTAGTCAGCTTGAATACAGCTGAGGTGAATAGGCCTGGCTCGGTAGGGCAAGTGCTGCCACATATAAAAGTTGAGATAGATGAAGGTGAAATAGTTATTCATGGAAACACATTTCTGGGGTACTGCGGCCAGGATGCACCGCCTGCCAGGCAATTTCGCACAGGTGATTTGGGCTATCTGGATGCCAGTGGTTTTCTTTATGTCACCGGGCGCAAGAAGGATGTGCTTATTACCAGTTTCGGACGCAATATTTCTCCGGAGTGGATAGAAGCGGAACTTAGTCGGCTATCCGGCATTCGCATGTCAATGGTGGTGGGTGAGGGCCGGCCTTTCTGTGCTGCGCTTCTGATGGTGTCGCCTGGGGTTTCAGACGCATCTATTGCCGCAGCCTTGCAGCACTTGAACCGGCAATTACCCGATTACGCAATGATTCTGCGGTGGTGTCGAACAGGCGAGGATTTTTCAGTGGCCAATGGTGCGTTGACAAGTAACGGTCGGCTGCGACGTAGCATCATTAATCAGATTTATTTCGAACAAATAGATGCGCTTTATCTAGAGCCTGTGGCTGAGCCTGTTGCTCAGGGCCGGCAATCACAAATACAGCATATGGAACAAGAGGAAGTGTCATGAGTTTTTTCCAGCAATTACATAATGCAACTGAGTCAGAGCGTAATGCGCTGATCAGCACCGAAATGATCCAGCGAAGTCTGAAAGGAGATGTATCGATTGACGACTACGTGAGTTTTCTGAGTCAGGCTTACCATCACGTTAAGCACACCGTACCGCTACTAATGGCGGTAGGTTCACGACTGCCAGAATCCAGGGAATGGTTGCGCACAGCAGTTGCAGAATATATCGAAGAAGAAATTGGTCATCAGGAGTGGGTGCTGAACGATATTGCCGCTTGTGGCTATGACAAAGAAGCGGTGCGACTCAGCAAGCCGAATTTCGCCACTGAACTGATGGTTGCTTACGCTTATGATCTGGTGTCGCGAGTTAATCCTGTGGGGTTCTTCGGTATGGTGCTGGTCCTAGAGGGAACCAGTGTTGCGATGGCCGATAATGCGGCCAGTACGCTTAAAGATGCTCTGGGACTGAGTGAGCGTGCCTTTAGCTATCTCCGCTCTCACGGCAGTCTCGACCAGGATCATATTAAATTCCTTGAAAAATTAATGGACCAATTTGAATCGCCCGAAGATCAGGAATTGATCATCCACACTGCCAAGTCGTTCTATCACTTGTACCGTGGTGTTTTTGAAAGTATCGCTACACCTCCTGTACAACAGGAGTTCCCTCATGCAATTGCAGGATAAGACACTCGTTATAACCGGGGCTTCAGGAGGTATTGGTCAGGCCCTGGCGGCTCAACTTGCTGCAGCGGGTGCGAGATTGCTGCTTACCGGGCGCGACGAAGAGAAGTTGATGCAGTTGGTTGCGGAATTGCCTGGTGGTGCTGGTCAACACCTCGTTCTGGAAGCGAACTTGCAGGAGCAAGCCGGAGTTGAAGATTTATGCAGCTTTTGTCAGGAACTGCCTTCGGGTATTCAGGGGCTGGTGAATAATGCCGGAGTCTGTGACTTTGGCTTGTTACAGGATATGAGCAATACGGAAATAAGTGCGACAGTCTTACTGAATCTGGCAGTCCCCATGATCCTGACTTCTCGTTTATTGCCGCTATTGCTGCAGGAAAAAGAAGGCTTATTACTTAATATCGGTTCGGTGCTGGGGGCCATTGGCCACCCAGGTTTTGATGTTTATTCGGCGAGCAAGGCGGGCCTTGAAAGGTTCAGTGAGTCTCTGCAGAGGGAGCTGGCCGATAGCAATGTGCACGTAATGCATTTCAATCCCCGTGCTACACACACCAGCATGAACTCTCCGGCTGTAATTGCCATGAATCTGGCAATGGGGGTCAAGAGTGATGAGCCAGCAGCTGTAGCTGATGTAATCATCAGGCGCATAAAAGCCAATCAATTTTCTCGTGCAAGCATGGGGTGGCCGGAAAAACTGTTTGTTCGGGTGAATGCTCTGTTGCCCACCATTGTAGATAAATCCTTTAATCGAAAACTGGAATTGATCAAGCGATACGCGACGGCCGAGTAGTCAGCCAATTACATCAGGCGAAAATGCTTTTATTTAATTTAAGAGAACGAGGTAATCATAATGAATATATTAAAAACGGGAATAATTTCAATTTGCATTAGTGTGTTCGCGGTATCGCAAGCGCTTGCCGGAGCGGATGAGGCGGTAACTATGCTGCAGACTCGCTGGGCAGAAGTGAATTATCAGTTGCAAGGTGACGCGCAGAAAGAAGCATTTGAAGAGTTGGTCGATGTCGCCGATAATCTTACAGCCCAATATCCGCAATCATCAGGTGTCTGGATCTGGAGTGGTATAGTCAAATCGACTTATGCAGGTGTTCGAGGTGGATTAGGAGCACTTGGATTGGCTAAAGCATCGCGCCGTGATCTGGAAACGGCCATGAAACTCGATCCTGCTGCACTTGATGGTTCAGCCTACACCAGCCTTGGAACACTCTATTACAGCGTACCAGGTTGGCCAGTTGGTTTCGGTGACGAGGACAAGGCCGAAGAGCTTTTAAGCAAAGCACTGGAAATATCACCGAATGGAATTGATGCAAACTACTTCTATGCCCAATTCAAGGAAGAGCAGAAAGACTATAAAGCGGCAAGGGAGTATTATCTTGCTGCACAAGCTGCGGATCCGCGACCGGGTCGAGAAGTGGCTGACGCGGGACGACAAGCCGAGATTAGTGCCGCGCTGGCAGGCTTGAAACACTAAGGTCTTATTAACTGCCCTTGCAAGGGCCTGACGAATGACTCTATGCAAGTATTGCTGGTTGAAGACGATCGACTTCTTGCGGAAGGTATTGTTGTTGCGCTAAAAAAATCCAATTTCAGTGTAAATTGGGTCGATACTGGCAAGGCGGCAAAGCTTGTTGTGCAAGCTGAAGCCCCGGATCTGATAATTCTGGATCTGGGGCTGCCTGATATCGATGGAATCGAGTTGCTCAGGTCGCTGCGTCAGCTCAAGTTTGTCATTCCCACTCTCATACTTACCGCAAGAGACTCAACTCGAGACAAGGTTCAGGGGCTTGATGCGGGCGCCGATGATTACCTCGCCAAACCATTCGAGATGGATGAACTATTGGCACGATTGCGTGCACTGGAGCGCCGCGTCAGCTCGGCCAGTAGTTCCATAATTATTCTGCATAATGTACTGCTCGAGGCTGACAGCCTTGTAGTAAGGGTAGATGGCGCACCTGTTGATCTGTCACGCAGGGAATTCATGTTGCTCAAAGTGTTGATGGAAAACCCTAACAAGATTCAAACCAGGGAAATGCTGGAGAACAAGTTATACAGCTGGGGGGAAGAAGTAAGCAGCAATGCTGTGGAAGTACATATCCATCATCTTAGAAAGAAGCTGCCGCCAGGTTTTATTGAGACCATGCGGGGGGTAGGCTATGTAGCGAAGTCAGCCTGACTAACGCAAAACTGTTATGTCATCGATCAAACTATTTCTTACACTCAGCATTATCGCAATCATCATGTTGGTGAATTTTGCGTCCTCATTACGTGGCTACAGGGAATCCATGACCGAGGCAGAGTCACTATTTAATGATCAACTGCAACAAAGTGCCATGCTGGCAAGTGCTTTGTTATCCAGAGATATGGACCCCGCTGATCGACAAATCGTCGAAGCAGCTACTGTTGATGATATGATAACTCCCGATCACAGCATTGTTTATCAGGTATTTACCGATTCCGGAGAATTATTGCTCGGATTCAACACCACAGCGAGTGAGCCATTGGTGCGGCTTGAAGAGGGGTATAGCGACGCGAACTTTGGCGGTTATCGCTGGCATGCACTGGTGTACCGAGAGCCGCAAACCAATCGTTGGATCATAGCGGCCCAACGTGATGATATTCGGTACGCCTTGGCTGAGCGTGTGGTATTGGAATCAATTTTACCGATTGTGCTCGGCATACCTGTGGCAGGTTTACTCATCTGGGTGCTAATTAGCCTGGGGATGCGGCCAATTACGCGTCTCGCAAATGAGTTGGAATCGAAGGAAATTAGCGACCTTTCAGCACTGAAATTGGAAGAACTACCACTCGAACTCAAGCCGCTGCAAGACTCGACCAATGAGTTATTGCAGCGGCTGCGCGCATCATTCGACAGGGAGAAGCGGTTTGCCGCAGACGCAGCACATGAATTGCGCACACCTATTAGCGTGCTGAAGGTGCAAATGCATAACCTTCTTGCCGAAATGGAGTCTCCCTCCAGTTCAGTGAGTCAGTTGCAGGTCGGTATAGATCGAATGGGCCACCTAATCGAACAAATACTTGATCTGAATCGTACTGCACCGGACCTATATGCGGCACAGTTTGAGTTGACTGATTTATATGAGACTTGTCAGGAAGTTATTCGCGACCTTTACGAGCTGTTTAATGAGAAGAATCAACAGGTAGAGCTTTTGGGGGCTAGCTGCCAGATTTTGGGAGACCGTTTTGCGTTGATGACTTTGCTCAAGAATTTGCTTGGCAATGCTTCCAAGTACACCCAGGCAGGAGGGAGGATTTCCGTGAGGGTTGAACAATCCGGCGAGGAAGTCACACTCGAGGTAGAGGACGATGGTCCGGGCATCCCTGCCACTGAGAGGGAGAGAGTGATGGAGCGCTTCTATCGCATAGGGGGTGATCGCCATGCGACCGGTGAGCCCGGATGTGGTTTGGGTCTTGCAATCGTCAAACATATTGTTGACTTGCACAAAGCAAGTATCGAGCTCTCCGAGCCGATGGGGCATTCAGGATTGCTGGTCCGAATTGGGTTCAGGGCAGCCAATCAGGTTATCTAGATGGGAAAACGACTAGTCACGTCATTGATCTTGTTTTTTGGCCATTCGGCCTGGGCAGCTACGCCTGAGTTTGAAATAGAGATCAGGGATCATCTGTTTTACCCCTCTGAATTAACCATTCCCAGCGGGGTTAAGGTCAAACTGCGTATTATCAATAGTGATGAAACGCCGGAAGAATTTGAGAGCTTCGAATTGAATCGGGAGAAGGTGATTCTCGGTAAACGTTCGGGTGTCGTTTTTATTGGGCCTCTAAGTACCGGTGAGTATCCTTTCTTCGGTGAGTTTTATCCCAAGACAGCCCAGGGGAAGATTGTCGTAGTGGATGCTGTCGAAGCCGAGTAAATAATATGACCAGCGCTGTAATCATATTTCTCAGAGAAGTGCTCGAAGCCATGCTGCTTGTCAGCTTGCTAATGGCAACTTCGGCGGCACAAGGCATACAGAGAAGATGGATAATAGTAGGAGTGCTCGCAGGACTGGTCGGAGCAGGATGTTATGCATGGCAGTTTGACAGTATATCAGACGCATTCGATGGAGTCGGGCAGGAGATTACAAATGGCACGATGCTCTATGCCATTAGCGCCGCCATCATGTGCTATATCTTGTTAATCTTTATCAGGTATCGCTTCCAGCGCCATGTGGAACCCACCATAGCGACCAGTATTGTGTTAATGCTAACGATAACGGGACTGGCGGTGACACGTGAAGGGGCCGAGCTTTATATCTACATCTCCGGGTATCTCTTGCTGCCAGACCAGTCACAGCCCATTTTGCTGGGTGGTGCGCTCGGTGCTGGATTAGGGCTGAGTATCGGAGCGCTGATCTACTTTGCCATGACAATGATTGCGCCAGACAGGCGCATATTGGTGGGCGGTTTACTACTTGTACCAGTCGCGGCAGGAATGTCTTCACAAGCCACAAACTATCTCATGCAGGCAGATATTATTTCCTCGCAACTTCCCTTGTGGGACAGCTCTGCGATCGTACAGGAAGGCACAGTAGTGGGTGAACTGCTGTATGCATTTTTCTCTTATGAGGCGACTCCAACATTCATACAAGTGGCGATTTATGGGCTTTGCCTCTTAGTCACACTTTGTGGCATTGCGGGAATTTTCTATTTCTCGAGAAAACAGACATCTGGAGAGCGAGCCTGATGTTCAAATTAATCCGTATGTTCTGTGTCACTCTTTTCGCCGGTTGCTTTGCGACGTATTCGCATGCAGACAAACTTGAGCACCACAATGGCGTCGATAAGGTATATCACCCTTATGTGCAACCGCTGGAACGCGAGATTGAATTTCGAAGTTTGTATCAGACTGATAGTGATCCTGATGAGGATGGGATTTTTCGTCAGCGGCTCGGTGTTGGCGCCGCAATTTCCGAGCATGTATTTGTGGAAGGTTATTTGATCGGTAAAAGGCCGCCTGGTAGGGGATTTCGTATTGATGAATTCGAAATAGAAAGCCGTATTCAGCTTACAGAGCAGGGCGAGTTTGCAGCTGATTGGGGGCTATTATTTGAAGTGGCCAAAGATCGTAGTGAGAGCTTGATCGAAGTTGCATCGGTGTTGTTAGTGGAAAAAGAGTTTGGTTCCTGGGTGGGCACACTGAATCTTGGCCTTGAATATGAATTCGGTTCAGATATTCAAAATGAATTCGATGTTGGGGCGGCCGCGCAATTCCGTTACCGCTATTCGGAAGCATTGGAGCCCGCCATTGAAATGTACAAGGATGAATTTACTTTTGCGTCAGGACCGGTTTTGCAGGGCTTGCAGCGCTTCGGCCTCAATCGTAAGTTGCATTGGGAAGCAGGTGTGCTGTTCCCCTTGAATAACACTACACCTGATACAACGGTACGCTTACTGCTGGAGTTTGAATTCTGAATTTGCCAGTATTTTGAAACTAATATCCAGATTTTGCCTTAAATCCCGTGTAAGTTCTTGCTGCGTTGCCCTCCGGCGGCTGCAAGCACTTTGGCATATTCCACAGACTTGCGATGGCGGGATACCAGGTCGAGGAATGTTGTGCCATCTTGCAGTTCTACGTTGATGTCGTGCCCTGCCGCCAGGTAGAAAGCCACGAAACGCTCGAACAAGTCAGCGGTCATGCCGCGATACGCTTTGAGTAACATGTTGTACTCTGCAGGCATACCTTCCGGTGGTTCTACGTGCAGAAATTCCTTGACCCGGTCATCAGACCACTCTTCGTTACGCGTGGCCGGCTGCGTTCTCTCTTTACCGGTTTTTTTGTCTTCCTTCATTTATGGTTCCGTGCAATTTAGTATTGTTGCCAATGCGGAAAAGCATTGAATCTGTTACTTCAACTTATTCCTCAACAGTTCGTTAACCTGATCACTCAACGGGCATTACAGCGCAGTGCCTGTTACTTCAACTTATCCCGGAGTAATTGATTAACCTGTTCACTCTACAGGTATTGAACTTCGGAGTTTGTTACTTCAACTTATTCCTTAACAGTTCGTTAACCTGATCACTCAACGGGCATTACAGCGCAGTGCCTGTTACTTCAACTTATCCCGAAGTAGTTGATTAACCTGGGATGGATTCGCCTTGCCCTTCGATAGCTGCATGGCCTGGCCCACCAGATAGCCAATGACCTGTTCCTTGCCGTCCCGATACTGCTGTGCCTGATCCGGATTCTCATCGATAACCTGTTCCACAAGTTTTTCGATTTCGCCACTGTCAGTGACCTGTTTGAGACCCTTGGCTTCAATGATTTCGTCGACGCTCGAGGAGTCTTCTACCATGGTTTCAAATACAGTTTTGGCGATTTTTCCAGAGATCGTCTTGTCCTTGATGCGTGCAATAAGTGTTCCCAGTCGCTCGGCATCAATTGGGCTGTCAGCGATTTCCCAGTTGTTCTTGTTTAACAAGCCTTGCAGGTCTCCGGAGACCCAGTTGGCGGCCAGTTTGGCGTCGCCGCTGGCGGCCACGACTTGTTCAAAATATTCCGCTGTCTCTCGGTCCGCAACCAGCACGCCTGCGTCATACTCACTAAGGCCAAATTCACTGCTGAAGCGCGCCTGTTTTTCATCGGGGAGTTCCGGCAGTTCAGAGCGCACTTCGTCAATAAAGGCTTCATCGATGACGATGGGCAATAAATCTGGCTCGGGAAAATAGCGGTAATCGTTGGCTACTTCCTTGCTGCGCATGGAGCGGGTTTCATTCCTGTCGGCATCATACAGGCGAGTTTCCTGCACAATGCGGCCGCCATCTTCCAGCACGTCTTGTTGACGTTGCACCTCGTAGTTAATTGCCTTCTCCACGAAGCGGAAGGAATTAATGTTCTTGATCTCGGTGCGGGTGCCAAGTTCGTCAGAACCTTTGGGGCGGATAGAGACATTGGCATCACAGCGCATGGAACCCTGCGCCATGATGGCATCCGAAATATCGAGATAGCGAATGATGGAATGCAGCTTCTTTAAATACGCTACTGCTTCCTGGGCAGTGCGCAAATCCGGTTCGGAAACAATTTCCAGCAGTGGGGTGCCAGCACGGTTCAAGTCGATACCACTCATGCCATGAAAATCTTCATGCAGTGATTTGCCCGCATCTTCTTCCATGTGAGCGCGGGTTACACCGATGACCTTTTCGCTACCATCATCCATGACGATGGTCAGATTGCCCTTACCTACAGTGGGGTAATCAAGCTGGCTGGTTTGATAGCCCTTGGGCAAGTCAGGATAAAAGTAATTCTTGCGATCAAACACCGAGGTCATGCCAATCTCTGCGCCAATCGCCAGGCCAAACCGCACCGCCATACGCAGTGCTTCGGCGTTCAGTACCGGCAGTGTGCCGGGCATAGCCAGGTCATAGATGCTGGCCTGCGTATTTGGATCTGCGCCGAATGTGGTAGCTGAGCCCGAAAAAAGCTTTGACTTGGTTGAGAGCTGTACGTGGACTTCCAGCCCGATGACGGTTTCCCATTCCATATCAGACCTCCTTCGCAGCAATCGCAGATTTTTGTTTATGCCAGTCAGTTCCTTGCTGATATTGGTGTGCCACGTTTAACACTTTGGATTCAGCAAAATCCGGTCCGACGATGTGCATGCCCACAGGCAGATTGTTGGATAACCCCGCTGGGATGGAAATGCCTGGCAGTCCAGCGAGATTGACCGCGATGGTGTAGATGTCTTCCAGATACATGGACACCGGATCAGACTTGGAACCGAGTTCGAAGGCGGTGTGCGGTGAAGTAGGGCCGATCACCACATCAACTTCCTCGAAGGCTTTGACGAAATCGTTCTTGATCAGGCGTCTGATGCGCTGCGCTTTGCGATAGTAGGCGTCGTAGAAGCCAGCCGAGAGTGCATAGGTGCCAACCATGATGCGTCGTTTGACTTCGTCACCGAAGCCCTCGCTGCGTGAGCGCT
Source organism: uncultured Pseudohongiella sp. (assembly GCA_964405225.1). GTDB lineage: Bacteria > Pseudomonadota > Gammaproteobacteria > Pseudomonadales > Pseudohongiellaceae > UBA9145. The sequence continues at coordinate 24,610 of CAYOND010000008.1, forward strand.
TGTACATGTCTTCCAGATCCAGCGGTGCGTCACAGCGATACCCATAACGCACGCCGTCGAAGCGCGATAGATTCGCTGATGCTTCTGCCGGTGCGACTACATAATAGGCTGAAACCGATAGATGGTTATTGGGCAGGTCGATTTCTTTCAGTATCGCCCCCTGCTTTTCAAATTCTGTCAACGCCGCGCGAATGGCAGTTTCCACGCCTTCGCTCAGACCTTCCGCAAAGTGCTGGCGAGGGATGCCGATGCGCAATCCATCCAGACTGTTGCCGAGACCTGCCGTGTAATCTTCCACGGGAACATCAGCACTGGTGGAATCCTTGCTGTCGCCGCCTGCCATGACATTGAGCATCAGGGCCGCGTCTTCGGCGCTCCTGGCCAACGGGCCGGCCTGATCGAGACTGGAAGCGAAGGCGATCATGCCCCAACGTGACACACGTCCGTATGTAGGTTTGAAGCCGGTAATACCACAGAATGCAGCAGGTTGGCGGATAGAGCCACCGGTGTCGGTACCGGTAGCGCCGGCACAAAGCGCGGCGGCAAGAGCAGATGCTGAGCCACCCGATGAGCCACCTGGTACGCGAGCAGTATCCCAGGGATTTAAAACCGGGCCATAAAAACTGGTTTCGTTGGATGAACCCATGGCGAATTCATCCATGTTGGTTTTACCCAGCGTGACTGCGCCTGCGGTATTAAATTTTTCGATTACAGTGGCGTTGTAAGGCGCAATGAAATTATCCAGCATGCGCGAACCACAAGTAGTCTTGACGCCTTCTGTGCAGAAGATGTCTTTGTGCGCCAGCGGAATGCCCAATAACGGATTGCTCTGTCCCTTGGCGCGGGCCACATCGGCGGCTTTTGCCTGTGCGAGTGCGGATTCCTCACATACCGTAATATAGGCATTGAGGATGCCGTTGAATTTTTTAATGCGGTCCAGGTAGTCCCGGGTCAGTTCCACACTGGAAACTTCGCCAAGTTCCATGGCTTTTGCCAGTTCGGCAATGGTTCTCTCGATCATCTTGGTTTCAGCTATTTGGCTACAGATCTGTGGTCGATGGGTCTCGCTGACCAACAGCGTTTCATTCGATTACTTTGGGCACCAGGTACAAACCATCCTGACTTTCGGGAGCCAGGCGCTGTAATTCATCGCGCCGGTTGGTTTCAGTTACTTCGTCTCTGCGCAGACGCTGAACCATATCCAACGGGTGGGCCAGTGGTTCCACTGCGTCAGTATCTACCGATTGCATCTGGTCAATCAGCGCAAGGATGTCGGTTATTCGACTGGTTACTTCGTCGGCTTCCGCATCACTGATATGCAGGCGAGCGAGGTGCGCGATTTTTTCCACCTCAGTCTTGTCCAAAGCCATCTTATATCTCCGTGGTGCGATGGTTAAATTGATTGGGAGCAGACTTTGCAAGATTGTTTATGAGGGGTTGGTCAAACAATGACTCTTGCTCAAACCCCTAGCCATTGCTAGAGTGCGTCCTAATCGCCGAAAGGCGAGTTTATACTATTAAGGGAGTCTCTGACTAATGCCGTGATGCCACCAGTTATCGGTGCACAGTAGACTAGACAGTGATTCCCCAGGTCGATTGCTCCAGAGGATTCCCATCTTTCACTTATTCGCTCCAGGCACGACAGAGTAGCGTAGAAACGCTAAATCATTCGGCACTTTTGCCGCCTTATATAAGAATGCATGCCAGGAATGGACTCTTTTACGCGAGGTAAGACAGAAATTCATGTTCAAGAAAATCCGGGGAATGTTCTCCAATGACCTATCTATCGATTTGGGTACTGCCAATACCCTGATCTATGTCCGCGATGAGGGTATCGTGCTAAACGAGCCTTCAGTTGTGGCCATTCGCACCCATAACGGCCAGAAAACAGTGACTGCAGTGGGAGCAGACGCGAAGCACATGCTGGGTCGTACTCCTGGCAATATCACTGCGATCCGTCCGCTCAAGGACGGCGTGATTGCTGATTTTCAGGTAACAGAGAAGATGCTGCAGCATTTCATCAACAAGGTACACGAAAACAGCTTTTTCCCACCAAGTCCACGGGTTTTGGTCTGTGTGCCCTGTAAATCAACCCAGGTCGAGCGCCGTGCAATCCGCGAGTCGGTGGCCAGTGCTGGCGCGAGGGATGTGCGTCTGATCGAGGAGCCGATGGCGGCTGCCATTGGTGCCGGCTTGCCGGTTGAACAGGCCAGTGGTTCCATGGTGGTGGATATCGGTGGTGGTACCACTGAAATTGCCATAATTTCCCTCAATGGTGTGGTCTACTCGGAATCTGTGCGAGTTGGCGGTGACCGTTTCGATGAAGCTATCACCACCCATGTGCGCCGCAACTATGGCAGCCTGATTGGTGATGCGACCGCCGAGCGCATCAAGAAAGAAATAGGCTGCGCCTATAAAGCCCCGAACAGCGAACTACGTGAGATCGATGTGCGTGGTCGTAACCTGGCAGAAGGCGTGCCGCGTAGCTTCACACTCAACAGTGATGAGATTTTGGAAGCACTGCAGGAGCCATTGACTGCTATAGTGCAGGCAGTGAAGAGTGCACTGGAGCAATCACCGCCAGAACTCGCGTCAGATATCGCTGAAAGCGGCCTGGTTCTGACTGGCGGTGGCGCGTTACTACGTGACCTTGATAAGTTGTTGTCCGAAGAGACCGGGCTGCCGGTAATCGTTGCAGATGATCCATTGAGCTGCGTCGTGCGAGGCGGCGGCAAGGCGATGGAACTGATGGATATGCACGATATCGACCTGCTCACAATGGATTGAGTGAAAAAGGCCGCGCCTTTTTATACTATCTGGTAGTTCCGTTTTCGGGCCACCAGCCCGGGACGGTTTTCTTGCAGCGCATAAAGAGGTCGTCCAGCCATCGATAAAACACTGTTTATAAAAGGTGTCGCCCTGGAATACAGGGCGCTTGTGTTCGTCTTCATTTCCGTGTGCCTCATGTTTGCCGATGGTCGATTCGGTTACCTGGACAGAGTGCGTTACGGACTTGGCTACGCGACCGCGCCAGTTTATTGGGTGGCAGATATTCCCACGCGTATCTCTATGTGGATTGATGATGTCTTCGTATCCCGCACTGACTTGATCGAAGAAAATGAGAGTCTGCGAGAAGATCTGCTCGTTGCCCGGCAGGAATTACAGTTGCTGGAAAGTCTGGCCAGTGAAAATAGCCGCTTGTTGCAGTTGCGTGAGGCAACTCAGGTTATTGATGGCAAAGTATTACCGGCCGAGATCATCAATATTTCACCCGACCCCTATTCCAAACGTGTGCTGATAAACAAGGGTGCGCGCGATGGCGTATTTCTGGGGCAGCCGCTACTGGACGCTAACGGCCTGATGGGTCAGATAGATGAAGTATTGCCGTTTACCAGTTGGGTCCTGCTCATTACCGATCCGCTGCATGTAACTCCAGTTGAGGTGAATCGCAATGGTGAACGTGCATTGGCGCGAGGGGTGCGCTCTACTGCCAGCGAGTTGGAGCTGGAATTCGTCACCCAGACCCAGGATATGAAAGCGGGTGATCATTTGGTCAGCTCCGGTATGGGGCAGATCTACCCGAAAAATTATCCCGTAGGGGAGATTATCAGTGTGACGCAGGACCCGGGCCAGCCTTTTATCAGTGTGCGTGTCCGACCACTGGCTGAAATCGAAAGTACCCGTCACGTAATTTTAGTTTTTGAGAGCACAGAGACAGTAATACCTGATATAGGCATTCTGGATGCGATGGATACCGAAGCTGAAAATGACGAATTGCCGCCCGCGGAAGCCCAGGCTGAAGAAATTCAACCTGATGACAATCAACTTGAATCCCAGGTACAAGACCTCTGATGGCCGCCATACAACAACGTTCCCATTCGCTCTGGGTCATTTTGCTGAGTTTCTTTATCGCCTATTTGTTGGCCATCGTGCCGTTTCCCGAATGGGCCATGAACTATCGGCCTGAGTGGGTACCCATGGTGCTCATTTACTGGGTGATGGCATTGCCATATCGGGTGGGTATTGGCTCCGCGTGGTTCGCCGGTTTGATTCTGGATATCCTCGAAGGTTCGGCGCTTGGTCTCAATGCTCTGGCCATGGTGATTATTGCCTATGTCACACTCAGCCTGCATTTACGTCTTCGGATGTTTTCCAATCTGCAACAGGCCGGGCTGGTACTGGCGCTGATTGGCCTGAATTTGTTGTTGTGTCATTGGCTGGAAATCGTTACCGGTCAGCAAGTGTCCTCGAATATGATGTTTCTTATGGCCGCACTGACCAGTGCCGTCATCTGGCCTTCGCTGTTCCAACTTCTGCGCCAGGTACGCCGCAGTTTTGATGTGCACTAGCCACTGGCTTGATATCTCTCTGGCTTGTTCCGGATGAACAACATGTCGCTGATTCTCGCTTCTGCCTCTCCTCGCCGCGCGGAGCTACTACGCCAGATAGGTGTGGATTTCGAGGTGGCAGCGGCCCACATTGACGAATCCGTAATGCCTGGTGAGCCGGCGACAGACTATGTCAAACGCATGGCCAGACAGAAGGCTCTGGCTACGCAAAAAAATCTGGATAAGGCAGGCGAGCGTGTCGTATTGGGCGCCGATACATGTGTCATCTGTGATGATCATATTCTGGGAAAGCCTGCTGATGAAGAAGCTTGCATAGAAATGCTGGAGTTGTTGTCGGCCCGGGAACACCAGGTGTTGTCTGCCATTTGTATCCTCCAGGGTAATAACCAGCATCTTGCAGTTTCCGAGTCTCACGTGGCGTTTCGGGTTATCAGTCGTGCCGAAGCTGCGCTCTATTGGGCAACCGGCGAGCCCCGGGACAAGGCCGGGGGTTACGGTATCCAGGGGCTGGCATCGGTATTCGTCAGTGAGTTGCGCGGCAGCTATAGTGGGGTAATGGGTCTACCCCTGTTTGAAACAGCACAATTGCTGGCAAAGTGCGGTGTCGGCTTCTGGCAATCAAGAATCTCGCAAAAGGAAGTACAGGATTGAGTGAAGAAATACTGATCAACGTGACCGTAATGGAGACCCGGGTCGCGCTCATCGAGCATGGCCTGCTGCAGGAAATTTTTATTGAGCGTCATAACAAGCGCGGCCACGTCGGTGATGTATTTGTAGGTAAGGTCGTGCGAGTGATGCCGGGAATGGAGGCAGCATTCGTTGATATCGGTCTTGAGCGTGCGGCGTTTATTCACGCCTCAGACATTGCTCCAATCGATGCGGACGGTTTCGAAATCAGGGATAACAGTCATGCGTCGATCCAGGATCTATTGCGGGAAGGTCAGAGCCTGATTGTGCAAGTAGTCAAAGATGCGATCAGCACCAAGGGAGCGAGGTTATCCACTCATCTGACTTTGCCGTCGCGCAATCTCGTTTATTTGCCGCGCAGTCATCATCTGGGTATATCCCAGAGGCTCGAGGGAGAAGAAGAACGCGAACGCCTCATGGCTATGCTGCAAGAATGCCTGGAGACGGAAAACTGGGAGCGCCGTGGCGGTTTTATTATTCGTACTGCGGCAGAAGGATCCAGCATAGATGAATTGCGAGAAGATGTACGATACCTGCATCAATTGTGGCGCAAGGTAGAGTCGCGTCTCGCACATGTCACCGAAATCAAGAAGGTTTATCGGGAAGTGCCGCTCTATATGCGCACTGTTCGTGACCTCATTACGGAACAGGTTGAGAAAATTCGCATTGATAGTGCTGAGTCATGTGATGAAATCATGCAGTTCCTTGCCGACTTCATTCCTGAATCCGACACTAGCGTAGAGCTCTATGCAGGTGGTCGGCCTATATTTGATCTCTATGGGATTGATGATGAAATCAATAAAGCATTAAGGCGTCAGGTGAAACTCAAATCTGGTGGCGACTTGATAATCGATCAGACCGAGGCCATGACTACCATCGATGTAAATACAGGTGGATACATTGGGAGTCGTAATCAGGCAGAGACAATTTTAAAAACCAATCTCGAAGCTGCTACCGCAATTGCCAGGCAGCTTCGCGTGCGTAATCTCGGTGGCATTATCATTCTGGACTTTATTGATATGCAGGATGCAGAGCATCAGCGACAAGTACAAAGAACCCTGGCCAAAGCACTTGAGAAGGATCATGCGCGAACATCAATAACCGGTATTTCCCAGCTTGGGCTGATCGAGATGACCCGCAAGCGAACTCGAGAGAGCCTCGGTCAAATCCTGAATAGTGAATGCCCGATCTGTGAAGGGCGTGGCAATCTCAAATCAGCTGAAACTATTTGCTATGAAATTTTCCGGGAAATCCTTCAGGTTGCACGTACCTATGAGAACGATGTGTTGCTGGTAATGGCCTCGCAGTTAGTGGTGGACAGATTTCTCGACGAAGAGTCTGACACGCTCGCTGAACTCGAGGAATTGATGGGTAAGACGGTCAAATTCGAGGTTGAACCCATGTATACTCAGGAACAATTCGACGTAGTTCTGTACTAGAATCACCGCAATCAACCGAATTCCCGCCAGACTCCTATTGCTGCTGACAGCTAAAGTCCTAACCGGGCCGTCGGTATAGGAGCTCGTTGGACTTCCGATGGTTTAAGTTCTGGTTCAGAATCATCGCGTAAACTACCTGGGACAAGAGTTTATAACCAGATCGAATTTTCCAACGCGGGTATAGAGCAGCAGGCATGTTTGGCAAAATTTTCAACAGGGTTCTGCAGCAACTGATCTTGCTGGTTGTGGTAGCACTCGTTTTGCTCGCGGCATATGTCAGTGCTGCTCGACAGTTCATGCCTGCAGTTGAGGAATATCGAGAGTTCTTTCAGGAGCAAATCAGCTCGCTCACCGGCTTGCCTGTATCCATCGAATCCCTCAGTGGTAGTTTTGAAGGATTCAATCCGATTATCACAGTGAATGGATTGCGTTTGTTGGTAACAGATGCTTCAGTCGCTGCAGAATCACAGCGCCCCAGTGCCCTGGTATTCAGTACTGCTCGACTGATCGTCGATGCGCCACGCAGTATTTGGCAACGCCGCTGGGTATTGCGGGATTTTGTGGTGGAGTCTCTGGAAGTCGACGTTGAGCAGACTGCAGAGGGCAATTGGCGACTAAGCGGTACCGATATTGTTGGAGGTGGCGGGATTAACCTGGGCAATATATTCCGTACGTTTCAACGTGTGGTGCGGCTCGATCTTAACGATATGGAAATTAACGTACGACCGAATGACGGTAGTGCGTTCTCTCTGACCGATGCCAGTGCGGCGATTCAAAACCTTGGCGCTTCTCATTACTTGCATATCGATGCGCTGCTGCAGCCCCAGAGTGTACCCTTAGCCTTTTCGCTGGAGGTTAATGGCAACGAGTTTGAGGCAATCACCGGACAGGCCCATGTGCGTTTACCCGAAGCTGAGTATAGCAGTCTGATCAATGCTCTGGCTGGAGATGTGCTCAGTTTCTCCAGATTAAACACGGGTGGTGATTTCTGGATAGGTGTGAGGCAGGGTGATGTAAGTGCATTTACCGCAATGCCAACCGTATCAAGTGCCACATTTCAGTTACCAGGCAGTAACGAAATTGCTATCAGTAATATTTCTGGTGCTGTCGACCTGCGTAAGCGCTCTGTCAGTAGTCCATGGGAGTTACGCATTGCAGACATGAGTATGGAATGGGATGAACGTAATTGGAATAGCTTCAACGTATTCGCAGAATATCTACAGGAACGGGAACTGGCGGTGCATGCTGACCACCTGGATATCACACTACTGACTCGCCTGGCACTGGATACAGGTCTGCTCTCCGAGACTGCCACCGCCCAACTGGCTAATTATGCCCCGGCAGGCAGTTTGCGTAATCTTGTTGCCAGGGTCCCGCTGGGGGACACTCCGGACGTTCTCACCTTGCGCACGAATGTTGAACAAGTTGAAGTCAGTTCTGTGAGTGGTTCCCCTAACCTTTGGGGAGTCGATGGCTATGTCGAAATGGAATATGACAGCGGTGCTGGCCTGGCAAGTGGGCGTGTCGAAGTCGAATCGCAAAACTTCAGTATTAACATACCCAGCACATTCACCAGTACCTGGGATTACGATTACGTGAATGGTGCGCTGGATTTTTCTGTGGACTTGAACGACGGGCGTGAAATCAGGCTTATCAGTAACATTATAATTGCTGAGTCAGAAGCTGTGGATGGTCATGTCAAGTTCACTTCGGTCATGCGCGAGCATCCCGATAATCCCCGGGAAGCAGACCTCGAGTTGCTGGTCGGCGCTCAGCGTCTGGATTCTGCTTACAGGTCTCTGTATCTGCCAGATGGAACCAATGTACAACCAGGTCTGAAACAGACTATGGAATGGCTTGAGGCGGCTCTGACCGATGGTGAAGTATATGATGCCGGGGTCATTTTCCGCGGTTCGACTGTGCGCGGATCGGCACCTGAAGAAAAGACTTTTCAAAGCTACTATCGCCTGCGTGATGGCTCCTTGACGTTCGATGAGAGCTGGCCGGCGTTGAATAATCTATCAGCCACCGTGGTTACCGATGACAGTAATATCGACATCAATATAGAGCAGGCCCGATCTCTGGGTGTGGTTGCGACGGAACTGGCCGGGCAGGTGAGGCGTGATTCCTCCGGTAATAGCTGGTTGACTGTGGCGGGAGATGCCACTGCAGCAACCGATTCCGGATTGAATTATTTGCAGAATGCACCGGTCGGAGAGAGTTTGCAGCAGGCGCTGGGGGACTGGGAAGCGGCAGGCGACATGATTGCCAATTTAATGCTACGAATCCCTTTCAATAATCCGGATGCCGAAACTGAATATGATCTGCAATTTGATCTTGCTGAAAACGCGCTTTTTATTCCTGCATACGATATCGATTTGAACGAGCTGGCAGGTACTGTGAGCTATGACTCCGTTAACGGTCTGGGCTCTGCAGGCTTGTCCGCCGAAGTATTCGGTAATTCTACGCAAATCGCGCTTGGTTCCCGGATGCAGGAAGGGGAATTACTATCTATCGATATCCAGGCCAGCGGCAGTGCATCGACTACTTCGCTTATTGCCTGGCCGCAGCAGAGCGAATTCGTGCGACGTTTGTTGAATCTTACCACCGGAGAGATGGAGTTTGATTTGCAACTGACCATCAATCAGGATGAGTCAGTTGATCGCGGCACGCAGCTAACTATTGACTCTATGCTAACAGGCGTGACCTTGAACCTCCCTCCGCCATTTAACAAAGCGCAGGGTGAAGAATCGATATTGCATCTGGATATGAATTTCGGTGGAGAGAATCAATACATCGCCGGGCTGTTAGGTGATGAGCTACGCTTTGATCTGGAAATGGAAGGAGGGCAAATTAAGAGCGGCTTGTTAATGGCCGGCAGAAATCTGCAGAACTTCTCGTCGATGCGCAGTCTGGGTACTAATGGTTTGGTAATTCTGGGAGACGTGCGCACGCTACATCTGGATCAATGGACACGATTGATTTCTGCTCTTGGCGATACGTCGGCACCAAGCGATGCGACATTCGGTGATTCGATCGCTTTCGTTGATGTCAGGACCGAGATTTTCGAACTTTACCAGCAGGAACTGCCGTCAGTGGTACTGCGTATCACACCGAATTCAGAAACGCGATCATGGGATATTGTGCTGAACAGTGAAAGCGTTGCAGGTAATGTGGTATTGCCGTTCGCACCTGAAGCATATTTGGATATCGATCTTGACTACCTGCGATTGCCAGGTGACGAAGCAGGCGATACTGGAGAATTATTTACAGAACTTGAAGGGAGTAGCGAAGAAGAGCGTATCGATGTGTTGGCAGATCTGGACCCGCGCCAGCTACCCGCCATGCATTTCGCCACCGATGAGTTCATGATTGGAGACAGACCCTACGGTAGCTGGGATTTCACATTTAATCCGGCCACCACGGGTGCAAGGGTGACAGATCTGCAATTTGATTTTCGCGGTTTACGAGTAGGGATGGAAAATACCACTGAGGATGGAGTGGAACCGTACTTCAACTGGAGTTTCGACGGTTCAAACCATCACAGTGAATTACGCGGAATAATCTATGCAGACGATATGGCAGATGTGTTGCGGGCCAATGGCTATGCTGCCAGTTTTAATAGCAACAGCGCGCGTTTTGATGTTGCCATTGACTGGCCGGGCTCGCCGGCATTTTTCGCCGCAGACGGGCTGAGTGGTAGTCTCGGTCTGGATATCAATGAAGGCCGTTTTCAGCAAGGTAGTTCTGGTGCTGGCGCCTTGCGATTAATCAGTATTATTAATTTCGATGCCATCATGCGGCGCTTGAGGTTCAGTGATGATTTGCTGCGCAGCGGTCTGGCATATGATGAAATATACGGAACCCTGCAATTGGAAAGTGGTGTTGTGCATATTGAAGACCGGCTGGTGATTTCCGGTCCTTCGAGCTTGTATCAGATAACAGGTGATGTTGACCTGCAGCAGGAAACTATTTCGGGAGAAATGTACGTCACGCTGCCTGTGAGCAATAATATACCCTGGTTGGGATTGCTCACAGCAAATTTACCGTTAGCAGTAGGGGCTTATCTATTCGACCGAATTTTTGGCGATCAGGTGGATAGCCTGACCAGTGCAGTCTATACCCTTGAAGGCCCCTGGGAGGGACTGCAACCTGAATTCAGCCAGGCATTCGGCTCGCCAGATTCGCCAGCCGCCCAGAATGCCAATTAGTTTGGCAGGCAACCACGCGCCGCAAAGGAGGCATGCATGATTTTTTATTACGCCCCTCAGACCTGTGCCATTGCAACGCATATCGCTTTGGAAGAAGCTGGTGCCGAGTACGAAACCCGCAGGATCGATTTTGCCATCACCGAACAGCAGTCTGCCGAGTATCTAAAAATTAATCCCAAGGGTCGGGTACCAGCACTCGTCACAGATCAGGGCATAATCACGGAGACGCCTGCGCTGCTGGCTTATGTTGCACAGTCCTATCCGCAGGCGAGGCTGGCACCATTGGATGATCCATTTGCTTTCGCCAAGGTGCAGGAATTCAATAGTTATTTGTGTGCCACTGTGCATGTTGCCCATGCTCATCGTATGCGCGGTGCTCGGTGGGTGGATGATGAGGCGGCGATCGCGGCGATGAAAGCCAAAGTGCCCCAGACCATGCATGCCTGTTTCGAGCTGATTGAGCAAGAAATGCTGGAAGGTCCGTGGGTGATGGGAAAAGAGTATTCAGTGGCAGATATCTATTTATTTACCTTGTCCCGATGGCTCGAAGGTGACGGCGTGGATGTGCAGGATTTCCCCAAAGTGGCAGCCTTAAAGGAGCGCATGCAGGAGAAGGAATCTGTACAAACAGTAATGGCACTCAACGCGGTATAAGCAATGACATGTAAAGTTGCGGCAATTCAAATGGTCAGCAAGCCGGATGTAGATACCAATCTGGCTGCAGCTGCGGCCCTTATACAGCAAGCTGCCAATCAGGGTGCTGAATTGGTGTTGCTGCCTGAAGTATTTGCGGTGCTCGAGGGTGGCCCTATGCGTCAATTTGGCGAACTCGAGGGTGAGGCAGGCAAGCTACAGAATTTCCTTGCAACCACGGCGCAACAGCACGGTATCGTTCTGGTGGGTGGCACTATCCCGCTAATATCCCGTCCTCACACAACCGCTGCTGATGCTGACCATCTGGTTAGTGACGGCCGGGTGCGGGCGGCATGTCTGGTGTTTGGTCCAGACGGCAAGCAGCTGGCTCGCTATGACAAGATTCACCTGTTTGATGTCATGGTAAATGATCAGCAATCCGAGTATTCCGAATCGCGCAGTTACGAACCAGGTACTGAACTGGTTCTGGCAGATACGCCCGCCGGCAAGCTCGGTCTGAGTGTTTGCTATGACATGCGTTTTCCGGAGATGTATCGCCAGCTATTTCAGCAAGGTGCACAAATTTTCACCGTGCCTGCGGCATTTACCAAGGTTACCGGTGCGGCGCACTGGGAGAGCCTGCTTCGGGCCAGAGCCATTGAAAACCAGTGTTACCTCATTGCCGCAGGGCAGGGTGGTCGCCATAGTGCCACCAGGGAGACCTGGGGACAGTCCATGATTATCGATCCCTGGGGGACTGTACTGGATCAACTGGCAATTGGCGAAGGTGTTGTGCTGGCTGACGTAGATCTGGATTATCTGGCTGAAGTGCGCACACGAATGCCTATAGCTGAACATATGCGCTTGTAAGTGCTGTTGCTTGAACCTGTGTTGAAATTTCTATTATGATGCGGCCATTTTTGTATTCCGCCCAAAGGATTTCCCATTAACAAGAGTCTTGTAAGTAACTGTATAGCACTGGGTATTGTCGTGTTGGGGTATTTCATGGCAGGCCCCTATCGGGAATATGTACTGAACACCGGCCTGTTTGCCCTTTCCGGGGGTGTTACCAACTGGCTTGCAGTACACATGTTATTTGAACGAGTGCCAGGGCTATACGGCTCAGGTGTCATCCCGCTACGCTTCGAAGAGTTCAAGGCAGGTATTCGGCAGCTCATCATGAGCCAGTTTTTCAGCCAGGCAGATCTCGAGGCATTTTTCCACGGCAGCGGCGATACCGCAGAACGACTTTCGAAAAAACTGCGAAATGCAGCAGATGAGCTGGATCTCGATGGCGCTTTTGAGACCTTGCTGGATGTCATCATGTCATCTTCTTTCAGTGGAATGCTGAGCATGATTGGAGGGAGAGATGCCCTGAATCCGCTCAAGGATGCCTTCGTTGAGAAAATGCGTGATTACCTTGCCAGGGAATTTACTTCGGAGGACTTCGAAGACCGTGTGCGGAGCGCCCTGAATTCGGCCCTGGACGAAGAGGCAATCCGTGCCAAGCTGGAAGAATTGATCGACCAACGGCTTAATCAGATGACGCCACAGATGGTTAAAGACATCGTGCAGGAAATGATTCGCAAACATCTCGGCTGGTTGGTGGTATGGGGTGCAGTCTTCGGAGGCAGCATCGGGCTATTTGTCACAGTTCTGCGCAATTTGCCGGGCGTTCAACTATAGAGCGTGGGGCGTCCTCTTGACGAAAACTCGCACAAGTGTGTAAGTCAAATCGACAAATGTAATAGTGTGTAACTAATCTAACCCGCCAGATTCAGCGTAGTATTTACTTGAATCAGCATTCTAGATGCCATCGATCTCTATCCAATTACCTACATTTCGTGGGGCTTTTTGGATTTTATTTTCGTTGATGGGTAAATTTGCGGAAGAATTCTATATTGGCTGGTGTAAAACGGGTTAGCCTGTAATACAATAGCGCGCTTCAAAAATTGAGGTCAAAAATTCACTGCCGCGCAGTGAATTTTTTTTTAAACGTTTCTAATAAAGGATTGAATTGATATATGGCACGTCCTGTTGAGTTTGATGAACATGAAGTACTGACAAATGCGATGGAGCAGTTCTGGAAAGAAGGCTACGAAGCCAGTTCAGTGCAAAAATTGCTTGATTGCACAGGTATCAATCGCGGTACCCTGTATAACTCTTTCGGTGACAAGGACACTTTCTTCAAGTCCTGCGTGGATCAATACAACCTGCTCCTTGACGCCCAGATCTCTGCTACTCTGAAAAATGACAAGCTGTCTGACTGGGATGCAGTTGTTAAGTATTTCGACGCAACTGTGGCTGAAGTGACCAACAAACATCGCAGCATGGGTTGCCTGCTTGTTAATTCCCTGTGTGAAAGCATTAATTATGACCGCGAAATGAAAAAAGTTGTCAGAGGCTCTCTGGCCGGTATTCGCAAGGCATTGCTGGCGCGATTGAAAAATGCACATAAGAGCGGCCAGGTGAAAAAGGGCGTGAGCGCGGAATTTGCAACAGAAATGTTGATGAATACCCTGCACGGTATCCGCGTAAATTCACGCGATGGCAAAAATTCGCGCCAGTTGAAGGAGTTATATAAATTCTCCATCAATTCGTTAAAGAAGAAAGCATAACGAAATACGTGGTATTGCCTATCAGGCAAGGTGGTGCCTGCAGGTTAAATCATTGTTTAAGCACAGAGGGAGGCGTAGCCTCCCTCTGGCGTTTAGGGGCCAGTAACTGGGCGGTCTCGGGCCAGATTGAGCAGGTGATTCTCTATTGCTTCCAATCGGGCGGCTGATATACTCTTCTGATTCTTGAGATATACATAGCTTCAGGACATAAGAATGAAAAAAATCGCAGGTAAGAAGAAGGTTGATGACGCCAAGATTGACTTAACGCCCATGCTGGACGTGGTGTTCATATTACTGATCTTCTTCGTTGTCACCGCAACATTTCTGTCAGAAACTGCCATCAGTGCCGCGAGTAGCGAGAATAATAATGAGCCACCTCCGCCACAAGATGAAGAAGACCGCAATATTCTGTTTGAGATTGGACCAAACAACGAAATTATTCTGAACGGCAACCCGCGTCCGATCATCGAGACGCAGATTCGCTCGAACATCGACCAGTTGAAGGCAGAAAACCCCTCAGCTTCGGTGATTATTCAGCCAGATCCTGATTCTGATGTCGGTACGCTTGTGCTGATTATGGATGCGGCCCGACAAGCGAGTATGTTCAATATTTCTATTGTTGAACCTAACTAGCAAGATTTTTGCTCTTATTTAAAAACGCACTGCTTTCGGGCAGTGCGTTTTTTATTTGGGGTATGACAAACGGTCTGCTGACAAGACTACGCGTGATAGAATTTCCCTCACTATGAAGAATCGCTGGAATGATAAAGATGCCGCGAGCTATGCAGCGCAGGAGCCAGTAGGGCTGCGAGTTTATACTTCGCGGTTGCTTGGTGCAGAGGAAGATCTGGTATTGCACGGTGGCGGCAATACTTCAGTCAAGGGCAGTGCGCGTGATGTCTTCGACAGGGAAATAGATGTGCTTTACATCAAAGGCTCTGGCTGGGACTTGCGCACCATTGAAGCGTCGGGTTTCCCGCCAGTGGACCTCGAATATTTGCAACGACTGGGTAATCTGGAAAAACTCAGCGACAGTGAAATGATGCGACAGTTGCGACTGGCGCTCATGGATCCTACGGCTCCAACACCTTCGGTCGAAGCCATTCTGCACGCGCTTATTCCCCATCGTTTTGTCGATCACTCTCATGCAGACGCAGTCGTAGCAATAAGTAATACACCAAATGGCGAGAAGCGCCTGCGCGAGATATATGGGGACCAGGTTTTGATCCTGCCCTATATTATGCCCGGCTTTATTCTGGCCCGGCAGGTGGCTGAAGCGACCCGCAATCTGGACTGGGCCAGCATCAAGGGCATAGTGCTCATGCACCACGGTATCTTTACTTTCGCTGCAGAAGCGCAGACCAGTTACAACAATATGATTGAACTGGTTAGTCTGGCCGAGGCGCACCTTGAATCAGCCGGTTGCGTTACTGCAATCAATACGGCTGATTATGTCCCCGATGTGGAAACTGCCAAATCGTTAGCTGCCCTGCGCAAGGCTGCGGGCTCGAAGTTCGGCGCGCCAGTGCTTGTGCGCCTGGATCACGCGCCCCTGGCGACCGGCTTTGCCAGCCTCGATAACTGTGCAGATCTCGCAACACGCGGTCCACTCACTCCTGACCATACAATTCATGCCAAGGCCTTCGCGGCTATCTTTGATGATGATCCCTTGCCGGGCTTGCAGCAATTTGAGCAGGACTATGAAGCCTATTTTGCTGCCTACGATGATGGCTCGTTGCGCTGCCTCGATGCGATGCCGCGTTATGGTGTCTGGCGCAATCGCGGCATGGTATACCTGGCGGGGAATCTGAAGCGTTTGAAGATCGTCGCAGATATTACAAGACATACTGTCAGGGCGATCCAGTGGGGCGAGGCCATTGATGGCTGGCAGGCTCTGCCCCGGGAACAGTTATTCGAGGTGGAATACTGGGAACTTGAACAGGCCAAGTTGCAATCTGGTGCCAGTCGCGCTGAATTTGAAGGGCAGGTGGTGCTCGTGACGGGTGCGGCCGCCGGTATTGGGCGCGCCTGCGTGGCGGAATTTACCAGTAAAGGAGCCGTCGTAATTGCCCTGGACATTAAGCGAGGCTTCGCTGACAGTTTCGAAGATGCTGCGGTACTGGCGCTGGAGTGTGATGTAACTGACCGTACTGCGCTGGAGCATTGTTTGCAGCAGGGTGTTTTGCACTTCGGTGGCATTGATGTACTGGTTAGTAACGCGGGTCTGTTCCCGCCCAGTGAGTCTGTGGGTGAAATTACAGATGCCACCTGGGACCACTCCATGGAACTCAATCTGAATTCACATATGCGCGTGTTGCGGGCCAGTTTGCCCTATCTTATAAATGGATTCGATCCGGCTGTTGTCATTGTGGCATCCAAAAACGTACCAGCTCCCGGACCCGGTGCAGCAGCCTATTCAGCGGCGAAAGCCGGCCTTACCCAATTGGCTCGCGTTACTGCCATGGAGTGGGGTGCTGATGGTATTCGGGTTAATGTAGTGCACCCCAATGCAGTCTACGATACAGAATTGTGGACCGATTCCGTGCTGGCAGAGCGCGCTGCCCGGTATGGATTAAGTGTCGAGGAATACAAAACCGCTAATGTGTTGCAAACCGAAGTAACCTCTGCGGACGTGGCCAGGACGATCAGCACTTTGGCTGGTAACTCACTCGCTAAAACCACTGGCGCTCAGTTACCGGTTGATGGTGGTAACGAGCGCGTCATCTGACACAAATTAGGTGTAGCTAGACAATGACTGAGCTTGCCCCTCCCCCCCAGAGTATCTGGTATGACACCACCGTGCGTCAGGTGTGCATCATTGATCAGACTCTATTACCTCACAGGCTTGAAGTTCTCGCGCTGGAAACGCTGGCAGACGCCTGCCATGCCATCAGCAGCATGCAGGTCAGGGGAGCACCGTTGATCGGAGTGACGGCTGTGTACGGCGTTTATCTGGCAATGCGCGAAGCGCCTGCTGCGCTCGATTCGGCATTGCTGCAATTACGTGCAACACGTCCCACCGCAGTTAATCTCATCTGGGCATTGGAGCGCGCTCGCAATGCGCTGGATCCTGTGGCGCTGGAGCAGCGTGCTGGCAAGGCGTTGGAACTGGCGCAACTGATGGAGAAAGAAGATATCACGGTGTGCGAAGCAATCGGAGAGGCTGGTGCCGATGAACTCGAAAAGATTTTTAATGCGGGAAAGCGGGACTGCGTTTTCAATATCCTCACCCATTGCAATGCCGGTGCTTTGGCAACAGTCGCCTGGGGCACGGCGCTATCGGTGGTGTATAAATTGGCAGCTCGGGGAATTCCGCTGCACGTTTGGGTTGATGAAACCCGCCCGCGCAACCAGGGCGCGTCACTTACCTGTTGGGAGTTGCAACAACATGGCATCGCGCACACATTGATCGTCGATAATGCCGGAGGTCACCTGATGCAAAAAGGTCAGGTGGATGTCTGCTTGGTGGGTAGTGACCGTACGACGAGTCAAGGCGATGTCTGCAATAAAATAGGCACATATTTAAAAGCACTGGCAGCATTCGATAATGCCATACCTTTTTATGCCGCCTTACCCCTTTCGACGATTGACTTCGAACTGGATGATGCAGGCAATATTCCCATTGAAGTGCGCGATGATGAGGAAGTGACACATATAACAGGCCGCAACGAGCGAGGTGAAGTAAGCAGAGTGCAACTGGCGCCTGATAATGTCGATGTTTACAACATCGGATTCGATGTCACTCCCGCGCGCCTGGTCACAGGTATTATCACTGAAAAAGGGGTAGTTGCGGCCAGTCCGCAAGGGATCGCTTCGTTGCTGAGTCAATCAGGCGATCTTTAGCCAGGCGGCCAGGTCATCTGGCGGCCACCCAGGATATGCAAATGCAAATGGTGGACTGTTTGCCCGCCACGATCTCCCGTATTTATAATGTAACGAAAACCCTCGTCGCCCAGACCCTGCGCTTCGGCGATTTCATTAGCCTTTAGCAGTAAATGTCCGAGCAGAGCCTCGTCTTGTTCGTTAGCATGTGCAATAGAAGTAAGGTGTTTACGAGGAATAATCAGAATATGTGTGGGTGCGGCTGGTGAGATGTCATGAAACGCATACACCTCTGCGTCGGAATACACCTTGTTAGAGGGTACATCCCCTGAGATAATTTTACAGAACAGGCAATCTTCAGACATTGCTGCCTCCATTAAATAGTGAATATGTATGGGCTTGGTCGTAACCCTGAATATACGAGCCCTGACCGAGAGTGTCACATGTCTCATACTATAACAGCAGTAAAGATCATGAATAAGGCGAGCCGCGCTGCGCTGGTCTTATTGGCATTTCTGCTGCAGTTTACTCCTGCCTATTCTCAGGAAGAGGTGATGCGGGTTGGCTATCGTATCGTCAATACTTATCCCCATGACATCAACGCATTCACCCAAGGCCTCTTTTTTCATGATGGCTATCTCTATGAAGGCACGGGCAAACGTGGTCTCTCGTCGCTGAGCAAAATTAATCTTGTTGACGGTGAAGTATTGCAGAGCAAGTCACTTCCGAGCCGTTATTTTGGTGAAGGCATTGAGATAGTCAATGACTGGATATTTCAGTTGACCTGGCAATCGAATATGGTATTTGTTTACGACAAAATCAGTTTTGAACAGCTGGCTACGCACTACAATGCCACTGAAGGCTGGGGACTGGCCTATGATGGGGAATCACTGATTCTGAGTGATGGTAGTGCGGAACTGCAATTCATCGATCCGGAAAACTTTTCACGCAAGCGGGCCATTACAGTTACGATTAATGGCAATCCGGTCGCGCAACTTAATGAACTGGAATATATCGATGGTGAGATTTGGGCCAACGTCTGGCAAACCGACTTCATCGTCCGTATCGATCCGCAAACCGGGAAGGTCACTTCAGTGATTGATCTCACCGGTCTGTCTTCAAATACCCGGCTTGGCAGTAATGAGGCAGTACTTAATGGCATCGCCTGGGACGCTAACGAACAACGCCTTTTCGTCACCGGCAAACACTGGGCAAACCTCTTTGAAATTGAACTTGTCGAATAATGTGGGTGCAGAAGCAGATTCAACTTGGCGCAAAGTCGCGCGGCTTCCATCTTATAACTGACGAAGTGCTGTCTCAGCTTCCGGAGCTGGCGGATTTGCAAATCGGACTTGCACATTTTTTCCTGCAACATACCTCAGCTTCTCTGAGCATTAACGAAAATGCCGATAGCTCGGTACGTCGTGACATGGAATCCCAGATGAATATCCTGGCACCGGAGAACGCGCCGTATTATGAGCACACCTGCGAGGGGCCTGATGATATGCCCGCCCACATCAAATCCGGACTGCTTGGAGTGGAACTCACTCTACCGGTCCAGAACGGTCGGCTCCTGCTGGGCACCTGGCAGGGTCTGTACCTGGGTGAGCATCGCGACCAGGCCGGGGGTCGAACGCTGCAGGTGACATTGCAGGGCCAATCGTGATGCGATTGCCCGTGCAGTTCAGGCGTGGATTGCAGTGCTTGATACTGGTATTTATTTCCGTATTGCTCATTTCCTGTGAAACCGTTTCTTACTACAGTCAGGCCGCGAGAGGTCAGATCGCTATTCTGACAGCACGTCAGAATATTGAGCGGCTGTTAGCGGATGAGACGCTCGATTCTGATCTGCGTGCTACTCTGGAACTTACACTGGCTATCAGACAATTTGCCGAACAAGAGTTGGCGCTACCTGCTGGCGATAATTATTCAACCTATGTCGACCTGGAGCGTGAATATGTAGTGTGGAATGTATTCGCAGCACCTGAATTTTCCATTGATCCGGTAAATTGGTGTTATCCCGTCGCCGGATGCGTGAGCTACCGGGGCTATTTTTCGGAACAACAGGCGATACGCTTTGCGCAGCAGTTGGAGGCAGAAGGATATGATGTCTACACTGGCGGAGTTGATGCCTATTCAACACTGGGCTGGTTTGAAGATTCGCTATTGAGTACGATTCTCGACAGATCACCGTACCAGTTGGCGGGATTGATCTTTCATGAACTGGCGCACCAGGTTGCCTACGTACCGGATGACACTACTTTTAATGAAAGTTTTGCTACAGCAGTCGAAAGGGAAGGGCTGAGACGCTGGTTTGCTTACCAGGGGGATGCTGCTGCACAGGCGCAGGCCGATGCTTCCATCAGGCAACAGCAACAGTTTATTGAACTGGTTACCCGGTGCCGTGAGCAGTTCGAGGCGCTTTATCACAGCGATCTCGACATTGAGCAAATGCGAAAGAGCAAGGCAGCATTGCAACTGGAAATGCGCGCAACTTTTGAGGTGCTTAAATTGTCCTGGGGCGGTTACACTGGTTATGACAGCTGGTTTTCGCGCTCACTCAATAATGCCCAGCTCTCTACAGTGGGATCATATAACGATCTGGTGCCGGCCTTTAATGAGATGCTGATCAAGGCTGATGGCGACCTGACGGCATTCTACGAGGCAGTAAAGTCGCTGGCGCAACTGGATTTTGATGAGCGGCGGGCAGCTCTGCAGAACCAGTAGTTATCTCATCATGTTGCCCGGCCGTAAAGTTTGATGGGCGGGATACTATTGCTCCAGACGTCTTTGCGTGCTCTCGACCAGATCAGTATAGAACTGCGAATCCGGATTCTTGGCAGCGGCCGATTGGTATGCTGCCAGCGCGTCAGCCAGATGGCCTTCCTGTTCCAGGATGCGCCCCAGACTTCGATCAAAGAAAGCATTGCCTGGCGCGACTTCGATAGCCTTGCCATAAATCTGGATAGCCTTGTCAGCATGGCCCGCGTTGTTATACGTGTTGGCCATTACATGCACCTGGGAGTCGTTGTCGGGATCCAGTTCAATCGCCCGCAGATCATACACAATAGATTGTTCGAAGTTTTCATCCTGCCGCTCCAACTGCCCCAGTGTAGATACCGCAGCAATCAGAGCCGCTGACACATTGGTTTGCAACGCAATGTAACGAGCCAGTAGTGGTTTCGCTTCGCTGTAGCGCTCCAGAAAATAGTAGGTGTTGGCAAGATTGCGCAGTGCCTCGATCTGATTGGGGTCAGCGCTCAAGGCCTTGCGATATTCTTCTATGGCTTCTTCGTAGCGTTCCAGATTGCTGTAGGTATTGCCACGCCGCAGCATTTTTTGCGCCAGTTCCCGATCGATCGTTGGGCCAGTGCGTTCGATATCCAGATTGCCGTAGCGCTCAATAATTCCGCTGGCACCATCCTGGGCGCTGGCGAAATCTGCGAAATGCCCCGTAGCCAGTATAGTAAGCAAGAGTACAAGCAGATTTTGTGGAAGTTTCATCAATATGTCCTGAGTCATCGAACGATGGCTGGACTATATCGTAGCGTCGCGTTGACTTCCAGAGTGTTACTTCAGTACCAGACAGCCAGGCGTGCTGCCGCCATCGCAAATTTGACCAATGCTTACTGCCGACCCAAATCCTGCCTCGTGTAGTTTGTGCAAGCAGTCATCTGCCTGGTCTGCAGGTACGCCGGCCAGCAACCCACCTGAGGTCTGTGGGTCAAACAACAATTGATAATGCGGATCGGACAGAAATGCTTCGTTGTTAAATACCTGTGAGGCAATATTGCTATTGGATTTGTGCAGGCTGCTGAATACCCCTTTTTGCAGGCACTGCAGTGCACCATTCATGGCGGAGATATCGCTCAATACCAGTTCGGCGCTGAGATTTTGGCCGCTCAGCATTTCCAGCAAGTGTCCGGCCAGACCAAAGCCGGTGATATCTGTGCAAGCGCTGGCCTGGCTTTCTTGCAGAATAGAAACGGCAGCCTGATTGGACTGCAGCATATGTCCGATAGCCTTCTCGATCCAGCGATGGCTAGCTTGATAACGCATATCGGCTGCCAGCAGGCAGCCGGTACCAAGTGGTTTTGTGAGGATAAGTACATCTCCAACTCGTAAACCCTGTTTGCGCAATAGTTTCTCTGGCGCGACGAAACCATTCACGCACAGGCCAAACAATAGTTCCGAGGTTTCGGCTGTGTGTCCGCCGGTCAGGGCGCAATCGGCAGCCAACAACTCGCGACTGCAGCCTTCCATAAGTTCTGTGAGTTGCGCGCGCGCCAAATGCTTGGCGGCATATGGCAAACCCACGACGGCCAGCGCTGAGTGTGGAATCGCACCCATTGCATGTAGATCACTCAGACAGTGATTGGTGGCTATCCGGGCGAATATCCATGGGTCATCTATGAAAGCCTTCACCTGGTCGATGCTTTGTATCAGTAAGCGGTTTTCATTTATGCGAATGATGCTGGCGTCTTCAACCGATGTCGGCGAATTCAGCACATCATCTTTTGTCACTCTTGGCAGAGTTCCTAACACATGTTCAAGGGTGTCAGAGGATAGTTTGGCGGCACAACCCGCACATCGCATTGCGTGATTTTTCAGTTCATTGCGAGTATCTGCATCTGCAAGTCCTTCTGCCACCAGATCTTCGTTTTCGGGGGCGGGGAAGCGTGAATATTTGTTCAGAAAGGCACTATCAATTTGGTGTTTGAGCCGTCCGACCCATGTTCCGTGCAGGCATATTGAATTACGTGAAGCGAGGGCGCTGCCGTTTGCCAGATTCATCAGGGCAAGGGCATTGCGTTGAGGGATATACTTTCGTAGTCGTTTACCCAACGCATAGCGCACCAAATTCTCTGCCAGGGGCTTGCCATGGCGTACCGCATAGACGCCTGACTTTGGTCGTGGGTGACCAACAATGCTGGCGGCGTCGCCGGCACAAAACACATAGTCGTGACTCGTGGATTGCAGATGAGTATTGACTTCAATAAAGCCATCATTGGAGATGGCCAGACCGCAATCGCGTGGCCAGGCAGGGATGCTGGCTCCGGTAGCAAAAACACTGGCATCAGTAGGCAGGGGTTCCTGTTCTTCGCTTTCTATTTTTTCTTTGCGAAATCGCGTGACCTTGAATCCAGTGCGCACTTCAATACCACGACGCTGTAACTCTGCCATCATGAATTGCTGGACCTTGACATTATGTGTTCCCAGGATGGTTTGGTCGGCAGTAAGCAACACGATGGCAAGTCGCTGCAGTGGGCTGGGGTCTGACTTGCATGCATCTGAGATGCTCTGCTGTGCTGCCAGGGCAAACTCGATGCTGGCAGGCCCTCCACCCACCACGGCCAATGTAAACTTCTCGTCTTTTTCGCCAAGGTGTTTGATGATGCGGTTACGCAGCTTCTGCCACTGCTGCAGAAAATTAGCTATCGGTTTGATTCCCAGCGCATACTTGTCAGCACCTGCAATAGCTTGATCATCGGGACTGGAGCCGATGTTAAGTGACAGCAAGTCGAATCCAATGTCTGGTCGTTCAGGTAGTTGTATAGTGCGAGACACCAGGTCGATTTGTTCCACGTCGGCCTGAATGAGCCGGGCACCAGCGAATCGGGCCAAAGGGTGAAGATCGATATGAATCTCATCGAGATCATAGGTGCCAACGATATGACCAGGCAAGGAACCCGAATAGGGCGTGTTAACCTCGCGACTGATCAGGGTAAGCGCAAGCCCGGCAACGGGCTTCATGGCCAGCCTGCGCAACACAGCCAAGTGGCTGTGACCACCACCAATAAGGACCAGGTGCTTTACCTTGGGACTGTTGACAACTGATTTCATTATTTGTTGTAAATTGCGATCGGTGTGCCGAACGGCACCGGGTTTCCCTCAGAGCCGATATCTTGCAATCTGGATCTCTTCTCCTAGATTGGCGTAATCGCCGGCGGCGCGACCTTCGCGAAACTCGGACCAGGGTACCGGCCGGTATCTGCTCATCTCCTTGTTCTTGACCAGGGGAGAGCACACTGTTTCGTAGGATGGATTAAAAAAGTAAGGTGCACTATAGCGTGGCACTGAGCCGCTTGCGAGCACACGATGCTCAGGTGCCTGGAAGCGATCATTTGACCATATCTGTACCATATCCCCGATATTGATAATCAAGCTATCCTCAACAGGTTCTACGGTGTGCCATGTGCCATCTTTTATTACCTGCAATCCTGCTACCGAATCTTGCAGCAATACTGTCAGTGCGCCGGCGTCAGTGTGCGGATGAATACCCAACTCACCGTTATTGGAAGGTACCTTTTGATTTTTCTGACGCGCTGGTGCGGGTGGGTAATAGTTGAGTCGCAAAAAGCTGCTATGGTCCCGCAGGAAAAACGGATTCAGCGTATCCGATGACTCCCCCAGAGACTGACAAATTGCACCCAGGAGATTCTGGCTTATATTCTCCATCTGCCTCAGCCACTTGGTAACGAAGCGGCGCAGATCTGGCAATTGTTCCGGCCATGGCACTGTGTGCCCTGTTACGCGGTGGCCGAGCAGATTGTCAATATTGGCATCAATATCAAATATTTCCTTTTGGTCGATACGGTTTTTTGTCAACTCACGATCGTAATATCCCCAGAAGTTATTCTCCCCACGCAACAGACTTTGTTTGGTTTCGACTGGCAAGGCAAAGAACTCTCTCATGACCGCAAACAGGCTGTCGCGTAGCAAGGGTTCGATACCATGGCCAGTAATCTGGAAGAAACCCCAGTTTTCACAGGCATCTCGCAGCTTCGCCACAGTGGACGGTGCGATATAGCCATTGCTGACGTCGATTATCGGGATTTGTAAAGGCATACCGGGCTGCTCGAGGTTGTAATCATGATTCTAGCGCTACTTATCGACAGACCCAAGCTACAGGGAGTCAGATGTAGCGGTAGACCTGCCGTTAGCACTCCGTCTTTTGTCCAATTTGCGGTAAGCTTGAAGAATTGTAATTGTAGTCATTAATCGCGAGGCAAACCATGAAATTGAAATCAGTATTATTCACTGTGCTTCTCACACTGCCATTGTTGGGCGCTACTACTGCCCAGGCACAATGGGCGTTGGACAATGCCGCTTCACAGTTGAGTTTTGTAACTACCAAGGCTGAACATGTAGCGGAGGTACATACTTTCGATGTGCTGTCAGGCAGCCTGGGTGCCACTGGCGCATTGTCAGTCACTATCGAGCTTGCGAGCGTAAACACGCTGATTCCTATCCGTGATGAGCGCATGCAGAATCTGCTATTCGAGACCAATCTGTTTCCAGAGGCTGCCGTGAGTGCGCAGGTGGATATCTCGGAACTGACAGCAATGATGCCCGGTGAATCCTTGATGCAGGAAGTTATGTTTGATCTCAGTATGCGTGGAGACAGCAATTCCTATACGGCCCAGCTTATGTTGCTACGCACCAGTGATGGAGTTATCGCCAGTACGCTAAAGCCAGTGATTGTGACTGCAGAGAGTTTTGGCTTGCTCGACGGGGTCGAAGCGTTACGCGAAGTGGCGGGGCTGCCCAGCATCAGCCGAGCCGTGCCTGTCAGTTTTACTGTGACGTTTCGCGACTAGACCAGCAGGAATGTTAAGGGGCCAGGTTGAGGTTCAACCTGGTCTCGCATTCGGGCCGCGGTCGGTCGGGGATCAGCTGCGAAAGAACTAATGAGGCACAGGCGATTGCTGCGCCAACCAGAAACACGGCGCTGTAGTTGATGACCCACACCAGGCCGAGCAGGGCCGGCAATACTACTGCTGCGATGTGGTTGATCGTGAAACTGATTGATGAGGTGGCAGCTATATCAGCCGGATCTGCAATCTTCTGAAAGTACGTCTTGATTGCGATCGCCATGGCGAAAAACAGGTGATCCAGTAAATACAGGGCCACTGCGACCGCAACACTGTCTACAAACGCATAGCTTACGAATACGATAATCAGGCCTACATACTCCAGTGTGAGTGCCCGGCGTTCCCCGATATAACTGATCAAGCGACCAATTTTTGGTGCCAGCCAGAAAGTCAGTGCAGCATTGACCAGCGTAAGCAGAACCACGTTCTCTATTGGAAAGCCAAATTTTTCCACTAGCAGGAAACCGGCAAATACAACGAAGATCTGTCGCCTTGCGCCAGCGAGAAAGGTCAGCACGTAATACAGCCAGTAGCGCTTGCGCAGAAACAATTCCTTCTTCTGTACTACGGCATCTTCGAAATGCGGTATGGCAGTGAAGCAAAATATGCCGATAGCCACCGCGGTGCCACCCGCCAACATATAGATAAGCGAATAATTCACCGGTAGATAGATCAGTGCCAGGTAGAGAGCCCCCAGGACAGTCAGGTTGCAGAAAGCGCGCACACTCAATATGCGGCCGAGGATGGAGGGTGCTTCCTCTTTGCTCAGCCATTGTAGTGAGAGCGAGTTATGCAGCGTCTCAAGGTAATGAAAGCCGATGGACATGACCACCGTAGTGAAATACAGCCATAAGGCAGAGGGATAGAATGCAGTAATGGCTGTACCGATTCCCAGTGTGATCAAAGACAGAATGGCAAAACTCTGCTGCCTGATGTAGAGCAGTAACAGCACAGCAGTGAACGCCAGAAACCCTGGAATTTCGCGCAGGCTCTGCAATACGCCTATTTCCTCTCCTGTGAATGCGGCGCGCTCCACGGCAAAATTATTGAGCAAGACTTGCCAGGTGGCAAACGCGATTGTGTTGCCTATGGCCAGTAAGTACAGCAATGTCTTGCGATCATTTAACCTGGATTGCAACATGTTGTGAAAAGATCTCTTGGTGTGTCTATTGGCGCGTTGGGGCACTGGAGGATAAAGCTCAGCGATTATATCATCCTCAGAGTATGACAGCCCTTAAAGTCTATGCAGGTCCCCGCGCATTGCGCCGCATTCGTGAAGAAGGTCTGCATGCGGACCAGTATGCAGCCATGGCCGGCGCCTCAGGAGGCCCGAAGTGGTTTATCCTGTTTGAGCTGGACAAGTATCTGTTCGGTGATTTCTTCCAGTCACGCCGGGAGCCGCTGATGACCATTGGCTCTTCGGCTGGGGCCTGGCGATTGGCCTGTCTGGCGACTGCAAACCCTGTCGATACCATTACTACATTAGCGCAGGCATATGCGGGAGAGCACTATTCACCCAAGCCCACCGTGGATGAAATCACACTCAAAGTTGAGGGCATGTTGCACAAAACGCTGGGTGAATCGGGATGCCGGCAAATCGCTACTAATGAAAAAATCAAAGTACACATTGTCACCGCGCGCTGCAAAGGACTGGGTTCGTCCAGGCATAAGTATTTGCAAGGAGCTGCGCTGTCCACAAGCGCCGTGTTGAATGCCGTATCTCGCAAGTCACTTTCGAATTTTTATCAGCGCACTATCTTCACCAATCTCGATGGTGAATCACCATTCGCGGGATTGGATGATCTGGATACTCGCTTCGTAAAGTTAACAGAATCGAATGTATTTGAGGCCTTGCTTGCAACAGGCTCAATACCCTTCGTCTTGCGTGGAGTTAGAGATATTTCAGGTGCAGCACCTGGGTTGTATCTTGACGGGGGTATTACGGATTACCATTTTGACCTGGATTTTTCCCGATTTGATGGCCTGGTTTTGTATCCACACTTTTCACCATTGCTGATACCAGGCTGGTTTGACAAGAAGTTACGTTGGCGTCGCGTGCCAGAGTCACATCTGGATAATGTAGTTCTGGTTACGCCATCGAAAGAGTTTGTTGCCACACTGCCCCGCGGCAAGATTTCTGAACGTAGTGACTTTCTGCACATGAGCGAAGAAGCACGTCTGGAGTACTGGTGTACGATGCTGGAAAAAGGTGCACCTCTGGCGGCTGAATTCCAGGAAATGGTAGAAACGGGCAGTGGCATTGAACGTGTGTTACCAATCGCGAAACGTGAGCGCTAGTTATGGAAGCCAGAATGAAAGATGGACATCTTATCAGGGCAGCAACATTCGAAGATGCCGAGGCGATCGCCAGAATCTACAACTGGTATATAGAGCACACAGCAATAACTTTCGAAGAATCTTTGATTGATGCTGCAGTCATGCGCGAAAGAATCTGTATTGAGGATGCAACCCGACTCTGGCTGGTGCTGGAAATTGATAATGTAGTTCAGCGCTACGCCTGTGCAGCGCGCTGGAAAGATCGCTCAGCCTATCGATTTGTTCGGGAGGTATCGATTTACCTGGATCAGTCGGCAATCGGGCATGGGCACGGCAAACGGCTGCTTGCGGCGCTGCTGGATGTCTTGCGGGAAACGCCGATACACTTGTTGATAGCTGGCATCTCCCTGCCCAATGATGCCAGTATAGGCCTGCATGAGGCTTTCGGTTTTGAGCATGTGGGCGACTTCTCGGAAGTCGGCTTTAAATTTAATGAGTATCTCGATGTAGGATACTGGCAGTTAAAACTATGAAATTTTTTATAATGCGTTGTCTGTTGATGCTGGTGCTCTCACTGCAGCTGCAATCCTGCGTTGGAACTATTGTCGGTGCGGCAGTCGACACGACAATCGAAGTGGTCAAAGTGCCGTTCAAGGTGGCGGGCGCTGCTGTTGATATTGTCGTACCAGATGATGACGACGACTGAAGCAGCTATGAGTGAATTTGATCCAGCAAACTATGGAATTCCGACTGGCTATCGCCATTGGGTAGGAGACAAGGCAGAAGATGCGATTGGCCCTTTCTTTTTCTACATGGATGGCGATTCACCGCGCACTGCTTTTCGCGTAGAAGCCAGACACTGTAATGCCCATGATTCAGTGCATGGCGGTATCCTGATGACATTTGCTGACTACACGCTGTGTCTTGGTGCCAATGCTGGAACCAGTGAAAGTGTCGCAACGGTCAGTCTCAATTGTGAATTCACTGCACCCGCATTCACGGGTGCTATCGTGAAAGGTGAATGCGAAGTAATACGCAGAGGCGGTTCGATAGTGTTTACTCGTTGCGACCTCAAGGTTGATGACCAGGTAGTTCTGGTCGCCAGTGCAGTAATCAAGCGCATTAACATGAAGAAATAATTATTTGCCTGTCAGGGCCAGTTCCATGCTTTTGATAGTGTCGAAGATGAATTGTGGTCGCTCTGACTCCAATTCCTCGCGTGATCCATATCCCCACAAAACACCGGCGGCATTAATGCCGTTGGAATGAGCTGCGAGTAAATCTATTGAGCGGTCGCCAATCATCAGGCTTGATTCACCGATTATTCCATCCTGCAATAATCCGGCAATCTGATCATGCTTACGCACATTGTAATCTCCGCCACTGACAAATTCGAAAAACCTGGTCAGTTCAAAATTCTCCAGCACCTTTATCGCAAATTTTTCATATTTCGAGGTGCAGACTCCCATCCTGAATCCGGTGGCTTGCAGGTTTTCAAGTGCTTCCTTGATGCCTGGATAACGCACATTTTCGGCGTATCCCAATGCGGCATAACGTTCGCGATAGGTTTTGATTAACTGCAGAATTTTCTGTTCTTCAGACCAGCCAGACAGTTCACTCAGTGCAACTTCCAGGGGCGGTCCAATATAAGGCATTACTTCGGCTTCACTGCGCGGGGGTAAATCAAAACTTGTCAACGCATAGTTGAGGCAGCGATGGATGCCCTGCAGCGGATCGCTAAGCGTTCCGTCGAGGTCGAATAGCAGCGTATCGAATTGCATTGAATTCAGCCCTGTGGTCTGGATGTGTTTTGCCTGTTCCTGGTGTAGTATGCCCGAACATTACGCAATGTGGAGCGGCAATTAGTTAGTAGCGATGCCGTATCAGGTGTGCCCTGTCATGCCACACTGGTGGAACAGCACTTTGCCAAAAAAACACATTGTTAGAACAGAAAAATAATATTGGCAGGAGTTGTGCATGAGCATTTCGGCTATCGTCATCGTCATCTATCTGGCTTTCTTCGTCGGGGTGGGCATCTACCTGAATCGCAGTAACAGTAGTGCCTCTGATTGGGCCATCGGGGGCGGTACGCTGGGGATTTTCATGCTGGCGGCCGGTGTAGCAGGAACCCGCATTGGTGGAGCAGGTACCTATGGTGTTGCGGGTGACGTTATAGCCGAAGGGGTTGGGCATCTGTGGTATGCCGTCAATTCTTTTGCTGCGCTGTTTCTGGTGGGCCTGTTCTTCGCAATTCCCTATCGCAAGTTACGCGTGGTTAGTGTTGGCCAGGTGTTCGATCACCGTTTTGGTTCATACCGATGTCAATGGCTTACCAGTTTGTGTGTCCAGGCCGAGTATCTGGTGATTAACATTATCGAACCCTATGTTATTGGTTCCATTGTCAGCGGAGTAACCGGGTTGCCATTTGCGGTTGGAGTGCTGATCGGTGGCGCTTTGATCATACTTTTTACTGTGACCGGCGGATTGAAAGGAACCGCTGTTGCCAACGTTGTGCATTGTGCGGTGATTATTTTCGGCTTGCTGATTGTGGGCTATATCGCCATGCAAAACCTTGGTGGCTGGGACGCGGTGGTGAGCCAGGCCGATGCGCGACTGGCAGAGTCCAACAAGGATCCCATGAGCTGGTGGTCATTCACCGGTATTGGTTGGGCCACGATCATCGCATTGTTTATATCTGCGACTATTCATACCCCGGCCGCCTCGGTGTATGCCAACTATGCCAGTTCGGCGGCCAGACAGGATTACCTCATTCCTGGCTTCTTCCTGGCCGGGTGTGTGGCAGCGCTAATGCCACTCGTCGCCGGCTTCATTGGAATTCTCACCATGGCATCCTATGGCGCTGAAAGTGGGCTGAGCAGTTACCTTAATATTGCCCAACTGGCTCTGGACACCGGACCAATACTTGGTGGTATTGCACTTGCTGCAGTACTCGCCGCGGTAATTTCCTCCGGGGCACCGATTCTCCTGGCCAGCGCTACAATGTTTGTTAACGACTGGGTGCCCGGTTCGAAAAACTTCGACAGCGATACCCGGCTGCGTGCGTATAAGATCGTCACCGTAGTATACGGGTCAGCCGCTGCAGTCATTGCCTGGCTGGGCAATATCAGTTCTGTGCTGCAACTCCTGTTGCTTGGATTTGCCATGGTGGTGCCGCCAGCGATCGCAGTGGGCTATGTGTTCTATTGGAAAAAGACCACTGAACTGGCTGTGTTCTGGGGTATGGCATTGGGCTTCGCCAGCGGCCTCATCATGTGGTTGTTCAATACCCTGTTTGGTGGAATTGAAAACGCTACAGCGGGTGGCTTTGCGCAGTGGTGGTATGAATTGATTGAGGGGATGGGAGAATGGCGTGACCCGTCCTTTCTTACGCTATTAGTGCCTCTGATTGTTATCCCGCTGATCACAATAATGTGGCCTAACAAGGCAAGCGATGATGATCAATCCGCCGAGTTTTATAAAAAGCTCGGGAGTCTGCAGAAGAATTTCGACTGGGCCTGAGGTAACACTCCCTGATCCATCGATATCTTGCAGCATTATGAGATACTGCTCATAACTGAAAGCGTCCATGGTGGTATCCTCCAGATATCAGAGTGTGGACAGTGATCACGCCACCCACGAACATTGTTATACCAGAATATTACTATGGCAAAGAAAACTCGCGCACAGTTAAAGAAATCACCGCTTTCCGAGGTTTTGCAGAAGCCAGACTATCAGCGCACTTTCGCGCGCTTCGATTCGCGCAGCAAATTGATCTCGACGGCAATTAGCCGAATCAAGAACGGGGAGCAAGCCAAACTCGACAGCGAGAAACGCTGTGAACTGTTTCGGCGGCGCGAAGCGGAACTCACTGAGCAGTTCTCCAGCATGGGCAGGGCAGATTCCAAAAATGTAGTGTACGGGCTGGAAAGCACTATTGGCCGCACCAAGGACATTCTCTCTATCGAGTTCTTCGAAGCGGGGTTGTTGGCTGCGGTTCCGGTAGGGCGGGTGAATGTAGCGTTTGAGTCGGAATGTGGCACCGGATTTCTGGTTGGTGGCGGCTTGATGCTGACCAATAATCATTTGATCCCCAATGAAGCGACTGCCAGCATGACGCAGTTTGAACTGGATCTGGAGCCCAATCGCTAAGGTACAACAAAATCCCTGCAACAGTTTGAGCTCGACCCCAAACGGTTTTTCCTCACCAGTGCTTCAATGGACTATACCTTGGTGGCAGTGGCAGATTCATCAGCCAGCGGCAAACCGCTATCCGATTATGGCTATCATCCGATTATTCCGCGACAGGGCAAGATTCGTATTGGGGATTCGGTAAACATTATTCAGCACCCTGAAGGGCGATTGAAATCTGTCCTCGTGCATAACAGTAATCTGTTACATCTGGAAAATGCCACGGAAGCAGCAGCCTACATGTGGTACACCAGCGATACTGAACCTGGCAGCTCAGGCTCTCCCGTGTTTAATAACCGATGGGAAGTAGTTGCCCTGCATCACCGCGCCATTCCCAAGCGTAATGGCAATGGTGAGGTCTTATCAAAGTCAAATCGCACCCTTACGAACGCAGAGATCGATGCCGATCGCAATAGCATCGCGTGGATAGCCAATGAGGGAATTCGCGCTTCCAAAATTGTCGACGCGGTAACCAAGGCAGAATTAAAGAATGTTGCGCAACGCGAGATTCGCTATGACTTGATCAAATTATGGAAGAATTCCCGTACGGGTGTGTTTGGTCAGGAAAACCTGCGCACGCAGGGTCTGCCTCGCACAGGCAAAGCGCTTAGTCTCAAACGCTCCGAATTAGGCGGCGCTGACTCGATTAATATTTCTATCAGTCTGGACTAACGTTGTAATTGGCCACTGGCCTGAATCAGGAAAGGGCCTGGTTCGGCAAAGCTCTGGTCGAGCAATTTGCACAATTCCTCAGCAGTGTCGGCTCGTGCGCCGGGCACTCCAAAACTATCTGCCATTTTTACCCAATCCATTTTCGGATTGCTGATATCAAATAAGCTGGCAGCAATGTCACCCATATGCTCCACACCCAATCGTTTGTATTCAACATTGAGAATGTTGTAGGAGTGATTGGCGAATATTACTGTGGTGACATTCAAACCTTCTCTTGCCTGCGTCCAGAAACTCTGGTTTGTATAGGCTGCGCCGCCATCACCTAACAATGCTAATACGGGTCGATCCGGGCAGGCGAGTGCCGCTCCTGTGGCGCAGGGGCCGCCCTGGCCGATTGCGCCGCCAGTCAGACTTAACCAGGAGTTAGGTGCGCCATTCTGGCAGAAAGGATATGCCGCATTGCCACCGCCAGAGTCAGTGCAGACAATGACTTCTTCGGGCATCGTTGCCGCAATGGATTGGATAATGCTCTGGTTGTTGAGCTCTCCTTCTGGCCTTGCGATGTCCTTCTTTTCAAACCAGGTAATAGCTTCATTCTCT
The DNA here is from genome assembly GCA_964405225.1 of uncultured Pseudohongiella sp. Lineage (GTDB taxonomy): Bacteria > Pseudomonadota > Gammaproteobacteria > Pseudomonadales > Pseudohongiellaceae > UBA9145. The sequence continues at coordinate 57,761 of CAYOND010000008.1, forward strand.
GCACCCAGTCGTTCAGCGAGGCGTTGCAAGGCATTCACTGCATCTTCTTCAATAAATGCCAGGCGACTGACCTGGCAGGACTCCGGTATCAACTGACCCGGCACGCCCCGATAGGCAAAAAAGCTGGCGGGTATCTGCCCTCCCACGAGGATGAGTTGCTCAACCCCCTCGAGTGTTTGCAATATCTGCTCCGGGAAATAGGGCAGGCGCTCAACCTTGACGCGCCCTGGGCCACCATCGATTCTGCCAGGGAAAGTGCCGGTCATGAGACGGCAGCCGGTCTTGCTCGCTATACGGCTGGCGGCTTCCAGCGCCGCTGCTGTGGCTCCGTGATTCTCCAGCAATAACATAGTCTTGCTGCCGCCACCCAGAGTCCTGGCCACTGCTTCGATTGCCATTTCATCCACGATAGCGCGTTGAGGGAGCGGATTGGGAGATACCGGCCCCCTGGATTCTCCCCAGGCGGCATCGGCCCCCATGATCAGGGTGGCAATTTGGCCAGTCGAACCAGTACTCTGGCGCAGGCTCGCGGTAAAAGCATCAGCGCCATCCTGGGCCAGAGTCTCTGCAGTGGAGCAGGATTTGATCCAGCAGGAGAAGTTGCGCGCCAGTGTGTCAATATCTGATGTCAGTGGCGCATCAAAGCCGACGTGAAAGTTGGGATGATTGCCAACGATATTAATCATCGGTGCGTTGCCGCGACGTGCGTTGTGCAGGTTGGCAATGCCATTGGCCAACCCAGGCCCCAGATGGAGCAGAGTCGCTGCGGGTTTTCCAGTCATTCGCCCGTAACCATCAGCAGCGCCGGTCACAACACCTTCGAATAGCGCCAGTACGGATTTGATGCGTGGGACAGAATCCAGTGCCTGAACGAGGTGCATCTCAGATGTGCCCGGATTGGCGATACAAAGTTCTACGCCGCAATCGGCCAGTGTTTCAATGAGGGCAGTAGCGCCATTCATATTGCAATTCTCCGCTTCTGTGCTGTAATCAGGCCAGCATAGGCTGGCTTAAAGGCTGGCTATCATAGCATTGCTAACACGGCTTTACTCAAGGCAGGGAACTCATGGTACTAATCACGGACAAGGCCGAATTCGCCAACCATGTTGTCGATCTCATGCAAGGTATTGGGCCCGTTTACTCAAAACGCATGTTTGGCGGGTATGGCATATTTCTCGAAGGCCTGATGTTTGGTCTCATCGCCGAAAATACTTTATATCTTAAAGCCGATGAAGCAACCCGTCCCAGTTTCGAAGAGCAGGATTTGCTGCCTTTTGCCTATGAAAAACAGGGAAAGGTGATGCGCCTGTCTTACTATCAGGCACCCGAGGAATTCATGGAGCAGAATGAAGTGATGGTTGAGTGGGCTAACCAGGCCTATGGCACAGCACTGCGTGCAGCAGCAAAAAAGCAAAGACCTGCTGGTGGACAACGCTGATTTCTTACAACTCACCGACACTGCGTTAATTGGCCTGCTATAACAGGCCAATTTGGTTTAAACTGGCTCTCAAGTACTCGAATACATGAATCCATAAAAGGGGGATGTAATGAAAATTCGTGTTATTGCTGTTTCATTATTACTTTCGGTCAGCGGCATAAGCATCGCACAAGACGATGAGTTGCCTCGCACAATGTGGGGGCAGCCCGATTTGCAGGGAGTTTGGAACTTCAGCTCAGTGGTGCCTCTGGAACGACCGGCACAGTTTGCTGATAGAGAATTCCTGACCGACGAAGACATCGCAGCAATCGCTGCGCAGACTGAGGCCGGATTGCAGGCCATCAATAATATCGGAGTAGGCGGTTACAACACTTTCTGGACAGAAATGGGTGGTCACGAAAATAACCGTCGCACTTCATTGATTACTTATCCGGAAAATGGCCGTCTACCAGCCGCAGTGGAGGGCGTGCCTATTCAGGTGGGCGGCCTGGGGCCTGATGAGCCAGGAACACGCCCGGTGCGTATGATCGTTGGCGGTATAGCCAAAGATGGGCCGGAAGATCGGGGTCTTTCAGAGCGCTGCATCGTCGGTTTCAATGCGGGCCCGCCATTCACGCCGAATCTGTATAACAACAACGTGCAAATCATTCAGAGCAAAGATCATGTTGTGATCATGACTGAAATGATTCATGACGCGCGTATCGTGCCGATAAACGGCAAGCCCCAACTGGATGACGATATCCGCCTCTGGTCTGGTGATTCTCGTGGTTACTGGGATGGGGATACGCTGGTGGTGGAAACTCGCAATTTCAATGACTTGACCCAGTCGTTCAGTGTTTATGGAACAGCCCACGACAAGGTGCTCACTGAGCGCTTCACCCGTGTCGACCCGTTTACGGTGAATTACGAGTTTACTGTGGATGATCCAAGTACTTTCACGGATAAAATCAGTGCATTAATTCCAATGTCCAAAGTCGACGGGCTGATGTATGAATACGCCTGCCATGAGGGTAACTATGGCATGCTGAATACGCTACGCGGTGAGCGCATGGAAGAACAACGCCTGCAAGAAAACGGTCAGTAAGGCAGTTTTCCGCGTATGAAAAGGCCGGCTAATGCCGGCCTTTTTTGTGATCAGGGAAATTCAGGAATCACTCAGTGGCAAGCCTTCCGTGGTCCAGCGCAAAAGACCGCCATTTATGCTCGCTACTTGCTGATACCCGGCATCACGCAGGATGTTGTAAGCCAGAACCGAGCGTTTTCCCGATCGGCAAATGGTCATCACTGGTTTGGTATCAGGGATTTCATCAAGTCGGTTGCGTAGTTCGCCAATTGGCACAAGCTGCGCATCTGCAATTCGCACGCTTTCTTCGTCAGTCTCGGGTTTTGTCCGCACATCCAGTATATGGACCTTATCTCTGTGGGCGGCGACCCATTGTGGCGATATCTCTAATACACCGCTATACGTCCTGACTACCGGAGCCCAATCAGGTTGATCGGGTAATTCATCGTCTTCTGGTTTCCCAGCTTTAAGATTTGCCGGTACGGCAATGTCCAGTTGCTTGGGGTGGGGCAGATTCAAATTCTCCAGGAATCCTACAAAATCAGCCTCATTGGCGTGCCCGCCAATACGAGGGTTGAGTGCTTTCTCTTCGCCGATAGTGCTGGAGATACGCCCGGAGTAGTCATGCGCCGGATAGACGATACAGCTGTCGGGCAGGTTGAGGAGCTTGTCTTTAATGGAATGGTAGAGTTTATTGGCGGAGCCTTGTTGAAAATCAGTCCGGCCACAGCCTCTGATGAGCAATGCATCACCGGTAAATACCATGCTCTTGTCTTGCAGGACATAGCTCATGCAGCCGTCTGTGTGACCCGGGGTTGCGATGGCTTGTACTGAGAATTCGCCAAATTCGATTATGTCGCCTTCTTGCAGCGCTCGATCGAGTGGCTCTATCTTTGATTCCTGAGCTGCAATCAGATCACATCCGGTTGTGTGCTTGAGCAGCCATCCCCCTGTCACATGATCGGCATGGCAGTGGGTTTCCACGCAGGCCAGCAGTTTCAATTCCAGTTCCCTGATCAGGGATGCGTCGCGGTCATGTTGCTCATAAACACAATCGAGCAATATGGCTTCCCTGGTTCCTGCATCGGCCAGGAGATAGGTATAGGTACCCGAAGTCTGATCAAATAGTTGTTTTAAGATTAAGTTTTTGTTCACAGTTATTCATCCGGATCGAGGGAAATCATATGCGATTTGGCATAACGATCTCCTAATACGCCGCCTCTTTCAAATATATCTTCCGCACGTTGCAAGTCTTCTGCACTAATCTTGAGATCTGCAGCCTTGGCGTTTTCCTCCACGTACTTGACGTGCTTTGTACCTGGTATCGGCACGAAGTTATTGTCCTGCGCCAGTACCCACGCCAGGGCCAGTTGCGCGAGGGTGCATTCATTGGCTACGGCAATTTCCTTGAGTTGGTGCACAAGCTGCCAGTTGTGTTGGAAATTGTCTCCCTCAAAGCGCGGCATGGTCTGCCGCATGTCGTCGGGTTCCAGCAGTTGCATGTCGGTGATTTTACCAGTTAGAAACGCCCGACCGAGAGGGCTGAACGGCACAAAGCCAATGCCAAGTTTGTTGCAGCAGTCAATAACCTTATACTCCGGATCGCGAGTCCAGAGTGAGTACTCCGATTGTACCGCGCAGATGGGATGTTCCTTGTGTGCGCGCTGTATTGTTTCTGAAGAGCACTCGGAAAGGCCGATATAGCGAATTTTGCCAGCTTTGACGAAATCGGCAAGTGCCCCCACGCTTTCTTCTATAGGTACGTTGAAATCACGGCGGTGCAGATAATAAAGATCGATCGTGTCCGTTTGTAGCCGCTGGAGGCTTTCTTCGCAGGTTTTTTTGACATTTTCCGAAGAGCAGTCAACAGCACGCTTGCCATCTTTGTTAATAATGCCGCATTTGCTGGCCAGTACGAATTCATGCCGTCGGCTGCCAAGAGTTTCCCCCAACAGGGTTTCATTATGGCCGAGGCCATACAGGCTAGCGGTGTCGAGGAATGTGTATCCCAGGTCCAGCGCCCGATGAAGTGTCCTTTTGGATTCGTTTCTGTCAGCCTTGCCGTAGGATTGCGACATGCTCATGCAACCCAGGCCCAGAGCTGATACTTTCAATTGGCCAAGTTCGCGTTGCTGCATTGTTTCACCTCCATACTGTGACATTTACCTGGATTAATCCTAACACGGGACTCAGGTCAAAAATTCGTTCAGATTCAGTTCAGCCATAGCCCGGTAGTCTCAGTTTTGTGGCGGATAGGCCGTAAAAACAGGGATTTCTCGCAAGACCCACACCTCATTACCTGTTTTCTACGCGGCAGATTACCGCGAATCCTCACTAAACTTGTTGGCGGATAGGTGGTGGGGATTTTTTATGCCCGGAATTCTTTGCTACGATTAGGTGTTATTCAATCATCCATGAAGAGATTGATCCTGCCGAATGTCAATAATGCGCCTTATCCACACTCATCTCAAAATCCTTAATCGGGTTCTATGGGTATTGCTTTTTGGTGCGCTAAGCTTTGTATCCACTAGCTCATTGGCTGCTCCGGCGCCATTGCCAGATCCAGGCGAATACCCCCTTCCGGACGACATGAGTCGCGTGCATTTCTACCTGATCACTGTGGATGTGGGTGACATGGTCTGGGATAACTTCGGTCATACCGCGTTACGGATGTATGACGAGAATGACAATACGGATACCATATTCAATTGGGGTGTGTTTGATACCAGCGGAGGCGTAGCGGCGTTTTCATGGAATTTCTTCAAAGGCATCATGAATTACGAATTGGAAACTCATACGCCTGCTCAGGAATTTTCTGTTTACAGGCAGCAGCGCAGAACTGTCTGGCAAGATCAGATCAATCTTACGAACCCCCAGAAAGAAATCCTCTATCGTCGCCTGATGTGGAATCTGGAACCAGAAAATACCACTTATCCGTATCAGTATTTCTTTGACAATTGTACAACCCGGGTGCGGGACTATCTTGATGAGGCGCTTGGCGGAGCAATTTCCACTTATTACACAGGCATCACCAATACGACCTATCGTGAGCAGGTAATGGCGCATTATGCATCAGCTTCCCTTATTGCATTCTCTTTAAACATTCTCATGAATAGTAATATCGATCGCCCGATAAGTGAGTGGGGTGAGATGTTTCTGCCCCTAAAACTGCGGGACAGTTTACAACGCATGTCGTCACAAGTTGCCCAGGATGGGGTGATTTTGGATTTGTTATCTGAACCTCAGGTGGTCATGGAATTTCCACCGCCCTATGTGGAATCTGATGGTTACCGGGTCGCCTCAATAGTATTGCTGGCACCTGTATTGCTGCTTTTCATGATGTTGAAACGCATTCCCATGTCATATTTCGCAACACATTCGCGTATCGGGCTTAAGGCTTCCGGATTCAGTTTCAGGGTGCTCGGAGTATTGGGGCTGTTAACGGCAATATTTAGTGGCGTATACGGTAGTTTAATGCTCGGAAGCTGGTTTGTATCTGAACATCTGGATCTGCATCACAACATAAATTTATTGCTTTTCTGGCCCACAGACCTTTTGGGTATTCTGGTGGCTCTGCGCTGGATAATTTTTTGTAAACCCTGGCCGATGAATCACAATAGCGCACCATTCATTAATTATTATTTCCTGGCCCATGTTGTTGGCGTGCTGATTTATCTGGCAGTAACTGCCATTGACCTGGTCGGCCAATCCACTATGAGCATCGCACTTTATGTAGTGCCCGGGTTTTTGTTGTATACGATCCTGATTTGGTTGGTAGGTTTTGAGCCAGCCAAACCCAGGAATATGTTCTTCTAGACAGGCGATAAATACATGCCAGCTAACATATCAGGCCATGCAGAGCGAGCCGAAGCTCTGGAAGAGATGGCTGCCAAGGTCGCGCGCTCTGCCGAGCGGCTCAAGCAATTGGAAGATTGCACGCCGGAGGAAGCGCGTGCAATTCGTCGTGAGCGGGGCAATCCTTTTGCCCCGCCAGCAGCCGAGCTGTTCAGCATAGAGGATATTCAGTTTCCTCTCGATGCGGGCGCGACGCCTGCCAGGCTATACAGGCCTGTGCAGCATGCTGACTTGCAGCCTGCATTATTGTTTTTTCATGGTGGTGGATTCGTATTGGGTAATGTGGATCAATACGATACTGTCTGTCAGCAGTTGGCATACCACAGCCAGTGTATGGTCATTTCAGTCGAATATACTCTGGCACCGACGGCCAGGATCAAACAGATTCACCAGCAAGGCTTTGAATGCTGGCAATGGCTGGCGCAGAACGCAGCGAGCCTTGGTATCGATTCATCCAGGGTAGCTATCGGTGGGGACAGTGCCGGCGGTAATCTGACTCTTGGAGTCTTATTACTTTGCAAAAAACTGCAAGCAGTCATGCCTGCCTTTCAAGTGTTGATATACCCGTCAGTTGATGTATCGATGAGCTTCCCCTCTGTTGATGAATTTGCAGAGGGTTACTTCCTGACCAAAAAGGGCATGCGCTGGTTTCGCAGTCATTATCTGGAAAGTCCGGAGCAGGGTCTTGATATGGAACTGGCGTATTTGCGGCAGGACGTGTCCGGGCTACCTGCGGCATACGTTATCACGGCGGGATTTGATCCGTTACGCGATGAGGGGCAGGCTTTTGTTGACCATTTGACAGCATCCGGTGTGCCTGTAACGCATACTTGCTACACAGACCAGATACATGCATTCGTGTCTTTTGCGGGCGGGATAGCGGCTGGTTTGGATGCCATCAAAGAGATTGGTGAGATACTCCGAGCCAAGCTATAAACAATTACTCTTTTATAATCGAGCACAAAAAAGCCGAACTGCGTTCGGCTTTTTTGTTTCAACTAGTCGAGATGTTAATCGATAACAATTTCTACTCGGCGATTGCGCTGATAGGCAGATTCGCTCGTGCCCCGATCTGCTGGACGCTCTTCGCCATAGCTTACTACTTCGATCTGCGATCGGGCAGCACCATTGACGATGAGGTAATTTAGAATACCTTCTGCTCGTCGTTCTCCCAGCGCCAGGTTGTATTCCCGAGTGCCGCGCTCATCGGCGTGTCCCTCAAGTCGAATCTCCTTGTTGGGATTGGCTGCCAGATCGCGTGCGTGATAAGTCAATACGTCGCGGTCAGCCGCACGGAATTCTGCGACATCGAAATCAAAATAGAAAACAGTAGTATTAAGCGCAGCACGCATCATGCGTTCTTCGGCTGCTGCTGCCCGGGCCTGGGCTTCCGCTTCAAGCTCCTGTGTACGACGGGTCGTGGCATCAATACCAGATTCACTGGAAGCTACTTCAGTGGCTTGATTTTCAGCTTCTTCGCTGGTTGAGCTACAGGCGACCAAACCGGATAAGGTTAAGATTAATAAAGAAGTTTTCAGGAATTGTTCAATCTTCATGGTGGCTCCTTGTCGATGAAGTGCTTGTGGTACAGCTTGTATGCCTGAAATCTCGGCAATTTAGGCGAGTGCGAAGCATAACGCTTTTACCCGGCCAATTCCATTGGAGTGCCTTGACAGGCCGCTATACAGGCGAAACAATATATCGAGCAATCGTTCGGTCTCGACTTACCAATTGCCAGTATTAGTGGTAATCTTCCCGGGCTTTTCAGGACGGCCGCTGGGTTGTCCCGAACCCTTCCCGGAAGGATCCTGAGCACTAAGCTACGAAGTATTCACAAGCAGGAGAAAAATTTTGAACGCCGACTTTACTGCCGAAGAGCTGGATTTCCAGCAACAAGTTCGGGAATTTCTGGAGAACGAGTTTCCAGCAGAAATGCGTGCCAAGGTAGATGCCAATATTCGTTTGAGTAAAGACGAGCTGGTACGCTGGCAGAAGATTTTATACAAGCAGGGGTGGGTCGCGCCAAACTGGCCCAAAGAATATGGTGGCACCGGCTGGACGCCCACACAAAAACACATCTTCGGTATGGAAATGGGTTTGATCGGAGCGCCCGAGCCTGTGCCATTCGGCATGAAGATGGTGGCACCGGTGATCATGGCCTATGGCAACGATGAGCAAAAGCAGCGATTCCTGCCAGATATCCTCGAGAGTAACGTGTGGTGGTGTCAGGGCTATTCCGAGCCCAACGCGGGTTCTGACCTGGCTTCATTGAAAACCACCGCGGTGCGCGATGGTGATGAGTATGTGGTCAATGGTGCGAAGACCTGGAATACCTATGGGCAATATGCGGATTGGATTTTTTGTCTGGTGCGCACAGATAACACAGTAAAGAAGCAGGAAGGGATCAGTTTCCTGCTGATAGACATGAAGACTCCGGGCGTATCACTGAAACCGATTGTACTGATTGATGGGCACGCAGAGGTGAACGAAGTATTTTTCGATGATGTCAGAGTGCCAGCGGAAAACCTGATCGGCGAAGAGAACAAAGGTTGGACCTATGCCAAAGTTCTGCTGACTCATGAACGTACCGGTATCGCTGGCGTACCTCGCAGCGTGCGCAGGTTGAGGGCGTTAAAGCGTGTTGCAGCCGAAACCGAAGATGGCTTTGGTGGGACCATGCTGGAGAATCCGGTGTTCAAACACAAGTTGGCCAGAATTGAGATTGAACTGGAGGCCCTTGAGTTTACCGAGTTGCGTACGCTGGCTTCGCTAAGCGCTGGTAAAGCGCCAGGCCCGGAATCCTCCATTTTAAAAATTGTCGGTTCCGAACTGGCTCAGGAAATGGATGAATTATTTGTAGAGCTGGCCGGTTATCACTGCCTGCCATTCCTGCCGGAGCAATTTGAAGATGGATTTCAGGGTGACTATATCGGGCCAGGGACGTCTGCATCGGCTGCTTTGACCTATTTCAATAATCGCAAGTTGTCCATCTTCGGTGGTTCCAACGAGATTCAACGCAACATTATTAGCAAAGCAGTTCTGGGCTTGTAAGCGCAGAGTGACAGCTACCGTTTCGAGCAAGAGGATTTATAGTGGATTTTTCATACTCAGAAGAACAACAGATGCTGCAAGAAAGTGTGCAGAAGTTCGTTCAGAAAAATTACGATTTTGATACGCGTAATAAGATTATTGCCAGCGAAAAAGGCTATAGCGAAGAAAACTGGTCCTTGTTTTCTGAATTAGGCTGGTTAACCGTCCCCTTTGCTGAGGAAGACGGTGGTTTTGGTGGCTCTGCTGTTGATCTGATGGTGATGATGGAAGAGTTTGGCAAAGCTATGCTCGTCGAACCGTTTGTTGCGAACGCAGTATTGTGTGGTGGCCTGATAAGTTTACTTGGCAGCGAAGACCAAAAAGCGGAGCTGATTTCGCAGATCATGGAAGGGAAATTACAGTTAGCGCTGGCTGCGGCTGAAACTGGTAGTCGTTATAACCTGGCAAGCGTTAGCACCGCTGCAAGCACGGAAGGTGACAACCTGGTATTGAGCGGCAAGAAGGTTGTGGTAATCAATGGTGCGCATGCAGACAAATTGCTGGTGGTCGCCAGGGAAGCCGGTGATGTCCGGGATCGCAGCGGAGTTTCTGTGTTCCTGCTTGATCGTGAAACAGAAGGCGTGACCACGCATCCTTACACTACCGTTGATGGTCGTAAGGCTGCGGAAATTACATTCAAGAATGTCAAAGTGCCGGCTGCGGCGAGATTGGGCGCCAAAGGCGAAGCGCTGGCAGCGCTGGAAACAGTTGTGGATCGTGCTGCACTGGCATCTGCGGCGGAAGCCGTTGGAGCATTGGAAAGCTTGCTGCGCAAGACAGTGGAATACAGCAAGACCCGCAAACAGTTTGGTACCTCTATTAGCACTTTCCAGGTGCTGCAGCATCGAATGGTAGATATGTTTATTGAATGCCAGTTGGCGCGATCGATCGTGATAATGGCAGCAATGAAACTGGACAGTAGTGACAGCGATGCTGAAAAAGCCAAGGCTGTATCAGCTGCCAAGAGTCGGGTTGGGCATGCGATCTATAAAGTCGGCCAGGAAGCTATTCAGATTCATGGCGGCATAGGCATGACTGAAGAGCTCGATGTTGGCCATTTGTTCAAGCGGGTTACGGCTCTGGATATTCTTTTCGGGGATGAGGATTATCATATACAGCGATTTGCGGCGCTGTAGCCTCTGAACTTAAGGTTATGAGCGAACTCATCCTGGTCCGTCATGGTCAGGCATCATTCGGTAAAGATTCCTACGATAAACTCAGCGAACTCGGCATTGAGCAGGTGAGGGCGCTCGCGCGCCACTGGGAAGCCACCGGTGAACGCTTTGACCATGTTTACAGTGGCGATTTACTGCGGCAGCGCGAGACAGCAGCGGAGTTGTTGCATTTGGTAGGCGGGCAGCCCACCGAGTCTCAAATAAATCCGGCACTGAATGAATACAATGGGGATCCACTCATTCAGGTATATCTTCAGCAACACGCAGCAAACGAGGGATTTAATCCATTGCCCGCTTGGCCTCTTAAAGAAGAGGGCCTGTTCCAGAAATTGTTTGAAGGCGCAACAGCGCACTGGATAACCAATGGTTTATCCCCGCAAGCCGATCACCACGGCTTCGAATACTGGCAGGATTTCAAGAATCGGGTCTATGGGGCAATGGACCAACTGATGGCGCAGCATAATCGTGGCAGTCGCATACTGGTGTCTACATCTGGCGGTGTCATAGCCATGGCCATGCAAAGAGTATTACAATTTCCCGATGAGCGAGTCATTGCCACCAACTGGATGGTGCATAATAGCTCCGTGACCAGAATCAAATACGGCAATGGCAAGATGTCGCTTACTCAATTTAATGCGCTTCCGCATCTTGAGCATGTTGAGCGTCAGGCAATGATTACGTACCGATAAAATCAGATAGTGAGTTCTTAGAAGAAAAATAGCAGGAAGCAGTGTGAGCCAAAAGCAATTAGTAGATCAGGCAGGAGCGATCAGAGAAGGCGAAGAGCTGGACAGGGATAAACTCATCCAATACCTAGAGCCCATTCTGGGCGCTAAAGCCAGTCAAATTGAAATTAAGCAATTCCCCGGTGGATTTTCAAATCTGACCTATCTGCTGAGCAGTGGAGATGAGAAGTGGGTGCTGCGCCGACCTCCCTTTGGCTCCAAGGTTAAATCTGCTCACGATATGTCGAGGGAATTCAAAATTCTCTCCTGCTTGCAGTCCGTCTTTCCGTATGGTCCGGTACCCATCCACTTCTGTGAAGATCACAATGTGATTGGTTGCGATTTTTATCTAATGAACTATATCGAGGGTGTGGTCATTCGACGCGAATATCCGGCAGAACTGCAACTTGGTCCTGACGAAATCAGACAACAACTCTTTAACTTCTTCGATGTGCTCGGCGACCTGCATTCAGTAGATCTTAAAGCTGCAGGCCTGGACAATTTTGGCAAGCCTGTGGGTTACGTACAGCGTCAGGTTGATGGTTGGTGCCGGCGCTGGGCTGATGCCAGCACGCCAGACACAGTAAATTGCGACGTGACCATGCAGTGGTTACAGGACAATATGCCCGCTGAGAGTGGCAAAGCCAGTGTTATTCACAATGACTACAAGATGGATAATGTCATCTTTTCGGCAGAAAACCCCCTGCAAGTAATTGGTGTGCTGGATTGGGAGATGGCAACTGTTGGCGATCCGTTGATGGATCTGGGTTGCACATTGGGCTACTGGGTACAAAAGGATGATCCGGATTTTTTCCGCGAATTTCGCAATATGCCCAGTGATATCGATGGAGCGCCAACCCGTACCGAGATTATTGCCAGGTTTCAGCAACGTACTGGACTTTCCGTAGAAAATTTTCCTTTCTACTTTTGTTTTGGTTTGTTTCGGCTGGCAGTCATTGGGCAGCAAATTTACTATCGCTATTATCATGGCCTGACACAGGATCAGCGCTTCAAGGCTCTGCTTACCAAGACGGTTGTTCTGCAACAGATGTGTGAGCTTATTATCAAGGGAGAGATCCGGGATTAGATATGACATTCAAAATTGAAGAGCTTTTTAAGGTAGAAGGCAAAGTCGCTGTTGTCACTGGTGGCTCCCGTGGAATCGGCAAGATGATCGCACAGGGATTCGTGGAAAATGGGGTCAGGACTTACATTACTGCCCGTAAAGCTGAGGCCTGTGAGGAAACAGCAAAAGAATTATCGCAATTTGGTGAATGCATAGCGTTGCCTGCGGACTTGTCCACGACCGAGGGCAGGCAGGCGTTCGTGGATGAAATTACCAGCCGCGAAAGCAAACTCGATATATTAGTCAATAACGCAGGAGCTGCCTGGGGCGCGCCTTTCGCGGAATACCCCGAAGAAGGTTATGACAAAGTCATGGATATCAACGTAAAGGCTATTTTTATGTTGACCCGTGACTTGCTGCCATTGCTGCGAAAAGACGCCAGTGCTGCCAATCCCGCCCGTGTTATCAACATTGGTTCAATTGATGGCTTACGCGTATCCAGTATGGATAACTTTGCCTATGGAGCGAGCAAGGCGGCCGTACATTTCCTGACAAAAAACCTTGCCGTGCGACTCGGGCCGCAAGGGGTTACAGTCAATGCGATAGCGCCTGGACCCTTTGAAAGCAAGATGATGGATTACACGCTCAGCCAGTACCGGGATAAGATCGAAGCAGAGAATCCGTTGGGCCGTATTGGTCAGCCGACCGATATGGCGGCGCTGGCATTGTATCTGGCCGGCCCTGGGACTACATATATGACAGGACAGGTAATCGCACTTGACGGAGGTCGCCACCTTGGCGCACGGCAGGAAAGCGACGCCGACTAGAGCCTGTCGCAATAAACCATCCCGTTACCACGCAAAGGTTCCTTTTCCTGCGGGCTCTTGTTAATTTACCGCTTCCTGCATACTAAGCGAACCGGCAAGACCGGCCATCATGAAACAACAAAACCACGTTACATTGCCACGCCCGGTCATTGTGGGCATGGCCTTCATTAGCGGCTTCTGCATCATGACAATCGAGATGCTGGGCGCACGTATTATGTCTCCCTACTTTGGCGGCAGCCAGTATGTATGGGGCAGTATCATTACTATCTTTATGTTGGCTCTCGCGCTGGGCTACTTACTGGGTGGTCGCATGTCGACTCGCAATCCGAATCCGGTGACTTATGCGGTTTTCTTTCTGGGAGCTGCAGTATTTTCATTGCCCATCATATTATTCGCCGACGAAATAATGCGTCCGATCTTTCTTACTATCGAGGATCCTCGCTATGGCTCCCTGATTGCTTCAGTGATTTTGTTCCTCGTGCCAACCGGTATACTCGGAATGATCTCTCCTTATTCCGTGCGGCTCCTGGTGCAGCATCAGGATCACAGTGGCAGCATGGCTGGCCTGCTATTTTTTATTTCCACCATTGGCAGTGCGGCTGGCACGCTGGGGACCAGTTTCTACTTCGTGCTGTGGTTTGAAGTGAATCAAATTCTGTGGGGTGCAATTACTTCGTTAACAATAGCAGGGTGCTTGACACTGCTCAGCCATTACCTGCTTAACAAGTCACAACCATTGGCAACGACATCGTATGAAAAATCCGCTTAGAGCTTTAAGTACTCTGATTCTACTGGGCAGTGTAATGCTGGGTTGCAATCCTGCGATTTCTGAAACGATTCATGAAGAGCGTTCCATATATCGTGACATCGTAGTTGAACAGAATGGCCCGCGCCGTTGCATGATATTCAATGTCTTCAGGGGTGATCGCAACCAGACCTGTGTTGATATCAATGACCGGGACAGATTGGTATTCAGCTATACCCGCATGAGTTTTGCCGGGCTGCTATTGAACGAAGCTCCTCAGCGTATTCTGATAGCCGGGCTCGGTGGTGGAACTATTCCACTAACCATGAGCGATATGTTCCCCGATGCCATCATCGATGTCGTGGAAATAGATCAGGCAGTAGTCAATGTGGCAAAACAGTTTTTCTTTTTTGAGGAAACCGACAACATGCAGGTGACGGTGGCTGATGCGCGCAATTTCGTGAAGCGGCGTGGGCTTGAAGGCCAGCAGTATGACTACATCGTGCTCGATGCGTTCACTGGTGACTATATCCCTGAGCACCTGTTAACCCGCGAGTTCCTGGAGGAGGTTAAGGCCATAATGGCTCCTGGTGCGGTATTGGTAGCCAATACTTTTTCCACCAGCCGCTTCTATGATCATGAATCGGTCACCTACCAACGGGCATTCGACGAATTCTTTAATTTTAAACTTCCTTCTTCGGGCAACCGAATTATCCTTACGCAGAATGAACCACTACCCCCTCGTGGTGAACTTGTCACTCGTGCCCAGCGACTTGTGGAGAGAGTGGAAAAGTACGGCGTGCCTCTGCTCGAATATCCAGCGCGACTATCCACCCGCGTAGACTGGGACATGAGTCGGCGTGAACTGACTGACCAGTATGCACCGGCGAACCTATTACGTGATAACTAGGAGGAAATAATAATGAAACGTTCTTTTTTAGCACTTGGAAGTATGTTGGTTCTCTTGTGGGCCGGTTTTGTTCAGGCTGATGTGACTGTAAAAGCGGATGTTGTTTACGGCCATAAAGATGGCATGGCACTGGTCTACGACGTACTACAACCAGAAAACGCCAATGGCGCGGCAGTAGTCTACATGGTTAGCGGTGGCTGGTTTTCTCGCTGGGCACCACCGGAGTCTCGAGTTGAGCGGTTCGGGTACTTGCTTGATGCGGGGTTTACTGTGATACCTGTTCATCATGGCAGTGCACCTCGATATCATGTGCCTGATGCCTATAGTGATGTCAGCAGGGCTATCCGCCATATCAAACGTCATGCAGAAGAGTATAACGTGGATGCCAATCGCATTGGCGTAACAGGTGGCAGTGCCGGCGGACACTTGTCATTGATGCTGGGTCTTGACTCCAGTGAAGGCAAGACTTCAGAGCGTGATCCGATCCTGCGTTTTGATAATCACATTGCTGCGGTTGTGGCTTATTTTCCACCTGTAGATTTACGTCGGCTTACTGGTCCAAACGATAGGTTTCCAGCGTTGAATTTCGATCAGGAGAAAGCTGCTGCGATTTCACCGATTCTACACGCCGATGCTGGTGATCCGCCGACACTATTGATTCATGGTGATGCGGATGACCTGGTAGATATCAGTAATTCTGAAATCATGCACGCTGAGTTTCAAAAGCAGGGTGTGAAGACAGATTTCATTACCATCCCTGGCGCCGGACATGGCTTTCGCGGTGAGGATGCCCAACAGGCTGGAGCAGCAACACTGGCCTGGTTCGAAGAGCATTTGCTGGACTGATTTACTACAGACTGGCTGCCAGGCGCGTTCCCTGATCTATGGCGCGCTTGGCATCCAGTTCGGTTGCTACATCCGCGCCTCCAATCAGGTGATTGGGTTTTTGCAGACCTTCGACGATTTCACGTAAAGGTTCCTGCCCGGCACAGATCACAATATGGTCCACCGGCAATGATTGCGGTTCATTGCCGACCATCAGGTGCAGGCCAGAATCATCAATTCGTTCATACTGGCAGCCAGGAATCATCTTGACGCCGCGCTTTACCAGTCCAAGTCGATGAATCCAGCCAGTCGTTTTTCCCAGGTTCTTGCCGAGACCTTCTGCTTTGCGCTGCAGCAGATAAATGGTCCTGGGAGAAGGCGGTACTTGCTCTTCCATGCCCTCAATGCCACCCCTGACGTGGAGCTTTTGATCAATACCCCATTCCCGCATGAATTGATCGATATCGAGACTGCTGGGTTTGCCAGCATGAGATAAAAATTCCGCGACATCAAACCCGATTCCGCCTGCGCCGATAATGGCTACTCGCTTGCCAACCTCCACTTTGCCATTGATAACGTCAATATAACTGACGACAGATGGATGCTCTATGCCTTCAATGTGAGGTACGCGTGGTTTGATGCCTGTTGCCAGAATCACTTCGTCAAAATTAGTTTGATTGAGTTCATCTGCCGAGATTCGCCGGTTTAATGTGATGGTGACTCCCAGCAATTCGAGCTGTCTTGCGAAATAGCGCAGGGTTTCAGTAAATTCTTCTTTGCCTGGAATGCGTTTCGCCAGGTTGAACTGACCGCCAATCTCGGCGGCCGAGTCGAATATTTCAACCTTATGTCCGCGTTCGGCCGCAGTAACAGCGGCTGCCAGGCCCGCAGGGCCGGCGCCAACCACTGCGATTTTTCTGGGAGATTGTGTTGGCTCAATCTGCAACTCCAATTCGTGGCAAGCACGAGGATTCACCAGGCAACTGGTTAATTGGCCATTAAAGATATGATCCAGACAGGCCTGATTACAACCAATGCAGGTATTGATTTCATCTGCGCGCCCGCTTGCTGCTTTGTTAGCGAATTCGGCATCGGCCAGTAATGGTCTTGCCATCGACACCATGTCCGCTTTGCCATTGGCAATGATGCGCTCTGCCACATCAGGCGTATTGATTCTGTTGGAAGTTACGACTGGTACAGAAAGCTCCCTTCGGAATCGGGCTGTAACCCATGTGAAGGCTGCGCGAGGTACTTTGGTGGCAATAGTTGGAATTCTGGCTTCATGCCAGCCAATGCCTGTGTTGATGATATTGACCCCGGCGTCACATAGCGCACGGCCCAATTCGATGACTTCTTCTGCACTGCTCCCACCTTCAACCAGGTCGAGCATGGAGAGTCTGAAGATCAGGATAAAGTCATTGCCCACTGCGGCGCGAACTCGCCGTACAATTTCCAGCGGTAGCCTCATACGATTGGTATAACTACCGCCCCATTTGTCGGTACGCTGATTGGTGCGCGCAACGATAAACTCATTGATGAAATACCCTTCCGAGCCCATGATTTCGACGCCGTCATAACCAGCCCCCTTGCAAAACACAGCGAAGTCGGCGAACGCCTGGATTTCCTGTTCTATGTCCTCGGTAGTAGCTTCTCTGGGTGTATAACGATTGATGGGTGCTTTGATAGGGGAAGGGGCAATCAGGTTTTCGTGCCTGGAGTAGCGCCCTGTATGCAGTATCTGCAGGCAGATTTTGCTGTCATGTTTATGCACGGCATCGGTTATCTGGCGATGTTTTTCTACCTGGCCAGTTTGCTTGAAAACAGGCTCGGCGCCTTCAGGCAGGCAAAATTTACTGGGCATAAAACCGCCAGTAACGATCAGGCCGATACCGCCTGCGGCTCTCTCACCATAAAAGGCTGCCATGCGCTCATGGCTGTCAGGAATATCTTCCAGCCCTGTGTGCATCGAGCCCATCAACATTCGGTTGCGTATTGTGGTGAACCCAAGATCGAGAGGTTCAAGCAGGTGAGGGTAAGGCGATTCCAGGCTATCGGGCATGTGAGCAGTAATACCTGGCCCGTCAGTTTTTACTTATTATGGATCGCAGTGCATCTATATCCAACAATACGATTTCCCGATTGCTGACTTCGATTAATCCTTTGCGCTGCAGGCCGGTAAAAATTCGACTAACCGTCTCAACCGTGAGGCCCAGATACTCTCCAATATCACTGCGTGTCATAGGAAGCAGAAACCGGGTAGGCGACAGGGAAACTCTGGCATAGCGGCTGGATAAACCTAGCAGGAAAGAAGTTGTTCGTTCCTCTGCGGTATAGCTGCTGAGTAATGTATGTATTTGCTGGTCTTTGGCTATTTCATTGCCCATGATGGCAAAAAAGTGGTGCTGTAAGCTGGGCAATTCATGGCTGAGGCGTTCCAGTTGAGTAAACGGAATTTCACAAATTGAAGCGTGCTCCAGTGCTACAGTTGAATTAGCGTAGGCTTTGCTGGCAATGCCATCCATGCCTATGATTTCTCCAGGCAGAAAAAACCCGGTAACCCGGCTCTCACCATTCTGTTTAAGCATATAAGATTTAAAGCTACCAGACCTTACGGCATAGACAGATTTAAAATTATCGCTCTGGCGGTAAAGGTGGTCACCCTTTTTGTACGGCCTGTTGCGCTCGACGATCTCGTCAAGCTGATGAATTTCAGACTTGTTCAGGGCAATCGGTAGACACAGTTCGTTAAGCCGACAGCTGGCGCAGGATATGTTTGAGTTATGAGGGCAAAGTTTGCGATCTGTATTCGCGCTTTCCATGGCAATTTCTTGTGCCAGACGATCAGGGTCTTTGCCAGAAGTAGATATACTTGTCATCGCCTCTCCATCAGGTGCCATGCACTTACTGGGCTCTAATTTAACAGAAAAATCGGCCTTCATATACCCGAATCACACCTGGGAGGGGTGGCCCGGACTCCCTTCCATTTCCAGCATTTTCCGGGAGGCCTGGAAGCCACAGCAGAATTAATAATGCACCAACACGATTTCGCAGGGCATCCCGCGCCGAAACATTGATTTGTGACAGTTTTCACGTAAAACTGACCGCTATAATTGGGTCTCGTAGCGCAATCTGCCAAGGAATTATGATGAACTATAACAAGCTACTGGTGATCATCGAGCCGGAAAGTGATCATCAACCAGCCCTCGAAAAGGCTGTTCAGTTGGCGAAGTTCGCCGGTGCGGAATTGGAATTAATGATCTCGGATTATAATACCTACCTGGACGATGGGTATTATTTTGAACCGGTGCAAGCGCAAAAACTGCGCTATGAACATGGCGAGCAACAAATGCATCAGCTCGAAACCCTGGCGCAGCCTCTTAGAGATGGTGGGTTAGAGGTGTCAGTAGTTACGGCATGGGCTAACCCGCCTTACCGCGAAATCGTGGAGCGAACTCGCAGTACCAAGCCTGATCTGGTTATCAAGAGTACGCGCCACCACCACAAGCTTTCGCGCTTGTTTCTGTCGAACGAAGATTGGGAATTGGTGCGATACTGCCCGGCGCCCCTGTTGCTTACCAAAGACAAGAGTTGGACAGCCGCGCCAGTATTCCTGGCTGCAGTGGATCCGGATCATTTGCATGACAAGCCGGCGGCTCTGGATGAGAAAATTTTGCAATCTGCAAAAAGTCTGGCGGAAATCTCCGGCGGCGCAGTTCATCTCTACCACTCATCCTGGGTGCCACCGTTATCAGGGGTCTACCCAGTAATGGCTGATCCCGCAGAGGAACAAGCCAAACTGAATAAATTCTCAGTCGAGCACGGCGTTGCTTCGGAAAATTGTCACTGGTCAAACGTTGAGATTGTGCAGGGCATGCCCGAAGTGGTAGCTGAAGCAGGTGCCAGCGTTGTTGTTATGGGAGCCATCTCACGCTCGCGCCTGGACCGTATTCTGATTGGCAATACTGCTGAAAGAGTATTGGACAAGCTCGAATGTGATGTTCTCGTGGTCAAGCCTGACAATATGCCAGCAATGAATACTGTATTGCTCTAGAGGCTGTTTTTTCGCCTCACGAGCCGCGCGCGTCGAGGATGAAACACCTCCTAGTCGTCACTGTCGCCTACGTGCACGGTCAATACATCGCAGGTGGCCCCGTGCAGTACCTTGATCGCAGTTGAGCCTAACAGGATTTTCCATCCTGAATGGCCGTGACTGCCGATTACAATGGCGTCAGCATTGATTTCACTGGCCAGATTCCTGACCTCCGGTGCCGGCGCCCCGAGCAGGGTATGTACACAATCCTTACCTACGCCGATATCCTGGGCGATTTTTTCCAGGCGCTGTTCCGCCATGTTTATGGCTTCCTGCTGCAGTTCGCTGATGTTCACTGCATATATATCCATGCTATAGGCCGCTGCGACGGGTTCCACTACATGCACTAAATGGAGCTTGTTCGCATCATCGCCCGACATGCGCACGGCAGTATCAATAACTCGTTTAGAGTCTTTGGATAGATCCACTGCTACCAGAATCTTGTTATACATCGCTCTTACCTCCACTCATTGCTCGAACGGTTAAAGCGCAACCGATATACGTACATTTGGACAATAACCCTTATCCTCAGGGACATAGCTGATATATGTCAACATCGAGATGCTAAATTCGGCGGTATTACAAGTAGGGTGAAAACAGCCAGGCTATAGCATCCCTGAGCTTCATCCAGTAAGGGCGCGCTTGTAACTGACCCTCGTTGAGTTGCGAGCATAGCGCGAGGCGACGCTCGAAATACTCATGCAGACTGTGATTGAACTTCTCGCTAAATACTTCAACCCCCAATTCAAAATTAAGCCTCAGGCTCCTGGGGTCCATATTGGCCGACCCGACCAATGAATAATTATCATCGATAATCAGGGCTTTGGTATGTACGAATGGTTCAGGCTGCAGGTATACGTTTAATCGTTTGAACAATATGTGTTGTAGATTATGTTGGGCTGCCCAGTGCGCCAGGTGAATATTGGTTCGGGCAGGTAATACGATGCGTACATCGATACCTCGCAAGCGTGCACCTATCAGGGCACCTACTAGTTCGTAGCCGGGTAAAAAATACGGCGTCATTATCCAGATTCTTTTTGTGGCAGTAGAGAAGACTCCCACTAATAGTTCATTAAGTCGATCCAGGTTTTCATTTGGGCCGTCGAGGATTAGTCGAGTCCAGTGCTCGCTACCAGCCAGGTTGGAATTTGCAGGCGCATGGTCAATAGATCGAGTGTTGCCGCAACAGTAGTGCCAGTCCTTCAAGAAAGCGCGCTCAAATTCATCGACAATTTTCCCGGTAAAACGGAAATGCAGATCCAGCGATCGTTTGGGGTTTTCTTCTCGCGCGCCTAAGTGCGTATCACTTATGTTTTGGCCGCCTGTGTAGCCAATTTTTGAATCTATCACCAGTAATTTGCGGTGGTTGCGCATATTGAGCTGCAGGGAAGGCGGTGCAAATGTGATCGGATTGAAGTATCTAAAATTAAGATCGCTCTTTCTTAGCGCTCTGCCAATACGTGGTGGATAGGCCAATTCGCCGAGCCCGTCAACTATGAGTCGCACATCAACGCCACGCTTTTGCGCATCGGTAAGCGCGGCGACGAAATCACAACCGGTTTCATCCCGGCGAAATATGTAGGTAGCACAGTAAACACTTTTCTGTGCCTGTCGAATATCTTCCAGCATCGCCGGATAAAGCGCTTCTCCATTTTCCAGCACTTTGATTTCGTTAGCAGACATGAGGCCGCGGCCTGTGAGTGTTTCTCCAACATACGAAAGTGGGCGTAGTGACGTGCCTTCAGGTTCGGCAATATTGTCATCTTTGGCTTTCAGTGTGCCCAGTCGGTAATCACGTTGAGCCCGCATGGAGATTCGATTAATACCGAAAATAATATAGATAAGTGGGCCGACCAGAGGCAAAACCAGACAGAAGGCCACCCATGCCAATGCGGATTGTGAATCGCGCTTGGTGAGGAGTGCATGGAGGGCTGCACTTATCGCAGCAATGCCCAGCATCAGAGTAATCAGGACTGCAAGAAATACTGAATCAAACAGACTGGGCATGATGAGGCTCGCTAGTTAAGGATAGATCGGCGAACAACGGGCAGTGATCAGACAGTTTCCGCCATGGTTTCGTGGAGAGTGCCGTGCTTTGATGCACATTGAATCCACGCACGTAAATTCTATCCATGCTCAGTAAAGGAAAGCGGGCAGGGTAGGTTTTTGCCAGTTTGTGATGGTGCTGGAAGTGTGCTTCAACGAGTTTCACTTCCTGTGTCAGTAATGTGTGGCACTGCTTACCCCAGTCATTGAAATCGCCTGCAAGAATAAGGGGCGCAGATGCTGGAATTTCGCTGCCAATATAATCAATCAACCTTTCCATTTGCCCCCTACGCTCACGAGCAAACAGACCAAAATGAATGCAGAGCAAATTTATACCGTTATCCAGCACGCCATGGAGCATCCCACGTTGAGACAGTTTCATAGTGCTTACGTCTATATTGCTCCAGGTTTTGATTGGCATCTCGCTGAGGATAGCATTGCCATGATGGCCATGTTGGTAAATGGCATTTTGACCATAGGCATAGTGTGACCACACTGTATCTGCCAGATATTCAAACTGGTTCTTGTCGGGCCATTCAGGAAGTGCCTTCTCATGCTTGCTATTGGCGCCGATGACCTCCTGCAGGAAGACTATATTGCTCCCGGTTTGCCGCAAGCTGTGGCGTATTGCCTCCAGAGTAAAGCGGCGATTCCCCATGGAAAACCCCTTGTGGATATTCAGGCTCAGTACACGAAAGTCATTCATTGATCTTAACTTTTGACCTTAACTATAGGGCTTTGACTTGCATCAATACACATTATTCCAAGCATGCCAACATTTATCCATGACACAAGAGAATTTCTCTCAGAGACATTAGGAGTCATTTATGGACCTTAAGCGAGCGCGTCAGAATCTGGTTCAGTTGGAAGCTGCGCTGGAGGCGCGCCACGCGCGCACTCACAAACATATATATGAAAAAGAGATGTCGAGTGCGCATAGTTTTAGCGATCAGGCCAAAGACGCAGAAAATGATGCGCTCGTGCTGGCACTGGAAGAGGATAGTCTTGTGGAGCTAGCCAGGATAAAACGCGCTTTTGAACGCCTGGAAGATGGAAGCTATGAGTGGTGCGCCTCATGTAACCAGCCGATACCTGAATCGAGATTGCGGGCCATCCCTCACACCGACAAGTGCATGGAATGCGCCGCTGAGATGGGTGAATCAAGTTAGTCCGAAAGCTGACGGATTGTGTGGCCGCAATATTTACAAAACCTGGCATCCAGTTCGTGGCCACGAGCTTTGCAATTTGTGCACTCTCGTTTGTCCTGCGCCGTAGCTGTATTACGGCGCTGAAACTCCTGCATTAATTCTGCGCCAATGATGCCGGTTGGAACGGCGATTATGGCGTATCCACATATCATTGCCAGTGCAGCAACAAACTGACCCACGGGGGTGTGGGGAGAGATATCCCCGTAACCGACCGTAGTGATCGTCACAATAGCCCAGTAGATTGAGCGCGGTATATTCTCGAAGCCATTTTCGGGTCCCTCAATGATGAACATTAACGCGCCGAAAATAACGATGAGGGTGAGAACTGAAAAAAGAAAAACCAGAATTTTGCGTCTTGCCTGCAATAGCGCCGAATAAAGCAAGTTGGCTTCGCCCATATAGCGAAATAGCTTCAGAATTCGAAATATGCGGAGTACACGCATGATGCGAATAACAATGAGGTATTGCGCGGAAGGGATGAGAAATGCGATGTACGTAGGCAAAATTGAAAACAGATCGATCAAGCCATAGAAGCTGAATATGTATCCACGCCTATCCGGTGTGCTGAAAATACGCAGTGTGTATTCGATCGTGAAAACAATCGTGAAAAGCCACTCCAACGTATAGAGAAACTGCCCGTTGGAGTTGTGGAAGCGCTCGACTGAGTCAAGCATTACAGCGGTCACGCTGGCCAGTATCAAAACGATTAACAGGAGGTCGAATAGTTTGCCGGCCCGAGTTTCATAGCCGAAAATCACATCGAAAATTGCCCGTTTTACTGGATCTGTAGGTGGCTGCATGCCCGCGCGTGTTTGCTCCGAGTTCTGGTTGATGGGAATTTTCAGGAACCAGCCTACTTGCGTGGAGGCTTCAGGACAAGCACGTCGCAGGGGCAATCTTCCAGTATTTTCTCAGCGGTATTACCCACGATGGCCCGTTCCAGGAAGTTGCGTGACAATGCGCCAATCACTAACAGGTTTGCATCTTCACTTTTAAGATAATTCACCAAAGATGGTACAAGGTCTCCATGAGTGAGGTGTGAATTGGACTTGTCGATATTATGTTTTTCAAGCAGCTCATCGAGCTTTTCTTCATGTTCCCTGCGAATTCTTGCCAGATGCTCCGATGTGTCGGTTTCTGGCGGAAACATGGAGCTCACAAAGGGGAAATAAGAGTGAAATACACATGCCTTCTGCGTGAGTAATTTCGCAAGGAATTGAGTGGTCGCAATCAGTAAGTGATCCAGTGTGGCCTGGGCACTTTTGGGATGGAGTGGATCGACTGCTGTCACCAGGCTGGCCTCACCATTCCAGGTGTCGGGTTTCGCTAGCCAAAGTGGAGCCGGGCATTTACGGATCAAGCGCCAGTCAGTATTGGTGATTACCGAGCGCTCCAGCAAACTATGATGATGAGTGCTTTTTAACACCAGATCGGGTTTTGACTCCCGTACATGATTGATTATGGCTTCGCCCAGATGGTGATGCTCATTAAATGTGGTCTTGCAGGAAAGGCCCTCTTTCGCAAATTCTTCCTGAAGTTCTTTCAGCTGGTTCTGATAGTGGGCTGTCCAGAGTTTACGCTGGACAGCAAAAAAATCTGCATCCACTCCTGCGTAGATATAGGAATGCTCATTCAACGAGTTATTGCTGTTGATAAAGAAATCAACTTCTGCCCCTGATGCCTTGGACAGAAGTTTTGCTCTTGCGATTATAGGATCCCTTTCGAGCGTCGGGTCAATTACCGTGAGTATCTTATTGAGTTTGTCCATGCCGATCTCCTGCCATGCGGTTCGTAGTTTCAGGGTAACCGCCCGAGAGGCTGTACTCAGATACAGCCTCCCTTATGCAAGCGGCTAACAAAGCTCGTGTGATGGCTCTCACTTAATCGGAATGCGCTTTGCGGACTCTGTTTCTTCATCAGGTTTGCCGCGTGGCACAGTCAGCGTCAATACTCCGTCATCGAATTGAGCTTTGATATCTTTTTCACTAATCCCGGGACTAACGTTGAAGCTGCGGGTGATAGAGCCACTGCTGCGTTCGCGCCATATTACCTTCCCGGATGCCTTCTCTTCTGCTTCGGTGCGTTTACTGGCCGCAACCGTTAGCACATTATTTTCCAATGTGATGCTGATGTCATCTTTCTTGACGCCTGGCAGGTCGGCATGTATCTGATAGTTGTCTGAATTTTCATGTACATCGACCCGCATGCCGGCCAAGGTGTCAGAAGCATGCCCTTTTAGAGAGGGCATGTTAACGCCGCTGAAAAAATCATTAAAGATTGAATCAAAATCAAAAGAACGGTGTCTAGGTAAAAGATTCATCGTATCCTCCTCTATGTCTAAAAAAACGTCAATTCAATAAGCCTGAAAAACCAGGGATTGCCAATTCATGACTTCCTGTTGAATGATCTGTGGATACCTGCCATCCTTTTCAAGTCCTGAACCTATTTTTAATCCAAATCAGGAATAGTTATTGATGCAGGTCAAGCGAGTTGCATCGGACTGCCCTACACTGGCAGCGTCGAATCATGAAGAGGAGTGAAAGATGAAAAATAGTAAGCGGGTCCGCTATGCAGCTTTATTGGTGCTTTTACCGCTATTCCTGTCTTGTAGTGAAAATGCTCCTCAAGATGCTGCAGGGAGAGTTCGGGTTGAGACTCCATTTGTGCCGGATATAAGTATCAATGCTGTCATGGTTGCCCAGATAGATCACGCTTCACATTTCATCTGGGATGCGGCGAATCCTGATCTGTCAGTTACTGAGGTCGATTGGCAAGAAGTTGAGCATCATGCGATTCAGCTCATTTCGAGTCGGGCTGCCATCAGTATGGGTGGTACAGGCGTGAATGATTCGTACTGGATAGCCCAGCCATCCTGGCGCGAGTATGTTAATGATATGAATGACGGCGCGTTGCTGGCGCTGGAAAGTGCGCGTAATGCCGATAGAGCCGGTTTAAGCCGTGCTGGAGATATATTGATTGAATCTTGTGAGTCCTGTCATCAACAATTTAAACCATCTGCACCAACGGAAGGGATGGTGCATCCACACTAGCCAATACGTCAGCGATCTAGCTGGCGTTTTTGATCATATTGCGAGCGATGATCAACTGCTGAATCTGGCTGGTGCCTTCATATAGACGGAACAAGCGCACGTCACGGTAAAATCGCTCGACGGCATATTCAGCCATATAACCGGCACCACCGTGAATTTGCACAGCGCGATCAGCCACCCGCCCGACCATTTCTGTTGCGAACAACTTACAGGCGGAAGATTCCATGGTGATATTCTCACCGGCGTCGCGCTTGCGCGCCGCGTCCTTCACCATGCATTTGGCTGCATAGGTCTCTGTCTGGGAATCTGCCAGCATAGCCTGGATCAATTGCTGTTCGGCAATTGGCTGGCCGAATTGCTTGCGCTGGATGGCATACTCCAGTGCGTCCGCGATTAATCTTTCTGCTACGCCAACACTGACGCCGGATATATGCAGGCGACCGCGATCCAGCACTTTCATCGCCGTGATGAAACCTTCGCCTTCTGCACCAATAATATTCTCAGCCGGCACACGACAGTCTTCAAAAATTACGTCACTGGTTAGTGAGCCCGATTGCCCCATTTTCTTGTCAATCTGACCAATGGTGATTCCGGGCGTATCTTTTTCTACGATGAATGAAGAAATGCCTCTCGCACCCTTGATGTCAGGGTTGGTTCTGGCCATTACATTGAATGTATCAGCGACAGCGGCATTGGTAATGTATCGCTTGGTACCGTTGAGTATGTAATGGTCACCATCCCGACGCGCCGTGGTTTTTAATGAAGCTGCGTCGGAGCCGGCATCCGGTTCGGTCAAACAAAAGCAGGAAATCCATTCTCCGCTGGCATACTTGGGCAGGTATTTCTGTTTTTGCTCTTCAGTACCGTTAAACACGATGGCGGCGGAACCAATACCATTGTTTGTACCCATGATCGAACGAAATGCTGGGGAGGTGCGACCGAGGGTGATGGCTACCTCGATTTCCTCTTCCATGGTTAATCCAAGGCCGCCATACTCTTCCGGGATAGTGAGACCAAACAGCCCCATTTCTTTCATTTCCTGCAGGATATTGTCCGGCAGTTTCGCACCCTCGGCCATCTGGTTTTCGGCGGGAATCAGCCGCTCTCTGACGAAGCGATCAATCAGATCGACAAGTTGTTTGAGTGTTTCCTGGTCGCGAATCATTTTTACCCCCTGAAAGCGAGCCGCTAAGCTATCACAAGCTGTGGTTTTATGCGACTACAGGCAGCGTATTCACTGGCCTGAACCTTAATTCCACCGTCCATAGGGCTATGCTAGAATGGCCGGCCCGCGGCCTGTTGTGCGGAGCTCGCAGCTCAACGGATGACTAAACGCCCGGTGACACCCATGGCGGACTTAATAAGTCTGCCAAGGTCATGGAATAAAAGCAGTCGTGACGATATTGTCTATCAATAGCGTACCTGTCTGCTAAAGAATTCAAAGAGAGTTAGCATGCCCATTGATAAACTAAACGAAGCCTTTATTTACGGTGGCGGTCGTTCCGCTTTTGGTCGCCACTCCGGTGCCTTGTCTCCTGTTCGTCCCGATGATCTTTTAGCCCATGTGGTAAAACACGTGGTAGATAAGGGTGGCTTTCCTGCGACCTCCTACGAAGACGTTGTCATGGGTAATACCAACCAGGCTGGAGAGGACTGTCGAAACGTGGCCCGCTTTGCAGCACTGCGTGCAGGCATGCCTGAGCAAGTGGCGGGTATTACAGTCAATCGGCTCTGCGGTTCGGGGTTGGCTGCCACCCTCGATGCGGCTCGCGCCGTAAAGGTCGGTGAAGGTGAGTTGATGCTGGCCGGTGGTGTTGAATCCATGAGTCGGGCGCCTCTCGTGCTTTCCAAGGCGCAAAGTGCATTTGATCGTGGACAACAGATTGCTGACAGTACGCTGGGCGCACGCTTCACCAATCCCGCTTATGCAGCAGCATTCGGCAATGACACAATGCCGCAGACTGCTGACAATATCTCGAAAGATCTGGGCATCTCTCGTGAGGATAGCGACATATTTGCAGCGGCTTCCCAATCAAAATATGAGGCGGCTCGTGTTGATGGTTTTTTCAAAGACGAAATTATTCCTATTGAAGTACCGCAGGGTCGCAAGAAACCCGCAATAACGGTTGATGCTGATGAGCATCCCCGCCCGCAATCCGATCTCGAAGCGCTTGCGGGATTGCGCACATTGTTTGAAGGAGGCGTTGTCACTGCAGGCAATGCTTCGGGCATCAATGATGGCGCTGCGGCGCTGATTGTTGGCAATCGTGCCATTGGTGAAGAACATGGCATCGCTCCGCGTGTAAAAATTATTGCTGGTGGCGTGGCTGGCGTAGAACCGCGAGTCATGGGTCTTGGGCCCGTGTTCGCAATTCGCAAGGCGCTGGAACGCGCCGGACTCGAACTTAAAGATATGGATATTATCGAGATCAATGAAGCCTTTGCGACCCAGGTATTGGGTTGCCTGAAAATGCTGGAAATTGATTTTACCGATTCGCGGGTCAATCCCAATGGTGGGGCGATCGCGGTTGGTCATCCCCTCGGCGCGTCCGGTGCGCGTATTGCATTGACAACCATGCGCCAGATGGAACGCACAGGCGCCAGGTATGCAGCTATCAGCCTTTGTATTGGTATTGGCCAGGGTGTTGCTGCAATTCTGGAACGCGTCGAGTAATCAAATTTAAAACAAATCACTCTATAGATAGATGTAAGGAAATTTCATGTCGAACGTAGTCAGTTACGAACTTGTCGATAATATCGGCGTAATCAGTGTGAACAATCCGCCGGTCAATGCCTTGGCACAAGTCGTGCGGGAAGGTATCGCCAAAGCAATTGAACAGGCGCAGGCAGATGACTCCGATGCAGTCGTATTGCGCTGTGAGGGTCGAACTTTTATTGCCGGTGCTGACATTACCGAGTTTGGCAAACCACCAAAGGAACCCAGCCTGCCAGATATTCTCGTTACTATCGAGAATTCCAGCAAACCCATCATTGCGGCCATTCACGGCACAGCACTTGGTGGCGGATTCGAAGTTGCGCTGGCCTGTCATTATCGCTGCGCGGTTCCGACTGCCAAGGTTGGATTGCCGGAAGTAAATCTGGGTCTGCTACCTGGGGCCGGTGGAACCCAACGAGTACCACGAGTCGCTGGCGTCAAGGCCGCTCTGGATATGATTACATCGGGCAAGCCTGTTCCTGCCGCCAAGGCCCATGATATGGGGCTCATTGACGAGGTGGTTGATAGCGATGATCTGCAGGCTGCTGCGGTGCAGTATGCCAAGGATCTGGTTGAATCTGGCGCACCGCTCAAACGCATCAGGGATATCACCATCGATCCGGAATCTATTGAACCCAGGTTTTTCGACACAGCACGTAAAAATCTCGCCAAACGTGCACGTGGGCAAATAGCACCTGATCGTATTGTGTCTTGCATCGAAGCTGCTGCGACCAAACCCATGGATGAAGGGCTAAAGGTTGAACGCGAACTTTTCAGTGAGTTGGTCAAGTCACCTGAATCTGCCGCCATGCGACACATCTTCTTCGCCGAAAGACTGGCAGCAAAAATCAAGGACCTGCCGAAAGAGACTCCGACTCGCGAAATCAGGAAGGTGGCGATTATCGGTGGTGGCACTATGGGTGGTGGCATTGCCATGTGTTTTGCCAATGTTGGTATTCCAGTCGTTATGCTGGAAATTTCTGCCGAAGCACTGGAGCGCGGCAAAGGTATCGTTCGGAAGAACTATGAGATTACCCAGAAAAAAGGCAAGATGTCAGCCGAACAGGTTGAGCAGCGCATTGGCCTGATCAGCGGTACCACGTCATATGATGACCTTGGCGATGTAGACCTGGTGATTGAAGCTGTCTTCGAAAGCCTGGATCTAAAGAAAGAAGTTTTTGCCAAACTCGATGCCGCCTGCAAACCTGGCTGTATCCTCGCCACCAATACTTCCTATCAAGATGTCGATGCCATAGCGAATTCCACGAGCAGGCCGCAGGATGTACTCGGCATGCACTTCTTCTCACCGGCCAACGTAATGAAATTATTGGAAGTCGTGCGAGGCGAAAAAACTGCTGATGACGTACTGGCCACGGCGATGTTGATTGGCAAGAAAATCGGCAAGGTTTGTGCGCTGGCGCGCGTTTGCTATGGTTTTATCGGTAATCGCATGGTCAGTGGCTACGGCCGCGAAGCACAACGCTTGTTGCTGGATGGCTGCACTCCTACTCAAGTGGATTCAGCATTGGAAGGATTTGGTATGGCCATGGGACCACTCGCTATGGGCGATTTGGCTGGCCTGGATGTGGGTTATAAGGCACGCCAGGGACGAACCGATTTGCCTGATGATCCAGCCCTGTATCGTATGGGAGATGTACTCGTGGAAATGGATCGGCTCGGTCAAAAAACCGGGGCAGGTTTTTACAAATATGATCCACAGACACGGGCCCGTATGGCTGATCCTGAGGTCGAAGCCATGATCAAGTCAGAGGCAGAGAAACTTGGAATCCCCCAACAGGAATTGAGCGATGACGAAATTGTCGCGCGCTGTTTATATCCGCTGATTAATGAAGGTGCAAAGATACTTGAAGAAGGTATTGCCCAGCGTGCCAGCGATATCGATGTAGTTTATGTATACGGTTACGCTTTTCCGGCAGCGAAAGGCGGCCCCATGTTCTACGCCGACCTGGTCGGACTGAAGAAAGTGTACGAGAAGATTTGTGAACTGCGCGATACTTACGGCGAGATTTACTGGAAGCCAGCTCCACTATTGGAAGAACTGGCCAACGAAGGCAGTACATTTGCCGAATGGGACAAGAAGAACAGCTAGTCACGTAATCAACCAGAATTCGATCAGGACACTTTTATGATTTCATACCAAACCACTACACCGGGCGCGCCGCTGGTTGCTGTCGAGTCAGATACACCGCAACCAAAGGGCACTGAAGTATTGCTTCGTACTATGGCCTGTGGCGTATGTCACTCGGATATCCATATGCATGATGGTGCCTTTGAGTTGGGTGGTGGCAAGCAATTGGAAGTCGCCCGCGAAGGCATGGTACTGGGACATGAAATATTTGGCGAGGTGGTTGCTGCAGGACCTGATGCAGAAGGTGTTCAGATTGGTGACAGGCGAGTGATTTACCCATGGATCGGTTGTGGTGAGTGCGCTACTTGCAATCGTGGCGATGAACATCTTTGCACACCTGGTCAAGCGCTTGGTATCGTCAAGGCTGGCGGTTTCGCAGATCACGTGCTTGTTCCCCATAGTCGCTACTTGTTCGACAAGGGCGATGTGTCCGACAGTCTCGCAGCCACATATGCGTGTTCCGGCCTGACAGCCTATAGTGCTCTGAAGAAAGTGGGAGATCTGCAAAAGGGTGATGAAGTGGTAATCATCGGCGCGGGTGGTGTTGGTATGATGGCCATTCAGATTGCCCTGGCCGAAGGTATTGACCCGATCGTGGTTGATATCGATGATGCCAAACTGGCTGCAGCCAATGATCTGGGTGTGGCCAAAACATTCAATTCAGGTGATCCACAAACCGCCAAGGCAATACGCAAGGCAACGGGCGGCGTATATGCGGCAATTGATTTTGTCGGCGCTGAAGCATCGGTAAATTATGGACTGAGCTGCCTGCGCAAAGGCGGCATGTTAATAATCGTTGGTCTGTATGGTGGCGCGTTATCAATGCCAATTCCTTTTATCCCGATGAATGCCCGTATCATTCACGGTTCCTATGTAGGCAGCCTGAAGGATATGGAAGAGTTAATGGCGCTGGTTCGGGCGGGGAAAATTTCCCCTATCGAGATCAGGGAACGACCGCTGCAAGAAGCAAGCGCAGCGCTCTCGGATCTTAAGGCAGGCAAAGTCAGGGGCCGTCAAGTTCTGGTTGCCTGATAGATTTCTGTTTTTTCCCAAAAAAATTGACACACTTTTCGGCTATGTAAAATGGTCGAATCATAAGTCATGTAGTAAGTGCTTAAAGAATCGAAATTACTGGAGACACAATGAACGCACTCGAGGAATTCAGAGCATCAACCCGCGAATGGCTGGAAGCTAATTGTCCGCAATCAATGCGTACGCCCATGGTGCAGGATGAAATCGTCTGGGGTGGGCGCAACGCGAGTTTCAAGAATCCCGATAGCAAAATTTGGCTCGAGCGCATGGCGGAGAAGGGCTGGACCTGCCCCACCTGGCCTGCGGAATATGGCGGTGGAGGTCTGAGCAAGCAAGAAGCATTGGTATTGGGTGAGGAGTTGAGTCGTATCAATGCCCGCCCGGCGCTCACCAGTTTTGGTATCAGTATGCTGGGACCGGTGTTGCTGGAATATGCCAGCGAAGCCCAGAAGCATGAGCACATTCCAAAAATTGTACGCGGCGAAATTCGCTGGTGTCAGGGATATTCTGAACCCGGTTCAGGCTCCGATTTGGCGAGCCTGAATACAAAGGCCGAGTTACAAGATGATTACTATCTAATAAATGGATCCAAGGTATGGACATCCTATGCTGATCAAGCTGACTGGATTTTCTGTCTGGTACGAACTGACTTTGAAGTACCCAAGCACTCGGGCATAAGCTTTATCTTGTTCGATATGGAAAGTGAGGGCGTGTCCACCAAGCCAATTCAATTAATCAGTGGCTCTTCACCATTTTGTGAAACATTTTTTGATGATGTCAGAGTGCCAGCTGGCAATCTGGTTGGCAGGCTCAATGAGGGCTGGTCAATCGCCAAGCGTTTGCTCCAGCATGAGCGCACCATGATTTCCAGCTTCGGGCTTTCCAGTGGTCAGTCAGATCGTGGCGGTACCACGTCAGTCGCTGCGACAGTGGAAGGTGCTGCAATGCATTATCGCGGTGATAAGGACAAATTGTCGGACGCAGCATTGCGAGACGAAATTGCGAAATTCAAGATCGATAGTGAGGCTTTCGCTCTTACATCACGCCGATCTGTAGAAGAATCCAAGCAGGGGCAGGGACCAAATGCCACCTCTTCAATGCTGAAATACTACGGCTGTGAGCTCAATAAGCGCCGTTATGAGTTACTGCTCAAGGCGCTCGGCAGTCAGGGGCTGGGCTGGGAAGAGCCTGGGTTTGCAACGGAAGAGTTACAGATTACCCGTGAATGGTTGCGTTCCAAGGCAAACTCTATTGAGGGTGGTACCGCTGAGATTCAGTTAAACATTATCGCCAAACGGGTTCTGGGCTTGCCAGATATCCTGAGCATGAAGAAGTAGTTGGAGGCCAAGACCTGTGTCACTCGTATTAAATGAAGATCAACAAATGCTGCAGGACTCGGCACGCCAGTTTTGTCGAGAAGTTAGTCCTGTTGGTGTGCTCAGAAAGCTAAGAGACTCCAGGGATGAGGCGGCGTTCGATCCGGATATTTGGCAAAAAATGATAGAACTGGGTTGGGCCGGTATGGCGATTCCCGAGGCCTATGGTGGCTTCGAGTTTGGCTATGGCGGGCTTGGTGTTGTGCTGGAGGAAACCGGACGCACGCTGGTCAGCTCGCCGCTTATAGGTACCGTTCTGCTTGGCGCAACTGCCATTAATGAACTGGGGTCTGAGGCGCAGAAAACTGAATTGCTGCCGAAAATAATCGGTGGTGAATTACTGTTGGCACTGGCACTTGATGAGCACGCGATCCATGCACCAGACAATATACAAACGACTGCAGTATTGGACAATGATGAGTATGTTATCAATGGCAGTAAAACGTTTGTGCTCGATGGAACCATTGCCAACAAGATCATTGTAGTGGCCAATACAGGAGAAGGTCAGATCGCTTTGTTTCTTGTTGATGCCGACAGCGCTGGCGTTGACATCAAGCGCACCTGGATGGTTGATAGCAGAAATGCGGCGAAGATCAGTTTCAATGAGGTCAAAACCAGCAAAGACAATTTGCTGGGAGAATTGGATGGATTTTCCGGCCTGGACAAAGTCCTGGATATCGCCCGAATTGGTCTCGCAGCTGAGATGCTGGGAAGCATGCAGGAAACCTTCGATAGAATCATCGATTATCTCAAGCAGCGTGAGCAATTTGGCATACTGATAGGTTCATTTCAGGGGCTTCAACATCGAGCGGCTGAAATGTATAGCGAAATTGAACTCTGTCGTTCTGTTGTCAGAGCGGCATTTACGGCGCTTGATGATCCTTCGACTACTGCAGAACAGCTTTCGGCAGCGGCAAGCCTTGCCAAGGCCAAGCTTTCGGAAGTAACAGAGCGAGTCAGCAACGAAGGCATCCAGATGCATGGCGGCATTGGTATGACCGACGAATTTGATATTGGTTTTTTCATCAAGCGCGCAAGAGTGGCGCAGCAGACTCTGGGTGATGCTGGCTTTCATCGAGATCGCTTCGCGGTGCTGAACAAATTCTAGATACCTTTGTGGTGTTGCACAACAAGTAAGCTGGCAACCATTGCAATGCGTGAATTATCGGTGCAGGCATTATGTCGCTTATTATTATTGGGGCTGTAATCGCATTACTCGTGATAATGCCATCTTTCTGGGTGCGCTACGTAATGAAACGTCACAGCGCTGATCTACCCGATATGCCTGGTACTGGGGGAGAGTTGGCTACGCATCTACTTAACCGTTTCCAACTCGATGGTATCAAGGTAGAGGAAACCCAACCCATGCGCGATCATTTTGATCCGCGTGACAAGGCAGTTAGACTCAGTCCCGCAAATTTTCATGGCAAGTCATTAACTGCAATTGCAGTTGCCGCACACGAAGTCGGCCACGCTATTCAATTCCATCGCAAAGAAAAGATCTTTGAGCTACGTAAACGCTATTTGCCCAAGGCACTGGCCCTTAGCCAGGCGGGCATTGCAATCATGTGGGCTTTTCCGATAATCGCCATTGTGCTGCGCTCGCCTTTTGCCGTGGGCATGGTTATCGGGCTGAGCTTGTTGTTGCAGTTGGCTGGTGCGATGGCTTATTTGATCATCCTGCCCGAAGAGTGGGATGCAAGTTTTAACAAAGCAATGCCGATTCTCGTTGAAGGAGAATACGTCAAGGCTGAGTATTTGCCGCGTGTGCAGAAAATCCTGCAGGCTGCTGCACTTACTTATTTCACGTCAGCAATGGCAAATATCCTTAACATTGGGCGTTGGTTCATGCTATTAAGAAGGTGAGTTGGAAAGCAGTTGTAGTCTTATGGATGAATCCTTGAATGTGTTTGATGAGCCGCTGGTGCCGTGCGGAAACAATCCGGTCACCGGATTTTATCGAGATGGCTGTTGCAATACTTCTGATGAGGACCTGGGCTCGCATACAGTCTGTGTCCAGGTAAGTCAGGAATTTTTGGAATATAGTCGGTTCCGTGGCAACGACCTTTCTACGCCGATGCCTGATTTCGGTTTTCCTGGTTTAAATCCTGGCGATACCTGGTGTCTTTGTGCAACACGCTGGCTAGAGGCTTATGAGCAGAACATGGCGCCGAAAGTGTACTTGATGCGAACACACAAGCGCGCCCTGGAAATCGTACCGCTAGAAAAACTGAAGAAATTCGCTGTAGATTTGAGCTAGATTTTAAAAGGTTCAGCCCGTGCGGGCCAAAAATGAATAGCAAGTAGTAATCGGGAGTAAGGTTTTGAAAAATTCAGGCATGATGGCCAGTATCATATCGCTCGGTTGTTTCTGGGCGTTGGGAGCTGTACAGGCACAGGAGCCAGTGAGCAGTAATATTCCTGAAGATGTGCGCATCATGCTGGAACAAAGTCAGGGTGGGAATCAGTATGAACAGATGGCACGTATGCAGGTCGGCGTTCAATATGGAGAGTTTCTTGATACGCTTGAGGGCAACGCGCAGCGTCGCCGGGATGTGGAGGATGCATTTGTCCGGGTGCTTAGCGAACGCGCCGACATGAGTTCACGCACCGTCCTGGGACAGGCCAGCCCGGCTGAGTTGGAAGCAATTAGCAGTTATACCTATATGAGAAGTAACCTGGCGCCACTGTTGGATGCTCGTGAGTTATTGGCGCTCGATGAACTGCAAGGTGGAACACCCGAACAGCAACTGCGCAGAACCTATAGCGAGCAATTACAACGTTATGCCGCAAGCCTTACCGATGCCAGTCGAAATCGGGTATTGGAAATTGTAGTGAATCATATGGTGTTCGATGAAACAGAGTCCAGCGCGCGAACCCGGTTGAGTGCAGGGGAACTGATCAACCAGCAGTTGATCTCACTGAGAGAAGCGCGTGAGGAAATTCAGGAAGTTTTGGATGGCACGGAACTGCAGGAAGCGAACGCCTTTCTCGATCAATTACGCTCCAACCTGTTTCTTAACCAATCCATGCCAGACCAGTAAAAATATAACTGCTTGACCTGAACCTGCTCGAATGTTGCAGACTGTAAAGGTGTAATTTACGGAGTAGGATATGCTCTATTTCAGTTTTTATTTCGCGCTTGGTCTTATCGCAGTATTGCCTTTTCTCTTTTACGCGCAGCGTCTTCCCTACCATCGTGTGATGTCCATGCTGGGTCTGGCACTTGTGATTGCGGCCCTTATTTATGTGAGTTTTGCATTGGTGTGGGCAGATTCTGCATGGCTAATGGTGGAACTGCTCGGCGTAGTTTTGTATGGGCTTTTGTTCGTTGCTGCTGTGGCAATAACACCGTTGCTGCTGGCAGTCGCCTGGTTATTGCACCCCCTTTGGGATCTCGTTCTGCATTTGTATGGTCCAGGTGCTCACCTGGTTCCCGACTGGTATGCTATCGCCTGTATGTCGTTTGATTTGGCGGTAGCTCTTTATATTGTGTGGTGCGTGAATCAGGAAAATAGCCGGACGGGTGATGCAGCATGACCAGTCATCTTTTTGTTTACGGTTCGCTGGTTCCAGGAGGCCTGCACCATGATTTGATGGAGCCGGTGGGTGGGCAATGGCGCAAGGCACAACTGCGCGGCTATTATTCCCCAGATGGCTGGGGACACTGCGGCGACTACCCGGCCATAATTGTCGATACTGCGGGTGATGCAATACCGGGGTGGGTCGTGAGTAGCATGGATCTGATGCAGCATATTCCCCGACTCGATGAGTTTGAAGGTGAGATGTATGAAAGAATCTATGCCGATACAGTTTGTGAAGATGGAGAACTGGTATCTGCATTCGTTTATGTGCTGGCAGGCAGTGAAAGGCGAGGCCGGCTCTCAAAATCCTTGTTAGCCTGATAACCCTGGATAACAATTATGCTGTGAGGATGTCCCGCTTATGGGAGAGACTGCACATTCTATAACAATAAAATCATTTGCATTGAGAACGTCATGAGTACAGCAACCCCCAAAATTGAGCATGTTTACAAAAGCGCTTTGGTTAATAGTACCCGTTGGGAGAATTTCATTCCCCGTAATGATGACATCATCATTACCACTTCCTACAAGGCTGGCACTACATGGATGCAGGGTATTTGTGCTGCACTGGTGTTTCAGCAACCGCAACCGCCAGTGGCGCAGGATGAACTGACTCCCTGGCTCGATGCCAATTTCGGCCCCATAGAAGAAGTACTGGGAATGCTGGAGGGTCTGAAGTCTCGGCGGTATATCAAAACCCATCTGCCTCTAGACTCTATTCGCTTTCTGGAAGAAGCCAAATACATTTACGTTGGCCGTGATGGTAAAGATGTTTGGATGTCCATGTGGAATCACTGGCATAACATGTCTGAGGAAGTTACCGATGCATTGAATGATGCACCGGACCGGGAAGGGCCGCCTGTGCTTTATGCGCCAGATGATATAAGTGCCGCATTTGATGAGTGGCTAACTCGCGGTTCATTCGATTGGGAATCGGATGGCTATCCGTTTTGGTCTCATATCAGGCATGCCAAATCCTGGCTGGATTTTCGCCATTTGCCAAATATCCATTTCGTGCATTTTGATGACTTGCTGCGCGATACCGATGGAGAAATGCGCAAAATCTCTGAGTTTCTGGAAATTCCTGTCAATGAAGAAATCTGGCCCAGTCTGGTCGACGGCGTATCTTTTGGGTCAATGAAGCAAAATGCCGCGAAAATGGCACCGGGTGCGACGGAAGGTGTTTGGAAAGACACCAGCAATTTCTTCCATAAGGGCACGAACAAACGTTGGGAAGGTGTGCTGAGTGATAAGCAGATTGATGCCTACGATGCACTTGCGGAGAAAACTCTTGGCCAGGATCTGGCGCGGTGGCTGGCTCATGGCGGTGAACTCGACAGGGGGAATGTCTAGGCGTTATGCTCGAAACTGGCAGCAAACCTGTAATAACAAGAAAACCAATCAATAGGTGATTTTATGATTCATATCAGACAATTGAAGCAATTGGGCTGTGTGATAACCCTGCTCGTAACCACCGTTTTTCTGAGTCAGGCCAGCGCGCAGAATACTGACCCTTCGCGTTGGGATGATGCTATGGCACGCTTCGCTGAGCAGGACAGAATAAATCCTCCTCCCTCGAACGCTATCGTATTAACTGGTAGCTCGAGCATCGCTCGTTGGAATGATCAGGCCGCCGCTGCACTAGCCCCACTTACTGTAATTTCTCGAGGTTTTGGTGGTAGCGTAATGGGCGATGTATTGCATCACCTGGATGCAGTGGCACTAAAATATAGTCCCCGTGCAATCCTTATATATGAGGGGGATAACGATACGGCGTTTGGCATTCCCAAGGCGACAATTCTTTCCCAGTTCAAAGAGATCGTTGAGCGTGTCCATGAGGAACTGCCGGAAACCAGAATTTATGTCATGGCAGTCAAGCCCAGTGTTTCTCGGCTCAATGTATGGTCTGATGCGGTGGATGTAAGTGCCGGTTTGAATGAGATTGCCAGTAAGGATCCGCTGGTTTACTACGTCGATTCTGCCACACCTTTCCTCAAAGCTGATGGTTCGGTGATGACTGATATTTTCGTTGATGACAATCTGCACCTGAACCCCCTTGGTAATCTGATCTGGGGTGCAATTATCCGTGCCGCCCTGATGCCGCAGGAAGCCAGACACGAAACTCTTCATTAGGATTTATAGATGCTAATTGGCGATCTATTGCTCGCGGCTGTCCTGTTAGGGCTGCCGCTGGCTTTATTGAGTTGGTTATTATTTACCTGGTTGTTCGCCAGTGGCGACCTGGACAGGACTGCCAATCGGAAAAATATCTCCAGCCGCATCAAAGAGATGAAGCAGGCGCGCAAGGGCAAGAAGAAAGAGCGGCGTAATTTTATCTACGATAGATGGATGTGGTTCGGTAGCGGATTTTATGGTCTTGCCGGTCTCTATACTTTCTTTGCCATGGAAGTCTCGCAGCTTTTCACATTTATTTTCTATTTTCCAGGCGTCGAATATTTATTGCGCGATGGCGTGATAGCGCTGATCTTTAATGTGCTGGTTAATCAATTACAAAATGTAATTTTGGCCTTTGTCTGGTTCAGTTTCTGGCCAGCGGACTCGATATTGTTATGGGTGTTGATCGCGTACCTTGGCTATTGGGTTGGCGTGGAGCTGGCGCGCCGCGAGCAGCACAATCAGTTGCAGCAGTGGTTGGAGAAATCACCGACAGCGAATCAATTCAGGCAACGACTGGTACGATTTCTGCCGCACCAATTGGATATTGAGAAACCACAGGATAGTGATCAAACGCTCCCATAGGCAGTTTTCAATAATCGTCGTAGCCTTCAGTTAATTCAATACGCACACCGCTGGGATCCGTGATAAAGGCGATCTTCAGTTCGATAGCAGGTATTTCACGAAAAGGAATATCAAATTCAATACCGCGTGCTTCCAGTTCGCGGCAGAATGCCTCCAGGTCTTCAAACTCAAAGCCAATGTGATCGATTGCTGTGCCCTGGGTGGGTGCTCGTGGTGTGTCGGTGGTGGCAAAACTCAGGTTCATTCCTGGCGTATTGGTCGTAGTCGCAATGCTGCCACGGGGGCGAATTTCCAGTCCGAAAATATCAGCATACCAATCCAGTAACTCCTCAGCTTCGGGTGTGTAGAAGTGCACGTGATAACCAGCAATTTCAACGTGCAAGGCTTGGTCTTCCTGCAATTCCACTCGCACGTTATCCGGTAGCATGACATAGGCATTGTCCTGGCCTTCAGCGCCAGTAAAAATCTCTC
Organism: uncultured Pseudohongiella sp.; assembly: GCA_964405225.1. GTDB lineage: Bacteria > Pseudomonadota > Gammaproteobacteria > Pseudomonadales > Pseudohongiellaceae > UBA9145. The sequence continues at coordinate 97,962 of CAYOND010000008.1, forward strand.
CCGCTTCATACCCCGCAGCTTCCCATCTGGTGAGAAAATCACGGATATTGCGTACCTTGAAGCCAAAATGATCCATCACAGTGTCGCGTGAGCCAGTAGTCGGTGCTGCATCAGACAGTGCGACCAACATATTGGGCATTCGCACGGCTGTGAGAAAGCCTTTCTGAACGACGACACCATCGAAAAACTCAGTCCAGATCTGTTTATGCAGATCCATATCGGACACATTGAGGTGCACATGACCGTAGGTCAGGCCATTGGCATTGGGCGTAGCTAATTGGGCAAATGAGGGTGAGGTTAGCGCGAAAGAGATGGCTATATGCAAGAGCAGGAGCTTGATTAGTTTCATGACAACATCCTATTGTTTTTATGTTGCTGGTTTTGCAGCCTACCAGACTTCAGCAAGTAGTTCATAGGACCTGCGACGGGCCCGCACATCATGGGTAATACTCACCAGCATAATCTCATCCAGACCAAATAGCTGGGCAAGCGACTGCAGTTTGTCTTTCACCTGATCAGGGGTGCCCACTGCACGTTTCTGCTGGTTGTCTGCAAGTGCTGCCAGTTCTCCGGGTGAATAGTCGAATGCTTCTGCTTCTTCTACAGAAGGGAAGGGGCCTGGATCGCCTCGTAAAAGTCGAATATAAAAAAGATCACGGCTCTGCGACAGACGCAGTGCCTCTGCTTCAGTGTCAGCGACAATGCAGAACAAGGTCAGGCAGGTATGGGGTGATTTCAGATTGGGGCCGGGTTGAAAATTTTCCCTGTACAGGTCAAAAATATCATCCCGAATAGAGGGGTTAATGAAATAAGCGAAATTGTAAGGCAGTCCTGCCTGAGCGGCAAACCCTGCGCTATCCTCGCTGGAACCCAGCATCCACAGTTCAGGTACGTGGTCGGTTATTGGATAGGCACGCGCCTGTTCCAGGCCAGGCGTAGGAGGACAAGTGTCGTTAATCAGTGCCTGCAAATCAGCCACCATGGCTGGAAAATGTTCCGGCCCGACCCTTGAACCATACCTGATTGCGGCCGCAGTGAATGGGTCAGTGCCTGGTGCGCGACCCACGCCAAGATCGATGCGCCCCGGGTAAAGTGTCTCCAGCAGTTTGAAGTTTTCTGCCACTTTGTAAGGGCTATAGTGCGGCAGCATTACACCGCCAGAGCCTACCCTCATCTTCTCCGTCTCGGCGCCCAGGCGACCCAGCAAAACCTCAGGCGAGCATCCTCCCAGAGCATTGGAGGCATGATGTTCAGCCACCCAGTAGCGATAATAGCCAAGTTTGTCTGTGAGGCGAGCCAGTTCGATAGTTTCCTGTAGCGCCGCAGTAGCATCGCTGCTACTGCGAACAGGGGACTGATCAAGAACTGAAAGTCGTATTGGGCTTTTCAAGACTTCAGGGGCTTATTCGATTATGGCCTGGTAAATCCCATTGCGTAATTTCTGGTAGTCATCCAGCCCTGTGCCCGGAATAATTTGTGTCAGGTACACTACAACCAATTGTTCCTCGGGGTCGACCCAATACGTAGAGTGGTATGCACCACCCCAGCCGTACTCGCCTTCAGAACCAAGAGTGCCACGTGCCCCTAAATCTTCGAGTACAGAATAGCCCAAACCAAAACCAGTGCCAGCCCGAAACTCAATATCACCAAGGTGACTCGTGGTCATTAGCTCTATGGTCTTGGGTGAGAGAATTCTTGTGCCATTGAGTTCTCCGCCATTGAGAGTCATCTGCAGAAATCTGGCGTAATTTTCCGCCGTTGAAAGTAAACCGGCGCCGCCAGAAAAACTGACATTAGGGCCGCTGCCCTGCACATATTTACCCTGGCTTTGCATACCATTGTCATGGGGAATGGCTTCAATGCCCCCGTTCCGCCTTGGTCGATAAACTGTAGCAAGCCTTCCTGCTTTTTCCTGTGGTAAATAGAAGTGCGTATCATCCATGTCCAGTGGGTCAAATATTTCAGTCTGCAAGAAACTTTGTAAATCCATGCCGCTGGCTTTCTCGATGACCGCGCCAAGAATGTCAGTGTTGTACCCGTATATCCAGCGTTCACCCGGGTGTTCATCCAGCGGTAGAGCGCCCATTCGCGCGATTGATTCGCTAATCGGTTCATCTTTGTCGGCAAAGTACCAGCCCTGGAATCCTGCGGCCTCCCATTCAGCCTGCGCCGGCCCGCTACCATAACTCATACCGGCGGTATGAGTTAGCAAGTGGCGTATCGTAATGGGCCGTTCAGCAGGTTCCAGTCGATAGGTACCATTGGGCTGTGAAACTGCGACTTCCATGTTTTCCCATTCGGGGAAGTAGCGGCTGAGGGGGTGTTGAATGTCCAGATCGCCGCGTTCGTGCAGAATCATGATGCCGGTACTGACAATCGCTTTGGTCTGGGAGGCGATGCGGAAAATTGTATCCTCTCGCATCGGCGCGCCAGCAGCGATATCTCGCATACCGTTGGCGGCAGAGAAGGCGACGCGACCATTACGCAATACCAGAATTACCTGGCCAGCCAGTCGTTCGTCATCGACATAGGACTGCATAACTCTATCCAGTCGCTCGAGGCGGTCAGCCGACATGCCAACAGCTGAGGGTCTGGCATTACGAAATTCTGCAGCGAGCAGAGAACTGGATATAAGCAGCAATAGAGAAGTGGCGATTAAGCGCTGGATAATTCTGGGCACGGGATCTCTCCTGTTCTAATTATTTTCTGATTTTCAATCCTAGCAGTATGGCATAATTCTGTAACGGGGTTTGTTTCACAAGCGCTGGGCGACGCTTTCGAGCCATTGCCTGGATCGTGCCAATGCAGGCTCAGCGTAGCGCGATTCGGGGCAAACGAAGTAATAGTGAATGTCGGATAAATACTCGATATCGAACAGGCGTACCAAAACTCCTGCATCCAATTGCTCCTGAATCAGTTCTTCTCGCAGCAGGCTGACGCCATCTCCCTGCACTGCAGCACGAATATGGTGACCAGTATCTTCGTATAGTTTCACTTTCTTCGCCGAATAGGGATGGTCTGCTGCCGCGAACCACGATTCCCATTCATCTCTAGGCAGCGGGTCCACCAGCAGCGTTTGCTTGTTCAGATCTTCAAAGCTGTGAATCTTGCTGGCGAGATCTGGTGCACAGACAGGGAACATACGATCTGTGCTGAGCTGTATAGCTCGCAAGCCTGGCCAGTGGCCCTTGCCCAGTCGAATGCCGGCATCGATATCCGTTTGTACAGCGAAATTCACATTGGCATAAGATGAAGCCAGACGTAACTCGATGTCTGGATACTGTTTTTCCAGGTCTCCCAATCTGGGCAACAACCAGTAGTTTGCATAGCTCGGTAGCACGGAAACAGTTAGTCGATTGCTATTCAGTCGTTTCAAACTGGCGATGCCCTGATTGACGATTTCCAATGCAGAAGAAACCGAGTCCAGTAATTTTTTGCCATGTAAAGTGAGTTCCAGGTAAGGCCCGCGACGACTGAACAGTTGCAACCCCAGTTGTTCTTCCAGGGCCTTGATCTGTTTGCTCACTGCTCCCTGTGTAACGAATAGTTCCTCTCCTGCACGAGTAAAGCTTAGATGCCTGGCGGCGCATTCAAAAAAGCGAATGGTATTTAGCGATGGTAATGAATTCTTCATGATTTCTTCACGTTTATGGCACGCCGTTGTGGCTTATTGCGAATACTTATTAAGGTCTCGTCAACAGCCGTTACCTTGAGTTCCGATCTGGCGCTTGCTGGATTTTTGAATGATGAGATTAACTCATTATTAATCGAATTTTGCGTAGATTTTTAAGCGTTAATTGAGAATTATAATTACATAAATTCATGAAGCTTGGCAACGCATCAAGCGCCCTGGAGAGTGTCATGAACCGAACCTATGCCTTTGGATTGCTCGCCTTTCTCTCAACCCTCGCTTCCGCCAGCACCGAATCCGAGAAGCTCAATTCATACCCGACTGTACTGGATGCAGTAAAAGCCGCTGCGGATCGTTACAACCCCATGTCTATCCGCGAAGATCGCGAGTATATGGGTACTGTTAACCGTGCCAAAAGTGGCTATACGTTTACCGCAACCCCCGGCAAGCGAGGTAGCGATAAAGTCAGTATTAGGATCCCGCACGTGGAATGGAGCAGCGTAGTGGCATTCTGGCATACCCATGGTGGTGCAGATTCAGCTCACCGTTACTTTTCAGATCTGGATACCGAGGTGGCAAATCGCTTCGACAAGCCCTTTTATCTCGCTGACTACACCGGGTTTTTGAAGGTCTATAGCCCGGGTGACAGAACTCTTTCACGGTTCGTCGCAGGTCGCCTTGGCCTGCCATCACTCGATGGGTTCGCTCTGGGATCACCGGTGAAGGACCAGTTTGACCGCACAGTTCGAGTTCGCACGCGTGCGGTGGAATCCAGCTAACCAGGCCTGCGCATCGTACTTACTGGGCTGACTGTTTCAGTCTCAAGATATGCTATGCTGCCTTGCAAAAAGGAGGCATAACTATGCGAATCCATTCCCATTCCCTGAAGGTTACAGTCTTTGGCCTGTTGCTGCTGGTTGCAGCGACCATCCATGCGCAAGAAGTCGAAAAACAGGTTGTCATGGTGCAAATGCGCGATGGTGTGAATCTGGCAACCAATATTTATCTTCCCGAGGGCGAAGGCCCCTGGCCTGTGGTGTTAACGCGCACCCCTTATAACAAAAATGGGGCTGACCGCAGTGCGTCTACATACAATTCCGCTGGTTATGTGCTCGTGTCTCAGGACGTCAGAGGGCGGTATGAATCGGAAGGTGAAGATCAGCCTTTTGAAGTTGATATGCCTGATGGGTATGACACTGTGGAGTGGATTGCGGAGCAGCCGTGGAGCAATGGCAAGGTCGGCATTTTCGGCACTTCAGCGCCAGGAATCACCTCCAATCTTGCGGCAGCCGCCGCACCTCCGCACCTGACTGCAGCTTATGTAACTGTTGCTCCAGATAGCTTGTTCTATCGTTCTCGTTTTGTGGGTGGTGTCTTTAAGGAGAGCCATTCTGGCGGTTGGTTACGCGGGCAGGGTATCAGCGAAGAACGCATTGCGGCTTATAAAGCCAGAGCGGTGCTGGATCAGGGTTGGCTCGACACAGACTTCCTATTTCACCGCGATAATGTTGAGATTCCTATCTATAACGTCGGGGGTTGGCATGATATTTATGCAGAGGGCTCGCTGTACAATTATTTGTACTTGCAGGAAGAAGGCAAGGGATTGGCAGCAGGTAACCAGAAGTTATTCATGGGTGCGTTTGGTCACGGAGCGCTGCAGGGCGATCTGGAATACCCGGGTGGTGGCATGATCACGGGAAGCATTGATGAGCAGCTGCGTTGGTGGGACTACTGGTTGAAAGGTGAAGACAACGGCATTATGGATGAGCCGCCTGTCAGTTATTATATGATGGCTTCGGCTCGCAAAGGGTCAGCAAGTGACAAGAACCGATTGATTCAAGCGGATTTCTGGCCACCTCAGCACGAAAAAACCCGTTTCTATTTGCAGCCCGGTGGGGCTATCAGTACAGCGCCTCCGACTGCAGATTCTGCGATGGCTGCTTATCGATTTGATCCGACAAATCCTGTGCCTACAGTCGGTGGGCAAAACCTTGGACGTGATGTAGGTCCGAGGGATCAGCGCGAGATTGGTGAGAGGCAAGATTATCTGCGATTCCAAACACCGGTTCTGGAAGAAGATGTTGTGGTGGCAGGACACATCGATATGGAGTTATTCGTTTCTACTGATGCACTGGACACCGATTTTGTTGTGAAACTGGTTGATATTTATCCCGATGGTTATGAGGCACTGATACTCGACTATCCCCTGCGTATGCGTTTTCGTGATGGGCAGAATGCTACAGATGTGAAAATGATGACCCCGGGTGACGTTGAGAAAGTCACGATCAATATGTGGAGTACTGCCCAGACGTTCGAAGCAGGCCACCGGATTGGCATCCACGTCACCAGCAGCAACTACCCGCGCTTTGCGGTGAATCCTAATAATGGCGCGGCGCTCGACGATCTGAATGCACCGGCTCGAGTTGCCAACAACACGATTTACTTCGACGCACAGCGGCCATCTGCCATGATTCTTCCAGTAGTTACTGCGAATCCCTGAAGGATAGCCAGCTCGTAGTTCAACCACTGTGTTTGGATAAAAAGCGTTGGTACGCGATGCAGCAAGGAGATGTCCGAGGCGGGGATGTCGAGGCCGCGCCCACGGAGATGTGGGCATGTGTTCTCCAGGCTGCATCGCACACCAATGCCAGATAGACCAGCGTCATGCTCCGAACCACTTCACAATGAGCCCGTCTGTCTTGTTGACAAGCTCCGATGCTTGCCGCATCAACCGCTCCCCGTGAATATTCGATTTTATTTCTGGTGGTGCGACTATAAGGGCTGCCAGGAGACAATGATCTAATTCCCTCCAGGCCGCCCCACGGGTTGTGGCGGTCTTTTGCTTTAAAATCTCAGTTATTCCACGCCATTACCCTTGCCGGCCTGACGGATTAGGAGGAAATGGCTAATGAACTCACTTCAGCAAATCCAATACG
>CAYOND010000009.1:0-97038 GCA_964405225.1 uncultured Pseudohongiella sp.
AAGTGTCGGATGTGATTGTTGGTCATGACGCCAAGGGAAAATTCGACGCTTTCTGTTGGGGCGACTGTGATGACTTGAGAGGACATAACTTCGCGCACTGCAGTGTCGCGGGATGCGCGCCCTTTGAGGATGACTTCGCGGGCATAATCGCGTTCGGAAATAATGCCTTCGAGTCTGTCATTCTGCATTACCAGCAAAGCCCCGGCCCGTTTGTCAGCCATGGATTGAATGGCTTCGTAAACGGTGGTATCAGGTTCCACTGACCAGATTTCATTGACTGCTTTCAGATTAAGTATTTGTTGTACTGTGTGCATCGTTCACCTCCAGGTTCGGGTAGTAGAGGATTGACAGGGCAAACTGACGCGTAATGCGGCCATGATTGCTTGTTGATGCCAGAGTAGCTGCGACTCGATAGAACTCTGCAAGAATCTCTCTCGGTCTTGTCTGGGCTAGCGCAGATCTGGCTGTGAACGGAATGTGCCAGCGTTTGATCGCGTGAAAGCTGAGGAAATTCAGATGCATAGCAATTCTCCAGCAATTATTGTGATTGGTTTGGGAGACTGCGCTTGAATCACTAGGGTGCATCTTCCCGGGTTCGCGGTCAAGGGCTGGAAATTTTCCTGATTTCCGCTTTCGCTGCTTTTTGGCGTGGGTTACAAATATAGTCTGATCAAGCGATACCGTGCAGGATATGTGAGCATGAACTCTGCGGGCTCCGGCCAGGGCAACCGACCAATATTCTCCAGCTTGGGCCTGATTGTGCTGACACTGGCTATTCCTGTTGCGCAACTAAGTACGCGCATGCTTGCATCGAGTGAGGACTACACGGGATATGGTGGTATTGCGCCGGCATTCATAGGTGCCGGAATCTGCTTTCTGCTTACCATCAGTTTTTGTGTGATCAGTGTCGTGCGAAAAGAGCAACCTGCCTGGGTGCCATTGCTCACACTACTCACTACCACGCTTGTCATCGCCTTCGTCGCCATCACCTGGTTTGGTTAAAGCAAATACCAACATCTATCACAGGAGTTATGTTATCTATGAGTGATATTGAATTTTTTACCAGTCCAATGTCACGCGGCCGCATTGTTCACTGGATGCTTGAAGAGTTGGGCGATCCTTATGAAACCCATTGGATAGAATATGGTGAGCAGATGAAAGGAGCGGAGTATCTGGCGATAAATCCCATGGGTAAAGTGCCGGCGGTGCGCCATCAGGGTCATGTGATCACTGAATGTCCGGCTATCTGTGCCTATCTGGCCAACAGCTACCCCGAGAGGGGATTATTTCGCAAAGACGGTGCGGCGCTGGCGGACTTTTACCGCTGGTTATTTTTTGCTGCCGGGCCGCTTGAATTGTTGGTGAGTGTGCGGGGAATGAATTGGGAGGTGCCCGAAGAGCGGCGCGGAACTCTGGGATATGGCAGTGAAGATGTGGCATTCTCTGCGATGGAGCGAGCCCTTGAGGGAAGGGAGTATATATGCGGTGATCAATTTACGGCCGCAGATGTGTATTTCGGTAGTCATATCATGTGGGGTATGCAGTTTGATGCAGTGGACAAACGTGAAAGCTTTATAAGTTACACCGCCAGGCTCGCAGAGCGCCCGGCCTATAAAGAGTCAGTAAAAATATGTGAAGCGAAAATGGCGGAGCAGGCGCAATGACAACCCACAAGAGCAAACTGGCAGGATTTATCATAGATTGTGAAAACGCGGATCCGATAAGCGCGGCGCAATTCTGGTCTCAGGCGCTGGGAATGCCCATGCAAAAACTGCCCGGTGAAGAGGGCGAAAAATACGCGCGGTTACAGGATAAACAGCATGGATTGCACGTAGAAGTGCAATCGGTAACCCATCAAAGCCGCGTGCATCTCGACATTGAAACTGATGACATTAATGCAGAAGTCACCCGGCTCGAAGCCCTGGGTGCTAAGCAGATAGAGCGCATGGAACGCTGGGTTGTTATGGAGGCACCTACCGGCCAGCGTTTTTGTGTGGTGCGGCAGTGCACAGACGACTTTGCTGCCAGCGCTAATTCCTGGTAGAGATTGCCTGTACATTGCATCGATAAAAACCAATCAACGGCGCCGTGGAGAAAAATAATGATCAATAGAATCCAGCCAATAGCCGCGCTTGCCTGTAGTTTGCTTCTGGCTTGTCAAACCGCATTCGCGCAAGTTTACGAGCCACCCCGCACTGCATCAGGCAGGCCTGATCTTCAGGGCACCTGGACCAATGCATCAATAACAAGTCTTGAGCGTAACGCCCGTTACGATAGTCTCACGCTTAGCGATGACGAAGTCTTGAGGGCCACCGATTCGCACCCGCAAAACGTGCGACTGGCGACTGATGACAATATGGTTGCCGGTGAGCTGCCCGATGGATCCGATTTGCCTCGTGGCCGGGGTTACAACGCTTTCTGGATTGATCCCGGCACGACCTTCGGCGTGATTGATGGTGAGCATCGCACGGCATGGATCAGCGATCCGGCTGACGGGCGTATTCCCTATAGTGAAGCGGGCATAGCGTGGCGTGCAGCACTGCGTGAGAAAAATGCCGGCGCCGACGGGCCTGAAGCGCGGCCATTGGCGGAGCGATGCATTAGCACCAATATGCGTGTCGGGCCACCCATGATAAATGGGCTGTACAATAATAATTATGAGATCGTGCAGACAGATAATTATGTGGTGATACGCACAGAGATGATTAGCCATGCTCGCATTGTGCCACTGGATAAGTCGCACTCGATGCAGGTACAGGCACCGATGTTTGGAGAATCTGTGGGCTACTGGGAGGAAGATTCACTCGTAATTGAAACTACGAATTTCAATCCATTGCAGCGCGAAGCATCGATCAATTTGACACCGGATGCCCGGGTCATTGAGCGCTTCACACGAGTCGCCGATAAGCAAATCATCTATGAGTTCGAGATAACTGAGCCGGAATTCTACACGCAGACCTGGCGGGGTGAGGTGAGTTTCAGAAAAACTCCCTATCATGTTTATGAGTTTGCCTGCCATGAAGGCAATTATGCCTTGAGTAGCATTCTGGGTGGCGCGAGGCGCGCTGAATTGGAGACTGAAACGCGCAACTAGTGTAAAGTGTTGAGCATTCTGCTGTTCTGTCTATCTATTTGGTAGACACGGCAAGATCGTAGCGAATGGGGTGGGGGAAGACATTGGCAGGCGAAACAGAACTGGATAAGTTGCTGGCATTGCTGCAACCCAGGCTTTTGGATGGCGAATACGTTTTCTGTACCGTACCCGGCAAGGAGTACGGCGATTTTTCAGAGCTGAATCCGCTGGCATCTTTTCTCGAAGAGGAAGGGCTGTCGCTGTTGTTGCCTAAAGACAAGGCAGATGCTACGGGTCTGGACTATATTGCAGTTTTTCGCGGTATCACCCTTTCCGTGCATTCCAGTCTCGAAGCAGTGGGATTCACAGCGGCAGTTTCTGCCAAACTTTCCTCATGTGGTATCAGTGCGAATGTCATTGCAGCACATTATCATGACCACGTATTTGTCCCTGTTGAGAAAGCAGAGGACGCTTTGCGGGTTCTGACAGAATTCGAGCAGTAACTTGCACGTTTCTCAATCACCAGTAAAATTTCTCCAACTTTAATTCCAAATTTTTTCAGACTGGATTCGTTAATCAGCACGGTATCATTGACCAGATACATGCGGTCATCGATACGAACATCCAGTGTGCCGTCATTGAAAGGGATGCGTAATACATAATCCAGGAAGGCTGCGTTACCAGCCACATTGACTTCACCGCTTCCTACAACGTCACCAGCGGTTCCGCGATAGCGATTGATGGCAGTGGGTACCAATGTCCACACCCGCCTTTCCACTGTGCCATCATCAAACAGAAAATCCTCTTCCAGTGTGCCCACTCCATTGTTCCAGTAGGCATCAATATCAGCATTAAATGTGCGAATTACCTGCCCGCGCCAATTCTTGACCACTCCATGTGCAGTCAGTGTGCCACTGAAAAACTCTTCCAGCGCGAGGCCCGGGGTCTTATCGGCGTAATCCTGCACGGTAATCGATGCGCAGCTGACATTCAGCACCAGAAATAGTGGTAACAATAATCTTGACCGGCTCATAAGCATTCTTCCCAAAGAAATTGCTCTGTAATACGGCGAAACCAGTTGCGTAGTTCAATTTAACTGGATTTCTGTCAGAGTGTGATTTCTCAGCCTGGATACAACTGCCAGGTGGTGCCCTGGAGAGTATCTCGTAGTTAAAAAGTACTCTGAGAAATTCCCTGCTGATACTGTTTGCTAATGGAGCCTATTGCAGTATTGGCGGGTTGAGATATATTGAATGAATAATCAAAGCTCAAGATTGGAGGTTTCCATGGCGCGCATGACTGGTGAGGACAAGTACGACAAGGACGGTACCCGGTTACCGATCAAGATCGACAGTACTTCCAATGGTGAATACGAACCCATTCCCATATCTCCAATAAATAAAAAGGCCAATGCTCTGGCGCTTGAACAGGCTGATGCCAATGCCCGCCGTGTTGGTCAGACACGGCGCAAGTTTCTGATTTCCAGCTGTGGTGCGGCCACGACATTGCTGGCTTTCAATCAGGCCCAGGCATTCAGCCAACGGCGTGGTGGTTATTTTGAAGTAAGTCCTGAGTCGGCTCTGGATAGTGCTGCCGCATTGGCCGAAGTCGGCGGCGGGGAGTTCATCTTTGACGTACAGGGCCACTACGTGAACCCTGAAGGCGATTGGCTAAGCCGAGTACCACCTGATGCCCAGCCTTACGCAGGCATGGAGAAAGCTGCCTGTGAAGCTGCAAATACCGGTGGCGAACGCGGCTACCTGGATTGTCTGGGTCAGAGCGAATTCATCAAGGATATTTTCATGGACAGCGACACCGACATCATGGTGCTGTCGTTCGTGCCTTCGACTCGGGAAACCGAGCCGGTAACCATTGAAGATGCTGATGAAACACGGCGTATCGTGGCAGAGCTCGAAGGTAGCAAGCGTCTCATGATTCATGGGCGTGTGAATCCCAACCAGGAAGGTGATCTGGAAGGCATGGATGAACTGGCAGAGAACTGGAATATCTCTGCGTTTAAAACCTATACCCAGTATGGCCCGGGTGGCGTGGGATTCTTTCTCAGCGACGATGTGGGCCGCGCCATGATTGAACGGGCAAGGCGCCTTGGTGTACGCAATATCTGCGTTCATAAAGGACTGCCATTCGGACCGCGATCCTATGAACACAGCCAGAGTTCGGATATTGGTGTGGTCGCGAAAGATTATCCCGACATGAATTTTCTCATCTACCATTCCAGCTTCGTTGCTGGTAATGAGGAGCAGGCATTTGAAGCTGGCGCAGGTCGCGATGGCGTCGACACGCTGATCCAGTCGCTTATCGACAACGAGGTTGCCCCTAATTCCAATGTCTATGCTGAATTGGGCAGCACCTGGCGTTTTCTGATGCGAGATCCCAACAACGCAGCCCATACCCTGGGCAAGCTGTTCAGGTATGTTGGTGAAGACAATGTGTTATGGGGCACAGACTCAATCTGGTATGGCTCACCCCAGGACCAGATTCAGGCTTTTCGTACGTTTCAAATTTCCGAAGAGTTCCAGGAGCAATATGGCTATCCAGCCATCACACCAGAGTTGCGCGCCAAAGTGTTCGGACTGAATGCTGCCGTGCCTTATGGTATTGATCAGGCAGAGATTCAGCAGCTAACGGCGAATGATTTCGTTACTGCCGAAAAACTGGCGTATCAGGAAAATCCCCAGCCTTCATTTCTGACTTATGGACCGAAGAATCGCCGGGAATTTCTGAATTTTTTAAAGTGGGGAGGTTAAGTAAACGGAGTTTGAATTCATCAGGTAAGCATTATTTATTGATGAATTATTACTCCGGGTATTCATGTACCTCGATCGTAACATGATCCAGTTTCAGGGATTCAACCAGCAGGGATTTATAATAGGTTGGCTGCTGTGGATCATGTGATACCACGCTGATAATTGCAGAATGGACATTGGGCCCCACAGTCCAAAGGTGCAGATCAGTTACATAATGCTCACCGGCTGATTCGATACTCTCGCGAATCTTTTCGCGCTTATGTGCTGAGCCCTGTTCGTCCAGCAAAATTGCACTGGTGGATTTCAACAGGCCCCACGACCAGCGTGCTACCAGAATCGCGCCGACTATGCCCATCAATGGGTCCATCCACACGGCCCCAAAATATTTCCCAACCAGCAATGCAAAAATGGCCAGCAGTGAAGTCAGGGCGTCAGCAAGCACATGCAAGTAGGCCGACTTGAGATTGTGATCATGATCGTGGTGATGGCCGTGCTCATGATCGTGTTCGTGATCATGGTGATGCTCTGCCCCCAGAATACAAACTGACGCGCCATTAACAATAAGACCAAGCACAGCGACAAAGATCGCCTGATTGAATGCAATTGAAACAGGAGAGACCAGCCTCAGTACACTCTCCCAAGCCATAATGGCGGCGAACATCGCCAGCAAGATAGCGCCCGTGTACCCGCCCAGTGTATTTACCTTGCCGGTACCAAAACTGTAGCGCTCATTGTGTGCGTGGCGACGCGCATAGATGTAGGCGAATGCATTAATACCCAGGGCTACAGCATGCGAGCCCATATGCAGTCCGTCGGCCAATAGCGCCATGGAGCCAAAGGCAATGCCAGCCGTAATCTCTACGACCATCATTGATGCTGTAATGGCTATCACTATGAATGTGCGGCTTTCGCCAGGTCTTTTAATATCCTGGCCAAAAGTGTGTTTGTGGCGCCAACGTTCAAGTGCTTTGCTTTTCATTGTTCTGCGTCTGAATGTGCTCGAATCGAATCTGAAGATTGACCGATTATCGGTGATTTAGCCATAGCTCGACAAATCGCCGTCTTCTTGCGATTCTCGCGGCTAAACGGCATAAAATTAGGGTAGACTTCTGATTAGCCTGCAATGCTGACCCGGACAGGGAGATTCCATGACGCTCCAGCAGTTAGGCGCAATGTTGCAGTAAGGAGAAAATATGAAGAAGATGCTACTTGGCGCGCTGATTGCGCTGACACCCATGATTACTCTGGCAGTTGAAGAGGCAGATCCGGCTCTGGCCGAGATCGTAAATTTTCGTCAATATAGCGATACTTTCGCCAGCGCTGGACAGCCTACCCGTGAGCAATTTCAGGCGATCGCCGATGCGGGTTTCGAGCGCATCGTTTATATCGCTTTTACCAATAATCAAAATGCAGTGCCTGATGCAGACCAGGTCGTGAAGGGTTTGGGTATGGAATATATGCATGTGCCCGTGGATTTCTCCAATCCACTACCAGCGGATTTTTATGCTTTCGCCGATTCCATGCAGCGCGATACAGACAAGAAGACTCTCCTGCATTGCCAGGTAAATGCTCGTGCAACCGCATTCAGCTTTTTGTATCGTGTAATCTATGACGACGTGCCAGTAGCAGAGGCCAAAGCCGATATGAATACAGTGTGGCAGCCCAATGAAGTGTGGCGTGATTTTATTTTTGAAGTAATGGCCCAGAATGATATTGATCCCCATTGCGCCGAATGTGACTGGACCCTGCCACCGCCTAGGCAGTAATTTAACCTTGCATTGAATTTTCCAAACCGAGAATAGCCGCATACAAGGCGGCAATTCAATTCACTGATAAGACTCGAGGGATTGATGATGAAACAAGCAACACAAGGTTTGTTGATGCTGGCTATTTTGGTGGTTTATCCTGTTGCCAGCGCTCAGGTGGAGCGCTACGTGGCAGGCACGCACTATCAAGTACTGGATAACCCAGTCAGAACTGCAGACAGCTCCAGAATCGAAGTTATCGAACTGTTTTGGTACGGTTGCCCCGGATGCTATGCCTTCGAGCCACTGGTGGCGAACTGGGAGCAATCACAGTCTGCAGATATAGATCACAAGCGACTACCGGCGATGTGGAATCCTATCACAGAGATTCACGCCCAGGCATTTTACACGGCGCAAAATCTGGATTCGCTCCATGCTGTCCACGACCGGTTCTTTAACGAATATCACCAGAACCGCAATCGTTTGCACAATGAAGTGGTCATTCGGGAATTTTTTGAGGCATGCGGCATATCGCCTGCGGATTTTGATCGTACATTCAATTCATTTTCAGTGCGCACTCAGGTGAATCAGGCGGAAGCATTGATGGCTCGCTACGGGCCGGCACAAACTCCTTCTCTGTATGTAAATGGCAAGTATGTAGTCACACTGGGCGATGGGGGTTATCAGCAAATGCTGGATATCGTCGACTTCCTTGTCGATATGGAGCGTGGCTAATCTCTGGCAGCAACTGAGAAATGGCAAAACACCGCATCTTCACCACCAGTTTTAAAGGCGTCTATCCAGCCTACGTCACCAAGGCGGAGCGCAAGGGGCGCAGTAAAGCCGAGGTCGACGAAATCATTTTCTGGCTTACCGGATATGACAAGAAAGGTCTGCAATCGGTACTGAAGAAGGAAACGGATTTTGAACATTTCTTTGCTGAGGCGCCTGCCATGAATCCGGCTCGTGAACTTATCAAGGGAGTGGTTTGTGGTGTCAGAGTGGAAGAAGTTGAAGAGCCACTCATGCGGGAAATTCGCTATCTGGATAAACTGATCGATGAACTGGCAAAGGGTAAAGCCATGGAGAAGATTTTACGCCAGTAATACAATTTACTTCTATGCCATGCATACCGTTGAGTTATTATTATGTATGAAACCAAAACAGGCGTTGGGATTGGTGTCGGTATTGCCATAGGAGCTGGTGTTGGCGTCGCAATGGGAAATATCGCTCTCGGCATTGCACTGGGCATTGCGATTGGCGCGGCCATAGGGGCAGGGCAGAGTGCTGGCAAGGCCAAAAAATCTGAGACAGACGACGAATAATGGTTCGCTTGAATATATCGAGTATTGAATTTAAAGGCTTGATGGTGCTTTTGCTGGCGCTGACATGGGCCAGCAATTCACTTGGCCAGGAGCGTGTTGCAATGTCTGACAATGAAAAAGTCATCAGGGAATTCGTACAGGCATGGTCAAATCTGGACGCCGAAGAACTGGCCAGTTATTTCACCGAAGATGCCATTTATCACAATATGCCATCTGACCCCGTACAGGGACGGGCCAGTATTCAGCAGTTTATCGCAGGATTTATAAGACCCTGGGAAAGCACAGAATGGGAAATCATTAGCCTGGTCACAGACGGCGATATTGTCATGGTCGAGCGACTGGATAAAACAGTTGTTGCTGGCAGCCCGGTAAATCTTCCCTGCCTCGGATATTTCCAGCTGGAGGATGGGAAGATTAAACTCTGGCGGGATTATTTCGATCTGGCAACCTACACGGATGCACTCACTCAGGCGCTTGGTGGTAACTAGACTGCAAATTGCACACTGCTAGTTTACTGCTTCACCTGACGCCACTGTGCCCAGCCTGCGAGGGTCTGCTGCACCTTCAAGTTCGCTTTCGCGCACCACAATCACATGCAGGCCGGAATTCTCGCCCTGGCTCTCCTGAACCTCATATCCATATTCACGCAAACCCACAGCGAGTGCCGGGCCAGGCTCCATGCCGGTCTCTACCCGCACGGTTTGGCCGCGTGCGATGATATTGGGAAAGTTAATGGCTTCCTGTGCCGAGAAGCCCCAATCTACGATGCTGACCAGCGTCTTGGCTGTGTAGGCAGGAATTGAATTGCCGCCGGGAGAGCCGGTCACCATGAAGAGCTCGCCAGTATTGTCGAGCACAATAGTTGGCGACATGGATGAGCGCGGTCGTGCACCGGGTCGAATCATGTTAGCAGGCTCCGGTTCATCAGGATCATAGAAGCGGGCGAAGTCTGTCATTTCATTGTTCAATATGAAACCTTTGGTAAAACGCTTGGAGCCAAAAGCAGATTCTACAGTCATGGTTGATGACACTGCATTGCCTTCATTATCGACGATAGAGAAGTGAGTAGTGCCGGCAGGCTCAAAAGTACTGTCATCTGCAAACACCGCAGCAGTTCCCGTGCCTAACACTTGTGCTGGGTCACCATGCATTGGCATGTCGCCAGGTGCAACCGGGTTTTGTGCGCGGTGATCAAGATAGCGGGGGTCCAGTAATTCTGCTACCGGGACTTCCACATGATCAGGGTCACCAAAATAATAATCGCGGTCTGCATATGCCAGGCGCTGGGCATCAACGAAAGCGCGCACGCGCTGGTTTGGGTTTGCGCCATCAGGCACCATACGATCATAGAGGTTGGCCACCATGATTTGCATGGCACCTGATGAAGGCGGAGTTGCGGCGCAAATATTTAACTCACGCCAGTCGCCACAGATTGCCGGACGTTCAATGACTTTGTAATTGGCCATGTCTTCCATGGTGAGTGTGCCGCCATCTTCGCCGGCGCGGGTTGCGGCAACTATTGCTTCAGCAATTTCGCCACGATAGAACGCATCGGGGCCCTCGGCTGCAACCTTGCGCAGGGTTTCGGCATAATCAGGATTGGTAATAATGGCCCCGGCTTGCAACGGTTCACCATTGGGATAGAAGTATTCCGCAGCGCCAAGGTTTTCATCGAGTCGACTGGCGTGCGCCATGCCGGGTAGATAGTTGGCCATTTTGCTCGGCACTTCAAAGCCATCTGCTGCAAGGTCGATTGCAGGTTGAAACAGGTCGGCCCATGGCAGTTTGCCATAGGCATCGTGAATAGTTTTGTACAAAGCGATAGTGCCGGGCACACCCACCGCGTTACCACTCTGATTGGCATCGAAGTATCCCTGAGGTTGTTCACCGTTCATGAACATATCGGCAGTGGCACCCGCTGGTGCTGCCTCACGACCGTCGAAAAAGCGCACTTCCTGTTCGGCCCGCTGATAAACCAGCATGAAACCACCGCCGCCGATGCCAGAGCTTTCCGGTTCCAATAAACCCAATACTGCATGTGCAGCTATGGCCGCATCTACCGCATGCCCGCCGCGGGCCAGCATCTCGGCAGCCGCTTCAGTTGCGAATGGATTTGCCACGGCAGCCATGTAGCCATGGCTCCAGACATTTTCAGTCGCGGTAGCAGTTTCACTCTGGGAATTAACGAGTGGTGAAAAACCTAATAGCAATACCAAGCAAAGGCGTTGGAGTTTCATGAATGCCTGACTCCGAAAAATAATGTAATTGAGTCGATTGCCCCTCTATCTTGCTGGCCATCGAGTATTTAGCTTATCACATTATGCGCAAAGTGCTCGGGCGCCAGCATCAGTTGACTGGGTAGCAAATGCACACAAAAGTGGCATAAAAAAAGGCGAGCCCGGGGGCTCGCCTTTTTTCCAACAGATTACTGCTTAGTCTTCGCCGCCACCCTGGTTAACTTCTTTCCAGGTGTAGAAGCCCATGAACATTTCTTCCCAGCTTTGCTCACCCCAGTTGATCTCACTATTGGGATCAGGGTTGTAAGGATTCTGTGAAGAGTTGTCAAAGGCACCAGTTGCGATGATCTGTGTGCCAGCTGGTACTGGCAGTGGTTCGGCCAGTTCATGGCTTAGTTGCCAGTTAAAAGAATAGGCAGGTACTGACAACAGCAGTTCCTCAGTGCCATCCGGATAACGTGCAGTGAAAGCCATACGTTTGCCACGGAAGTGCATATGCGGCATCAGGCTGCGAATTTCAGCATCCTCACTCACATAGGTCACCAGTTCCATTTCATGGTCTTTGGCTTGTGGTGGGATGGAGATAGTGAATGCGTTACCCACACCACCTGACATACGCTCTTCTGGCACGACACCTTCAGGGTAGAAGTAGATTGCCAGTTCGGTTTCGTCGGTCACTTCCTTGCCGGAAGTCGTGTAGTGCATCTGCAGGCTCAATTGAGAACCTGCTTTCAGCAAGCCGCCAACACCTTCTGGGTTAAGCGTGAAGCTGTTACCAGGTGCATAACCAGCTATGGAAGCCTGGTCGGGATCACCACCGCCGAGGATAAAGCCTACGTCGATGTCCGGATTTTCGCGGAAGATCCTGTCAAGGTCAGGTTGCTCACCTGCTGCGATACCGGCAAAGATCTGTGCTCGAATTGCCTGGGCACGTTCTTCCGGCAGGCTGTTTATTGCATTCAGGAATGCAGTCTGGGGATCTTCTGCGCCACCCGGTGGAACTACAGTGGTAATTATGTGGTGCAGTACCTCTGATTTGTCAGGGGCCACTTCACTCGCGCGTACCCAGCGGTCTTCAGTCAGGCCGAGGTCTATAGGAATATCCATGTAGTCCACAACACCGGTAGCCGGGATAGCTTGTGGTGGAATCTTGACGACGAGATCTGGTTCGCCCAGTTCAGCAGCGAGAGTCCACTTGGTATCTGGCCAGGTAAGTTCGGCCAGTGGGTCAGCGTCGCCACTTACCTGTGAACCGGCATTAACCCAGCTAACGAGCTTCATGATTTCTTCGTCAGACAGATTCATCTCATTCTTCATTTTGTGGCCGACTTTATTGTCGATCTGACCCGGCGGCATGCGCTTGGTCAATACCACTTCGCGAATCATTGGCGACCAGCCCTGAACGGCCAGTTTGCTGTCCATGGCGAATGGTGCAATACCACCCTCGCGGTGACATTCGGCACAGTTCTCGGCAATGATCGGTGCGATGTCGTCTACATAGGAAAGATTGCTGAGCTGATTGAGCTTGCTGTAGTCGATAGCTGCGCCGTTGGCTGCGACTTCAGTCAGTTCCAGCGATTCGCCTGCTAGAGCGCCCTGAATTGCTGCTTCCAGTGCGCTGCCTGTTGGACCACGATAAAGCAGTTCGAAAGACTCTGGGTCGTATACAACCACTTCATTGAGTTTGGTCAGGCCCAATGCTTCGGCAACCAACTGGGTGTCATCCATCAATACTGGCAGATCGGTGCTGAGTGCCTGGGTGCCAGCAGTTACGGCTGCACGATCCTGGAGACCAGGGTTGAGCAGGAAAAACTCAACGCCTTGGGCGTCGTACTGCGCATGTAATTGGGTAATGGCTTCCAACGCGGCTTTATCGGTCGCGTCTACTGCCTGAGGCAGAATTACCACGGCACTATGGTCGTCATACCACGCCATGTGATGGAAGGTGCCCTGATTATCGATCAGTGCAAAATCACCGATGCGCTCACCAGCGTTGGTGATTGTGCTGAACGTGGCCAGCAGAGTCGAAAGCAAAACAACTAGAGACTTTTTCACGTATTTTTCCCCTCAAAATTCCACATGACAAAATAAATTGCTTAACCCCCAAGTTTACGCCAATCACAATAGATTGCAGCATTTTTGTGACTTTTTGTTACCAACCTACACAGATTGCAGGAAAAGCAGGATTTCTGCGGCGTACAGGGTTGGGTACGGATTTTGTCAATTCAGATCAGGCAAATCACGGCTCTGAAACAAGTTACTGACTTTTAAAATGCACAATTTTCAGGCACAAAAACATGAAACTGACGGGGTAACATTTTGGTAACACTTCTGCAACGATGTTGATTGCTGCAGCGTGCAGTTTTAGCAATCTGTTTGCCACCAGCTGTGATACTTTTTGCTTTTCTTTTTTCCACCGCCCCTGTCCATACGGAGTTGTTATGCACGGTGAGAACCTCCTGATCAACGCAATGTACTATTTGCTGGCTGCCGTCATCATGGTGCCCATCTTCAAGCGCCTCGGCCTTGGCTCTATCCTTGGTTATTTATGCGCCGGCGTGATACTGGGCCCACATGCACTGGGCATGGTGTCAGACCCGGAGGAAGTGCTGCATTTTGCCGAGTACGGCGTCATTCTCTTGTTATTTATCATCGGCCTTGAACTGGCTCCAGAAAAACTCTGGGAGATGCGCGGTCAGATTTCGGTGCTTGGCGGTAGCCAAATGTTTTTCACCGCGATTATTTTGGCCTGCATATTTCTCGCTCTAGGCATCGAAACTCCCCAGGCAACAGTGCTAGGCCTGACACTGGCGCTGTCGTCGACCGCTTTTGCCATACAGTTGATGAGCGAAGAACATATTCTGGCCTCGCCACTAGGGCGCAGTGGTTTTGCAGTGCTCCTGCTACAGGATCTGGCTGTGATTCCTATTTTATTGTTGCTGGAAATTCTGGGTCAGACCGCCGGGGAGAGTGTGGAAGCCGTTCCCTGGTATTACGGCCTAATCGCGATTGCCGTTGTCCTGGGGTTCAGCCGGTTTGCCCTGAATCGGGTACTGGCAATCGTGGCTCAAACCAATAACCGCGAGGTGATGACTGCTGCAAGCTTGTTGATTGTTATTAGCGTTGCGGTGTTGATGGATTTCGTCGGGCTTTCCATGGGGCTAGGGGCTTTCATAGCCGGCATTATGCTGGCCAATTCCAATTATCGGCATCAACTGGAATCGGATATCGAGCCGTTCAAAGGCATATTACTAGGGCTGTTTTTTATTGCCGTTGGTATGACAATCAATCTGGACTTGTTGCTTAGCGAACCCTTGTTGATGATTGGCGCAGCCATCGGGTTGGTAGCGATCAAATCATTGCTAATTACTGCGTTGCTAAAATGGCGCCAGGTGCCACTTAAGGACGGGTTGAGGTTGGGACTTATATTGTCCCAGGGTGGTGAATTTGCTTTTGTGGTGTTTTCCCAGGCTGGCCAGCTACAGTTTTTCAGTGAAGCCCTGATCGATCAGCTTATCCTGATTGTTGGTTTGTCGATGGCGCTGACTTCCCCGCTGGTCGTTTTGCACAAACGCTTGCTTGACGGTGGGCAGGGGACACCACGCGAGGATGACGAGATTCCCAATAACGAGCCCGAAGTCATTATTGCCGGGTTCGGCCGGTTTGGACAGGTTATTGGTCGCATGTTGTCTGCGCGCAAAATTCCATTTACTGCGATGGACAAAAATCCTACTCATGTGGAGTTCGTACAGCAGTTTGGTAATCGCTTGTTCTATGGGAATTTGACTCGACTGGACTTGCTTAAGGCTGCGGGGATTGACCATGCCAAGATTCTCGTCGTTGCGGTGAATGATATAGAGGAGTCGCTGGAGATTGTTGACCGCGCGCGAATGCAGAATCCGGAAGTCTATGTCATAGCGCGCGCGCTGGACCGCTTTCATGCTTATGAACTGCACAAGCGCGGTGTTCCCAGTGTGATTCGCGAGACCTTTGCCAGTAGTCTGGAAGCGGCTGTGGATACACTGGAACATCTGGGTTATACCGAGGGTCAGGCACTTACTATTGCAGAGATGTTTCGCAAACACGATGAAGCCATGCTGCTTAAATCCGTGGAACACAAAGACAATATGGACGAACTGTTGGTACTGGCCAGACAAGGTCGTCAGGAGCTCGAATCCTTATTCACAGAGGACAGCAAGAACCCGGTGTGAGTGTATTTCGCTCACACCTTAAGTGTCCGGCTGTTTTTGCGCACAACTTACTCAACATTAAATTGATTTCGACCCATCCGGGAATCCCCCGCTGCACTTGATATCCGTTATAATCGTGGCTCCTCGAATAATAATCAGAACGAGTCCGTCATGAATCGAATTAGCTTTTTCCTGCTGTTCTCAATCTCTCCATTTTATCTTCAGGCACAAGAGGCTGCGCCCTGGTTTGGCATTCAGCTACCTCCAGAAATAGTACCGCATGTCTCGCCGGCGGCAATTGGCACCAGGGGGCCAGCGCCAGCCGTGGTGCCAGATGGCGAAGCAGAATTTAGCGAGCTGCGTGGCGACCGGTTGATGCAGGATCTTGAGCGGATTCTTGAGTTTTCCTATGAAAGCAGGCGCAGTATGGAACTGGGCGGCACCCAGATGTGGGGCAGAGTCAGCGGATTTCCTTCGGGAGATGCGGTAGTACGTTGGGCTGCTGCAGAACTCGAAGCGGCGGGCATAGGTGAAGTGCGATTACAGAGAATCAGCCAGCAAGCAGATGCAAGCCTGTGGTTGCCTACCAATTGGGATATTACCTTGCTCGGCAACGATATCTTCGGTACTGGTAGTCAGGATGTGCAACTGACTACAGCGATGGCGCTGGCCCCATCGGAACTACCCAATGGCGAACTCACCGCACCGGTGGTCTATGTAGGCAAGGCCAGTGCAGCGGAGCTCGTGCATATAGACGTGAGTGGCAAGATTGCCATTCAGCATGTTACACCGCAGGCTCACCTGGTATTTGAACGCGGCAGTGCAGTACCCGCGGCGCGGTCACTGATGGCCCGAGGTGCAGTGGCAGTGATTAGTCTGGTGGACCAGCCAGGCAATGAACGTGTGCGGGATTTCAGCAATTGTGATGGTCCATGTTTTAACCTGGGCGGACAGGATAGCTGGTTTTTGCAACAGGTAATGAACTCAGCGGCAGAGGCGGGATCATTCGATCAATTACGCATGCGTTTGCGATTACAATCGCAGAGCCACAGCGACCTGGAAGCTCTGAATGCCATTGCAGTGATTCCCGGGCAATCTCCCGAAACCATTGTGCTCAATGCCCACGCAGATGCCTGGTTCGATGGTGCTGGTGACAATGGTGATGGTCTGGCCGTGCTGCTTGGCATTGGTCGCCACTTTGCAGCAACGCCTGAGCCTCTGAATCGTACGCTGGTGTTGGTTGTAAGTGCCGGTCACCACACTTCTGGTTTGAATGGGCCAGCCAACGCGGTGGAAATGAATCCGGACTTGTTTGATCAGGCTCTGCTGGTTTTTAATCTTGAACACGTCGCGCAGCGCAATATCGCGCCCGCTCGTTTTCTTTTCGAAGATGGTTACCGTCAGTTCACAGCAGATTCTGGTGAAGCGCCTATCGTGGTGGGCATTAGCAATGAGTCACGTTATATACAGGATGTCTTCACACGCGGCGTGGAGCGGTATGGCACCAATTTCATGTCAACTGACTCGACCATGGCCAGTGGCGAAGGGGGCGGCTATCGTCGCACTACCGATGCGCCGATAGTGACAACCATGCAAGCCCCACCGCTTTATCACACCACAGGTGAAGTGCTGGATGTGATCTCTGAACCGGGTTTGGAGCGTATGGCAAGGTTCATGGCGTTTTTCGTGCGCGAGATCGACAGGGCTGAACGCACACAAATCAGTCCCTGAAAGCAATTGGCTACCCACTATTGGATAAAGAAGTTAATTTATGAGCAAAGCAGTATTGATGCTGAATCTGGGTACGCCCACTGAGCCCACAGCCCGTGGATTGCGCGAATTCTATAAATATTTTTTCTCCGACCCTTTTGTGTTCGACATGAATCCATTAGGACGATGGCTACTGCGCAATCTCATCATACTGCCATTCAGGGCACCCAAGACCGCAGAACAGTATGCGTGTATCTGGATGGAGGGGGGATCGCCATTAAAAGTCTATGCAGACCGACTGCAGTTAGCAGTAGAGAAAGATTTACATGAGTCTGATGATTCCATTGTGGTGCGTAACGGTATGGCCTATAGCCCGCCGTTTATTCAGGACACGATGGCAGAACTGGAAAAATTGGGTTGTCGCGAAATTCTTGTGCTGCCAATGTTTCCCCAGTATTCCACCGCAACTTCGGCGTCAGTATTTGATGAAGTTATGGAAGCGGCAAAAAAATGGCAGCAAGCACCAGAGCTTACGTTTATCAATGATCTGTTCGCAGAGCCTGCATTTATTCGTGCCTGGTCTGTCTTGATCAGCAAGCATCTCGACATTGATTCAATAGACCATTTGATATTCAGCTATCACGGCTTGCCAGAATCCAATATTCAGAAAGCAGACAAAGCCGGTGTATGTAAATTTGGTAGCTGTTGCGATGCAGTCGGTGAATCCAACAAACTATGCTACCGGGCGCAATGCTTTGCCACTACCCGGTCTATTGTTGCAGCGCTGGGTTTACCACCGGAAAAGTATTCCATAGCCTTTCAATCCCGGTTTGGGCGGGAGGCCTGGATCAAGCCCTATCTTGAAGAACACCTCACCGACCTGCTCGACAAGGACATCAAGCGAGTTGCCGTCGTCACACCATCCTTCGTATCAGATTGCCTTGAAACCATTCATGAAATTGGCATCGAGTATCGAGAGCAGTTCGAGGAGGAGGGAGGCGAAGAGTTTAAGCTGGTGCCAAATCTGAATGACGAGCCTGCCTGGCATGCAGCAGTCACTGAAATAGCCAAAAAGTATCTGTAATACACTGCCTGTTGCTTTTCTGATCTAAATCAATATCGTTTGTTCTGCTCCCGGTATTCTGTCCCCGACTAACGCACAATCAGGAGACAAAATCATGCACGCCGAACACACACAACACCGTGAGAAATTATTACCCGTAGTGGGAACGATATTTGTACTTTACGTAGTAATACTTTCAAGTGGCTATTTTATCGGTGGAAGTTTGTTTTAGGAGCAGGAAGTTTGCGGTTGTAGTCTAGTCAGCCAGATAAATAAAATAAGTAAGTGCGATGAGGGGTGGGCCACATGGCCCACTCCCCCCTTATCGGAGTTTGGTTTTAGTTTTTCTGGTTAAGCGCTAATGGCTCGCCTAACCAGATTTTGCAACAACGGAATCTTGAATCCATTGTGGGCAAGCGCCCGGGCACCGTCAGTCGCCATAGCGGCAACGGCTTCGCCGGTTGCTGCATTTTTGGTCTGGCCTCGAACTGCATTTTCGATGCTGGTCAGGCGACGTGGAGTCGTCTGCACTGCACCGGCAACGATGCGGGAGTCTTCAATGGTGCCACCGCTGACACGAAATGCTGCTGCGATGTTCACCAATGAGAAATCCCATACATTTCGGTCTGCGACTTTCTCCCAATAGAAATTCGCATTAGCCCAGGTATTCGGGATCCTGACTGTAGTCAGAATGTCACCGGGGCGCAGTACCGTCGTATTTTCGATGTCGTTGGCGGGACCTACGAAGAAGTCTTCGGCAGACACAGTGCGCTCACCACTGCTGTTGCGAATCACCATCGTGGCATCCAGTGCAACCAACGCGGGCGCAGTATCTGAAGCACCCGCTGCGACACAGCGGCTTCCTTCAAACAGGGCATGTTCGCGATTCATGCCTTGCGGGGTGTCGGCGTAACACAGGTTACCTCCGGCACGATAGCAAGACAGTCCACGGCGATAGTACCAGCAGCGTACGTCCTGGGAGACATTGCCGCCCAGTGTGCCGATGTTGCGAATCTGAGGACTCGCTACCACCTTGGCCGCGTCTGTCAGCAACGAAAAACGTTCCTGCAAAATGGCGTTGCTGGCAACTTCGGTCAGCGTTGTGAGGGCGCCGATTTCGATGCCGTCAGTTGTTTCCCGAATTCCCCGTAGTGATTCAATTGCACTCAGGTCGATCAGGGCATCTACAGACTTGGCGCGATCTTTCAGCCAGCCGTATGTATCCTGACCACCACCAACCAACCAACCTCTTTCTGCATAGCGGTCAGCAAGCGAAAGCGCATCCTCTACCTGCACCGGCTGGTGCAGTTCCATATTTGGCATTACGTCATGAGAAGGCATAGTTAACCTCAGAAAGTATTGGTTTTCATATTAATGGCATCGCCGAGGCCTGCCACATGATTGATGATCTGGTCTGTAGTCACCGGCGCACGGTTAAACAGATGACCATCCAGTGCATCTGAAATCGCGCTGGCCAGCGCTGCCGCGGCAGCACCCTGGGTAGGTTCGCCGATACCGCGTGCGCCCACCGGGCTTTGCGGGTCAGGAATCCCTACCGCGTCGTGTTTGGACTCAGACATGATATCCATGTAAGTCGGCGGCTTGGCCTGATACAGGCCGGTGTTGGCCGGCAATCCGTTTTGCGGATCGTAGACGTGTCGCTCCAAACCGGCGAGGCCGAAGCCCCATACTGCGCCGCCTTTCATGGCGTTCTGGAAGTTGGTTGGATGCACGACCACGCCACAATCGGCGACGGCAGTGTAATCCACGATTTCATATTTTCCGGTATCCAGGTCCAACTCGATTTCACAGAAACCGGCAAGGATGCCAGGTGGTTGACCCTGACCCGGAATATTGTCCCGTGCCACACCAATAAGCCCGGTACCTGCCAGACCTTCAACAGCGCGCTGGGTAATGGGATTGATGTCATCAGGATATTCCTGACCAGAATAAGCACCGCCCAGTTCCATGGCGCGTTGCGCCGCTTGACCGTATGTCATGCCAACTGATGAGTCAGCAGTCTGGAATACGCGTGCACCATCATGACTATAATCTTCTGGTGCACCGCCAAGATCGGTTGCCGCGATTTGCTTCATTTTGTTCAAAGCATCTTCGGCAGCAAGCCAGTTGGTTTTGGTGTGCGTGAAGATCGTATTACTACCACCCTGGCCGGAGCTATGTGGCAAGTGACGGTCCGTACGGGCACGATGAATTTCGCAATTCTCCCAGGGGACTTGCAAAACTTCTGCTGCGGCACGACTGGTGCCTGCGTAAGAGTATGTTCCCAGGTTGCCGACACCACTGTGGATGTGTAGCTTGCCATCGGTATCAATACGTACCAAGCCATCGTATCCACGACCACCGGCACCGTGATAACCCATGCCAAAACCGACACCACGCACTTTGCGATTGCCCAGTTCTCTTGGTAGCGCACGCTTGGCGGTCCAGTCGAACAACTCTGCTCCCTGAGTGATTGCCTCACGCATATAGGCTGATGTGACTGGTCCGGATTGCGAACCGTACCAACCGTCGTTATCTACTGCATTAACCTTACGAAATTCCACTCGATCCATGTTCAGTTCATCAGCAACCCTGTCCATGATGGGGGCCAGTACTGCGGACATTTCATTTTGTCCCGGGCCACGTTGCGCACCACGCGGAGTGGTGTTGGTGTAAACCGAAATACCTCGATAGCGCATGGCTTCGGGTTGGTAACAGATAGAAACGTGTCCAGCGGAAGAGTTGCCACTGCCACCGCCCGTGGCGCCACCGTCGTTGACGATAACCAGATCGACAGCAGAAACTTTACCGTCAGCCTTGGCGCCTACCTTGATCCAGCCCTGCATACCGGACCGTGCAGAGCCAATGTAGAACTCCTGTTCACGGGTAATGCGCAGCTGAACGGGTCGGTTAAGTACGCGCGAGAAATTTCCGCTGATGGCCATAAATGGGTAAGGACCAATTTTGGAACCAAAACCACCACCGGTTGCCTCGTTAATGAAGACCAGGTCAGCGGGGTCGATGTTCAGCATACGGGCCAGACCATTGTCATTGGCGCTTTGGCTCTGTGATGAACCGTGGAAATAGCACTTGCCATTTTCCCAGTACGCCATACAGGTACGCGCTTCCAGTGAATGGTGAGGGTACCCGACAGTGACGAATGGTTGTTCAACGATGACATCGGCAGCAGCAAAGCCGGCTTCGATATCACCGAAACTCCAGTTCTGGGTGAAATGCTCACTAGTGGTACCAATGGGGCCACGACCACTTTCCATGCCGTCGATGGCAGACTGAGGCCATTTGATGTCGCGAATCTCGGCGCCGACGATAGGAGTCCCTTCTGGACCCTCTTCGCGGGTTCGTACCAGCACATTGCCTTGCGGGTAGGCGTTGCTGCCACCGGGTCGCAGACTTTCGACTGGGTCAACAACGAAATCGCGACGTTCAAAATCGACACGAATCGCATCGATAGCGGATTCCGCAATTTCTTCAGTGATCGCGGCCACGGCCAGAATGGGTTGACCCACATAGGTCACATATTCTGAAGCCAGTGCCGGATTGCCTGGAGGCGCAACTGGTGGCAGGTCATCGGCTGTGAAGATGCCAACCACACCATCCATGCGCAGCGCTGCGGAAGCGTCAATATTTACCACCCGGCCACTGGGCAGGGGGCTGGTAAGTAAGCGCGCGAATACCATGCCTTCACGTTTATGGTCTTCGGCATATTTAATCTCACCAGTTACCTTACCTTCTACATCTGGTGGAATGAAATCGAAACCTATATGTGTAGTCATGCTATCTGCCCCGAGGCGCGCATCACGCCATTTAGATAATGTTCGTAAGCACCGCAGCGGCACAGGTTACCTGACATGGCTGCGCGAACTTCGTCTCGAGAGGGTCGTGGATTGCTGTTAAGTAACGCAACCGCGGACATAACCTGACCCGGTGTACAGAAACCGCATTGGGGTGCGTTCTCCGCGATAAAGGCTTGCTGGACTGCATGCAAGGTTCCATTGGCGTCTTTGACACCCTCGATAGAAACCACTGCCTTGTTCTTGACGTTGTGAGTAAGTACCGAGCAGGAATAATTGGGTACGCCATCGATCAACACGGTACAGGCACCGCACTCACCCCGGTTGCAGCCAATTTTGGTGCCGGTAAGGTTGAGTTTATAGCGTAGTGTGTAAGCGAGTGTTTCGGAAGGCATGACGTCCAGAGGCCTGCTGCGCCCGTTGACGTTAATTGTTATCAAGCGTTCGGCGGCGGACTGCCCGGATTGGGCGTTCGCGAGGTAAAAACCGGTGCCGGTTGATGCGGCTGCGCCGGAGAAAATTACCCCCTTGATAAAGCGTCTGCGTGAGAGTTTGGGGTTCACTGACATAGCTCCGTTTTCTTGTTCCAGGGATGCCTGTATCCACTTGTGTTGGTACGGGCGTTTTTCTGCGTATATAGCTACTTGGGAGGCTATTATTTTTCGCCCGGAAAAGCAATTGGACCGAGTGGAAGGAACAGGCTATAAGGCACGGAATACGGGAGTTTCCGAGCGTTGCCTCGATAAAAATTACATTCTGTTACATAAATAGCGGGGACAAACTGTAACCGGCTTGAATCTGTCTGCTTGAGAAGCTGGCGGGGCGTACAGTAAAGACTTATAGAACTGGATTTTCGGCGGCTATGCTGGCCACAAGCATGCCGCACCGCGCGCACCACTGGCATCACCAAATTGTGCTGCACGCAGTTGGGTTCGCATGTTGTCAGTAAAAACTATCTTGCCAAGCAGTGGAGGGACCTGCTCGTAGAGTTGCGGAATATTGGAGAGGCCGCCGCCCAGCACGATCATGTCCGGGTCGAGTAAGTTGACCACAGTGGCGAGACATTCAGCCATTTGCTCGCAGTAGCGTGCCAGACATGCTGTTGCGCCACTGTCACCATCCTGCGCCGCTATACTGATTTCTTCCGCCGTCGCTGCTGTGCCACACAACTGCTGGTAAGTCATTGCCAGGCCTCTGCCTGACAACACTGTTTCAATGCAGTTGCTGCGTCCGCAATAACACTGGCGGTCGCCATCAAGATAGCGATAGACGGTGGCGGGCACGCAGTTATGCCCCCATTCTCCGCCAATCTGGTTGATGCCAGTGTGTAACTGCTTGTTGACTACGATTCCGCCGCCGGTTCCCGTACCGATAATGACACCAAATACCACATTGGCGTCTTTCGCTACGCCATAGTGGGCCTCAGATAAAACCAGACAATTGGCGTCGTTCTCAATGCGAATTTCGTAATCGAATCGATTCTGCAAGTCGTGCAGAAGTGGCTTGCCATTAAATACTGTCGAGTTTGAGTTCTTTATGGTTTGTGTGGTATTTGACAGAGCGCCAGGTGTCCCTATACCGACAGGAAGCAGTGATCCGGAGATGTCCTGGAGTTTATCAACAACTGCGCAGATAGTATTCAGAACATCAGTATAGGAGGATGTCGGGGTAGGTTTGCGAATAACTTCAACCACATCGCCGTTATTGTCGAGGATTATTCCCTCGATCTTGGTGCCGCCGATATCCAGTCCTATTCGCATGATAAGCCTGTTCCGATTGCTTTCCTGCGGCCTAAATCGTACCGGCAGCAATCAGGTTAGCGGCGTATTCTGCGGCGCGTGCGCTGAAGGCCATATAGGTCAGGGAAGGATTCTGGCAAGCAGATGAGGTCATGAATCCGCCATCAGTGACGAACAAATTGGGCACATCATGGGCCTGGCACCAGCCATTGAGTACCGAGGTGGCTGGGTCGCGGCCCATGCGAACTGTGCCCATTTCATGGATTCTGTTGCCTGGCCTGGAGAGCGAACTATTGCCCACACTGATGTTGGTTGCACCAGCGGCTTCCAGCATTGCCACGCCGTCTTTGACAGCTTCTGCCTGCATGATGCGCTCATTTTCACTGTAAGTTACATTGAACTGCGCCAGTGGATTACCCCAGCGGTCGCGTCGATTGGGATGGAGGGTAACTCTGTTGTCGGGGTTCGGCAGTTGTTCACCAAACGCCAGCATACTGACACGCCATGGTCCTGGTCGTTTATGGGCTTCCTTAAAATCACGGCCGATACCTGGAATCTGTCCGCCCGCATGATTCAGCGGACTGGCACCACCCTGAAAGCCAAAGCCTCTGATATAGGGTTTGTCATTTTCAGTCACATTGGCATAGCGGGGAATATAGATGCCGCCACTTGGCCTGCGACCGAATACCTTGCGATCATTAAAGCCATTGAGAATACCTGCCATACCAGCGCTGCTGACATGATCCATCAGGTTGCGTCCAACCTGGTCGGAGCGATTGGCCAGGCCTGTCGGAAATGCTTCTGAAGTCGATTGCAATAAAATCATCGCAGAGGCGATGGCCGAGGCATTCAGGAAAACTGCCTTGGATGTATAAGTGCGGCGCTCATTGGTTTTGGCATCAACGATACGCACGCCGGTGACTCTATTGCTGCCGGCATCGTATTCCAGGGCCTGCACAATGGCATTATGTACCATAGTGAGATTGCCGGTACGTTCGGCAGCAGGCAGTGTGGCATTGAGTGATGAAAAGTAAGCCTTGAATACGCAGCCATGATGACAGCGATTACGGGCCTGGCAGTTGCTTCTGCCGAGGGACTGCTGCTCTTCGGTGGCGTCAGTGAGATGGGCGATACGCGCCGGGATGACATTGCGTCCGGGGAACTGTGTCTCAACGCTGCTTTTAAGAGACTTCTCCGCCGCAGTTAATTCAAAGGCCGGCTGAAATACGCTGTCGGGTAATTGCGGCAGGCCTTCTTCGCTGCCCGCTATCCCGATAAAGGTTTCTACTTTTTCATACCAGGGCTGGATGTCGGCATAGCGGACTGGCCAGTCGACGCCGATATTGTCATTCCTGTTCGCACTAAAATCGATGTCACTGAGGCGATAAACCTGGCGCGACCACATAATGGAACGCCCGGCAGTGTGGTAGCCGCGCAGCCAGTCGTAGTCAGTGCCTTCGGTAGTGGTGTAGGGATGTTCGCTGTCTTTTACCCAGAAGTGCTTGGTGGAATTCTTGATGGCATAGGCAACACCACCATACTGTGTGGAATAGTCGCGTTCGATTTCGTCCTGGGGCACATTGTCAAAGTTAGGTGTCTGCCACGGGGTTAGTTGGTCCGAGTAATCCCGTTCCGGGATAATCTCCGGGCCGCGTTCCAGCACCAATACTTTTAAGCCACGCTCGGTCAGTTCCTTGGCGGACATACCACCACTCATGCCGGAGCCCACTACGATTACATCAAAATCTGCCATTGTCTTTGCTCCCTAAACCCTGACGTCCGGATCCCAGCGGCCCGGTACTGCTACCCATTGCAACTCCTCGCTCGCACCTTCTTCAGTGGCAAAATAGGCTTGCGTGATATACCCCTTCAATCTGCGATAGCCACCCAGGTTGGGCGCATCATCAAATGCATCCTGATCCAGCTCGCGCAGCACGTTCTCTGCCTCGGTTGCACTGATTGCGCGAAAGTCGCCGCCGCTTCTGCTGGCCAATTGCATATCCAATTGTGACAACTCATTGCGGTGTCGGTCCTGGGTTTCATCATTGGCCCAGTCAGCCATCAGGCCATCCAGGTAACCGGGCACATTGGCATCGAGTGCGCCGGGGGTGTCCGTGCGTGGAATGATCAGATCACAGATGCGCGCCACAAGTGCCACTTCGCTACTCGTATAAAAGCGCGGCTGCATACCTGGCGCAGTCGCTGCGACATTAGCCAGACCACCGCAGGCTGTCAGTGCCCCGGCTCCGCCCATCGAAATGATGAGCCCCTGTAATACTTCTCTTCGGGTAACCATGAATAAAGCCTCTCTTGTTCCGCTACATGCGCTAGAAGTTTAGATTGCGCACCGTATAAAGACTGTTAGCAACAGAAGCGATGCCACTGCTGCCAGGATTGTCGTGCTCAACGAAGTAATGTTCGAAGCCGGCCTGATCCACATGTGAAAAAATTTCCGCAAACGGGATGGTGCCGCGCCCGACATCAACCATGCGGCCGTGCTCGTCACGGTCTTTCACATGCAGCATCTTGAATCTGCCAGGGTGCTGCACAAAGTAGGGCAGGGGATCGACACCGGCGTGGTAGATCCAGAACAGATCCAGTTCCATATCCACAAGGTCCGGGTCAGTTTGCTCGAGTAAATAGTCGTAAGGCACGCGACCGTTGATTTCAGTAAACTCGAAATCGTGATTATGGTAGCCCATGCGCAGGCCGGCGGCCCGACAGGCTTCACCAGCTTCATTGAGTGTTGCGGCGAGGGCCTGGTAGTCGTCCCAGGATCGCGCATTGGGTGCCATGAACGGGATAACGATATAGCGCTGTCCCAGTGTGGCAGCAAATTCAATTTCTGCCTGAAGGTTATTTCTTATCGCCGCGAGTTGAATGTGGGAGGCGGGTGACGTCAGGCCATTATTGTCCAGCGCCCGCCGCACCTCGCTGGCAGCGCGGCCAAAGTAGCCAGCAAATTCCATTTCCCGGTAACCCAGTTCCGCTACGCGGGCCAGTGTACCTTCGAAATCAACGCCCATTTCCTGGCGTAGTGTATACAGTTGAAGTCCCGGGTTCTCGATTCTACGACCTTGTGCCAGCGCCACCACAGGTTGCGCTAGCAGGCAGGATGCACCGAGTGTGGCTTGTAGAAAGCGACGTCGCGCGAGTGACGGCTGCTGAATTTGGGCCATGACACCCCCTTTTCATTGTGCTGGCTTATTGTTATTTGCAGGTAGGCACCAAGCAGGTTTGTTGTCCGGTGCTTATTCCAGAGTCTGCCACACATTACCGGCTTTTGCCGAATTTACTGCTGCCTCAATGAAGCGCACACCACGCATTCCAGCATCGATGCTCGGGAGTTCTGTGAGCAAGACGGCTGTCGGGTCGCTTCTCCGGGCTACGACTGCCTGGGCAAAACCGTTATAGAGATTGGCAAAGCCTTCGAGAAATCCCTCAGGATGTCCGCCAGGCAGGCGGCTCAGACGCGCGGCAGTTTCTCCGCCGCTGTCAGTGCCACGCTGGATAATTTGTGGGGCTTCACCGTCGCGGGTGAACGTCAATGTTTCCGGCTGTTCCTGTGACCATTGCAGACTGCCGCTGTCTCCGTAGACACCAAGTTTCAGGCCATTGTTGTGACCGATTGCCACCTGGCTTGCCCACAATGCACCGCGCGCGCCAGAGTCGAATCGCAGCAACACCTGGGCATTGTCATCAAGCTTGCGCCCGGGAACAAAACTGGTGAGATCAGCCAGCAATTCATTCACTTGCAAACCACTGACAAACTCGGCCAGGTGAAACGCGTGGCAGCCTATGTCTCCGAGGCTACCTCCGGGTCCGGCTTTGTCGGGATCGGTGCGCCAGGCGGCCTGCTTTTGCCCGGTGCTCTCAATGTCATGGCTCAACCAGTCCTGTGGGTATTCGACCTGCACTAACCTGATCGCGCCCAATGCGCCTTCAGCAACCAGATGCCGCGCCTCTCGTACCATGGCATAGCCGCTGTAGTTATAGGTCACCATGAACAATGACTGTTGCCCGGCAAGCAAGTTCTGCAGGTGTGCTGCATCTTTTGCAGTCGTCGTGACTGGCTTGTCGCAGATCACATGAATGCCGGCAGCAATAAGTTGTTCAGCCTGTTGATGATGCAGAAAATTGGGTGTGACGATGACGGCTGCTTCGATACCATCGTCGCGATTTTTCTCGCCTTCGATTAATTCTTCTACATTCGCGTAGCCACGACTGGGGTCCAGACCCAATTGCGCGGCTGACGCAGCACTGCGTGCGGCATCACTGCTGAATGCCCCGGCTACAAGTTGAAACTGGTTATCGAGGCGGGCTGCCATGCGATGCACTTCGCCGATAAAAGCGCCTTCGCCTCCGCCAATCATGCCCAGGCGCACTGGGGCAGGTTTCTGATCAGTCATTATCCAGACCCAGTATGCGGCGGTTGGCTGCGTCATCGACACCGGCATCGGCGAAATCGTCGAAGGCCCGATCAGTCACGCGAATAATGTGATCGCGGATAAATGCAGCACCTTCCTGCGCACCGTCTTCGGGATGCTTCAGGCAGCACTCCCATTCAAGTACCGCCCAGCCGGGGAAATCATTGGCAGCGAGAATGGAGAAGATGCGTTTGAAATCGACCTGGCCGTCACCCAGTGAACGGAAACGCCCAGCACGGTCTACCCACGACTGATAACCACCATAGACTCCTTGTTTGGCAGAGGGGTTGAATTCCGCATCCTTGATATGAACCATATTGATGCGTTCTTTATACGTCTCAAGAAAGCCCAGGTAATCCAGTTGTTGAAGTACGAGGTGGCTGGGATCAAACAGTATGTTGCAGCGTGGGTGATTGTTAACCCGTTCGAGAAACATCTCAAACGTCACGCCATCATGCAGGTCTTCACCTGGGTGAATCTCGAAACCAATATTCACACCAGCATCGTCGAAGGCATCCAGTATCGGGCGCCAGCGGTTCGCCAGTTCATCGAAGGCCATCTCTATCAACCCTGCCGGCCGTTGGGGCCAGGGATAGAAATAGGGCCAGGCCAGCGCGCCAGGAAAACTGGCGTGATCGCTCAGGCCCAGGTTACGTGAGGCCTGCGCGGCCAGCATCAGTTGTTCCGTCGCCCATTCCTGACGGGCAGCGGGGTTGCCACGTATCGCTTCCGGCGCGAAGCCATCGAACATCTCGTCATAGGCTGGATGTACAGCTACCAGTTGCCCCTGCAGATGAGTGGAGAGTTCTGTGATTTCGATATCGCGTTCGGCCAGTATGCCGCGCACCTCGTCACAGTAGTCGCTGCTTTCCGCGGCGGTGGTCAGGTCGAAAAGACGCTCATCCCAGCTGGGGATTTGAATACCTTCAAAGCCACAGTCGGCCGCCCAACCGGCAATAGCATCCAGTGAGTCGAAGGGCGACTCATCAGCGGCAAATTGCGCCAGAAATACAGCAGGTCCTTTTATCGTTTTCATACAGTGTGCTATCTAAAACGGAGATTCAGGAAAATAGTAGTCTTCGGCATTATCTTCAGTGATAAGAGGGGAGCCAAGTATGTATTCACCCTCCACAGGGACGCCATTCATCAGCTTCAGTGCAGTTAGTTCCATTGCGGTGGAGATCATGGCTGGGGGGTAAAGCACGTCAACCGGAGTCAGACGATCACCTTCCATTACGCGGCGCACAATATCTTTCATGCCGCCACCGCCAACGATAAAAAGTTCTTCCTGACGCCTTGCCTGACGCACAGCCTGAATCACGCCGATGGCGATGTCATCGTCCTGTGCCCAGACGGCATCGATATCAGGAAAGCGAGCAAGGAAGTCCTGCATCACGGTAAAACCATCGTCACGGTTCCAATTGGCGTACTGATGATCCAGCACAGTGATATCCGTATCTGCGATGCTGTCCATAAAGCCATTGAAGCGCTGTTCATCGATTGTCGTCGGGATACCGCGCAATACGACGATATTGCCACTGCCTCCCAAAGCTTCCTTGATGTAATCTCCGGAAACCCGCCCCATCTCGGCATTATTACCTGCGACATACACGTCTTCGATGCCCGGTTCACTGAGGCCGCGGTCGACCACGGTTATAAACACATCGCGGCGCGCCACATTGCGCACCGGTCCGGTTAGAGGTGCTGACTCGAAAGGCAGAATCACCAGGGCATCGATATTGTGGATGGCGACCAGATCTTCCAGATCATTGGCTTGTTCGGAGGCGCTGCCGGCAGTAACCAGTTGAATGCGCAGGCCGGGATAGGCTGCTTCGAGCCTGGTCTTGGTCTGTTCGGCATGATAGTTCAGGCCGCCAGTCCAACCGTGCGTGGCGGCGGGAATGGACACGCCAATAGTCTGGGCGCTTGCCAGTTGTGCAAGTAAGCCACAGATCAGGGCAGTGGACAGGATTAAAAGTTTGCGGACTAACTGCATGATGTCTCCCGATTACTGAGAATAATGATGACTGGAGGACTGCTAAATTTCAGTCTTTCTTCCAGACCCCGCGTTGTAAATACACGGCAATGATCACGATTATGCCCTGAACGGCGCCATTGAGATAGTTGCTCACGGCATCGGTCAGGTTAAGAATGTTGCCTATGAGTGTGAGAATCAAGGCGCCCACTACTGTGCCCCAGATGCGACCATAGCCGCCCTTCAGCACTGTGCCCCCAATTATCACGGCAGCGATTGCCTCCAGTTCCCACAGTATGCCGGTTTGGCCTGATGCCGAACCGAGCCGCGGTACATAGATAATCGTGGCGATGGCGACACAGATCCCTTGCAGCATATAGGTGGCAGTTTTTACCCGGTCCACCTGAATGGCAGAGTAACGCGCGACTGCTTCATTGGCACCAACGGCAAAGCAGTGCCGACCAAAGCGAGTCATGTTCAGCAATACATAGCCTGCAATCGCCACTGCCAGGAACACCCAGACCGGGTAGGGCAGACCTAGAAAAACCCCGTAGTAGAGTTCGCTGTAGACATCGCTGATCGTAAAGCTGAGTGACAAAGTGCCGCCGTCAGCCATATAGGTGACCAGTGAGCGGTAAATACCCATCGTGCCAAGTGTCACAATAAACGCTTCGATCTTGGCCTTGGTTGTGAGTATGCCATTGAGAAACCCGGCCAATGCACCGATGAGCAACGATGCAATCAAGGCCAAAATAATAATCAGGATGATGGAGTCCAGTGAATCCATCAGGGCATTCATGATCAGAATCATGCAGGCAGAGATAAAGGCAGCCATAGAGCCGACTGAAAGATCGATACCGCCTGCAGTAATGACGAAGGTCGCGCCAATGGCAACGATTCCGATAAAGGAACTGCGCGCCAGTATATTGCTGAGATTGCCTGTGCTGAGAAAGGCTTCGTTTACAAAGATGCCAATAACAAAGATTGCTGCCAGAGCAAGGAATGGCCCTGCTGTCTTCAGGTCGGGCTTGCGCAAAAAACTAGACATGGACACCGGAATGCTCCTGGGATTGATGGTGCGCTGTGGACTGTGACTTCTGCCCGGTGGCGTAGCGCATGATTTCTTCTTCGTTGATGTCTGCGCCGGACAGGATGCCAGCCAGCTCATTGTGATACATCACTGCAACTCGATGCGACAGGCCGATAATCTCGGTAATATCTGAAGAAATAAGTATAACTGCAATACCACTGGCCGTGAGTTCGGCGATAAAGTGGTATATCTGGCTCTTCGTGCCCACATCTATACCGCGAGTGGGTTCATCGATGATAAGTACTTCAGGGTCAGCCGCCATGATTTTCGCCAGCAGCAACTTTTGCTGGTTACCACCGGACAAATTACCCGCCTTGATATCAGCTTGCTTGAAACGGATATCGAATGTCTCCACGGCCTGGTCAAAAGCTTTCTGTTCCTTGCGGGAATCAATCAGCACGCGGGTGAACTTGTCGAGCGCATACAGGGAGAAGTTGGCTACGAGCCCGGTGTCCATCAACAGCCCGGCGCCTTTGCGGTCCTTGGTGAGATAAGCGATGCCCAGTTTGCGCGCTGTGGCCGGGTGATCAATTCGCACCTCAGTATCTTTGAGGGTTATGCGGGTCTGTTCAGTTCTTGCGTATTTGCTAAGGCCGACCAGTCTTTCCATGAG
Source organism: uncultured Pseudohongiella sp. (assembly GCA_964405225.1). GTDB lineage: Bacteria > Pseudomonadota > Gammaproteobacteria > Pseudomonadales > Pseudohongiellaceae > UBA9145. The sequence continues at coordinate 31,768 of CAYOND010000009.1, forward strand.
TGCCGTTCTGCCGGAGCCAACGAGTCCGGCGAAGCCAAGGATTTCTCCACGTCGCAAGTCGAAACTGGCACTGGCACCACTTTGCAGAGGCATATCACTTACTGACAGCAAGATTTCGGGTCGGGGCTGGGGTAGCTCAGGAAACAGGCTGCTCAATTCACGGCCAACCATATGACGAATCATATCTTCCTTGCTAAGTTCCGCTGTGGCGGCTGCAGTAACGACTTCACCGTCGCGCAGCACGGTGATGTGATCTGTATATTTGGCAATCTCGTCCAGCTTGTGCGAAATAAACACGATGGCCACACCTGCATGCTTGAACTTTTCAAGTAGCTCGAACAATGCAGCGCTTTCTGTTTGGGTTAACACTGCCGTGGGTTCATCGAGTATCAATACCCGCAAACGCTTGGTCTGCACGCGCGCAATTTCAATCATCTGCTTGTCGGAGACGGCGAGGCTGGACACTGTGGCATCCAGATCCAGCGAGCAATTCAGTGCCCGCAGATGCGCCTCGGCCTGTTGTCGCATGGCTGGCTTGTCGAGAAAGCCACTGCGGGTGAGTTCGTTGCCGAGGAATATGTTATCCACGACGCTGAGTTGTTCTGCCAGGTTGAATTCCTGGTGAATCAGCACCACGCCCTGGCTTTCGGCCTCCATCTGGTGCCACTGCGACGCTTCCTGCAGTTCGCCGGATTCATTCGAATACTGAATCGTGCCGCTGTCCGCTGGTTCGAATCCGCAAAGCAATTTGACCAGCGTTGACTTGCCTGCGCCGTTCTCACCCAGCAAGGCGTGAATCTCGCCACCGCGCAGTTCCAGGTCTATACCATGCAGGACTTCGACGCTGCCGAAAGATTTATGCAGTGAAGTGGTGCGGAGCAATACTGGCTTGTCTGTTGATGCAGTCATTCAGTGTGAGCAGAGTAGCTTCTCTACAAGCGGTTCCACATATTGGGTAATACGGCGCTCTGGAATTCCTCCTGGCCCTGGCGCAGGTAACCACGCAGGCGCGCCACGACCTCAGGAAATTCTCTTGCATAGGAATAAGTCTCGGATGGGTCGACTTCGAGATTGAATAACAGGCCATTGGGTCCGTAGTAGGAATCTGGATTATCGAAACTGGGCACGGCGGCGCGATATTGGGTTTCCAGCACCAGTTTCCAGTTACCACTGCGGACGCCGGCGATGCGGTTGGCATTGAATAGATACAACACTTCATGGGGTGACGCGGCACTTTCAGTCAGCATAGGCAGCATATTTTTACCATCTATGGTTCTGTCAGCGGGCAGAGGTGTGCCTGCGAGAGCGAGTAGTGTTGGAAACAGGTCGATATTCATGGCCGGCTCATTGTTCACGGTTCCTGATGGAATCGTACCGGGCCAGTGCGCAATAAAAGGTACGCGCTGGCCACCTTCCCAGGAACTGCCCTTGCGATCGCGGTAACGACCGGAACTTCCTTCAAACCACGGGCCATTATCTGAGGTGAATATCACCAGTGTGTCTTCACTGAGGCCGAGGCGCGCCAGAGTCTCGAGGATTTCACCCATGCTCCAGTCCAGAGTTTCCACCACATCCCCATACAGGCCAGCGGCAGAGCGACCTTCGAAGGGCTCTGACACATAGAGTGGAACATGAGGCATCGTGTGGGGAATATAAAGGAAGAAGGGCTGGTCGCGATTTTCCTCCATGAAGCGGATGGCTTCGCGTGTATAGCGTTCGGTCAATGTTGACTGGTTAACGGGATCTTCGATGATCTGGTCATCGCGATAGAGCTCCAGCGGAGTCATGTCATTGCTATGCAGCAAGCCGAAAAACTCATCGAAGCCACTTTGCAGCGGTGACCATTCCAGTCGGCTACCAAGATGCCATTTGCCGAACAGGGCGGTGGCGTATCCATTGTCTCCCAGTGCTTCTGCAAGAGTTATTTCTTCCATTGCCAAATGCATATCATTGGTGGGACGTGCGACATCGTTCACCAGATCGAGGCGAATTGGATAGCGGCCGGTGAGCAACCCTCCACGAGAAGCTGTGCAGATATTGGCGCTGGCATAGAAGCTGTCCAGGCGCGCACCGTTTAGTGCCATGCGATCCAGATTGGGTGTCTTGATCAGGGCAGAACCATAAACGCCAATATCGCCATAGCCGAGGTCGTCGGCCATGACCACGATGAAATTGGGCGGCGCATCCGCTGCGCGCTGAGCCTGAGCAGGCAATCCAGCGGCAAGGAGGAGTATGCCGAAAAAACAGGACAACAATGCGTGGTATGGACGGCCAGTCATAAAGGCTCCGGATACTATCTAGTCGAGTGGTAACAACTCGATTTTACGGAATTGGATAGGGTGGGTTTCGGCCTGCATGGCGATGTGGCCACGGTTCAATTCAATAGTTGCCCCGTTCGCCAGCAAGGCCTGGGCGTCGGGGTCTGTAGGGTCCAGTTGAATGCCGCCATATTCAAGGACGAGCTCACCGTTGACCCATTGCTTCACCGATTCGCTGCCCAGTACTTCGATTTCCATCGTAACCCAGTCATCGCCATGAAACGTCGCCGAGTTTGAATTATTGCAGTGCTGGGTGATTAACTCGCCGGCCATCTCGATATGCGTGCCGGGTGAGCAGACATTACCGTTGGTTCTGGGGTCGACGCCATTGCCGCCCAGCATCTGTGCTTCTATGGAAACCGGGAATTCCTGGTTGAGGGTGACGGTCTCAGCAGACTGGCTGTGGAACATGATGCCGTTATTGCGATACGCCCAGCCTGGTCCGTTGGTGACCTGCTCGCCGATAAAGCGATACTCCACTCTCAAGCGGTAATGGGAAAAAGCCTGGTCAGTGTAAATATGGCCGAATTCGCCATTGAATGTCGGCCAATTGTCATAACTGACCTTGAATATGCCGTCCTCCACATAGAAAGTGTTATACAGGTTATAACCCAGGTCATAACCCGTAAACTTGATTTTCCAATTGGATAAATCCTCACCATTAAACAATTGTATCCATTTATCATCAGATTGCGCGGACGCCAGTGTGCTGATCGATATCGCAATAGAAAGAAGCAATATGCGCATTTTTATAGTTCCCGCACCCAGATATTACGATAGGAAACGATCTGGTCATGGTCCTGTAACCTCAGCGGCATCTTGCCTGTGCAGTCTCGTGCTTCTCTTAATTGGTAGGGCGTGCATATAGCGTTGTATTCAGGTTCGGGCGTATAGGTTGTGCCCTGGATTTCCACATGGTTTTGCACCAGTACGCCATTGTGGAAGACTGTTACATAAGCGGGGGATTGCAGTTCGCCGTTACTGCCGTACACCGGGGCGGTGTAGACAATGTCGTAGCTTTGCCATTCACCCGGCCCACGCGAGGCATTTACCAGTGGTGCAGATTGCAGGTAGATCGCTGCAGCCTGGCCATTAACGTAGGTAGGGTTGTCTACGCTATCCAGTATCTGCACCTCGAATTGTGACTGCAGGAATATGCCGCTATTGCCACGACTTTGCCCATTGCCTTCAACAACCGGGTTGGTGCGAAATTCCACATGTAATTGCATGTTATCGAAGTGTTGGCGTGTTTCGATACTGCCGGTGCCAGGCACGACGGTGACCATATCCCCGTCGAGTTCCCATTGCGCGTCGTTGCCTGTGCGGATGTGCTGCCAGGCTGCCATGTTTTCGCCATCAAATAAAATGATCGCGTCGCTGGGAGGTGTGCCTCCGGTCACGCCTTGCACGATTTCGGGTACTGGTTCCCACACTTGTCTATCGGCCTGGGCCATGGCCAGGGTCGGGATGGCGCTTATGGTCAAAATCAGGAGTTGCAGAGTACGGCTTTTCATTAAGTTATGATCTCCAGAAAACTCAGGTAATCAGGTTCATGTCATCATCCCATTCGGCGGTAATTTCACGCCGGGATTGATCCACGCATTTTTCCAGCCACTCGGCCTCATACTGCTTGTTATGCTTATCCAGCACGTGTTGCGGGACGCCATCCCAGATATTCGGAGTATTACCCTGATAGCCCAAATCACGAAAGCCCAACTCGGTGGTGTAGTAGCCTGTCAGTGTCAGGTCGCGCATCAGCGAGAAGAAACGGATGCCAGGTTGGAGATCAGGGTCCTCCACATCAGGATAGGCAATGCGGTCGCAAATCTGCAGCCGTTGCTGCTCGCTGATGTTGACGAAGTCGGCGTTGAAGTTTTCGATGGCATAGGTATCAAGCCACATCAGTCCGCCGCGCAGGGGGAGTTTGTAGCGGCTGCGTTCCTTGGCCATGAACTCGACAAAATCCGGTAAGCCCGCATCGAGTGCGCCACCGTTGGGGTGATCACCGGGCAGGATGATGTCGCATAACACTGCAATGGTCACCAGTTCATGATTGGAGAAATAATCTTCGCTAAAGAGCGCTGCATCATGAGCTTGTTCAGCCGCAGTGCGTCCATAGGAGTAGGTCTCAGGCAGGGGTGTCCAGTTGATACTACCCGCGGGGGCATTAGTGCCTGTGGCGCATCCAGTGCTGGCGATCATGCCACCGGCGACCGGAGCCGAGAACAGGGCTTTTAAAGCATCGCGTCTTTTCATCGTTACAGGTTCCGTTGATTCATCTGCTGCACAATATAATCCGAGGTGCGCCAGGCCAGGGCCATGATAGTCCAGGTGGGGTTCTTGTCGGCCTGGCTGACGAAAGGGCCGGCATCGGCGACGAAGACATTGTCTGCGTCGTGTAGCTGACACCATTCATTGGTGACCGATGTGTCCGGATCTGACCCCATTCTAGTGGTGCCCACTTCATGAATAATTTCACCCGGTGCGGCCAGCCCATATTGCCGGTCAGCACCGGGTTTATTGCCAAGCAGAATTCCTCCGGCTGCTTCTAACAACTCTTCCATGGTGTCCTGCATATGCCGGGCCTGATTAATCTCGTGTTCGGTCCACTGGTAATTGAAGCGCAGCACCGGAATGCCAAATTCGTCGACTACAGTGGGGTCGAGCTCGCAGTAGTTATTCCACTGGGGCACACTCTCACCGCGACAGGCGATGCTTAGGCGTGCGCCATAGAAGCGGCGAATATCATCCCGTAATTGATTGCCGTAGCCACCCACGCGTTGGCCCAGGTATTCGTTGTACTGGTTGACGGCAAAGCCAAAACCGTAGCTCGGCATACTCATGCCACCGCCGATCTCCAAATGATAGCCACGGCTGAAGTCCAGGTTGGCAGCTTCCAGCCACCAGGGTGTGTAAACATGCATACCGCCCACGCCATCTTCGTTGTAGATGTCTCTGTCCATGAGGTCAGGCAGGAAGGCAGCCCGGCTCGCACCTGTGGAGTCATGCAGATAGCGGCCCACATGGCCGCTGCTGTTGCCGAGTCCGGCAGTATGTTGTGGGCTGCGTGAGTTGAGCAGAATTCTTGCGCTGCTGCAGGCTGAGGCGGCAAGGATGACCACGCGGCCATTAATTTCCTTCTCTTCGCGGGTTTCCTTGTCAATATAGGCAACGCCGGTGGCGCGCCCATCGGGTCCGGTTTTCACTTCCCGCACCATGGCATTCATAAAAAGGTCTACCTGACCCCCATTGAGAGCCGGATACACCAGTGCGGTAGACGAGGAGAAGTCGGCATGGATAGAGCAGGCGCGGCTGCACTGGCGGCAGTAATAACATACACCGCGGGCATCATTAATGCGTTTGGTCAGAATGGAAAGCCGCGAAGGATAGACCGGCACGCCAAGTTTGCGCGCACCTTCTATATAGTAAAGTTCATGCAGTCTCGGTTTGGGTGCCGGCAGGAAAAAACCATCGGGGTCGTTGTAAAGGCCTTCATTGCTGCCAAATACACCCAACAATTTATCGACTTTGTCGTAGTAGGGTTTGACGTCTTCGTAACCGATGGGCCAGTTGTCGCCGAGACCGTCACTGTCCTTGCGTTTGAAATCCAGAGGACCGAAACGCAATGAAATACGTCCCCAGTGATTGGTGCGTCCACCCAGCATGCGGGCACGCCACCAGCGAAAATCTGTGCCTTCATTCTGGGTATAGGGTTCGCCTTCGATTTCCCAGCCACCGAGACAGGCATTGAAATCGCCAAAAGGTCGGCGCGTGGTGCTGGCGCCGCGGCGCGGTGATTCCCAGGGATTGCGTAGTTGTGTGCGCTGGGCATCCGAGGCAGGGTCGTAAAAAGGCCCGGCTTCTACCAGGGCCACACGCAAGCCAGCATTGGCAAGTTGGTACGTGGCCATTCCGCCACCGGCGCCTGATCCCACGATAATGACATCGTACTGCTGCTCAGCCATGGACCCCCCCTTTATTGTTATATGGCATGGCGAAACTGGCTTGAATGTAACCAAGACAGCGATTTGATAATAGGGGGTTGGTCAGTTGATGGCAACCGACATGCTAATGCGCTTTCGACCTTAGTTCAGGCGGTTAAATTCTAACGCTGTTGCGCGAATAGCCACTCAATCATGGCTTCATCCGCGTAGGCAGCATCCCAGGAATTGTGATTCACACCTGGCAGCTCTACATAGGTCACATCAGCATTCGCTGCCTGCAGGGCATTGACCATATTCCGTGATTGTTCCACCGGGACTACGACATCGGCATCGCCGTGTACCACCCAGACGGGTTTGTCAGAGATCTGCTGTGCGATAGCAGCATAGGGATCTCCACCGGTCCCGGTAAAAGAAGCGTAGCGATCGCCCAGTTGCACAAAGCCACAGACGGCGATCATCGCAGCGAAGCGCTCGCTGTGGTTGTAACCCAGATACCAGGTGCCATTGCCGCCCAACGACAGGCCTGTCAGGTAAGCCCGGGACGCATCAGTACTGAATTCTGCAACAGTCGCATCCAGTGCCGCCATCGCCATGGCGGCGGAGTCGCCCTGCCACATTTGACCATCAGGTGCTTGCGGGAACACTGCAATGGCAGGCCAGCGTTCCGGGTTTAAGCGAATCGCCCGGCCCAAGCCAACCTGGGTTTGTGCCAGACCATCGCTGCCGCGTTCACCGGCGCCATGGAGAAACAGGATTACTGGCCATTCCTGAGATGGTGTGTAGTCATGGGGCAGATAAACCTGATAACGATATTCAGTGCCGTTACTGACCACTGTCCTGTCATGGAAACCGGTTTCATGTACGTTCATGGCGCAACCGGTTAATGCTATGCAGGCAAGTAGAATAGTATTGCGTAGAAGAGTCATCCTTATTATCCCCAAAGTCTGAATTGCAGATACTGCCGTTACGTGATGACTTTAACTCTAATCTGCATGTTAGTCAGCTAACTCTTCAATGCCTTGTTCCTGATTAAACTCCAGCAGGTCACCCGGCTGGCACTCGAGGAACTCACACATTTTTTCCAGCGTGGCAAAACGAATACCTTTCACACGCCCGGTTTTGATCAGCGAGATATTGGCTTCGGTAATGCCGACATATTCGGCGAGTTCTTTGGACTTCTTTTTCTTGCGAGCGAGCATTTCATCGAGCCGCACTGTAATAGGCATCAGATAAACTCCTCGTTTTCTCTGGCCATCTTCACGCCTTCTTTAAGCATCCACGAAATGACGACGAATGCGGCGAAGTTCAAAAAGAAAGGAATTTCAGTGCCATCAATAGAAATTTGTATGCCACCGCTTCTGAGGTCGGTGCCGAGGATGACGAACAGATCCACCAGCCAATGGAGGATTGGAGCCGTGAAATAACCAATGAAACTGCATACAGCGAACACATAAACATGCTGCGCGTTACTTGCGACCAGGATATTGCCCCTCCTTACGGCGATAAAAAGTCGACTGAGTCGCCAATAGGCATAGCAAACAAGAATAGTAGGCGTGAAGTTGATTAGCGTCGCGGGAATTGCCTTCCACAGTGGTGCCGCCCAGATCCGATTTGAGTAGTAGATGGAGTCGTCGGCAACATAGGCCTGCAAATTTTCGGGGCGAAAGCTCATGTCGTAAAAAATAAAGGCATAAAGCAATGCCACAAGCCCGAAGAAAAGATAGCAACAATTTAGAGCACACGACTGAGTCGAACGATGAAGGTGGAATTGTCCATGCTGCCTCCCAATGTAGTTATTGGTGGCACTATAAACCTATAATTATTTTAAAACAATAATTAATTTATGCAAAACAGAAAATAATTGTTATTTTACAGGGATTTCAATTCTTTAGGACCTATCCCAGTATCGGTTTGAGGTACACGCCCGTATGGGAGTCTTTCTTTTTGGCGACGTCTTCCGGTGTGCCTTCGGCGATGATCTCGCCGCCACCGTTACCACCTTCCGGGCCCAGATCAACAATCCAGTCGGCAGTCTTGATGACATCGAGATTGTGTTCGATTACCACGATGGTATTGCCGTGGTCTCTAAGGTGGTGCAGTACCTTTAACAGTTGCTTGATGTCATGAAAGTGGAGGCCTGTTGTCGGTTCATCGAGAATGTAGAGAGTCTTGCCGGTATCGCGCTTGGATAACTCCCGTGAGAGTTTCACCCGTTGGGCTTCACCTCCGGAAAGTGTGGTGGCGGCCTGGCCCAGGGAGATATAGGAAAGCCCCACATCGAGCAGTGTTTGCAGTTTACGCGCAATGGCTGGTACTGCATCGAAAAATTCTCGGGCTTCTTCAACTGTCATGTTCAGCACTTCATTAATGTTCTTGTCCTTGTATTGCACTTCCAAGGTTTCCCGGTTGTAACGCTTGCCGCGGCACACTTCACAGGCCACATAGACATCTGGCAAGAAATGCATTTCCACTTTTACTACGCCGTCACCCTGGCAAGCTTCGCAGCGGCCACCCTTGACGTTGAAACTGAAACGACCGGGTTTGTAACCGCGGGCGCGGGCTTCCTGCGTGCCAGCGAATAATTCACGCACCGGTGTGAAAATGCCGGTATAGGTTGCCGGGTTGGAGCGGGGCGTACGGCCTATCGGGCTCTGGTCGATGTCTACCACCTTGTCCAGGTGCTCCAGTCCTTCCAGGGAATCATAGGGTGCGGGATTTAGGGTGGTTGCCTTGTTCAGTTTTGTGGCGGTGATCGGGTACAGCGTATTGTTGATCAGAGTCGATTTGCCCGAACCGGAAACGCCGGTGACGCAGGTAAACAGCCCAATTGGCAGCTTGAGATTGACCTTCTTCAGGTTGTTGCCCTTCGCGCCCTTGAGTTGCAATATTTTCTTGGTGTTTATCGGCGTACGTTTTTCAGGAATAGCGATAGATTCCTTGCCGGACAGGTATTTTCCAGTGAGGGAATCTTTGGCCTTGTTGATATTGTCTACTGTGCCTTCGGCGACGATCTGGCCTCCGTGTACGCCAGCGCCGGGGCCGATATCGATAACATGGTCGGCACTGCGAATGGCTTCCTCATCGTGCTCCACCACAATTACTGTATTACCCAGGTCTCGCAGGTGGTAAAGGGTGTTAAGCAGGCGGCTGTTATCCCGTTGATGTAAGCCAATGGATGGTTCATCAAGAATATACATTACACCCACCAGTCCGGCCCCGATCTGGCTGGCCAGGCGAATACGCTGGGCCTCACCGCCGGAGAGAGTTTCGGCGCTGCGGCTGAGCGTGAGATAGTTCAGGCCTACATCCACCAGAAACTGCAGTCGGTCCTGCAATTCCTTCAGTATTTTTTCTGCTATGCGTGCGCGATTGCCGGTGAGTTTGAGCTTGGTGAAATACTCGTGCGACTGCAGCACCGTCATGCTGGTAATGGTGGGCAGGTTCTTGCCTTTAATCAGCACATGGCGGGCATCCTTTTTCAGGCGAGTGCCTTCACATTCAGGGCAGGACTGGGATGCCAGGTACTTGGACAATTCTTCGCGCACATGATTGGATTCAGTCTCGCGATAACGCCTTTCCATATTGGGCAGGATGCCTTCAAATGGATAGCTGCGAGTCACAGTGTCTCCGCGGTCATTCACATAATGAAAGTCGATGACTTCATCGCCGCTGCCCTGCAGGACGATCTGGCGGATTTTCTTCGGCAGTTTCCTGAAAGGCGTATCGAGCGTGAAATTATAGTGATCGGCCAACGAGTTGAGCATCTGGTAGTAATAGATGTTGCGGCGATCCCAGCCCCGAATTGCGCCCTCTGACAGGGCCAGCGCCTCATCAGTAATGATGCGCGACTCTTCGAAGTATTGCTTCAATCCAAGCCCATCGCAGGAAGCACAGGCACCAGCCGGGTTGTTAAATGAAAACAGGCGCGGCTCAAGCTCCGAGATGGAATGGCCGCACATGGGGCAGGCAAAGAGCGAAGAGAACACCAGGTCTTCCTGGCTTTTGTCTTCCATGAAGCTGACAGTCGCCAGCCCGTCGGCCAACTGAATCGCAGTTTCAAAGCTCTCCGCCAGGCGTTGCTCCAGCCCGGGCTTGATCTTCAATCGATCGATGACCACATCGATTGAGTGTTTCTTGTTCTTTTCCAGATTGGGCGGATATTCCAGTTCACAAACCAGGCCATCGACTCGTGCGCGAATGAATCCTCCGGTGCGTAACTCATTGAATACATGCAAGTGTTCGCCTTTGCGCTCGCGAATAATCGGTGCCAACACCATGATGCGGCTGCCTTCCGGTAGCGTCATCACCTTGTCTACCATCTGGCTGACAGTCTGTGCTTCCAGCTTGATATTGTGATCCGGGCAGTGGGGTTCACCTACGCGAGCGAATAACAGGCGCAAATAGTCGTAAATCTCGGTAATCGTACCCACAGTAGACCGCGGATTATGGGATGTGGACTTCTGTTCAATTGAAATGGCCGGCGACAAACCCTCAATATGGTCAATATCGGGCTTCTCCATCATGGAGAGGAATTGCCGGGCATAGGTGGACAGCGATTCCACGTAGCGGCGCTGGCCTTCTGCATAGAGTGTGTCGAAAGCCAGTGATGACTTTCCGGAACCCGATAAACCGGTGATAACCACCAATTTGTCGCGTGGAATAGTTATGTTGATATTCTTCAGATTATGGGTGCGAGCACCGCGTACTACAATGTTGTCCATCTACTACTCGGTTTTTGGGTGGCCAAACGAGCCATTATCTGCAATTCGCGCCCAATGGGCAAAACCCGGCATGTCCGGAGTCCAAAATAATAAAAACCGCCATGTGTTGGCAGGCTTCGCAGAGACGGTATAGACTTGAGTATTGAACAAAAATTTCGTTCCGGGAGGGAAGTGTGGCGAGTCGAGGTGTTAATAAAGTAATACTGGTGGGCAATGTAGGAAATGATCCTGAAGTACGTTACATGCCTAACGGCAACGCAGTTGCCAATGTATCACTCGCCACCAGCGAGACCTGGAAAGACAAGAATACCGGCGATCAACAGGAAAAAACTGAATGGCACCGCGTAGTATTCTTCAATCGCCTTGCGGAGATCGTTGAGCAATACGTCAAGAAAGGCAGCAAACTCTACATTGAAGGTCGTTTACAAACTCGCTCCTGGGAGCAGGATGGCGTCAAGCGCTACACCACAGAGATTGTCTCCAACGAAATGCAAATGCTGGATTCACGAGGCGGAGGTGGTGGTGATAACAATTTCGGCCAGAGCAACCAGCAAAGCTCCCCTCAGTCAGACAAGCAGGAAGCCCCCCAGGCGGCAGCCACCAACTTCGATAACTTCGACGACGACATTCCTTTCTGAATCGATTTGCCGGGTCGATCTTCCCGGCGGCAAGTTACATCTGTCGATGATTATCATGCCGGTGGGAGGGTAAAACCCCCGCCGTGCTTGACTTCGTGCCGCCTTTGATCAAACTTTGTACAAATTGTTATTAGCAATCAGGATACAGGGCTGATGAAGTTGTTTATTGCGGGCGCCAGAAGCCCCACAGGCAAAGCGTTAGTGGAGCAATTGCGGAAACGCAAGATCCGCTTTCATGCGCCTGCAGAAAAGCACTTCGACCCCGATAATGCGGATGGTATCAGCAAACTGGTTGCCGACTACGAGCCAACGCAACTGGTCAACGTGGCCGATTTTATTTCAGGCAACCACGGCGCATTAAAACGTGCTCAATCCAGTGCCGAGCGCTGCAAACAGATTAATGCAGACTTACCCAAGATATTGGGGCTAATCAGTGCCAAACGAGATATTCCAATCGTGCATCTTTCCAACTGCTACGTGTTCGATGGGGAAAAAAAGCTGGGCTACAACGAAAATGATGAAACGAATCCACAAGGTGTCTATGGTCGTTGCTCTTTGGCTGGCGAGAAAGCCATACAATCACATTACGCCCATATCATTTTGCGGTCAGGCTGGTTATTCGGCGAATACAAGAAGGGCCTGATCAAGTCCTGGATAAAAACCGCGAAAAAGAACGCCGGTAATCTACAAGTATGGAAGCGACGTTTTAGCCCGACTCATACCGGTGATATGGCCAACGCCATCGTCGCCATTTGCCAGCAGCTCGATTGTGATGCCCGCGTTTGGGGTACCTATCATTACAGCGGCCTGGAAACCAAGCGAGAACTGGAATTCCTGGAACTCGTGCTGAAGTATGCTGCCAATCATGACGAATCAATCTATCAACTGCTTGATAATATAGAGATTGAAGAACGTGAAGTGCGCCCGCCGGAAATATTGAATTCCACACTTTCCAGCAAAAAAGTTTTCGATACATTTGGCATCAAGCAACGCTCCTGGCATGGAGACCTCAAGCGCACGATCAAGACCCTTTATGGTGGGAAATATTATGAAGGTGATTCCGAGAGTGTGGAGGAGACTTCCAGTGCAGCCTGATACAAAACCTGTTCAGAAGTCACCGCTGACCACCATCGATGCCGCGCTTGAATTTCTGTTGGGTAATTTGACCACAATCGCCGAGCAGGAGTTGGTGCCAATAATGGCTGCCCACAAGCGTGTTCTGGCAACGACGATAGTGGCGCCAATAAATGTGCCGTCCCAGGCCAATAGTGCAATGGATGGCTATGCTGTGCACGCGGCCGACGCCACGTTGAATGTCACACTGCCAGTGACCCAGCGTATTGCAGCAGGGCAAACCGGACCCAAACTGTCCAGAGGCGAGGCGGCCAGGATTTTTACCGGTGCGCCTATGCCGGAAGGTGCTGATGCGGTTGTCATGCAGGAAGACTGCCGGGTTGAAGGGGATCGCATTGTCATACTGGAAGCGGCGCACAATGGATTGAACACTCGACAGGTGGGAGAGGATTTGCGTGCGGGTGATGCTGTGCTGGCAGCCGGCAAGCGATTGCAGGCGCAGGACATAGGCGTGCTGGCATCATTGGGTCTGACTGAAGTGCTCGTTAAACGTCAGCTGCGTGTCGCATTGATGACTACTGGTGACGAATTGGTCGAGCCAGGCCAGCCGTTGGCGCCAGGGCAAATCTACAATTCGAATTTTTATACGCTGAGCACATTATTGCAGGCGTTGGGAGTAGATGTTTTGGATTGCGGCGTGGTCAGCGATGATCTTGACCATACTCGGCAAGCACTGCAAGGGGTGGCACAGGATGCTGACTGTATTATTTCAACCGGAGGAGTTTCAGTCGGCGAAGAAGACCACGTGAAGGCTGCATTAGCTGAAGCAGGGCAACTGTCACTCTGGAAGCTGGCTATCAAGCCCGGCAAACCGCTGGCCTATGGCAAGCTGGGCAACGCCCATTTTTTCGGCTTGCCGGGTAATCCGGTTTCAGCATTTGTGACATTTGCTCTAATCGTACGCCCCTGCCTGCTCACCATGTTGGGGTGTGCCCACCCGTTTCCTCTCGTCATGCAATCCCAGTCAGGCATGGCATACCAGACAGGTAATCGCCAGGAATATGTGCGGTGCAGGATACAACGCGATCCGGCTGGTACGGTGCAATTGTTACCTTTTGCCAACCAGAGTTCAGGCGTCGGTGCTTCCCTCAGCGGCAGTGATGGGCTGGCCGTGATCCCCCCCTATACTTCGGTTGCTATCGGAGATACCCTAGATTTCGTGCCATTCTCAGAATTAATGTCCTGACCCTCGAATCTTCAGGGTGAAAACACGGTGAATAAACTCCCTCTCACAAGTTGCTGTCTGCTCGGCGTCTTTGCCGCCTGTCAGGTTGCGCCTGAATCCGCAACCGAAGGAGAGCAGGGGGCAACCGATGAAACGGTATCCGTAAATGTACTTTCAGATGCTGAAGTGTTTGCTGGAGATAATCGTGAAGAACGACGTCGCATCATAGCCGATACACTTTTTGCCGGGCTACAGGCTCTGGACGCTGACCGCCTGCTGATACCTCCGGACGACAGCGCCCATAGTTATTTTCAGCGTGCGTTGGCTTATGACCCTGGCAATGTGCTTGCCCTTGAAGGGCTGGAAAAAATCGTACTGCGTTATGTCGAATTCGCGCAGCGAGAAATTCGGCGCGGAATATTTGACCAGGCGGAAGCTTTTCTCGAGCGTGCGAGTTTCGTTAATCCGGAACATCCTGCCATTGCCGCCACGCGAGAAGTCTTACAAAATGAAAGGACATCGGGCGATTTGTTTTTTGAGTTGCAGGAGCGTGAGCTCGCGAGCCGTAGCGAAATCGCTATCGAATCACTGCAAGACATCGCTCGTGAGGCTCGCGACCAGGAAGCCTTCTTTCTTATTACAGCGCCTAATGACGCGATGGCAAGGTGGATGTATTCGGTAATGCGCGAAGCTGTGCCGGGTTATCGATTGCGCGGCAATATCGAATTATCCAATCGTGCGGGTGTTCGGCTACGTCTACCGGAACACACTTCGGACTCCTGATTAATTTATTATGGATAAACTGCCTTTGCGAAAAAGAATTGCCAATTGGTTTCGTCGTAAACCGGTCGCCCCCCATGAGCCGCGCTCCTGGTTGAGACGCATTATCTTTACCATTGTTGGCATTCTGGTGATTTTTATTCTTATCATTGGCATTTATTGGAGTCGCGAACCCGAGCCTTTTCCCGTTGCCAGCAATGCCCGTGAAATGATGCTGGCTAATAACCAGAATCCGGTCACTGGCAGTGTAATGACCGCCACACTAATAACTGTGGCCGAGACTCTGTTGGATAAGCCGGGGGGCTATTTGACTAACGATATCCTTCCGCCTGGTTTATATCTGGATAACATTCCGAACTGGGAATATGGTGCACTGGTGCAGGTAAGAGATCTCTCCCGTGCGCTAAGGGAGAACTTCAGTCGTTCGCAATCCCAGTCGGTGGAAGATGTTGACCTGATAATCAGCGAGCCGAAATTTAATTTCGATAACGATAGCTGGATTTTCCCTCCCACCGAGAGCGAATATCGCGGCGGTATCGAATCGCTGTACTCCTATTTGTATCGCATCGGTGATGCCTGGAATACTACTGCCCAGTTCTATGCCCGCTCAGATAACTTGTCCAACTGGTTGCTCAATGTTGAATCTCGTCTCGGCAGCCTGTCCCAGCGCCTCAGTGCCAGCGTGCGGCAGCAAAGAGTTAATACAGACAGTGGGGGAGAGCAATCAACCCCAACCAGTGCGGAAGTGGATGTAAAGACGCCCTGGCTGGAGATCGACGATGTATTTTACGAGGCGCGCGGAGCCACCTGGGCATTGATACATTTTCTTAAAGCTGTCGAGATCGATTTTCAGCAGGTGCTGGAAGACAAAAATGCCACTGCAAGCCTGCGGCAAATTATCAGGGAGCTGGAATACGGCCAGCGTACGGTTTTCTTTCCCATCATTCTTAATGGCTCGGGTTTCGGCGTGTTTGCCAATCACTCTCTCACAATGGCTAATTATATTTCGCGGGCTAACGCGGCCATCAGCGACTTGCGCACTTTACTGGCGCAGGGATAGGTTTCCAACCCGCGCATGACTCTCTTGCGGCAGGCATTGCCGGAGGTAAGCGAATGTTTAAATTTCTGGTTCAGTCTTATGGACGGCTATTGATATTCGGCCTGGGGTTGCTGGCCGGAATTCAGGTACCAAGTTTTATTAACCAGTATGAACAACGCGTCGATGCACACTTTCGCGAAGTCAGCGAGAACATCAGTGATTTTCAGCGCACCGCAGACGAATTATTCGCTGGAGACCTGGATGCGTTGATTAATTATTACCGCATCAGCGATGACCCGGTCTTCACGCGCGATGCCGCAAGTATCGAAAACATCGTGGTTCGCTATCGGCGCCTCGCCGTTGAGCAGTCCAGGATGGCTGGCAGTGAAGTAGCTGTGGCATGGCATATCCTGGTTGGCGCAGACGAGGAGATGTTGGCTGAAACCCTGGAACAATACAGTTACACTGTACCCCTTGATCTGCTTGCGCTGCAGTGGGGCATAATACTGGCTCTGCTAATGATTCTATCAGCGGATTTGGGGTGGCTCGGCTGTACCAAATGTGCCAGTGTTATATCACACAGGCTACATGGCAAACGCCACCGATCCGAGGATAAAGTGGCTAGCTGAATCACAATAACTACACTTATAAAAACAATTAGGAGTTAGGTGGGCTTTGCATTTATTCGGTTTCCCACTCCTGGCCTGGAGTAAAACTTACAACCGGGCCAAACTGGTAGAAGATATTGTTGCAGCGCTTATCGTAACGATAATGCTCGTGCCACAGTCGTTGGCATATGCGTTATTGGCTGGACTCCCACCTGAAACCGGACTTTATGCCAGTATCTTTGGTCTGGCAGCCTATAGTCTTTTCGGAAGCAGCAATTCGCTCTCTGTCGCCCCGGTAGCTGTCGTATCCCTGATGACGGCTGCGGCACTGGGCAAGCTGGTGTTTGCAGATACCGGTGAATTGTTGGCCGCGGCGATGTCATTGGCGCTGATGTCTGGCTTGTTCTTGCTCATTCTCGGCGTTCTGCGCCTTGGCTTCATGGCAAACTTTATCTCGCACCCGGTGATCAATGCCTTCGTAAATTCCGCTGCCTTCATTATCGCGCTCAGCCAGATGCAATACCTGCTGGGCATTAATGCCGGTGGACATAATATTCCCCAATTGGTTACGTCGATAGGTAGTGAAATTAGTCAGACCAATTGGCTGACGTTGGGCATTGGTCTTGTGGCTCTGGCATTTATCGTGTTCTGCAAACGCGGACTCAAGGAGTTGCTGTTAAAGCTTCGTTTCAGTCGCCGACTAGCCACATTTATTGCCCGCTCAGGCCCGCTGATTGTCGTGGTTGTAACAGCAGTTGCGGCTTATTCATTCAATCTGGAAGCGCGTGGGGTTCAGGTTCTGGGTGATGTGCCAGAAGGCTTGCCGGGGATTGGTATACCAAGTATAGGCCTGGATTTGCTTGCCAGCCTGTGGACATCAGCTTTGCTGATTTCGATCATCGGGTTTGTCGAATCTATTTCGGTGGCTCAATCACTGGCGGCGCGCAAGGGTGAGCGCATTGACCTCGACCAGGAATTGGTCGGGCTCGGCACTGCCAATGTGGCCAGCTCCATGGGAGGTGGGTTCCCGATCACCGGTGGTTTTGCCAGGTCAGCGGTTAACTTCGATGCTGGCGCAGCTACGCCTGCTGCCGGGCTCATTACTGCAGTGCTGTTATACATTGTAGTGATGTTCCTGACTCCCTATTTGTACTGGATACCCCGGGTATGCCTGGCTGCGATTATTCTGGCTGCGATTTCTTCACTCGTTGACTTTTCCATGTTGCGCAAAGCATGGGTCTATTCCAAGGCAGACTTCATAGCTGTTGCGATAACCTTCCTGCTGACTTTACTAGTGGGGATTGAAGTCGGCATAGCCGCCGGCGTTCTTGTCTCCTTGCTTATTCACCTGTACAAAACATCGCAACCTCATGTGGCAATCGTTGGCAGGGTGCCTGGCACAGAGCACTTCAGGAACGTCGATCGCCACGATGTGGAAACCTTTGATAATTTGCTTTCAATCAGGATTGATGAAAGCCTGTATTTTGCTAACACGCATTATCTGGAAGAACTGATATTCAAACTGGTGGCTGAAAGAGACAAGGTTAAGCATGTAATTCTGATGTGCACTGCAGTTAACAAGGTTGATTTGAGTGCGCTCGAAACGCTGGAAAAAATGAGCTCGACTCTCGCCGATCTGGATATAAAGTTACATCTCTCCGAGGTCAAGGGTCCGATCATGGACAGTCTCAGCAAGACGACATTCTTCAAGACCCTCACCGGCAACTGTTATATGAGCCACAATCAGGCAGTAGAAGCCCTCCGGGGAAGCGATATGCCGCTTTCCGGTTTGTAGTATGCCCCGATGGCGAATATTGCCTAACTAAGTCCCAGACCCTGATGCAGGATCGCGCCAGTCAGCAAAAATCCGCATACATACGTGCCGGCGCTGCCAATAAAACGGAGGGGGTGAGGGTCATTCAGGTTGGGAGAGAGCAACATGCCGGCAGCGTGGCAGTAGCGCGTTAGCATGGTGGCGATATACAGCCAGCTAAACCAGTCATACTAGTTGCCCATTGTTTCCAGCACCAGGATCAATGCAATCAAAATGGGATTGTATTCGGCAGCATTGCCTTGTGCCCGAACGATTTTAGTTAGCCATGCCGAAGGGTCGGGATCATTGCCAAAACCGCGCTGGGTGCGCAGGCGGGTCATGGAAACGGCAAAACTCAGGGCAAACAGCAATAGCGCCAGCAAGCCCATACTCAGCAATCCGGTAATCATCTTGAGGTACCTCTCAGTTCTATTGGCAGGGTTAATCTAGTGCATCAATACCAAGTAAACCATATAACCGAAGTATCCGCTGAGCAAGAGTAATCCTTCCAGTCTGGACAGGGTAAGTTCGCTGCGTGCCATAGGTAGCAGAACGAGTGAGAATGCGAGCATTACGACAAAGTCGATTTGCGAAAACTGCGCCGCTGAAACAGTGCCAAAGATAGCCGTTAACCCCAGAATGCCCAGTATATTGAACATGTTCGAGCCAACGACGTTGCCCATGGCGATGTCAGGTTGATTGCGCCTGGCAGCCACTATGCACGTGGCGAGCTCCGGAATACTGGTGCCAACTGCAATCAACGTAAGTCCGATAATGGCTTCGCTAACCCCCATAGATCGTGCTATGTCGATAGCGTTATCAACAAAAACATCACTGCCAAAGATGAGCAACGCCAGACCGATCACAATATAAGCGATCAGGATGAAGATATTTGCCGTGTCGGTGTCGCTGACGGCGCCCGGCACTTGCAGCAGTTCTGCCTCTTCGTCGTCTTCCTCGAAATAGTTATAAACTAAAAACGCGATCAGGCCGGCACTGAGAATAATGCCATCCCAAAGCGCCAGTTCTCCGTCATAAAGCAGTATCCACAATATAACTGAACTCACAATCACCATCGGGATTTCGCGCTTTACGAGGTCGCGTTCGATCTTGATAGGGTTGATTAGCGCAGTGATACCCAGTACCAGACCGATATTGGCAATATTGGAGCCCACCACGTTGCCCAGTGCGAGGGCACTGAGGTTCGAGCTGGTGGATTTCAGGCTGACTGCCAATTCCGGTGCACTGGTGCCAAAAGCCACAATGGTCAATCCCACCACGATAGGAGAAATGCCTATCTTTATCGCGAGACTGCAGGCACCGCGCACCAGCACTTCGGCGCCGGCAAGCAGAAGAATGAATCCGCCTAGAAGGAGAAGTAGTGATATGAGCATAGAGTTACCGGGAAAACTGGCAAACCTGTTCAGGTTGCCCGCGCCATTTCCCTTTAGTACGCCAGGTTAGAGCTTGACGATCATTTTGCCGAAATTATCGCCGCTGAACAAACCGAGAAATGCATCCACTGCATTATCGAGACCATGCACCACTGTTTCCCGGCACTTGATCTGATCGCTGCTTACCCACTGTGTCATGTCTTCAAGGAATCTGGGACGCATATCAGCATGATCTGACACGATAAATCCCTGAATTCGGATTTTCTTGCCGACAATCAGCATCAGGTTATTGGGACCGGGAGCTGGCTCCGCGTTGTTATAGGTAGAAATCATGCCGCAAGCCGCGATGCGGCCGAAATGGTTCATGGCATTCAGGGCTGCCTGCAGATGCTCGCCTCCGACATTTTCGAAATATACATCCACGCCGTCGGGTGCGGCACCAAGTAATGCTGATGTCAGGTCGTCACATTCCTTGTAATTAATAACTTCATCAACTCCGCATTCGTCGCGTAACCACTCTGCCTTCGCAGCACTACCTACGCTGCCCACCACGCGACAACCGAGGGCCTTGGCGATCTGGCAGACATTGGCACCCACAGCACCGGATGCGGCTGAGACAAACACTGTTTCCCCGGGCTTCGGTTCACCAAATTTTTGTAATCCAACGTAGGCAGTCAGACCGGGCATGCCCAGAGTACCGAGATAGAGTGAGATTCGTTCCTTGTCGAATGGCTGCAAAGGCGTAAGTGATTGCGCAGGCGCCAGCAGTTTATCCTGCCAGGCACCGTTGCTCAGTACATAATCGCCTGGTGCAAACCCGTCGTTGTTTGATTCCACAACCTGACCTACAGCCCCGCCATACATGACCTGATTCAGTTCATAGGCCTGGGCATAAACAGCATCGGCGCGCATGCGTCCGCGCATATAAGGGTCTACCGACATGTAGAGGTTTTCCACCAACACTTCGCCATTTGCAGGTGGGGGCAGGTCTACCTCAACGAGTTTAAAATTTTCATGGCTGGGCATGCCTGATGGTCGGGAGACGAGATGTATCTGCCGGGCGGTATAGTTGCTCATAAACTCACTTAACTGGTTGCGGGTTGGATGGTGTTTTTGTGCCAGCGTTGGTAAATCACAACGCCAACGAGGATTGTCAATCCTATCAGGTGATAGGCCATGGAAAATGGTGTCCACATCAACAGGGCTGCGCTAACCAGCAAGATACCCGCCAGCACGATATTGAGTTTGTCTTCGAGATACCAATGCAGCACACCTGCCAGGGCATAAAGTCCAAAGCAGGACCAGATAAATACCTCGATACGTTCTGGCCACGTGCCTGAAATAATCGGTGAATACGCAAACAGCACGGGTACCAGGTACAGCCCCTTGGCAACCTTCCAGCTTGTAAAACCAGTGGCCATTGGCCTGGTGCCGGCTATGCCGGCAGCGGCAAACGAGGCCAGACACACCGGCGGAGTGACATTACTGTCCTGGGATAACCAGAAGATTACAAGGTGCGCGCTGAGCAACATGCCGGTCAGCAATTCCGGATCGAGCATCTCCTGACGAATCAATTGCTTCATCGCCAGCGGCATCTCCTGCAAGGCGACGACAGGATCGCCACCGAATAATCCCAGTGTCGCCTGTACATTAGTTGGTAAGTCGCCCGCCTGCAGCGCAGTCAATAGTGCACCCTGGCTGATGAGATCGTAGATAAGCGGTGCAGAAAGCGTGGCCAGTACAATATAGGATGCTGTGACTGGCAGACCCATACCCAGCACCAGAGATGCCAGTGCCACCAGTACCAGAGTGATCAGCAAGCTGCCTTGTGCCCACTCAACTATCATCAAAGAGAACGCGTTGCCGACACCGGTAGTCGTGACGACGTTGATAATGATGCCCACTGCGACCAGCAACAGCGCGGTAGATACCATGGTTTTTACACCGTCGACCGTTGCGTTGAAAATATCTTTTGCGCCCATGGGGTTGGGTGAGACCCAGGAGGCTGCGATGACCGTGAGAATGGCGAAAGCTGCCGAAGTCGTCGGCGTATACCCGACGACAAGACAAGCAACGAGCAAGGTCAGCGGAATGACGAAGTGCCAGCCTTCTTTTAATACGGTGGACACCTTCTCACTCTTGCCATATTCGATGGCCTGTAGATCCAGTTTCTTGGCTTCAAATCGCACAAAGTAGGACACAGTGAGGAAGTATAAAATGGCTGGCAGAGTTGAAGCCGCAATGATGGTCAGGTAAGAGATCTGGGTATAACTGGCGAGCACGAAGGCGCCGGCTCCCATAACCGGTGGCATCAAGGCTCCGCCCGTGGATGCGGCAGCAACAACACCGGCAGAGAAACGTCCCTTAAAACCGGACTTCTTCATCATGGGAATAGTGATAACACCGGTAGAAACCGTGTTGGCAACGGCCGAACCAGATACTGAGCCCATCAATCCGGAACCCACTACCGCAACAAGTCCTGCTCCCCCGACGAATCTGCCCGCCAGGCACTGGGCCAGCCTGACGATGAAATCTCCTGCACCTGATTTGAGCAGGAAAGAACCAAAAATAATGAACATGAAAACGAAGGTGGCTGAAATATTGGCAGTCAGACCAAACATGCCTTCACTGGTGAAGAATGAGCGATAGAGCACGGTCTCGAGGCTGAGCCCCGGGAACGAAAACACACCGGCAATATAACGACCCAGAAATAAAATATATGACAGACTGACAAGTATCAGGACGGGCATGAACCAACCGGTAGTGCGGCGGGTAAATTCAATGGCCAGGCCGATGGCAACAAGAGAAAAGATGTAGTCGGACAGGATGTACTCGGTTTCCCGAACATACAGGGCATTTTCAAACAGTATCAAGTAGGTCGAAGTTGCGATGGCTATTACAGCCAGGGCTATATTTATCCAGTAAGGCAAAGAAAACCGTGCTACGCGTTTGGACTCATTGGCCATTAGTGCACAAATGGCACAGAAACCACCGAAGTGAATTGCAGACAACCAGAGTTCGGAAATACTGGCAAATACATTGCAATAGATATGAAAAATGGCAAAAAGAAACGCAGCCCAGCGCAGATAGGGTGACTTCATGGTTATTCAGCTTCGCTCGGTTGTTCTGCAGTATCAGTCTCTTCCGGGGGTAGCAGGCGTTCAGGAATTTCCAGGCCAACTTCCCGATAATAGCGCGCCGCGCCGGGGTGAAGCGGTGCCCCTAACCCCTGGATGGCAATTTCCAGACGCATGTCACGCGTCGCACCATGAATTTCCTGCAGTGTTGCGAGATTTTCCCATATAACTTTTGTTACGGCGTATACCACTTCTTCCGGGATGTCGTTGCGCGTTACCAATACGTTCGGCGAACCAACGGTGCGTATCAGTTCATCCTGGTTAGGGTAGGTGCCGGGAGGAAACTCATACCAGTCCCACAGCGGATATTTGGCATTAACCTTATCCAGTGCTTCCTGGGTCCAGTTAAGGATTGTCATGCGATCGCCCAATAGCGCATAGGCCTGGGTGATAGAAGATACTGGCGCGCCAGCAGGAATATTCATGCCGACGATATTATTGTCCTGCAAGGCCGAAGTCGTAGGTCCATATCCCATGTAGGCAAGGTTGAACTTCGACTCATAGTCGATGCCCAGGGTTTCGAGGATAAAGCGCCCGGTTTGTTCAGCGCCTGAGTTACGTGCGCCCAGCACATATCTGTGACCATCGAGATTGTCCAGATCCATGATGTAGCCGGTATCGGCCAGTTCGGTGAGCAGGACAAAGTGTTCGACGTTTTGCCACATGGCACTGACGCTGCGCATATGCGTCTGTGGACGGCTGACTGGACCCTCGCCGGTCCATGACCAGGCCCCAAATGGCCCCTGCAAAAGTGCAAATTGGGCCTGGTTATCGCGCAGCAGCTTGACGTTTTCCAGTGAGCCAGCAGAGCTGATTGCGGTTAACGAAATGCCCTGGGTCTGGGATAGTTCCGCGTGGGCGATTGTCGCCAGGGCCACGCCAACCGGGTAGTAGGTGCCTCCGGTAGTGGCGGTGGTCAATACATAGGGGCGGGCACGGGAAAGTTCGTCACTACATGCCGGCAACAGCAAGGCGAGCATCAATACCAGAACCAGTTTCCTGGCTGGAAAGGTCGTTGCGTGAATTATGGTGGACAGAACACCTGATGCTTTGTGGAACAATTCTGTAACCTGCTGAATTGTTTTGGCTTTATTGTTGATTTATCGCATGCGAGCGGGGCTTGATGTAATCACATTTATTCTCAAAGCACAATGAGTTGAGCCCAGGCGCGGTTTACGCCGATGGACTCACTGGTTATCCGGCTGTAACGAAATGACATCCAATTTGATTGTTCCTGCTTCTGCAGAGCCATCACCGCCAGAAAAATTGATTATCGCCGGCCCATTGCCGGTAGTGCCAGTTCCGCCAATAAATGTGGCACCCGCCATGGTGCTGCTTTGTTGGGTTTCACGCCAGGAGTCATAGACCGCCAGTTCTTCATCGGTCAATATATGGCCCAGAGATTCGCGCTGCGTCTCAGGGCTCGTTACACTGGCGAGCCCTTCGCGCAGGCTGCGCCTGTCAGTTTCACCATTGCGGACCTGCTGAATCAAATCACTGCGTGCCTGATTCTGCTCAGAGATCACATTCTGCAATGCATTGATAATGACATCCATGCGTTCATCATCGACATCAAGTTGGCTGAGAAATCCGCCGTACTGTCCATTCAGTGACATAAGCTCAGCCATTTCGACAGGGCTCAGATTGCTCAGGTTTTTGATAATCTCGGTCGTCGAAACCAGGTCATAATTATTAGGCTGAGCCTGGCGTAATTCTCTTTCCAGACGCTGCCGAATCTGTTGTTCTACTGCCTCATAGTCTGGATTCGCCTGCGCCCTGGCGAGATCCAGCTCATTCGACAACGCTGCCATCTGACTACCCAGTGTGGCCAGTTCACTGCGCAGTTGTGAAAGTTCATTCTGGTCAGCCAGCCGTGCGCGGCTACCGGCATCAACTTGCTGCAGCAACTGTGCCACATGCGCCTGATAATCCGCTTTTTGCTGACTAAACATGCGGCGTTCCTGATACTGATAGGCAACTGCTGTGATAGCGATAACGGCCATCATTGCAGTTAAAATTTTCTGTTTCATCATTTGGTCTCTTTGTTGTCCGCCTTGTCTGCACCCAGAGTGTCTCTGGCATGTCCTGATAAAGGCTTCTCTCCTTCCAGCGTGCCGATTAATACACCCGCTCCGACGAAAATTGCCGAGATTATGGTGATGCCCAGCACCAGAGTGATACGGAAAAACATAACGATATAGAAGCCGCTATAGTAATAGACGATCTCAGCGATCAAATTGACCAAAATTATTGAAACGAAGAGCGTTATCCACACCGCTTTCTTCATAGATATCCCAGCCCGAAAGGCGCTTATTTTGCCAGGTGGCGGCGTTACTGCATGCCAGATGCTATTGAGGTTAGCAATATTCCCTTTATGTGACTACTGTCTTCGCCGGTAATCAAAAATACGTCGTCGAGTCCATCACTGTTTACATCAGCCAGCATTACATCGCCGTTATTTACTGCTGATTCCAAAGCAAGCGACATGTCTGCCGTTTGTCCTGACACATTTTGTAATCTGGCATTGCCACTCATATCGATGCTGCCGATGACTTCGCGAATATCAATCTCATAGTTATTGCGAGTCCTGCTGTAGTCCAGGCTGCTCAGGAAAACTGTGTCTCCAGTTTCGGGGTCAATGGCATCGAAAAATATATCCAGCTGATTGCCCATCAATACCAACAGGTCGGCACGGTTTCCGCTGCCATCAACTTCACCCACTGCGCTCGGCGTTGCAATGGCAGTATCAGAACTGCGCATTTCATCGGCAATCTCACTGACCGATGTGGCCAGGCGAATCACTGAGGGAAACTTCAGGTCGACGGTAATGCGCCTGGCCGGACGCCGGGCGAACCGCTCACCTTCGTTGGGATAAATAAATGCTTCTACTGCCACACTGCCGGATAAGGCCAGCCAGACGAAGATGTCGCCAACTGAAATCGGTTCCACGCGCCACAGCCATAAATCCTTGCGGCCGTCTTCGTCTTCGTCATAGAGGAAAGTGCTCAGGACATTACCGCCAGAACGCAGCACCTGAATGGGTTGCTCCATGCTCATCCCACTTTGGGTGCCCACAAATACTGATACCTTGCCGCCTTCTCGCAATAGCAGATCGGCGATACCATCGTTATTCACATCGTCCAGTATTTCTTCGTGTGTGAGTGCCAGCAATCCTGTCAGATTGGAAAAATCCAGATTGTCGATATCGAACCCACCCAGGCGTTCTTCTATCTCTGCGATGTTGAGTGCATAGCTGGCCTGGGCGGGAAAGTATTCCGGCCCGGCGGGGTTGGAGAGAAACACCTGCAGTGATGCTTCGGTGCGTGATATCAGGTCATCGCGTCCATCGTTGTTCAGATCGCGTAATTCCAGCACCGGGATGCGTATAGCCTGACCAGTGCGTCCTTCCAGATTGTCAGATTGCAGATTGGTACGAATGCGGAAATCCGATTGCACTGTAACAGGATCAGCAAACTGTAGACCGCCGCGGTTGAGATACAGGTGCAATTCCTCGGCACCCGGAATAATAAGGTCGTCCAGGTTATCGCCATTCACATCACGCGTGAAATGCAGGCGATTCAGGCCTTTGCTGATAAAGCCAGGCAGGTTGGTGAGGATTGTGGTTGGGTCAGGTTGGCCGCTCGCATCCAACGTCCAGGCGATTAGTTCGTGCCCATCCACAAGCGTCAGGATCTCTGTGCGGCCAGCATCATTCAGGCCCGCACTGATATTCCAGCCCACAGCCTGGCCGGCGACTTCAATATCTACAAACCCGGCTGCAAAATCAAAACCATCCGGGTTCTGTTGATAAATACGCAGGCGATTATCGAGTATTGCGAGCAGATCGTTTAGCCCATCGTTGTCCACATCGAGCATGAGTATCTGTTGGGTTTCCAACGGGATATCAAATGCCTGCTCGGTAAATTCCAGATCGGCGCCCATTGCTGGCATCACCCAGATCATGTTGAGCGCCATGCTGCAGCGCATGACGAATCTCTTCATTTTGCGCATCATCACGGCAGCCCTACCAACAGGGTGGTGACAGTGCCGTGTCGGAGCAGTATATCCGGGATGGCATCTTCGTTGAGCTGCAAGACTTCAAACTCGAACACTGTGCGTGGCGAAACATATTCCCAGAATGGTTCATCAGCGATGCGTAAATCCTCACCTACCGATTTGGCAGCCAATGTACCGTTAGCGGTGATATAAAGGGCATCGTTGCGGCCATCGCCATCTACGTCATAGCGCAAGCTCATTTGCTCAGAAAGCCCTCTCACATTGTCAGCGGAAAAACTTTCTTCGAGTCGACTGGTGGGGCGTCTTGTAAATAACTGGTCTGATTGACTGTCGGTTGAGTAAAGTAATTGCACGCGATTAATGCTGGCGCTGCGAATCGCTTCTACCACTGGAATTGTGTAATAGCTGACACTCATAACCGGGTTTGAATCTGCCGTGAGCTTAATAAACTCAATACGGACATCGTAACCAGAGAATCGCATGACCTGCTGGGGCGATTCGAGGTCAAACTGACCACCCGTATTGCGATAAAGGTGCGCTTCCCATTCATTGCCATCGCCATCGAGGCGCAACAGATCTTCCAGGCCATCATCGTCCATGTCTTCCAGACGCAGGCTACCGCTGGTGTCTATGGATCCAGTCCAATCGGCCTCTGCAGCGAAGCCTCCTGTTGTGTCCTGGTAATGAATATTGAGTTGACCATAGCCGTCATCCCCCACGTTGATATAAGCCAGGTCACCTAACTCATCATTGTTTAATTGGGCGAAATAGGCATTAGGCATCCAGGACTCACTATTGAGCAGGGCATCGGGCACTTTTTCCTCCCGCCAGCTACTGACGAAACCTTGATAAGGCGTGGGAGCCTGGCGATTAACCCGAATAACAATACCGTCTTCCGCATTAATCCCGAGGTTGGCGTCCATTTCTGCGTCGCGATTGCGCCGTTGTAGTTGGGTCAGGTTTTGATTGATCGTGCTGAAGCGCGACAGCGCGTTGAATTCGCCCGCTTCATTGCCAGTTAACAGCAGGTATTCTTCTTGCCCCGGTAGTAGCAAGTCGGCATGGCCGTCAGCATTAATGTCGGGTAGCGCATCGATAAATTGCACTCGTTCCAGGTTGGGCATGGAGGCAATCAGGTCCCATTGCTGTATAGGTTGCAGGTTGCCAACATAGCCTTCAATTTGAGTCGACAAACTGAAGACACCGTTGTTGGCGAGCAGCACCAGTTCCAACCCGGGCTCCGGTCGCAAATCGGCAAAGCCGACAGCAATGATTTCACTCTTGATTTCGATACGCTGAGGTTGGTTGCGAAAGCCTCCGTCGGCTTGTTGATAATGAATATGTAATTCGCGCCCCACTGCTGCACTGTAAAAAGGAACAATTATGTCCTTGCGTCCGTCACCATCGAAGTCTTCGGTATACAGCGGTTCGAAGTTTTCGGCGCGCGCCAGTTCAAACGCCGCATAATTGCCCTGGCCGAGGCTAATTACAGGTAGCGACAATAGCGCAGAGAGCAGTATCGGGTTGCAGTGTTTAAATTTCATATTGTGAATCTACTGGCTTTCAAGCTCGGTAAGTTCGCCCATATCGGTGCTGAAATTAAATAGACCCAGTAAACTGTGAGAACGTTCCCCTTCGTTGCGATTATAGGAATAAAAAGCAAACAGCCAGAAGTCGAGAATTGACAGACTGGCGCTGTCCGGACTCAAGCTCGAAGAATATTGGAGTAATGGCCCCAGGGCGATCTCGCTGATGCGTCTGCCTGGGTCCCACAATGTCACATCCACGTTGCTGACTTCGTTGCCATCATACACGCCAAATAAAACAGTCTCGCCCAATTGAAAATCCTGATTGAGCCGATTGATTAAATCCTGCGCCGAACTGATATTACTTCCGTTAATACTGAGCACTGTATCGCCGATCTCCAGCCCTGCAGACAGGAGCGGGCTTTGTTCATACAGGGCGGTAATACGCGCAGCTGCGATATCGTCCGCACCACTTATGTTTAGCAACTCGGTAACGTATCCGGCGCGGGTTGCCAGGGGGTCTATGCGGAACAGTTCAATTGGTCCGGTACCGGACAATGCCCGACGTGCTTCTACCTCAGCCAGTAATACACGCGTATCACGGCGAATCTGGAATTGTTGTAAGCCTGACAATTCCTGTTGTCGCAAGGCAGCAATGGCATCCGGATGGTTGGTTGGCGTATCGTTGATGGCCAGAATAATATCGCCGGCTTCAATGCCCGCCACCGCTGCTGCGCCACCTGGCGTCACACTCCTTACCCGAACCCCTGGCAAGGTTTCGATATTGAACAATGAATCGCTCTCGTTAACAGCGACGTCTACCCCAAAATCGATGGCGGCCGAGATGTTGGCAGAACTCTCTGCGCGAGTGATTTGTTCTGCAGAGAAAGTAATGGCGGGTACGAGCACTGCAGGCTCATAAACAACACAGGACGGCAAAGCAACAACAGCCAGGGCGGTCACAAACAGGCGGCTGAACTTCACTAGAATTGTCTCCGTTGCACAATAACCAGGCTTGCAATAACAAACAGCAGTAACGCGGGCAGGGGAACCCAGCTATTCAATTGTATGACTTCAGGTTCGATCAATACATCCGAATAACCGCGCACCAGGCGGCTCACGTCGCGCAGATAGGAGCTATCCAGCAATGAAGGCTGAAAGCTGGCGTAGATATAGCTTGCGTAATCTCCCAGCATTGCCTTGAAAACATCAAATGCCAGAGTGATGCCCAATGCGCTCGCAACTGCGCTTGTGGCAGTCTGGGAGCTGACCGAAACCAACAGGCCGAAAGCAATAGCGGCAGGGATCGGGGCAATAGCCAGCAACAGACCCAGACGAATTTCTGCCGTGATCTCGGATTCGCTGATTAATTCAAATCCATCTTCTACCACGGGCTCGAAGCCCCAGAGTGAGGCATTGAGGAAGTAACTGCAAAGAAACAACAGAATGACTGACAGCGCGGCCATTAGATGCAGGTTCAGCAGTTTTGCCAGAATGACGCTGCTGCGACTGCAGCGTCGAATCAGCACGTGGCGTATTGCGCCGTTGTCACGTTCGCTGGCCAGACTGTACGCAGCCATCGACACCAGCAATAGCCCCAGCATGGTCAGGCCAGTGCTCAGCCCATCGACGAAATAGCCATACCCGGTTTGGCTGTCGTTTCCGGCGAATCCTGAGCTCCCCAGCAAACTATCACGGGCCTCGGCGCCACTGACACTCAACCTGGTGAGTAGTGCCTGTAACATTACCAGCAGCGCAGGAGCCAGAATCACCAGACGTGCTCCAAGGCTATGCCGCGCGATGAAAACCTCGGTGCGCAGGGCTTTCGCCAAATCACCTATCATGGTGTACCCCCGGTGATCTGACGAAACAGTCCAGCGAGAGAGGCCGTTTCCAGGCGTAACTGTGCGACCGGAACTTGCTTATCAACCAGGATGCTGTTGAGCGTTGCTGAGTCCAATGCAGTCAGTTCGGCGTGAATGGCTCCGGTTGAGTCAGTTTGCAGGTAGGAAACCCCATCAGTTGCCTCGATAACAGCAATAGCCTGTTCAGGTAAAGGTGTATTGATTTGCAGTTTTGCGCTGGATTGTTTTAGCAATGTATCCACGTCATCGCTCAGAGCGATCCTGCCTTGATGCAATATAGCGATATGGGAGCAAACTTGCTCCAGATAAGGTAACTGATGACTGGAAAGAAGAAATGTGACACCAGACTCTTTATTAAGGTCGCCAATGAGGGCTAGTACATCGTCTACGCCCTCAGCGTCGAGACCATTAAAGGGTTCATCAAGCACTATAAACTCAGGATTGCCAATCAGGGCCTGGGCAATAGAGGCGCGGCGTTTATTGCCAAGCGAGAGATTCCGAACCTTGAAATCCGTAAACTTTTCTATACCCAGTAATTTCTCAACGGCTGCCGGTTCGCGTCGAACCTCATCGCATAACATGCGAGCATGTTGCAGGCACTGGCGCACAGTGAGATGAGGGTGCAGGCTTGGCGTATCGAAGATAGCGACGACTTTGCCGCGCGCCTTGTGCAGGTGTGCTGGGGCAAGTCCCTGGACTGTAATCGAGCCGCCCTGAAAGGGCTGCAAGCCTAGCAGGCATTCGATGGTGCTGGTTTTACCGGAGCCGTTGAGCCCTACCAGGCCATGTACCGATCCAGCATTAACGGAAAGTTCGAGGTTTTTAAGAACCTCAAAGTCACCATAACGTTTTATGAGCCCTGAAATTGCGAGGGGCTTGGTCTGACTGTGGGAGCTCATGCTGCAAGTTCACACCAAAGACTGGAATGGATGGGGCAGAGGCAGGTAAAAGCAGGGCCAAATCTCTGCCCAGCTAAAACCTGCTCATTGCGATTGTTTATTCTACGAAAAGATCATCAATCTGGACTTCTTCGACAGTGCCAAACTGTTCAAGTTCCTCGGTATCAATGACCGAAAGATCGCCAAGAACTGAAATCAACTTAGGGCGGTTAGCAACATGCGTACTTTGGAAATTCAGCAGATCTTCCATTGTTGCATTCTGTAATTCATCGTACCGCTGCCTGCGTGGATCGCCTTCCAGTCCCAGCCGCTCCCAGGTGCGCACTGCACCAATTACTTCACGGAAGTTAATCTTTGAAGTGCGATAGCGATTGAGCAATGAATTGACTGATTCATCGAATCGCTCGGTCGAAGCTGGCATGTTGTCGATCAGGTCAATAAAAGCATTGAGCGCGTCGACAGTTTTGTCTGTTTGCGTACCTATAACCCCAAGCATCAGGTTCTGGTCGTCCAGTCGGCTGCCCTGGGCATAGGTAGCCGAAGCTGAGTAAGCCAGTGCGCGGGCTTCCCGCAGTTCCTGGAATACCACGCTGGACATGCCGCTGCCGAAATAGTTGGCATAAATAGAAGAAATAACACTGTCATCTTCCGTATATTCGCCATCCGGAAACTCGATGCGCACCTGGGCCTGTGCGGTTTGTTGATCCACTACCAGCACTTCTGTTGCGCTGATTTCCCTGGCACGACGGAAGCGATAGGGGGGTGTATCAGCCAATTCCCCTTCCACTTCGTAATGTCGACGCAGGATTTCCACCAGTTCTTCCAGTTGCATTGAGCCGGTGTAAGCGAGCGTTTGTTTATAACCCAGCAACTGAGATGGCAGTGCCAGCAATTCGTCCAGTTCGGTTTCCTGGATTTCATTTGTGGTTAGCGCTTCCAGCATTGGGGATTCTTCCCCATAACGATTGTAAAGATACAGCGCCCGCGCAATGGCAGGTGGAGAAACCCGCTGATCTTCACGAGACTTCAGTACAATGCCTTTTAGCTCTTCCAGGGTCTGGTGATCGGCGCTGGGCGTGCGGATCAGTTCCAGCATCAAGGCCAGACTGTTTTCGAACTGCTCGTCGAGCCCGGAAATGCCAAACCCGGAAGAATTGCCGCCGGCGGAGAAGCGAAAATCACTACCCATGCGGTACCATTCTTTTTGTAATTCTTCATTGCTCAGGGTGGCTGTGCCTGCCACATCCATCAGGGCCGAAGCCATACCTAATTGCTCGTTGGTTTCCGTGCCAACTTCCACATTAATGGAAAACGAGAACAAGTCATTGAGTGGATTGGGCGCGTAATAAAGTTCGATGCCATCGGCAAACTCAACCACGCGATAGTCCTGATCGACTTCTACGAAGCTGGGTTCGATTGGCTCGTAATCCATGGCCAATATATGCGCGGCAAACTCCGATTGCCGGGTCGGATCTATAATCACCGGATCGATGGGGGGTTTTTCTACCGTGGGCACTGCGTGCTGTGCATTGTTGCGATAGACAGCGACATAATCATCACCAAAATATTTATTGGCAACGTCAATCACGTCCTGCTTGGTGAGTTGCTCCATGCGCGCGATCTCGCCGATATGATGATTCCACTCATCGTATTCGATAAAAGACTGACGCATCGCGGCAACACGCGCTGTGTTGAATTCGAGGCTGGCTTTTTCATTCTTTTTGAAGTCGTTGATGATGGCGGGAATGATCCAGTCTTCAAACTCACCAGCCTTGATCAGGTCAATCTGCTGAAGCAGCAGTGCCTCGACTTCTGCCAGAGTCTGGCCCTGCTTTGGGGTGCCATACAGATTTTGAACGCCGGCATCATTCAGAAACAGCGGCGATGAGCCCGCGCTCGAAACCAATTGCTGCTGGCTCAAATTAAGGTTGATCAGTCCAGCTGTGCGGTTGTCCAGAATCATATCCAGCAAGATCAGGGCTTCCTTGTCTTCACTGCTGTTGCCGGCGGTGCGAAAAGCCAGCTGCACCTGTTCCTCACCAGGATATTGCACGGTTGCGCGCTCAGCCCCATCCAGCGGGGGTTCCTGCCAGGGCCCCACTTCAGGCACTGGTTTGGGTTCCCAATGGCCAAACTTGTCAGCGATTAATGCAATTGTGTCTTCGATATTGATATCGCCACTAATAAAGATGCCCATATTGTTTGGCACATAGTAAGTGTCGAAATAGTTCTGGATATAAACCAGTGAAGGATTTTTGAGATGGTCCACTGTGCCGATAGTTGGCTGTTGTCCATAGGGGTGTTCCTTGAACATCAACTCATCGACTGCGGTGGAAATAATTCTGCCGGCATTGTCCAGTGTGCGGTTCTTTTCTTCGTAAACCGTTTCCAGTTCAGTTTGAAACAATCTGAACACCGGGTTTACGAATCGATCAGATTCGATCTCGGCCCATTGGGTCAGTCGGTTTGAAGGCAAGCCGATTTTGTAAACCGTTTCCTCATGCCAGGTATGTGCATTCAG
The DNA here is from genome assembly GCA_964405225.1 of uncultured Pseudohongiella sp. Lineage (GTDB taxonomy): Bacteria > Pseudomonadota > Gammaproteobacteria > Pseudomonadales > Pseudohongiellaceae > UBA9145. Next base: position 65,287 of record CAYOND010000009.1, read on the forward strand.
CCCCGTGCCACCCATGCTGTTGTAGAGCTTGTCTATCTCGTTGGGAACGGCATAGTTTGAGGCTAACTGTGCTTCGGCATTTATTTCTGCGTAGATTTCAGCACGACGTGCCGGGTCAGTGGTGTTGAAGTGTTCCTCGTACAACTCGCGAATACGCGCCAGATGCGGAGCTTCGGCCTCATAATTCAAAGTGCCCAGATTTCGATTACCCTTGAACAGCAAATGTTCCAGATAATGTGCCAGCCCGGTGGCATCGGCAGGGTCATGTTTGCTGCCTGCGCGTACAGCAATTTCGGCATAGAAGCGCGGCTCTTCATGATTCTCGGTCAGGTAGACCTGTAAGCCGTTATCCAACTCAAAAATGTGTGCGCCAAGTGGATCGTTGTCGCCGGGAGTATTGATTCGCGTATAACCGGCTGCTGGCTCTGACTGCTGGCTGGCAGTCTCGCCAGGTGCAGGTTCGCTGCAGGCGGTTATCAGCGTAAGCAAGCTACCCAATATAAACAGGGTGCGAAAATGGATTCTGGTAATCAAGTTATTCATCAAATACTCCCAATGCATCACTTTTGAATATATGGACACACATATGCTGGCTAACTATACCGTCGCCACGTACAAATGCCAGCGCAGACGATGTCATACGGGCTGAAGTTCCGCAGTAGTCGTCAGGCTGTATTAATCCTCGGATGTGGCGGAGGCTATCTGTTCCCGAGCTTCCTGCAAAGCAGTAGACAGATTACTCATTTGCAAAGTAGCAGATCGCAGATTGCCCTCCAGGGTTTCGATCCGCGCTTCATAGCGCTCGCTGGCCACCGCTTGCGCTGTCAACTGATCAGCAAGTTGTGCGTTATCCAGCCACAACACGAGGCAAATCGCTGCCAGTACCAGCGCCAGGCCGGTTGGGATAAGCATGGAAATCAGCTTCATAGTGTCTCCTCGGCACTGATCAGAGAGTCTCTGGAAAAAATCTGCTATAAATCATATTGTTATCCTACCCGCGCTAGCTGTAATTGGTCGCATGTAATAGCAGGATTTTGTGCATTTCTGAGTATAATCTACAACTATTACAGTATTTTCAGGGATTTAGGGCAATCGAATGAAATTGCAAGGAATATTGCCAATCGCTTTGGGCGCATTGTGGCTTCTGACGGGCTGCACCAATTCTGCCTATGAGCGCAGTGCAGACGAAGAAACCTACGCGGCGATTGCAGATAAATCAGAGCTGGTTCCCGGTATGAGTGAAGCCGTGAATATCAATCAGCAGATGCAGGTCGACCTCGATGGCTTTGCATTAAATGAAGCTTCGTTTGAGTTTCTCGATGATCAGGTGGATTCTGAAATTGGCGCTCACATCATTGGTTTGGATGCAGCGTTGAATCTGGCATTTCAACACAGCAAGGACTATCAGACACAGAAAGAGCGCCTCTACCTTGAGGCGCTTGCGTTAACCTTCGACCGTTACCGTTACACCCCGACATTTTCTTTCAGTTCCGGGGGTGACTATGAATGGGATGCCCAGGATCAGTTCGTGGAGGATATGCAGGCACTCACCGGCATGCAGAGAATCAGTACCAGTGAATCAGTGGATGCCAGTACCAGCCTGGGAGCCCGCTATCTGTTGAAAGGCGGCGGCGCGATTGCGCTGAACCTTACCAATAACTTCACGCGCTTCCTGACTGGCGATATCAGTGAGTTAAGCACAACAGCACTGATTGGATCATTTACCCAGCCATTGCTGCGAGACTTTGGTGCGGCGATTGAAACTGAACAACTGATGCAGGCCGAGCGCGATCTGCTTTATCAGCTACGTGACTTCACTCGATACCGTAAGGAGTTTGCTGTACAGATTGCCTCACAGTATTACTCTGTGCTGCTCGCGCGGGAGACTGCCCGCAATAACTTCGCTGGTTTAAATGCAGTGAATTTGTCGCTGGAGCGCGAACAGGCATTTCAGGCTGAAGGATTGCGGACGTTGCTGCAAGTCGGCCGACTTGAGCAGTCTTCCTTGCAGCAGGATCTGCGTTGGACTGCCTCTATTACTCGTTACAAGCGCAGTCTGGATAATTTCAAGATACTGCTGGGCCTTAGTGCGGATGACAACATTATCCTTGACGATAATGATATGGAATTGATTACCGAAACAGGTATGACCAGCCCGGACCTGAGCCTGGAACAGTCAGTAGAACTGGCACTGCAAACCCGGCTGGATTTGTATAGTGATCTGGATCGCGTGCAGGATGCAGCGCGGCGCATCGATGTGGCCGCCAACGCCCTGCGACCCGCCCTGGATTTCAGTTTTGTTGCCAGCGTACCGGATTCCACCAGCGGTAATTTCGGTGAACTGGATTTTGAGAACGCCGTCTACACTGCAGGTCTCGACCTGGAATTGCCACTGGATACCAAGGCCGAGCGCAACAACTATCGCCGTGCCTTGATAGATTATGAGGCGACTACGCGCTCCTATTTGTTGTCCCAGGACAGGATCAAGCTGGACGTGATCGATGCCTGGCGGCGCATGAATGAAGCGCGCAAAAGTTACGATATCAATGTCACCAGTGTCCAGATTAATGAAAGACGCGTGGAAGAGGCCGAATTGCGGGCCGAATTGGGTCTCGGCGACATTCAGGATACGGTAGACTCACAGAATGATTTGACCGCTGCAAGAACTGAACTGATCAGTTCCATCGTAGACCATAATATCGCCAAGCTTGAATTCTGGCGTGACGTAGGTCTGTTGTATGTGGACGACAGTGGTCAATGGGAGGAAGGCACCGATGAGCCAAACTAGGCTTGAATGGTTTAAGCAGTTGCTTGGCAAACTGATCGACAATTTGCCTGACAGTGTCAGAGTACAATTGCTCGCATTGCAGGCGCGGTTTATGGCTGCGCCAAAATCTACTCGTTATGCCATTGCGGGTTCGGCTGCGGGTGTGCTTGTATTGCTGTTTGTTATTGGCGGTGGATCTTCAGACGAATTTAATGGCAGCGTGACGTTTACAGCGCAGCGTGGTGACATGAACATCACTGTGCTTGAAGGTGGCGCACTGGAAGCCCTCCAGTCACAAGAGATTCGATCCCAGGTAAAAGGTCGTGATGGCGTCAAGATTCTGCAGATTGTGGAAGAAGGTTATCGTGTCACAGATGAAGACGTAGATGCCGGTCTGGTATTGGTGGAGCTCGATACTGCGCAACTCATTGATGAGCGGCTGAATCAGGAAATCGCGGTTGAAACTGCCGAGGCCAGTTACATAGAACGCAAGGCCGAGTACGAAATCCAGCTCAACCAGAACATGACTGACCTGAATGATGCGCGTCAGAAAATGCGCTTTGCCCGACTCGATTATGAAAAATTTCTGGGCGCTAATATTGTCAACAAGATTATCGCTGATCTGGGTATCGAAGAGCGCCTGGCTGCCGCCGAAGCACGTGATCTTGCTGCTTCCTTGAACACTGCGCCGCTCGCGCCTGTACCGCAAGCCCAAATTACGTCCTTGCAACCTGCTACAGAGTTCAATTCAGCCGACATCGATTCGCTACCGCCACAAATGCAGGAACGCATGCGCCAGATGATGGCAGAGAATGGCGGCGAAATTCCGCCGGAAATGATGGAGCGGATGCGGAATTTCGGTTCTGGTGGATTTGGCTCAGGCCAGCGCCGTGCGCCACAGGATCTGGAACAACCAGCTTCAGAACCGGAACTTGCCGTGTTGGAACTGGAACCTGCGCGCTCAAGTGCGCCGGAAATTACAGCGCTGTTAATGGATGACAGCTACATGGAAATACGCGACAACATAGATTTCACCCAGTTTGCCAATATTTCCTTGCTGGAAGACGGCGAGGCCAAGCAGCGCCTGCGTGCATTGCAGGACGAGTTGCAGGTGGCACAGGAAGAATTATTGCTGGCCCAGGATCGCATCGAAGGGCAACGCCGACTGGAATCTCGCGGCTTTATAACGCCGACAGAACTGGAAGCTGAAGAACTGAACCTGAACAAGGCAAGCAACAAGATGCAGGAGAAAGAAACTGCATTGAAATTGTATATCCAGTACACCTTCCCCAAAGAAGCAGAACAGTTCCTTTCCAGTTATGAAAATGCGGTGATGGGTTACCAGCGTCAGCTGAAAGAAAATGTCGCAGAGCAAGCCCAGGAAGAAGCCCGCTTCAGTTCAGCAGAGCGCAAATTCAATCTCGAGCGTTACAAGCTCGCCGATATCAACCAGCAGATTGAAGCAGCCACGATTCGCGCCCAGCGCCCAGGTTTGGTGGTGTATGGTGCCTCGGATCAGAATTCACAGCGTTATCGAGGCAATAATCAGGAAGCAGTACAGGAAGGCGCCACTGTCCGAGAGCGACAGCCAATTCTGACGATCCCTGATATGCGAGAGATGGCAGTGAAGGTAAATATCCACGAGTCGGCAGTGCAGCGTGTGGCGGTTGGGCAGTCGGTAAATGTCACTGTGGACGCGTTTCCTGATACTGAGCTGGAAGGCGTGGTCACGAAGGTAGCCGTAGTAGCCGATTCCACGAACTCCTTTATGAATCCTGACCTCAAGGTCTACCCAACCACCATCAAGATTTACGGTGAACATGACTGGCTGCGTCCTGGCATGAGTGCGGAAGTGGAAATTCTCATCGATCGTTTGGAAGACGTTGTGTATATCCCCCTTCAAGCAGTGACTTATTTCGATGATCAGCGTGTCGTATATGTGCGCAACGGTAACCGCACTGAACGCAGGCAAGTCACAGTAGGGGATTTCTCAGATAGCTTTATCGAAATTGTCAGCGGCATCAACGCGGGCGAAGAAGTGCTGCTGCTGCCTCCCTCGCAGAACAGTACTAGCAGCTAAAGCATCCGGACCTGAGCGCCTGGATCAAGCATGACCATAGATTCCAATATACAAGGCAATGAAACAGCAGCCGTGCCCGAGGGTATGGCTGCGACGCGCCAGAATGTAGTTGCCAGTTTGGAAGAAATTCGCAAGACCTATTACATGGGCGCCTTGTCGGTTGAGGTTCTCCATGGCATCTCACTAGACTTTTTCGCCGGAGATTACATTAGCATCATGGGTCCTTCGGGATGTGGCAAATCCACGCTCATGAATATATTGGGCTGTCTCGATCAGCCGACTTCCGGTAAATACTTTCTCGGTCCGGAAGACACCTCCCAGATGGAAGACGACGAGCTTTCTACTATTCGCGGCGCCCGTCTGGGGTTCATCTTTCAATCCTATAATCTCATTCAGCAACTCAATGTTTTGGAAAACATCGAGATGCCTTTGTTCTATCAGGGCTTTTCCGAGGCCGACAGTCACGAAATCGCCATGGGCCTGGCAGAACGGGTTGGCCTCGGTGATCGGGTCGATCACAAGCCGTTTGAGCTTTCCGGTGGACAACAGCAGCGCGTAGCAATCGCTAGAGCGTTATCCGTAGACCCGCTAATTATTCTTGCCGATGAACCCACAGGTAATCTTGATTCCAAATCCGGTGAAGAAATTCTCAATCTGTTTGACGAGCTGCACCAGCAGGGCAAGACCCTGATCATGGTGACGCACTCGGACGATCTGGCAGAGCGCTCAGAAAGACAGATTCGATTACTCGATGGCAGGGTGGAAAGCGATGAGCGACATTAGCCTCGATTCTGCAATGCCGCCTGCGGTAGCGCCTCGTGCTGGCCCCCAGAACCAGTTCAATCTGGTGCGTTTTAAAAAAATCACCCAGATTGGTATCAAGAGTATTTATTCCCACGGCTTGCGTTCGCTGTTGACCGTGCTGGGTATTGTTATTGGTGTGGCTGCCGTTATTGCCATGCTGGCAGTTAGTGAAGGCGCCAGTTATGAAGCGCAGCAACAGTTTCGTGATTTGGGAGCCAGCAATATTCTGGTTAAGAGTGTCAAACCGGTTGAAGTTGAAGAGAATAGCAATCGTGGTTTTGGTCCGCCACAGGCTGCCGTGTATGGCCTGACAAATGGCGATATCAATACCATTCGACGATCGATTCCAGGTGTTACCAATGTTATCGCATCGCGTATTGTAAAGAAGAATATCTGGCACCTCGGAAATAGTATGAATACAGATGTCGTGGGCACATCTGTCGATTATCCTGTCTCTCGAAACTACAATTTGCGAGCTGGTAGATTCTTTTCTGAATCCGAATTACGCGATCATGCCAATGTTATAGTGCTCAGTGACGAAGTCGCGGCAGAACTTTTTCCCATAGATAATCCATTGGGTAAAAGTATCAAGATAGACAGTGATTACTACAATGTAGTCGGCATCATGGAGTCCGAAGGCTTTTCCAACCTGGGTCAGAATCAGGCCGGCAGTTCCAATGCGGCGCCAAGCAGGGTGTTTATTCCCATTACTTCAGCGCGCTCGCGTTTCGGCGAAACCACTGTCAGGCAGACTTCCGGTGGTATGGAATCGGAGACAGTCGAATTACACGAGGCGATCATCCAAATCGATAATCAGGAAGCTGTGATCGAAGTGGGTCAGATAATCGAACAGATCCTGGCGCGGCGGCATCGTGATATAGACTATGCGGTGGAAGTACCACTGGCTTTGCTGCGTCAAGCCGAGGAAAGCGCACTGCGTGATCAGATTGTTGCCGGTGCGATTGCTGGAATCTCATTGCTGGTTGGTGGTATCGGCATCATGAATATCATGCTGGCCAGCGTTACCGAACGCACACGGGAAATTGGTATACGCCGTGCTCTGGGTGCGAAAAAGCGTGACATCGTCACCCAGTTTCTGATCGAGGCAGTGATATTGTCTGGCGTCGGTGGGCTGATAGGTGTTGTACTGGGCGTATCGATTCCATTCATCATCTCCATTTTCTGGGGTATGACGACCATTGTGACCCCGCTTGCACCCATACTGGCGTTCTCAATATCGGCGTTGATCGGGGTGATATTCGGGATCTATCCAAGCATGCGGGCTGCCGATATGGACCCGGTGGAAGCGCTACGACACGAATAAAACCAGTTGTCCGCGACTTTAAAACTCGTTATTCGACACCATATTTCTGATATCGGAAGACTATGCGCTGAATCGCGCAGGAGAAGTCAATGAAACGTGTGGTTCTTTTTCTGGCTACCAACTTTGCCATCCTCATCGTGCTTGGCATTGTGCTCAGCATACTTATGCCCATTCTTGGGCTGGACAGTGCCAGCAACAGCGGGCTGTTGTTCATCTGTGCCATATTCGGCATGGGTGGCTCTTTTATATCGCTGTTGATGTCGAAATTCATCGCCAAGCGAGCTGTTGGCGCTCATGTGATTGAGAGCCCCCGTAATCGCGAAGAAAGCTGGCTGGTAGACACGGTCAAGCGTCAGGCGCAACAGGCAGGTATCGGCATGCCCGAAGTGGCGATTTACGACTCACCGGAAATTAATGCATTCGCCACCGGTGCCAGTCGCAACAACGCGCTGGTAGCTGTGAGCACAGGTTTGTTGCGCAATATGACGGCTGAAGAAGCCGAGGCGGTGTTAGGGCATGAAGTCAGCCATATTGCCAACGGAGACATGGTCACCATGACCCTGATTCAGGGTGTGCTTAATACATTTGTCTATTTCTTCGCGCGCATCGTTGCCAACATGGTTAACCGTGGCGGCAATAACTATTTTGTTTATTTCATGGCTGTGATGGCATTCCAGGCCATTTTCGGAGCGCTGGCGTCTGTCATCGTGTTCTGGTTTTCCAGGCAGCGGGAATTTCGTGCCGACAGTGGAGGCGCGAGCCTGGCCGGACGACAGAAAATGATCGCTGCGCTGGAACGGCTCAAAGCCAACCAGATGGAGAGTAAACTCGAAGGGCAACTCACCGCGTTTGGTATTCGTGGCAAGCGCAGTACCGCGCAGCTATTCTCGAGTCATCCACCGCTGGATGAGCGCATTGCGGCGTTGCGCGAAGCCTGATTCAACCTCACTAGTCAATAAAGGCCAGCCAGTCTATTATCTGGCTGGCCTTTTTATTTTTTGCAGGCCTGTTTGTGTTGCTTTATTTTTGTGTCAGTAAGCTGAGTAAAAATGTACCTACCCAAAGCCTTTGCACAGCATGACCGGAAAGTCCTGTTTGACTTGATGCGTAGTTTTCCATTGGCGACACTTATTGTTAATGCTGGCAGTGAAACATCTGTAGAACATGTTCCTCTAATTGTTACCGAAGCGGAAGACCGTGGCCTTGTACTCAAAGGGCATGTTGCTAAAGCAAACCCTGTTTGGAAAGCAGAAGAGCCTGGATCATGTGTTGCTGTATTCCATGGCCCGAACGCCTATATATCTCCTGGCGCCTATTCAACGAAGAAAGAGCACGGCAGGGTAGTGCCAACCTGGAACTATGTTGCAGTACATGCCTCGGGAACGATTGCGTATATCCACGAAGACAATTGGAAACTTGCATTTCTTGAGGAGCTAACGAGCGCTCAGGAAGCCAATCAATCAGATCCCTGGTCGATATCTGATGCACCTGAAGAGTTCATAGACCGAATGCTGAGTGCGATAGTAGGTTTCGAAGTTCTGGTGGAATCGCTCGAAGGCAAGTGGAAATTGAGTCAGAACCAGCCAGCCGAAAACCATCGTGGTGTTATTGAAGCTTTATCCAATGGGGATAACCTTTATGCTCAAGAAGTTGCGAAACTCATGCGCAGCGACGCAGATGATCGCTAGCAAGCACTTGCAACGAGGCGCGGCTTCACTCCGAGGATTTCTATTGTTACGTTACACTGTTAATTCAGTCGTTTTTTCCAGTACGAGGACTATTATGCGCAAGCGAGCCCAGAATACTTTTTCCGAACTACTACTTGTTTTCGTTTGTCTGGTTCTGGCCACATCGAGTGTTGCGCAGACTCCGCGTTGGCAACCCTATGATGAAAGTGCTGACCTGGCGCTTCTGGCTGAACATGAAAATGAACGAATGCATTTCCAGCTGCTCACCTCGCGCGTGCTGGATAAAAATGCGCTGTGGGATGTATTCGAGGATGATCTCGCCGACTTTGACGCGACGAACTACGCGGCCCTGAAACCATTGATACTGGATCAGCCCATCAGTAATCTGCAGGCTGCAGTTGCGGCCGGGCAGCTCACTTATGAATCCCTGACCAAATTTTTCATTTACCGCATTCGCGACATCGAGAGCGACAACGCGCGGGCATTGAATGCTGTTATCAGCATTAATCCGCAGGCGCTGGAACGCGCACGCAAGCTCGACCGCGAGCGCACGGAACAACTGGTTGCCGCGAGCCCGCTATACGGTATGCCGGTTTTGCTCAAAGACAATGTTGGCGTGGCCGGCCTGCCGACGACCGCAGGCGCAGTGGCGCTGCAATCCAATTACACCGAAGATGCCTTTATCAGCGCGCAGCTGCGCGCCAACGGGGCCATCATTCTCGGCAAAACCAATCTTAGTGAATGGGCTTACTTCTTTTGCGGAGGCTGTCCCAGTGGCTACAGCGCCATGGGCGGTCAAACACTGAATCCATATGGGCGCTTTGAACTGGGAACTGGCGGTTCCAGCTCGGGGACAGGGGCGGCGATCGCTGCCAACTACGCAGTTGTCGGTGTTGGTTCAGAAACTTCCGGTTCGATCCTGTCTCCTGCCAGCGCCAATTCACTGGTTGGGTTAAAGCCAACTACCGGCAATCTGAGCCGCAGTGGGGTTGTGCCTATTTCAGCTACTCTGGATACAGCCGGGCCCATGGGACATAACGTGGCTGACGTGGTTGCCATGTTCAATGCCATGGCCGGCTACGATGAAGCTGATACGGCGATGCCGCTTATTACTGAAGACTGGCGCCTGATTTATCGGATCGGCGAGCTTCAGGGCAAACGCCTCGGAGCCCAGGTCGACTATCTCGACAACGAAATCTATACAAGGGCATTAAGTCTGTTGACCGGTGAAGGCGCATTGGCTGTTGAAGTTGAGTTGGCTGAGGTGAATACAATGAGCTTTGGCGAATTCCTTGGCGGCGATATGGTAAGAGACCTGGCACGTTATCTGGAAGAATGGGCGCATGAATCGGTATCGATTACTGGTGTCGTGGATCTACAGTCATTCAACAACGCCGATCCTGAAATTCGTGCACCCTACGGCCAGGAAGAAGTGGATATGATGGTAGAGCTGGATATAAGCGATGCCGAACTGGCAGAAATGCGCGCCACACTACAAAGTGCAGCCAGCGCAGCACTGGATCAGCTTTTTATTGAACACGAACTGGATGTCTTGCTGTCGATTAACAACTTTAACGCTGGCATCGCAGCTCTGGCGAATTATCCTGCGCTTACTATTCCCATGGGTTATACAGAGGATGGCAGGCCGTTTGGACTTACTCTCATTGCACCCACTTTCCGGGAGCAGGATCTGATCGACATCGGCGCAGCTTTCGAGTCCCTTAGCCAGGTCAGGCAGTTGCCCGCTGATTACCAGTAGTTTTCGGTTGTGATATGACCCGGTGTGCGCCGCCGATTCTTGCGAAACCCGCGCGCCTTAAGCAGTTCCGTTACATCCTTTACCATATCCGGATTACCGCACATCATAAGCTGTGATCGGTCCGGGTCCAGTGTTACGCCTACCTGACTCTCCAGCTGCCCATCTTCAATGGCCGTGGGTATACGCCCGTTTATTGTTCCGGATATTTGCTCCCGGCTTACAAACGGCTGAAAGTGAAATCTGTCGCCATACTTCGCTTTAAACTCATTAATCATTTCCTGATACCGCATATCAGCATCTGTGCGAGTAGCGTAAACCAGTACAATGTTTTCGAAGCGTTCCCAGGGTTCATCGGTGTTTAGCATAGAGAAAAATGGTGCTACGCCTGTGCCGGTACCCAGCATCCACAAATCTTTCGCATCGGGGACTTCATCCAGGGTGAAAAAACCGTTGGCCTGGTTCTTAACCCAGACACTTTCTCCTGGTTCGAGGCCGACCAGTGCGTTGGACAGCACACCATCAATGGCGGTGTAGAAAAAGAATTCCAGAGGTTGTCGGCCGGGGGAACTCAGAAAGGAGTAAGGGCGCGCGATGCGCTCGCCATCTATATCAAGAGCCAGACTGGTAAATTGCCCCGCAGTAAAGTGTTTGATGCCAGCATCAATTTTCAGGGTGAACAGGTTTTCGGTCCAATGGATGTTTTCCACTACCTTGCCTTCAATCCACTCTGCCATGCCGTCTCCGTTGCTCAATTGATGAATACTGGAACTATGGTATGAATTTCTATAGTCTCCTAGCAAGTGCACATCTGTGAAGGACTCCATCTATGATTAGAACCTGGTTTGCAATTGCTCTGTGGAAGCGAATTCTCGTCGCCATGGTGCTTGGTGTTGCTCTCGGTACAGTATGGGGTTCTGGGGCAGAAAGCATCGGCTTTCTTGGAGATTTATTCATACGCCTGATCCGCATGATCGTGGTACCCCTGGTATTCGTAACGATTGTCTCTGGTGTTGTCGCCATGGGCGACCCATCCAAACTGGGTTCGCTGGGCGTCAAAACTATCGCTTTATATATGGCAACCACGCTGGTTGCTATCTCAATTGGTTTAACTTTGGCGGCTACTTTGCAGCCGGGGGTTGGCGTTGAGTTAACCGGAGAGGCAACGACACTGGCTGATCCAGTGCCGTTATCCGAAACTCTTATGTCGATTGTGCCCGATAATCCATTTGCAGCGCTGGCCGAGGGCAACATTCTGGGCACTATATTTTTCGCTCTGCTGGTTGGAGTGGGACTTCTGGTGATGCGTGAAAAGGGTAGACCAGTTGCTGATTTTATGGATGCCTCAAGCGATCTGGTGCTGCGCATCACTCATTGGATCATGGAAGTCGCCCCATTCGGCGTGTTTGCACTGATGGCTCGAGTATCGGGTCAACAGGGATTTGATGTCATACTGGATGCCGTGTTACTGGCGCTGACTGTCCTGGCGGCGTGTATTCTTCACGTGATAATCATGCACGGTGTCATCATCATGCAGACTGTGTTGAAACTCTCGCCGGTAATGTTCTTCCGCGGCGCGAGGGACGCTATGCTAGTGGCATTCTCCACCTCCTCCAGTGCCGTAACCCTGCCGGTTTCCATGTCTGTGGCTGAAGAAAACCTGGGGGTAAAACCGATTGTGGCATCGACCGTACTGCCCATGGGTGCGACTATAAATATGGACGGCACTGCACTTTATGTAGGCATTGTGAGTGTGTTTGCTGCCCAGGTATTTGGTATCGATCTTACTTTTAGCGATTACGTTGTGATGGCGGGAGTAACGACAATTGTTTCCATCGGTACGGCTGGGGTACCAAGCGCATCAGTATTTCTGATGGCCGCGGTAATGGAAACAATTGGCATGACCCCCGACCAGATTGCAGTGACTGTAGGTTTTATCCTCGCTATTGACCGACCGCTGGATATGTTGCGTACCGTAGTCAATATAACCGGTGACCTGTCTGTTTCCACAGCGGTGGCCAAGTGGGAAGATGAGTTTGATGAAGAAATCTTCAACCGCAAGGTGAAGTTCTAACATTACGACTTTTAATTTTACGAGAATTAGAAATAGTAGCGCAGGCTGAAGTATAACGAGTTGGGATTACTGCCATACTCAGAGCCAAAGTTTACTTTTTGGCTGGAGGGTTGCGCAGATCCAAATTCCAGCTCGTCCCCCAGAAAATGGTAATAGCCCATCCCCAGGTACAGATTGTCTGACAGGCTATAGTCGCCACTCACACTTAGAAATATGGAGTTATCTTCGAGATTGGCCAGCGCTTGTACTCCGAGATTCAATAGGGGAGTAGCTTGCCAGCCCAGGTTAGGAATCAGGTAATGCTCTCCCATGAGAAAAACACCACCCGCCGTATACGCACTATCATCGAAAAGTGAAGCATATTCAGAGGGATCATCGGCTCCTGCGCCATTGTAGTGATACTCGAGCATTCCGAAGACTCGCTCATTGAAGGCATAGTCGATGCCAGTTGAAAGGCGAGTGTAGTCGTCGTCGCCACTAACGTGAGCCGCTTCCAGCCAGAATCCCAGCACGCCGAGCGCGCTCTGTACTCCGGCACCTAACAGGTTCTGGTTAGCAAATCGCATCAGCGTTAGCTGGTAGTCGCTGCCAGAATAGTTATTCAGGTACTGCATAAACCCCGCCGAAGTTTCCGACTTGCCATCGTTGCCAAGGATCACGCCGATATCGAATACACCAAGGTCACCAACCGGGCGCTGAAAGCGAACCGCATCCACGCCGATACGATATTCCGTGTTGAGTGCTCGTACATCATAGGGCAGGAATACATCGCTGGGATTGATGATGCGGGCCGAGCCAAATGTAATTGCCTGGCGACCGATAGTGAGATCGCCACTGTCCAATCTGAACTGGACATTGAAACGATCCAGGTTCTGCGGGACTACAGTCTTGCGATCATTGGAGCCGATGCTGCTATTTATGTCCGTAAGGCGATAACTATTGCGCTGTGGGGCAAGTGCTGACTCATCGAATGGCTGTAACTCTGATGAATAATCAATCCCGGCTTCGTAATGGATTTGCCAAACCTGGTTATCATTGAATACGTCCAGCATGAAGCGGCCGCTGTTCTGGATGCGATAACTGCGGTCAATTTGAAGCAAACCTGTGTCGACTTCCTGTTGGCCTATCGTGTAGTTCTTGAGGTAACCGGAGAAGTTAACCTGGGCTATTGCGCTCGGATTACAGAAGTTAAAGAGCAGGAATGAAAATGCTATCGACGTTCTGTGCCAAATTGCAGCCCAATTTGAATCTCTATTTATACTCATCCTCAATTACCTTGCCGTCCTCCATGTGAATCAGACGACTGGCCCGGCGCATGATTTTTTCGTCATGGGTAGAGAACACGAACGTCATGTTATGTGTTTCATTAAGTTCTTTCATGAGATCCAGCAAGCCAATACCGGTAGCCGAGTCGAGGTTTGCAGTTGGTTCGTCGGCCAGGATGATCTCGGGTCGTGACACCATGGCGCGAGCCACGGCAACACGCTGTTGCTGGCCGCCGGAGAGTTTGCCAGGGCGGCGATCACCCAGTCCTTCAAGACCCACCTGATGCAACATTTCAGCGACGCGGCGCTTTCTCTCGGCGGCTTCAATACCCTGCAACAACATGATGTACTCGATGTTTTCCTCAGCGGAAAACACCGGGATAAGATTGTAACTCTGGAAAATGAAACCGATATGGTCGCGGCGAAAATCGGACAGGGCGGTACCGCTCATCTTGGCAATATTGGTACCGGCCAGCTCTACCGAGCCAGAGGTAGGGTTGTCGAGTCCGCCGATAAGGTGCAGCAGCGTACTCTTGCCTGAGCCTGAGGGCCCCACCAAGGCCGTGAACTCACCACGCTGGATATCCAGAGTGACATGATCGACTGCTTTGACGAGAGTCTCATCGTCATCGCCGAAATAGCGGCAGACTTCGCTTGTAGATATTACTGTACTCATGATTATTCCTAGAGGCTCCTCTGCAAGGCTTGGGAGGGCACGATACGAGCGGCGAACAGAGCAGGATAAATCGCTGCAATAACTGTCAGTAGCACCACATAAAGGGGGAACTGGGTAAACTGCATGATGTGAAATTCGGTCATAATATTGTTATTGATTGCGACACCGGAAAATTCCATTTCTCCAATATAAATACCGTAGCTTGATGTGTAATAGCCGATGGCGCCACCGAGCAGCAGTCCAAATGCACAGCTGAGCAGGGCAATGAAAAGGGCTTCAATCATAATCATCAGTCGAATTTCGCCAGGCCGCGTACCGATAGCCTTGATCACGCCGAACTCATAGATGCGTTCATAGATCGACATGAACATGGAGTTGATGACTCCCAGCGATGCGAGCAGGAACAGAACGCCGCCAATGATCAGGGAACTGTATTGCGAAAACCCGATGAACATACTGATTTCAGGGTTCAGGTCGAGCCAGTTCAGAGCTTCCACACCAGTCTCGTTGAGCCTGTCTAGAACTGGATGTTGGGGATTTTCGAGATCAAGCGGAGTAACAAAGGTGATGACATACTCATGAGCTGACTCCGGATTCATGGCCAGCACCTGACGAGCCGCATCGATGTTGATAAATATGAAACTCTCATCGAGTTCTCGCAGGCCAAACTGAATAATCCCGGTGACACGAAACAATGCTTGAGCTAATTCACCAGTCTCGACTTCCGACAAGGTGAGAACGATGCGGTCTCCAAGTCCGACCTCCAGCAGTTCTGCCATTTCACTACCCATCAACAGTTCACTTTGGCCACCGGTCAAGAAATCCCCTTCGATGACGGCGTCGCGCACCTTGCTGATTTGGATTTCGCGTTCTGCGTCGATGCCGTAGAGGAGCCCAGATGTCACGTTATAGCTTGAAGATATCATTGCGCCACTGATCGCTCGTGGGGCATAGGCCTGGACTGTTGCATCTTCTTGCAGTAATCGCTCGATAGACTCTCGGTCTTCGAGTATCAGGTCGACATCGAAATTCTCGCGGTAACCTGGTGCATGAACTTGAGCTTCACCACTCAGAGTGCCCGTGATGTTTTCAACCATGAGAGTAATCATGCCGCGCATGATGCCATCGAAGAGAATCAGGGCAGCAAGACTGAAACCAATCAGCAAGACTGTGAGTAAGGTGCGACGGAAATTACGGAACAGGTTACGAAAGGCAAGACTACTGGTTCTCACTACAGGCTCCTCATCGCTTCTGTCGGCGAATTGAGGGCGGCCCGGATACCGGCAGGAATGCTGATGATGACTGCAAACCCGATGATGAGTGCGAATGGCAGGCTAAAGACCAGGAAGGACAGTTGTCCAGTCATGTGGCTCATCTGGATACCGCCGAGATCCATTGGTTCGGGTAGCTCAAAGCCCTGGCTGCTAAACCAGGCGATGAGCGGCACCGCTATTACCAGTCCTGCCAGAGTGCTCATGGTGGCGAGCAATGAGGATTCCAGGGTAATCATCAGTGCCAGCTTGCCGGGGCGACTGCCTATGGCTTTCAACACGCCGAACTCCCGGGTGCGCTCCAGAACTGACATTAGCACCGTGTTCATCACGCCCACGAACACGATAAAGATGATGATACTCATGAAAATGAAGTTACCCACCTTGTCAGTCTGCATCGATTGGTAAAAAGTGGCTTCGACAACCTGCCAGGGGTTGACTGTGAGTTCCGGGAACTGAAGCTGCAGACTTGCCGCCTCCTCGCGTGATCTATCTCCGTCGCGCAGGACGATGGCGATCTCGTGTACGGCGCCGGGCATAGAGAGGAATTCCTGGGCTGCCCCAAGGGGCAGATATACCGTGTTGCGATCTATAGAGTTGCGGTCTCCTATCAAAGCACCAACGATATATATGTCATTGGCAACTGAGCCGTCTGCGCCTTGGGAGATGAGAATAAGTTCATCGCCAATACCGATGTTCAGGTTGTTAGCGATCCCGGCACCAATCATGGTGGAGTAATATCCATCGCTATTGGGTGCAGGTGTTATGTAACTGCCTTCGCGGATTTTCGAGGCCAGGGTGGTAGTGTTGCGCTCGCGTTCCAGATCGACTCCGATTACCTGGGTGGGCGTGTTGTCAGTCTCTGAGTAGGCGATGGCGGGGGCAAACACCCGTAAGGTGTGACTTTCAATACGTTCGTCAGCATCAAGTTGAGAACTGATTGCTTCAGGTGAGTCGATGGACTTGTGTATCTTGGGCCGTTCCAGATAATCCTCCATGTGCATCTGCACATGGCCGGTGCGGTCCTGAATGAAGAAGGAGATGGCATTGTCGTAGCTGCCTTCGCTCATGGAGAAACTGAACACGAACAAGACGTAGCCACCGGTGAGGCTCAGTGCAGTAAGCAGAGAGCGGCGCCGTTGCCGAAAGATATTGCGGAAGGCGAGTTTAAACAACAGCATTAAAAACGGCTCCGCAGGTTCCTCAGGGTGAAGACAGACTCATCCACTTCAGGTGGGTCGAATTCAAGTTCGTTGTAAATGACTGTGGTCTTGTGACCTTCCTTGTTGAGAGGAATCATCTCCATGCGGGTCGGAATGATAATGCCAGAGATTTCCTTGGGCTCACTGAATTCCATGCGACGAATCATTTTGTCGTTGTCATCATAAAAGTTCTGCGCCAGGGGAATCATGGGGTCCTTTTGTACGATGTAGTCGATTTTGCCCCAGACGGTTACGGTCTCTGCTTTTGGAGTCAACACGATACGATACTCGTCTGCAGTCTCTTCCAGTGAAAGATTATATTCTTCTGTCAACGAGGTCTGCTTTACCAGATCGTCATTGGTGAAATCGCTGCCCATCCATGAACCCATCATCATCGAAGGTGGTACCTTGATCACCTTGTTAATCTTGGGCAAGTAGTTCCACATCTCCAGGTCCAGTTTCAGGGTGGCGATGCCTCGGTCCTTGCTCGGAGACAGGATTCGAATAAATGCCTTTTCGGTGCCGATTGAACTGGCTTCCATTTCCATGGTCCGCTCGTACTGAGGTGTTTCGACTATCATGGTCATATGCGCGACGCTGGATTCACCCCGGTAGAGCTCCTCCATGGCATCGATGATATTGGCGGCGTTTTCGTCGGCATAAACCGAGGGGCTGATAAAACCCAGTAATATCAGCGTGGACAGGCGGTTCAGGCGGAGGTTCGGAAGATAGTACATTGCTTTACTCCTCGATCTTCTCATGACTTTAATCCTCGATTTGGTGGACATTATACGGGAAGCACCCGCGCGCTTGTGACCTGGATCAATTAACTAAATGTCGTTCTAAACACCTTGTTCGCTTAGTGATCGGGTTATTCTTTCCATTTGTAAAGTCGCTGGAGGTAAACAATTAGTTCAATCCTCTTGTGCATTGGCCTCATTGGGTTTTTCATATTTCAGGTAGTAAACCAATGAGTAGATAACGGGAATGATGATAACGCTTACGGCCAGGGCGACGATAATCAACATGCTGTTGAGAAAGCTGTTTACGACCAATATTAGTACGCCCACGATTACGCAAAGCTTCCCTGCCAGTCTGTGCGTGACACGCCAGTTGTCAGTGCTCGCAAGCGTCCACGGCGTACGTAAGCCGATGAAGAAATTACGTTCAGTCTTGCCGAACACATTACCGACTATGATCAGGAAGAGACCGGCGCCCAGGCTAATGTAAAACCCGGTCTCAGAGCTGTCCTGATTGCGATTGAGCAGATCAAGGTGAATAAACAGGAAATAAACACCGATGCCAAACATGATGATATCCATGGCTTGTTTGCTGTTCGGCATGGAAAACTTCTGCGGAGAAACCCGTATGAGCAAATTGATCACAACCAGCAAGATGGCGTAAATAAGGGGCAATAACACCACCATTAAATTCTTGGAGCTGTAATCTTGTACGGTGCCATCCAGATCAAAGCTTGAAGGTATTTGATCTGGCAAATCCGGATACAGATAGAAGCTGACGCCTACCATTGCTATCAGGATTATCAGGCTTAGGAAGTTGGATTTAAGGTAGTTCATTTACTCGATCCCCGTTTGTTCTGAAAGAATTCGATGATGAATTGCGCGGCATCATCGAAAACGCTGGTATTGATGGAGTAGTAGATGCTCTGGCCGTGCCGTCTCGTGGTAACCAGGTCTGCCGCCTTTAACTTGCTGAGGTGGTGAGACATGGATGGGCCGCTGATCTCGAAGTGCTCGCCCAGTTCACCGGCGGATTTCTCGCCCTTTTTGAGCAGGTCGAGGATCTGGCGCCGGGTTGGGTCCGATATGGCTTCCAGTACATCTTGCATGGGCATTAGGTGACAATTCCATTTATTGCTTATTAGATATTTAGAAAATTATCTAAATATCTAAACTAAGTCAACAACTAATTTAATTACTTCCCAATGGGGCCAGACCCAACGTTGATAAAACGTGGGGAAGAGGGGCAAACTTGCGGTCTTACCGAGCCTGGAGCGTGACCTGAAATTGGGGTCAGACTCCATTTGTGATCTTAGTAGACGGGAGCTAAGGGCATTGATAAACGCCAAATGACTGGCGACCCTCGGTAATAACTGATTCGGCCACAACCACATTGCCGCCCATGTCGCCGGCCTCATTGCGGGCCAACGTCAGCAGTTCTTCTTGTAAGCGATCTGCGCCACGTTCAACTATCGTCACCCGGCTCAGTGATTGGGTCTGGGTGCGGCCGATGCGTTCACAATTTGCAACCTGGGAAGCCGTGCGCAGGCTCACGTTCTCACCTGCGCTGGTAAGTTGCACCCAGGTACAGCCAACTGCCGTGCCAAGTAGTGCGATAATGAATAGATTGCGAAACATAAAGGCTCCTTCAGGCCACTAGGGGCCAACCTGGTATTGATTGATTGAGGGCGTTGTTGACGGGTGAATATGCCACCTGTCGGGCTATACCCTGGATTGATTATGCTACTATCCCACTCCCTTGTAATCTGTTGCTGCAGTCCATTCGACAAATGAACCAGACCGAACAGTCCACCTTGCTGCAGTCCCTGCAGGAAATTGTCGGCAAAGCCGGATTTAAAGCCGGAAAAGACATCGAGAACCGCAATTTCGAAGATATGATGGGGGCTCGCGCCATCCCGCCAGCCGCGCTGCTGCGTCCTGAATCGACCGAACAGGTCTCCCGTATTCTTAAACTTTGTCATGCCGCGGGTCAACCGGTCGCGCCACAAGGCGGAATGACCGGCCTCGTGTCGGCAGCAGCCCCGCTGGAAGGGGAAATCGCTATCAGTTTCGAACGCATGCGGCAGATTCTCGATGTAGACAAGTTTACCAGTACCATGACGGTCGAAGCGGGTGTGGAGTTACAAACAATCCAGGAGCAGGCCGAAGACAACGGTATGTTGTTTCCACTGGACCTGGGCGCCAGGGGAAGTTGTACCATTGGTGGCAACCTGTCCACGAATGCCGGCGGTAACCGGGTAATACGCTATGGCATGACGCGTGACCTTGTCATTGGACTGGAAGCGGTCCTGGCCGATGGCACGATCATCGACGGTCTGCACAAGATGCGCAAAAATAATACCGGCTACGATCTCAAACAGCTTTTCATCGGCAGCGAAGGCACATTAGGCCTGATTACGCGTGCAGTTTTGAAGCTGTCTCCAAAACCTGCCAGTCAGACTGTTGCCATGTGTGGAGTATCGGATTTTTCCCAGGTCGCACAGTTACTCGTGCACGCGCAGAACAAGTTAGGTGGTAACTTGTCTGCTTTCGAAGTTATCTGGCAAAACACTTACGATCTTATTGACGAACACGTGCCACATGTCAGTGTGCCTATCAAATCTCCATATGCGTTCTACGTACTGATCGAGAGTATGGGTTCGCACCCTGCCAACGACAGTGAACTATTCACTTCAGCGCTGCACGAGGCCCTGGAGGCGGGACTTGTCGGGGATGTTGTGTTGGCAGATGACAGCGAGAAAATTCGCAAGCTCTGGGCGGTACGTGACGGCGCAGCCGAATTATTTCCCAGTTTGGGTTATATGCACACTTTTGATGTCAGTCTTGCCGTCAGCGATATGGGCTATTTCGGTGAAGAAGTTGAAAAACGGCTCAGACAACAGTGGCCCGATGCAATTATCGGACTATTTGGACATATCGGTGATGGCAACGTGCACATCCTCGTGCGAGCCGGAAAGGATACACGTGCATTGGCGCATGCAATCGACGACGTTGTTTATGGCCTGATTCAGGAGCTGCATGGTTCGGTGTCGGCAGAGCATGGCATCGGCATCATGAAAAAAGACTATCTGGCATTCTCGCGCAGCACAGAAGAACTGGCCCTGATGCGAGTTTTAAAACAGAGCATGGACCCACGTTCCATTCTCAATCCAGGACGGGTTTTTTAGATTTCAGCAGAGTAATTTTCAGAAAGAATCACAGGAGTAAGATATGACCAATGAGCTTGCGGGTAAAAATATTGTAATCATCGGTGGTACGGCTGGTATCGGATTGGCCGCAGCGCAGGCCGCAGCCGGTGCAGGTGCGAATGTGTGGGCGGCAGGCCGGTCTGAGGCTCATATAGAGAACGCCCGCAAGCAGGCCGATGGCAAGTTTGAAGTGCGGCAGGCCGACACCCATAAAGCTGATGAGCTGGAGGCAATATTTGCGGAGGCAGGCAAGATCGATCATCTGGTTTCGGCCGCGATCGGAGGCGATCGCACGCTGAAGCCATTTCTGGAACAGACCCAGGAGCAGTTCCAGGCGGCCTATGACAAGTTGTGGGGTTATTGCAATGTGGTTCGCACAGGGGCGCCATTCCTTAGCGCGGATGGTTCAATCACATTGGTTAGCGGTTCTCCAGCGCGCAAAATCCGGCCGGCGCAATCACCACTAAGCTGTGTGGGTGCTTCGGTGGAAAACCTGGTGCGTTGCCTGGCGGTTGAGATGGCGCCGATTCGGGTTAATGTTGTGTCACCTGGTACTATTTCTACAGCGATGTTTGATTTTATGGGTGATGCGAAAGAAGAAAACCTCAAGGGTATGACTGCCACTCATCTTATCAAGCGTGCTGGTACACCTGAAGAAGTGGCACAGGGGATTCTCTTCGTCATGCAGAATGCATTTGTTACCGGGACTACTGTTGACGTCGACGGTGGCCGGATTTTAAGTTAATTACTACTGCGCTTGAAATTGCTTCGTTGAGAACTGGCTCAAAATCCTCATTTACTACTTTGTAAATTCCGGTTTTTCGCCAGTCCTCGCCTCGCACTTTCTGCGCTCGTAACGTGATTAATCTTAAAATCCAAATTTCGCAATGAAGTGCTGATTTGGTGTGCCCAAAATTGATTTTCAGTGCCTGCCGATGGTGCTGTAGTTAAAGGTTTAGAGAAGGTTTATAGATGTCTGAAGCAAGTGAGTTGGTAATGAATGATCCTGAAATGAGTTTGATAGATGCGATTAATGCCCGGCGCTCTGTGCGTGGGTATCTGGATAAGGCTGTGCCCCAGGAGATGCTGGATCGCATCTTCGAAATTGCGCAGCAGGCGCCATCAAACTGCAATGTGCAGCCGTGGAAAGTTTATGTGGCTTCCGGTGCGTTGAAGGATCGCTTGCGCGAGCAAATGGTCAGTAATGTAAAGAACCGGGTGCCCAAAAATCCCGATTACGAGTACCGCGGAGATTTCAAGGACGAGTATCGCAAACGTCAGGTGGAGTGTGCAGTAGCGCTATATTCCAAGATGGGTATTGAGCGCGATGACAAACCGGGGCGCCTGCGCGCCGTGCTGCGCAATTACGAATTCTTCGATGCACCACACATTGCCTTTATAGGCATGAACCCGAACTTCGGCACCACAGTGGCACTCGATGTAGGAATGTACGCTCAGACCCTGATGTTAACTATGGTAGCATTCGGGTTGCACAGTTGCCCGATGGGTACCATGCGCGACTATCCGGATCTCGTACGCGAAGCGTTCGATATTCAGGACGGCACCAAAATACTGTTCGGCATCAGTTTTGGTTATGAAGACCCCAGTATTGATGCCAATGAAACACGCACAACCCGCGATCCGATTGCTGCAAATGTTGATTTTCGAAGTTGACCAATAAAGATATTGCATGCGGCAAATAGCTTAGGTATAGAGTCAGAAAACTTATAATAAATAGCTAAAGAGTAGCTGAGCCATGACTGCAAAACCCGTTGTCCTACTTTACGACCTGGATAATGCACTGGTCGATGAATGCGCGACCCTGATCGGGCAAACCGGTCTGTACACGACAATCAATACCTATAACGAAGCCAACGCCATGGAAGCAGTGCGGCAATACAACCGCTTTATGGGTCTGGCCACCAATAAACTGTCCTGCATCATCACCGGCTGGAATAGCTATAAAAAACCCCACGACCAGTTTCTGTTTCGTGTTCGCGGTGAGGAGAAGCGCAGCCCGTTTCGCAGTGCCACGCCTTTTATCATAATCACCGAAGACCACCGGCGCGACCTGCGACAAATGGCGCTGGATCCTACAGATGGTAATGTTTCAGCTTATCTCGATGTGGATGGTTTCAAGGAAGTTATCAGCGATACGCTGCATCAAGTTGTATTTGGTCAGCGTGCGCAGGAAATGAACTCTGTCGCTTTTGCCAAACTACAGAGCGAAAAAGACGCTGACTAGCACACGATATTTGGCACACATCCCCAGCCGAATGAATTGACCCATCAGTGCTCCGGGCGTAGCATCGTTTGCGTCAAGGGGAAATCATAATAATTAGCTGGAGGTTTGCAATGAAACGTTTTTTCCAACCTTTTTGTATTCTCGCTACGCTGCTGGCTGCACTTTTAAGTGTCAATGCCAGTGCGCAGACCAACTCGTTTGTACGTTATTCCCAGGATGATGGTGTCATTCACTGGGGCATGGTCCATGACGATGGTATTTATCAGCTTTCACAAGCTCCTTATCTGGGTCTTGAACACACTGGCGCAGTAGTTCAGCGCGAAGATATTCGGTTGGAAGCACCTGTAGATCCAAATCTGGTATTTATGACCGCCTTTAATTTTCGCAGTCATATCAGTGGTGAACCAGCCGAATATCCAGGTCTGTTCACTATACCGGCGAGTTCAATCGTGGGGCCAGAAGATCCAATCGTCAGGCCTGCTGAATCACAAAATCTGCATTACGAAGCTGAAATGGCAATTATCGTAGGCCGCCGTGCAGAGAATGTGCCGGTTGAAGAAGCCGCGGACTATATTTTTGGAGTGACCGGCGGTAATGATGTCAGTGAACGAACCTGGCAGGGTCGGGATATCCAGTGGGTGCGTGCCAAGGGTACTCGCGGATTCAACGCAGTTGGTCCAGTACTGGTACAGGGCGCAGACTACAAAAATACTCAGATAACCGGGCGACTCAATGGCGAAGTAAGACAAAGTGAGAACAGCTCGGATCTGATTTTCGGCATGGAAGAGATGCTGAGCTATATCTCGCAATATTTCACGCTGGAACCAGGCGATATGATCTGGTCAGGCACTATGGGCAGCACCCGCGCCATGGAGCCAGGTGATGTGTATGAGGTGGAATTATCCGGAGTCGGCATTCTCAGTAACGAAGTCGTCCAGGGTAAGTAGCCCGTCCTGG
The DNA here is from genome assembly GCA_964405225.1 of uncultured Pseudohongiella sp. GTDB lineage: Bacteria > Pseudomonadota > Gammaproteobacteria > Pseudomonadales > Pseudohongiellaceae > UBA9145. Next base: position 89,345 of record CAYOND010000009.1, read on the forward strand.
TCAAAAGGCCCGGCCCTCGCGAGACGGTCGGGTTTTTTATGCAGTGGCTAATGGCACTATCCATTAGTCAAATTGACTAATGGAATCCAAATAACTATACGTAACCTATTGATTATTACAGTTAGTTTTTTCTGGACTGATTCTTGCAAAAACTATCCTTAAAAACTCATACAATGAGAATCAATGGCTGCTGGCCAGCTGGAGCGCTACAGTCACTTTCTCGCAGAACGAGGGCATTGCAATGGAAGAGGGAATAGAACTGTTTGGCATTATGATGGCGATATTTCTCCCCATCATAATGTTGGTTGCCGTATCGTCTTATTTCGACAGTAAGAAAAAGGCCATGGCCAGTCTTGATAAACTACGCAAGGAAATCGACGCCCAGTCTACCGAAGAACTGGAAGCTGAAGTGGAAACGCTCAAAGAGCGTATTGCAGTACTGGAAACTATTGTCACTGATCGTGGTTTCGAGCTGGAACGCAAGATCAGTAACCTCTGATAAAAACAAAAACGCCGGGCCATTTTAAAATGGCCCGGCGTTATGAGTTTGAACTTCGACTAGCTTGTCATACAGAAGAAATTCAGTTTGTTGCCATCCAGGTCACGAAAGTATCCCGCGTAGAAAGAATCACTGCGTGGTCCTGGTGCCCCTTCGTCTTTGCCACCCAACTCCAGCGCCTTGGCATAAAGCGCGTCCACCTTGTCTGGGCTGTCTACTGCCAGCGCAATCATAACGCCATTACCAACTGAAGCGGGGTTGCCGTCGAATGGCTTGGTGACGGAAAAGGCTGGCGCAGCCGGATTAACTGCCCAGGCAATGAAACTGTCCATTTCCATGAAGCGGCCAGCACCAAGCTCGGCAAACAAGGCGTCATAAAATTCTGCGGCGCGTTGCAGGTTATTGGTTCCTACTGTGATATATCCGATCATCTGATTTCTCCTTTATGCAGCCCATTGGGCATTTCAGATCGTGATTAATTAACTGCAGTGATTATTTGCGTTCTGCTATTTCTTCGCCAAGCTTTTCACTTCCTGATAGCGGAAACAATTACTTGTATGGTCATTGACGAGCCCGGCAGCCTGCATATGTGCATAGCAAATTGTACTGCCGACAAATTTGAAGCCGCGCTGCTTGAGGTCTTTTGAAAGGGCATCACTTTCCGGCGTCATAGCAGGCACATTTCCGCGAGTTTTGCGCCTCCCATCGATTGGCTTCCCGCCGACGAACGACCATATATAGTCAGTGAAGCTGCCCCATTCTTTCTGAAGTGCTAGAAAGGCCTGGGCATTGGTGCGTACGCCGTAAATTTTCAGTCGATTGCGAATCAGGCCGGGGTCCAGCAGTAGTTTCTCCAGCGTGGCATCACGCATGCGCGCAACTTTGACCGGGTCGAAATCCTTAAAGCATTTGCGATAGTGTTCGCGCTTCCGCAGCACGGTGATCCAGCTCAAACCAGCCTGCTGGCCTTCGAGGCAGATAAATTCGAAGTGCTTGTTGTCGTCGTAAACCGGCACCCCCCATTCCTTGTCGTGGTAATCAATGTAGAGCGGGTCTTCTCCCGGCCACCAGCAGCGTTTGGACATACAAATACCCTGTAAAGATTGCGACAACTCCCGCGGGAGCCGCCTGATGCAATGATGGAAATACTGTATACAAATACAGTATTCGTGGCAAGCATCCGATTTCGGATGCAGTGGCAAAGGCCCATCACGGGTGATAATCTACGGGTCCTTTTTTGCCGGAAAAAAAATAGCGTACAGCGTAATATCGTGTAAGAGGGATTGAGTTGTATGAATCCACGTTTTAGACAGCAGTTATTACTAGGTTGTTGTACAGCAGCCCTCACCTCAGCCGCAATTGCCCATGAAAATCACGCACCTATACTTGAAGAAGTGGTGGTGTTCGGGCGTTCATTGCAGCTTATTGGTAATGCCGATTCGGCCTCGGAAGGTCTTGTTGGTTACGCTGATTTGCAGCTGCCTCCTTTGCTGCGTGTTGGCGAACTGGCAGAAGCCGTACCAGGTATGGTGGCAACCCAGCACTCAGGCACAGGTAAGGCCAATCAATACTATTTGCGCGGATTCAATCTGGATCACGGCACGGATTTTTCAGCCGAGCTCGATGGTGTACCACTTAATATGCGCACCCATGGGCATGGCCAGGGTTATCTTGACCTGAACTTCATGATTCCTGAATTACTTGCAACGACCCGTTATCGCAAGGGCACCTATGCCGCGCAGGATGGCGACTTTTCCTCGGCCGGCAGTGTGGAGTTTGCTTATTACGATGAGCTGCCCCAATCGATGCTGGAACTCACATTGGGGGAGAATAACTTCCAGCGTGCGTTGCTGGCCGGTACTCAGGTACTGGGCAGCGGCGCGCTGACTGCCGCACTGGATGTGACACGCAATGAGGGCCCGTGGGAACTGGATGAAAACCTCGAGCAGGAAAAGGTGTATCTGAATTACCGCACTGCGATAGCCGACGTACCCACCGAGTTCACCTTAGATGGGTATTTCAGCGACTGGGATGCCACTGACCAGGTACCTCTGCGTGCAGTCGAGGCCGGCATGATCGACCGGTTTGGTTTTATTGACCCTGACCTCGGTGGCAGCACTCACCGCGTGGCTTTCAATGCCAGCGCTGACCTCGGTCGTAACCAGATTAACGCCTATATCATTGATTATGATTTCAGCCTGTTCAGCAATTTCACCTATATGCTCGAAAACGATGTCGCCGGCGACGAATTTGAGCAGCGTGACGAGCGCCGCATCTACGGTATTAATTTTGACGGCAGCGTGGAAGTTTTTTTTGATGCATTGCCTTTTCGTTTATCCTGGGGTGCGGATGCGCGCTTTGATGATATCGACGCGGTGGGTCTGTACCAGACCGCTACGCGGCAGCGTTTGAACACGGTGCGACAGGATGCAGTTGAAGAATTCTCGGCCAGTGCCTATGGAGATATCCAGTTTGCGCTTTCTGAACGCTGGCGTCTGGGACTGGGTGCACGTGTTGATCACTATGACTGGCAGGTTGATTCCGATACTGCATTGAACAGTGGCTCGGGAGATGATGTGCTGGTGAGTCCCAAACTACGTCTGGCATGGCTCGCTACCGAAAACCTTGAGTTGTATGCCAACTATGGCCGCGGCATGCATTCCAATGATGTGCGCGGCGCAACTATTAATGTCGATCCGCTCTCAGGTGAGACTGTCGATGCCGTAGATGTGTTGGTACCGTCCGAAGGTAGCGAAGTCGGTATCCGCCTGGAGTTGGGAGACAACTTCAACGCGACCATGGTTGCCTACTGGCTGGATATCGACTCGGAACTGGTATTCGTGGGCGACGCTGGTGGCACCGAACCTAATGACGGCAGTAAACGCCAGGGTTTCGAGACTGCCGTGTTCTGGCAAATGACCAATTGGCTCGCAGTGAATGCGGATTACAGCAAGACTGATGCGCGCTTCACTGGTGTGCCTTCAGCCGTGGATGCGATTCCCGGTGCAATTGAGTCGAGCTTCTCACTGGGATTAAACACCATGTGGCAAAATGGCATCAGTGCCAGTTTGCAGTGGCGCTACCTGGGCGAATCGCCTCTCGATGAAGCAGAGAGTTTAACTGCGCCATCTTCTTCGTTGTTAAATCTCGGCGTGGCCTATGAGCGTAATGACCTCGAACTGCGAATCGAATTGTTTAATGCACTCGACAGCAGTGACTACGACGTGGCTTATCTCTATGAATCGAGATTGCAGAATGAGCCGGCAGGGGGATTCAGTGATATCCACTTCCATCCGCTGGAACCACGCACTGCGCGATTGTCAGTCAAGTACAACTTCTAATCCGCGCACCACGCGAGCTACGTCAGGGCAGGGTCAGTGCCACAATTTTTGCTGGCGAACGGAAATCGCTCACCGTTGCCACGATGTACTGTGTGCCATCGTGCATATAGGTCATGGGCACGCCGGTGATTGAAGCCGGCATTGCGATGCGGGCAACGCGTTCTCCAGTGGCTTTGTCGACAGCATGCAAGATGGCATCCCCGCCTGGGCCTTCACCAAGAAACAATAATTCCTTGGTAAGTAACAGGCCGGAGCGTGTGGGCTTGCCGGTGGGAGGCAGGTCTATGCCAGCCAGCAATGGATGATTCTTGATGTCGTCCGGGGTGTCGCCATTGACGACTTGCCACACGTGCTCACCCGAGACGAGATCGATAGCGGTAATCCGGCCATAGGGCGGTTTCACCAACGGGATGCCGTCGATGGAAGGTGTGCGATCGCCGCCCTGGATATATTTCACCGAAGAGGCATCGGGATCATTGACCAATGACAGCACACTGGTGTCGGTGCGCGACGGGATATAGATAATGCCGGTTTCCGGGTCATAGGCCGAGCCTTCCCAGTTGGAGCCGCCAGTGGAAGAGGGCAGGTGCAATGTACCCAGACTGCCATCAGCGGGATGTTTGTACAGAGAAGGTGGCGAGTACAATTCACTGAATCGATAATTGCTGGCAATTTCCTTTGCTCTTGCCGCAATCTCCGGCGTGAAATCTACCAGGTAATCAGCTTGAAAACCCTGCCTGTCATAGGGCGCTGGCAATAATGGAAACGGTTGAGTAGGCGATGTTTGCTCACCCGGGGTATCGCTGGCAGGCACCGGACGCTCTTCTACCGGAAACAGGGGTGCGCCGCTGTCGGGGTCAAACATAAACAAATGGGATTGTTTTAGAGTCTGCACAACCGCTTGCTGACCATTGGGCAGGTCCACTACCAGTGGGGCTGATGGAGTGTCCCAGTCCCAGATATCATGGTGAGTAGTCTGGAAATGCCATACACGCTCACCAGTTTTCATATCCACCGCCACGGTGGAACTGGCATACAAATTATCGCCAGGGCGATCAGCGCCATAGCGGTCGCCAGTGGCTGACTCTACCGGCAAGTAGATATGACCTCTTTCCAGGTCGGCTGACATGGGCGCCCAGACACCAGCATTGCCAGTGTATTCGGCGGAGCCATTCAACCAGGTTTCATAGCCTGGCTGGCCTTTTTCAGGAATGGTTTTGAAGGTCCACAGTAATTCGCCAGAGCGCGCATCGAAGCCACGGATATCACCTTTGACATTGCTGGCCGAAACCGGACGCATGCCCACCAGATGTGCCGCTCCCGCGACTACTACATCACCAGCCACCAATGGCGGGAAGGAAATACCAATATCCAGTTCTTCCCGGCCCGGCCCCAGGCGCAAACCCTGTCGCAAGTCCACATAGCCCCCAGCACCGAAAGATTCAAGTGGGTCACCGGTGCGTGCGTCGAGCGCCACCAGGTAATACCCAGGTGTCATGGTGAAGATAACTTCCTGGCCACCATTGTTGTAATAGGCAAGACCCTTGCCGGAACCTTTGCGCGGGGCATCGTCAAAGCGCTCACCTTCTTCCGGGCGCCACATCCATAACAATTGTCCACTGGTGGCATCGAGCGCGATGACATTCCTTGTTGCACCTGCAGTGGCGTACAACCGACCGTTGATCATGATGGGAGTTGTGACGCTGTAAGTTTCAGGACGGGGTCCAAATGGACCAGTATCCAGTTGCCAGGCAACTTCCAGGTCTGCCACATTTTCTGCGTTTATCTGATCCAGCGGCAGGTAGCGGGTGGAGCGCTCATCGCCATTGATATGAGTCCAGGGTACGGAGTCTTCGTCGTTCTGCACGATCACGACTTCCTGGGGTTGTATCTCTAACTCATTGAGGCTGGCGATGGCGATTGTCTCGCCTTCGATGGGGACATTGCCCGCCTGCAGTAAATAGGCAGTCAAATCGTAATATTCTTCATTACTGAGCGAGCCCGGCGTTTCGGCTGGCATGGTCATGCGGATCTGGGTAAAAAGCTCTTCACCACTGCGGCCCAGCCAACGTGCACGCAGACGAGCGTCCATCTCAGCGGGAACATGGCAACGGGAACATTCGGCAGTGAATATTTCCTGACCTCGCTCGATGCTGGCGTCCTGGGCCAATGCAGGTGAGATCCAAAGACCGGCTATAACCAAAGACGCAATGCGTTTAAGCACAGGGCTCTCCTTTTTTAGTTCAGATTAGCAATTCAGACGCTTCAGGCGGCGGGCATGTTACCGTTTTTTGCGGTAAGTGGGAAAGTCACTGCGACGGCCGCAAGATGCGCGTAACTTACTGTTACAACGTGTAAAACTGAATCTCGGATGAACAGGTAACAATTCGTTGCAAGCCCTTGAGCCTGCAAAGGGAAATCTGGCCAGATTACTGGGTTGATTCGTCCTGAATGATCTCGCTCATGCCTTCACGGATGCGGCGAGTGGATATGCTTACCTCGAACAGGAACAGAATCAGGCCGACAATGAGCAGGCACATGGCAAAGACAAACAGCGAGGCAATGATGACAGAGAGGTTCAGTGTGGCCAGTTCGCCGAGAAATAGTGACACGATAACGCAGCAGACCAGCAAAGCACCGCTAACGAACATTCGCAGAGACCAGTTAACCAGACGAATACGTTTCCAAAGGCCTGCAGTTTCTTGTTGAAGGATGGCCCGATGATCTTCATGTACTTCCCGTGCCAGGCGCGCCTCCACGATACGGGCGCGATCCACGACACGGCCGAGGCGAATGGACAGGACATTCAGCATGCCAGCGATACCGGCCAGCAGGAATACTGGGGCAACGGCCAGCTGGATAACTCCAGCTAATGTTTCTATGGCAGTGAACTGTTCCATGGTTTAGATTGCGGATTGGGCGTTCACGTCCTTACGCATCATTCTCTGATTCCTCTGTGATGCTTTCTGCGGGCGATGCCTCGAGAATTAGCTGAGAGAAATTATACGCGCTTACCAGCAACTGAAAACTGATTGCTACCAGATAGGCCGTGCTGGATTCAAGTAAGTCGAATATCCCCGCCAAATTTACTGCCAGAATGAAGAACGCTATGCTAAAAAGAAAGTTGGACAGCACCATGCCCCGTGCTAACCCGCCACTGGTTATATGAAGATAAATATTCGTGCCCATTACCAGCACGATAGCCAGGTTGCCAATTCGCCAAATGATTGTTTCATCCTGAAGTATCAGGAACAGGAGGTAAGGCAACAGGCTGAGGAACATGGCCGACAGGCTGGCGCGCAGCATGGTCTGGAATTGCACAGTGCTGTGGATGGCGCCATCGCTCGCTGCTGCGGTAACGAAATACCGCCACTATGCCGGTAAAACCAGCCAGAGCCACCGCCAGCTCGGCGATGAGGGAGAGGTAATCCTGATGTTCGATCATGGTTGCAGGCTTTCGGGCTTCTTATTATTGTTAGGGGAGCGTAATACTCTTACCCGGACCTAGACTACCAGTGACCGGCTGGGATTATGCAGTTATAATCGCGCCCCTAGCTTAATTACGCGCCGGCTCCCGTATCTTACAGGTACCAAGCTGGTTTACTGGCAGACACTAGTTCCTCCAGTAATTGTTGCTAGCGTTAAAGCGAAGCAATGGAATTTTGAATTAGCTACAGAATTACGCGCCGACTCCCGCTGCTTATAAGCGATGAAACAGTTTTGTTGGCAGGCGTTAGAGCTGCCAGCATCTGTTGCTAGAGGTTGATCAAAGCCACAGAATTATGTGTAACTACAGAATCACGCGCCCGTAGCTCAGCTGGATAGAGTAACTGGCTTCGAACCAGTTGGTCGGG
>CAYOND010000010.1:0-37239 GCA_964405225.1 uncultured Pseudohongiella sp.
CCAAAAAACCCCCGTGCCCATCGACACAGAGGCCGCGTATTATACGCGTATAGGCGGCTTGCACAAGAGCTTTATGAAAAAGCATTTATCCGCTTCGAGCCTGTACAAAAACTGACCAGTACAGGCGCAACAAGCCACCGGCAGGAGCTCAACTATCACGCTATATTTATGGGATACTCGAAAGCTTGAGGCAATGCGCCACTATCAGGTGCCGGTGATAAACTACGTAACTCGTTATTAGCTTGAGCGACTCAACTCTTAGGATGGAAAATTCATTTCCCATAACAGCCCATTGTCCAAGCTGCCACGCGGCGCAAGTGAAAAATCTAGGCAAGGTCCCCGAGTCCTTCCATTTTTGTGAGACCAGATTCGACAAACCTTTTAACAGCGGTAGTTTATACCTGTGCAAACGATGCAACTGCCATTTCAAAAACCCTTTAATCCCAGAACAGAAATTATTAGAGCTATACGATACTCATACTCCTGAATTTACCCAGATGTATCAGAACCCGCCCTCTCAAAGAAATGACTTCGAGATGATGAAGCAGCAACTCGTGAAAATCGGCGCAAGGAAAATTCTGGAAATCGGCTGCTATACCGGAAGTTTCGCAAGCCACTTTAGATCAACTGCAGATGACTCAGAATCTGAATTGGAATGGCATGGGGTTGAACCTTCCCATCACGCTGCCGCAATTGCACAAAAAGCGGGAATTACCATGATCGGAAAAAATATACTGGATGCTTCCGAAAATATGCATGGTTTTTTCGATGCCATTATCGCGATTGATGTAATAGAGCACATGACCAGGCCTATGGAGTTTTTTACAAAGTCATACCAACTGCTAAAAAGTGATGGACACGTAATCTTGACTAGTGGGGCCGTCGACACCGTACCTGTATTCTTTAGGCGTTACTGGAATTATGTCGCCATGCCAGAGCATATGATTTTCTTGTCAGCTTTATATGCAGAAAACCTTGCGCATCAGTCCCAGATGTGATTACAGGAATACACAGTTTTTAAGCATGCAAATGTAAGCACGAAATACAGACTAAGGGCCATCGCGATTTCAGTATGCTCAAAAATACTAAGCTTGCTTCCCTGGTCGATTCTGCCGCAAAGACTTTTAGCATTAAGAGGGCGAGGTTACATAACAATGAAACCAGACCACTGTATGGTTGATATAGTAAAAACCTGAATTGGAAATAACACCACTCGAAAATGGCGCCAGCCCTATTGGTACTGTCGCCTTATAGAACGCAACAATCGAAAAATCAATAAGACTAGCACCAAACTGCCGTAGAACACGACTTCGCTGACATCGGTGCGCTGAATCCATAGCTGGTGAACGATAGCGAGGACCGCGGCGACATAGACGAGTCGGTGCAACCGTTTCCAGTTCTTGCCAAGTTTTCTGACCATAAATTTGGGCGATGTAGCGCCAAGCGCCACAAGAATCAAAAACGCCGAAAACCCGATCGTAATATACGGCCGTTCAACAATCTCTTCCCCGATAGTCATCCACTGAAATTCCAACATGAAGGTCATCCATACCGCGAAATGACAAGTGGCATAGAACAGCGCGAACAAACCAATCATACGTCGGTTGCGAACAAATTCCGGGCGCCTGGTAATTTGCTGCAGTGGCGTCATAGCCAGCGCAATAACAAGAAACCGAAGCGCCCATTCACCCGTGAGTACAGCCAGTTCCTGCACAGGGTCCGGACCGAAATCGGCAGTCACGATCCGGCGCACGATCAATGCGAAGGGAATAAGAGCAACAATGAAAATTGTTGGCTTGATGAGTTTAGCCATGCGCTTTAAAGAAGTGCTGCGATTTTACTGAACGTCAATTTAAGACTAGTAATAGCGCGACAAATCCATGCCTTCATACAAATGTGCAACCTGCTCTCCGTAGCCATTAAACATCTGGGTTTCCATATACTGTCTGTTAAACAGAGTTTGCGGCAAGCGGCGCTCCATATCCTGGCGCCAGCGCGGATGATGCACATTAGGGTTCACATTAGCATAAAAGCCATACTCATTTGCCTGCAAGTCATTCCAGGTGGTATTAGGCTGAGTTTCGCGGAAATTAATTTTAACAATAGACTTGATGCTCTTGAATCCATATTTCCACGGTACAACAAGTCTGATTGGCGCACCATTCTGAGCAGGCAAATAAGTGCCATAAAGACCAACAGCCATAAACGTCAGGTCATTCATGGCCTCATCCATGCGCAGGCCTTCGCGGTAAGGCCAGTCAACAATTGCAAAGCGTGAACGCACACCAGGCATTGTGTCGCGCTGAATCACAGTTTCAAATTCCACATACTTGGCATTTGAATTAGGCTCAAAGCGTTTCAACAGATCAGCCAGCGGGAATCCAATCCAGGGAATGACCATAGACCAGGCTTCAACACAGCGCAGTCTGTAAATACGTTCTTCCAGCATATGCGGCTTAACGATATCTTCCAGCGCATAGGTACCAGGTTTATCACATTCGCCCGTTATTTCTATTGACCAGGGATCCGTACGAAACTCACCAGAGTTTGCGAACGGATCAGACTTGTTCATACCAAATTCATAAAAGTTGTTATAAACAGTCACATCCTGATATGGGGTGAGGGACTCACCCGTAAAGAAAGGTGCTTCGTCAGGAGCCGGTTGAATATTGGCAAACGGTTCTTCCCACCATGCCGCCGGCGGAGAGCGACGAATGTCTGCGGGCGCTCTGGCTTTTAAGGCATCCCCATCTTGCGCATGAGCGAACCCGGGAATACCGCTGGCGAGCGCTGTACCGACGAGCATCTTGCCACCGTCGGTCATAAAATGCCGGCGATTGCGATAGACACTTTCGGGCGTTATTTCAGAAGGTTTGATGTCATCCGGCTTTTTGATCAGCATATTTGGTACCTGGTTAAAAATTGCCTGCGAATTAATTGCATTACTTCATATAAGACAGGATTAACGCGCAGGATTATTCATCATTTATCACGTGTTATCGGTCGTATCGTCCTTATCCGGAGATTTACGCCGCCCGGAGACTTCTGGTTTGATCGCAATCGGAGCGACTCTGAAGCGCTTCTTGTATACCCAGGTTAACGGTCCTGAGAGTGCATAAACCACACACATGCTGAGCAATACCTCGTGAGGACTCTGAGCGATCAGTACCAGCAGCACCACGGCAGCAATGAATACCATATAAGGCACAGTGCCCTTGAAGTGCATTTCCTTGAAGCTGAAGTACTTGTAATTGGAAATCATTAACAGCCCGGCAAAAACCGTCAGGACAGCGCAGGAATAGGAAACTACTGGTGTCACTTCCAGGCCATATTTGAACCCTACCCAGGGCACAAAAGTCACTACGCCTGCTGCCAGGGGACTCTGTAAACCGAGGAAAAAGCGCTTGTCCACTGTGCCCAACTGAACATTGAAGCGCGCCAGACGCAGTGCCGCACAGGACATATAGATGAAGCTGGCGGCCCACCCTAACCTCTCCAGCGGCCCAAAGGCATAACTGAACATGATCAATGCGGGAGCCATGCCAAATGACACCATGTCAGACAAACTATCGAATTGCGCCCCGAATGCGCTCTGGGTATTGGTCAGACGGGCAATGCGCCCATCGAGACCGTCACAGATGGCTGCGATCATAATGGCCCAGCCTGCCTCGTTGAAATTTCCCGACATACCGGCAATAACGGCATAGAATCCGGCAAACAGCGCGCCCAGAGTCAGCAGGTTGGGCAGCAGGAAAATGCCCCGGCGGCGGATCTGCTTGCCATCTTCCGACACGATCTCCTCGTGCTCATCAAATGGCAGCAGGCTATCCGATTCCTGTTCGTACTCGTCTTCGCTCATGGAAGTCCCGGTAATATCTGGAAAAATTGAATTCTGGCGATTATAACGCTCTGATTTGGCAAATGCGGGCTTATTTCTGAATTCTTTGTCCCTGTGGTCACGCATTTACCCGAGTTGACAGATGCTATATGATCGCGCCTCACCCTGAAACGGTGTCCGCACAATACACCTGAAAGGCAAGAAATCGGAGCTATTCCATGAATTATTTTAATACGCTGCCCCTGCGTCTGCAGTTGGAACAACTGGGCAAATGTCGCTTTATGGACCGAACTGAGTTCGGCGACGGCGTGAACAAACTCAAGGGTAAGAAGGTCGTCATCGTGGGTTGCGGTGCCCAGGGCCTTAACCAGGGGCTCAATATGCGTGATAGCGGACTTGATGTTTCCTATGCCCTGCGCGAAGCAGCTATCAAAGAACAACGCGCTTCGTGGCAAAATGCCACAGAAAACGGCTTCACCGTGGGCACTTATGAAGAACTGATTCCAAATGCTGACCTGGTGCTCAATCTGACCCCTGACAAGCAACACAGCCCTGTCGTAACGCAAGTAATGCCATTAATGAAGAAAGGTGCAACTCTGGCCTATTCCCACGGTTTCAATATCGTGGAAGAAGGCATGCAGATTCGTGACGATCTGACAGTTGTGATGGTGGCACCCAAATGCCCTGGCACAGAAGTTCGCGAAGAGTACAAACGCGGATTCGGCGTTCCAACCCTGATTGCCGTTCATGCGGAGAACGACCCCAACGGTGACGGTATGGACATTGCCAAAGCTTATGCCGCTGCCACTGGAGGTGATCGTGCCGGAGTACTGGAATCTTCTTTTATCGCCGAAGTGAAATCTGACCTCATGGGCGAACAGACCATCCTTTGCGGCATGCTGCAAACCGGTTCTCTACTGTGCTATGACAAAATGATTGAGAAAGGCATTGATGCGGGCTACGCCTCGAAGCTGGTACAACACGGCTGGGAAGTTATTTCTGAAGGTCTCAAGCATGGTGGTATCACCAACATGATGGACCGTCTGTCGAATCCGGCAAAACTTGTCGCGGCGGAACTATCGGCGGAATTGAAAGAATTGATGGCGCCGCTGTACCAGAAGCACATGGATGACATTATCACTGGCGCTTTCTCATCCGGCATGATGGAAGATTGGGCCAACGATGATAAAAAACTCCTCACCTGGCGCGAAGCCACCGGAGAAACAGCGTTCGAAAAATCTACCGCAGGCAGCATGGATATCGCTGAGCAGGAATACTACGACCACGGCATTCTCATGGTGGCGATGATCAAGGCTGGCGTGGAACTGGCATTCGAGACCATGACTGCCAGCGGCATCATCGAAGAGTCTGCATACTACGAATCCCTGCATGAGGTACCTTTGATAGCCAATCTCATCGGTCGCAAAAAATTGTACGAAATGAACAAGGTGATATCGGATACGGCAGAATACGGCTGCTACCTGTTCTCTCATGAATGTGTGCCGCTGCTGAATGACTTTATGAAGAAAATCGATGTGGATGTAATTGGTAAAGGCATTTCCGTTGCTGACGCTGGTGTGGACAATGCAGAATTGATTGCAGTTAATGAGTCAATCCGCTCACACCCAATCGAAGTGGTCGGTAAGCGTCTGCGCCGTTATATGACAGCAATGAAAAAAGCGATCTAGTTAATGAACGCATAAAAAAGGGGCCAATCGGCCCCTTTTTTAATTCCTAGTAATAATTACAGACTCAAAATTTTCTCACCACGCGCCATACCCGATACACCCGTGCGCGCTACCTCCAACACCGTGTTGTCGCCGAGTGCCGCAATAAAGGCGTCAATCTTTTCGCTCGTTCCAGTCATCTGGATGCTAAACACATTTGTTGTGATATCAACAATTTGCCCACGAAAAATATCCACTGTTCGCTTCACTTCAGAGCGTTGTGCTCCAACTGCCTTGACCTTGATAAGCATAAGCTCGCGTTCTATATGCGCGCCTTCTGTCAAATCAACCAGTTTAACCACATCGATGATCTTGTTTAGATGTTTGGTAATTTGCTCGATACGCGCATCATCTCCGCTGGTCGTCAACGTCAATCGAGATAATGATTTATCTTCGGTTGGAGCAACCGTAAGGGAATCAATATTGTAGTTGCGCTGCGAGAACAGCCCAACCACGCGCGACAGGGCTCCCGGCTCGTTTTCCATCAATACAGAAATTATATGTCGCATATCAGGTTCGCTCCGTCTTGCTTAGTACCATATCTTTCATCGCACCGCCCTTGATTGCCATCGGGTATACATGCTCTTCCGGATCGACCATAACATCGACGAAAACAAGCTTGTCTTTCAACGCAAATGCTTCTTCCAACCTGCTATACAGCTCATCATACTTTTCGATCTTGATTCCAACATGACCATAGGATTCGGCCAGCATTTTGAAATCAGGCAGAGATTCTGCGTAAGTGCTATGGGAGTGGCGACCACCATATTGCATGTCCTGCCACTGCTTCACCATACCCAGCGCCTGATTATTAAGGCAGATGATTTTTACCGGTAAATTGTATTGCATACAGGTCGCCAGCTCTTGCAGATTCATCTGAAAACTTCCTTCACCTGTTATACAAACCGATATGGCATCCGGAAACGCAAACTGCACACCCATGGCCGCAGGAAAACCAAATCCCATGGTGCCGAGCCCGCCGGAATTGATCCAGCGGCGCGGTTTGTCAAATCCATAATACTGGGCAGCAAACATCTGGTGCTGACCCACATCTGAAGAGACATACGCGTCACCTTTGGTGATTTCATGAACCGCCTTGATAACTTGCTGTGGCTTGATCGAACCATCCTCCGACGGAGTAATCTTCAGGCTGTCACGTGCACGCCACTGATCGATTTGCTTCCACCAGACTCCCAGTGCTTCCTTGTCTACTTTGGTTTTCGACTTGCCTAGTTGTTCCAGCATTTCTTCCAATACCGCTGTAACCGAGCCCACGATCGGAATGTCGGCTGTCACAGTTTTGGATATGGAAGCCGGGTCGATGTCTACGTGCAGAATAGTGGCATCAGGACAGAACTTTTTCACATCGGAGTTAGTAACACGGTCATCGAAGCGCGCACCAATGCATAACAAGACATCGCAGTAATGCATCGCCATATTGGCTTCATAAGTACCATGCATCCCCAACATCCCGAGGAATTGTTTGTCAGATGATGGATAAGCGCCCAGCCCCATCAAGGTGTTTGTGATTGGATAACCCAGCTTGCGAGTAAACCTGGTCAAGAGCTCCGAACCTTCCCCCTGAATAACACCGCCGCCGGTGTAAAGCATAGGACGCTTGGCAGCCAGCAGCACTTCGATGGCTTTCTTGATTTGCCCTGAATGGCCTTTACCAGGGACAGAATACGAGCGCAGCTTGATATCTTTTGGGTATTCATAAGGCAGCCTGGTTTTCGGATCTGTAGCATCCTTGGGCACGTCGATCACTACCGGACCTGGCCGCCCCGTGGTAGCGATGCGAAACGCCTTCTTCACGATGAGCGGAATCTCGGAGGCAGACTGCACCATAAAGCTGTGCTTAACCACAGGTCGCGATATTCCAACCATATCGGTTTCCTGGAAGCCGTCAGAGCCGATCAAGCGGCTCTCTACCTGCCCCGATATAACCACCATTGGAATAGAATCCATAAATGCTGTCGCGAGTCCTGTGACCGCATTGGTTGCACCGGGGCCCGAAGTCACGAGCACCACACCTGGCTTGCCAGTAGCACGCGCATAGCCATCGGCGGCATGAGTTGCCGCCTGCTCATGACGCACTAGAATGTGCTCTACCTTATCCTGCTGAAATATTGCATCGTAAATATGCAATACCGCACCGCCTGGATAGCCAAAGAGAATCTCAACTCCCTCATCATGGAGAGCCCGTATCAACATTTCTCCGCCAGATAATTCTTCCACTTTATATGCCTCTGAGCTTTCGCCCTGTTTCAGCTCTGCATCAAAATACAGATACAGCACGCCCGTTTGAGCCTGCTGGTTTATCAAAAGTCTGTGTTAGTTTGTACAATCAACAACAATACAAGGCACGGAATCCGCGCTATCTGTTGCTTCTTGTCGGCCCCGGACGTGATAACGTGATAGGAGCCATAGGTGGATGTTGTTCGACACCTAGACAGTAGCCCGAAGATTGCCTGGTTACAGCGGTTCCGGGATACAGCAGATTGAATGGGGGATGGCCGATTTCCTCTGCTTAAGCAGGGGCGATTCTCCCACTTATTCGAGGAAAGTCAAGCTCTTAAGCCCGATTTGGCGCCCGGATGGTACGCGGCGGTCAGGCGACCGCCGCTTCCAGCGTATTGGCTGATTTGTGAAAACTGAGCTGACCCGCCTCGTCCAGCTCCACGGCAATAACGTCACCTGGCACATAGGAGCCTTTCAGGACCTCCTGTGCCAGCGGGTTTTCTACCCAGTTCTGTAGTGCCCGCTTCAGGGGTCGTGCGCCGTATACCGGGTCGTAACCCAATTTGGCGATATGCTCCAGAACTGCGTCAGAAACTTCGACCGCCAGTTCGACATGAGCCAGACGTTTGTTAAGCAATGCCACTTGAATATCGGCAATCCCACGAATCTGTTCCTGCTTTAATGGATGAAATACCACAGTCTCATCAATACGGTTTACAAATTCAGGCGAGAAGTGTTTAACCACGACGTCAAGCACGGCATTCTTCACTGACTCATATTGCTTGTCATCCATCGGTCCTTCAGCCATCAGATCCTGAATTCGATCTGAACCGAGATTTGAGGTCATAACGATTACTGTATTGCGAAAATCTACAGTGCGGCCATGACCATCAGTCAAGCGACCATCATCCATTACCTGCAACAGGATATTGAATACATCGGGGTGCGCTTTCTCTACTTCGTCCAACAGCAACACTGAATAGGGGCGCCGACGAACGGCTTCGGTCAGATATCCGCCCTCTTCATATCCCACATACCCAGGAGGCGCACCAATAAGCTTGGCCACAGAATGCTGCTCCATAAACTCGGACATATCGATGCGCACCATCGCGTCTTCGGTGTCGAACAGAAATTCAGCCAGCGATTTGCATAACTCAGTTTTACCCACGCCAGTTGGTCCGAGAAACAGGAATGAACCATTGGGCCGATTGGGATCTGATATTCCCGAGCGTGAACGGCGTACTGCATTGGCAACCGCTTCGATTGCTTCATTCTGGCCGATGACACGCTTGTGTAAGGCGTCTTCCATTTCCAGAAGTCGTTGTTTGTCGCTCTGCAACATTTTGCTTACGGGAATGCCAGTTGAGCGTGACACCACATCGGCAATCTCTTCTTCAGTAACACGATTACGCAACAACTGTTTCTCTACTGCCTCGGCCTCGGCCGCCTGTTCAAGTTTTTTCTCCAGGCCAGGGATGATGCCGTACTGAATTTCAGACATACGCGCCAGATCGCCGGCACGCTGTGCTGCCTCCAAATCATTGCGCGCCTTCTCAAGGCTGCTTTTGATTGTGGTCGTGCCTTGCAACGAGGCTTTCTCGGCTTTCCAAATTTCTTCCAGGTCAGCAAATTCCTTTTCCAGAGCGGAGATTTCTTCAGCCAATTTGTCTTTGCGTTTCTTCGCAGCCGCGTCGTCGTCTTTCTTCAAGGCTTCCTGTTCAATTTTTAGCTGGATAAGTCTTCGCTCGAGCTTGTCCATTTCCTCGGGCTTGGAATCAATTTCCATGCGAATCATTGAGGCAGCCTCATCGATAAGATCGATGGCTTTGTCCGGTAACTGTCGGTCTGTGATGTAGCGCTGCGATAGCCGTGCCGAAGCGATAATGGCTGAGTCCGAAATTTCTACACCATGGTGGACTTCATAGCGCTCTTTTAATCCGCGCAAAATGGCAATTGTGTCTTCTTCAGTAGGTTCTTCTACCAATACTTTCTGGAAGCGCCGCTCGAGCGCCGCATCTTTTTCGATGTACTGGCGGTACTCATCCAATGTAGTGGCGCCTACACAATGCAGTTCACCTCGCGCCAACGCAGGCTTGAGCATATTGCCGGCATCCATGGCCCCTTCCGCCTTACCAGCGCCAACCATGGTGTGTAACTCATCGATAAACAGGATGATGGAACCTTCTTGCTTGGAAAGTTCATTCAATACCGCCTTCAAACGCTCCTCAAACTCACCACGGAACTTCGCACCGGCGATTAACGAACCCATATCCAGTGCCAGTATCTTTTTATCTTTCAGGCCTTCAGGCACCTCGCCATTAACGATGCGCTGCGCCAAACCTTCAATGATGGCAGTCTTACCTACTCCTGGCTCACCAATGAGCACTGGATTGTTTTTAGTTCTTCGCTGCAGCACCTGCACCGTACGCCGAATTTCTGCATCCCGGCCGATGACTGGATCCAACTCATTATTTTCAGCCCGTTCATTAAGGTCTACACAGTATTTACTCAGAGCCTGCCAGGAATCTTCGGCGCCAGCATCGCTGACGCTTTCTCCACCACGCAGGTTTTCTATGGCATTCTCAAGCGCTTTGGCTGACACACCAAAGCTGTTGAGCAATTTGCCTGCCGCACCCTTGTCCTGCATCGCGACCAGCAAGATAGTCTCGCTCGATATGAAACTGTCGCCTTTCTGTTGCGCCAGTTTGTCGGCCTGATTAAGCAGTCTCGATAAATCCTGGGAGACTGAAATTTCGCCCTGGTTGTCGGGCACCTGTGGAAGATTGTCCACCAGTTCCTGCAATTGTGATCGTAGATCCGGAATATTGAAACCGGTCTGGGATAACAATGGACGCACTGACCCTCCCTTCTGGTCCAACAGGGACAGAAGTAAATGAGCCGGCTCAATGAAATTATTTTCTTTACCTAATGCCAATGACTGGGCATCAGCGAGTGCTGCTTGCAGCTTGCTCGTCAATTTGTCGATTCGCATACCTGACCCACCATTTGGGCATTGTCGCCCTGTTCTAGAGATATATCAGGTAAATTGGGCCTGCGCTGGGGTTTTTCAATAGATGGATAGGCCTTGTTGATCGAGGTCAAGAAAGCCGTATTCAGGACTTCAGGTAAATCGCGTTTACCATGCGACCGGTCTCGCCGTCGCGGCGAAACGAGTATAGCGTATCCGGATTACACACTGTGCAGCGTTCGTCTGTCGTGATGCTCCTGACGCCCAGCGCCTGCAGTCGCGCTTCAGCCAATGCATACAAATTTGCCAGGAATTTGCCATCCGCCTCCAGGCTTTGAAAACAACTCTCCATTTGCCTTAGGGATAGCTGATTCTGGAATGCAGCATATACATCCTCGCCCACTTCAAAATGGCATGGCCCGATAGCCGGGCCCAGATAGGCAAGCAAGTCCTGTGGTGTCGATGTGAACTTGCTGACGCAGCTCTCTATAACGCCCGCTGCCAAACCACGCCAACCCGCATGCGCAACTCCAATCTCGTCACCCGCGTGGTTTGTCAGCAGCACCGGCAAGCAGTCTGCAGTGAGCACACAACAGGCAATTCCAGGCTGCCTGGTGTACAAAGCATCCGCCTGAGGGACTTGCGCCGAAGGCAATGAAACCGCGACTTCGGTTCCATGCACCTGATCCAGCCATTGCCACCAGGAAATTTTACTGAAGCGCTCGGCAAGAAGCTTGCGGTTTTGCAAAACGCTTTTCGCGTCATCCCCCACATGATCCGCCAGGTTTAACGAGCCAAACGGAGCATTACTGATACCGCCACAGCGGCTGGAAATAATGACTCCTACATTATCCGGCCGCTCCCAATGCACAGGAAGCAACATATCCGTATTACCCATCTCGCATGGCTTCCAATTCGCTATCGTAGGTCAGCGTTTGCAATAGCTGAGCAAAATCCTGCGGTGGCTTTACTTCCCATTGCACTACCGTACCTGTCAACGGATGGGCCAACTCCAGGCGACGCGCGTGCAGGGCCTGCCTTTTGAAGCGCTGTAGTTCATCTCGCAGTTCCGCAGATGCACCAACTGGCAAACGCAACCTGCCACCGTACATCTGGTCACCGATAAGTGGGTGTTTTACATGGGCCATATGCACGCGTATCTGGTGAGTTCTGCCGGTTTCCAGATTGACTCGTACATGGGTATGGGAGCGGAACCGCTTGAGAATACGATAATGCGTGATAGCCTCTTTGCCATTGTTTACCACTGCCCGTTTTTTGCGATTCTTCGGGTGCCGCCCCATCGCGGCATCTACGGTTCCCCCGCCCGTCAGAACGCCCTGTACCACCGCCTCATACTCCCTGCTGATTTCCCGCGCCTGCATTTGCTTCACCAGCGCGTTATGGGCCTCTAGCGATTTTGCCACGACCATTATCCCGGTCGTGTCTTTATCCAACCGATGGACAATTCCTGCCCGCGGCAACATTTCGAGATCAGGGCAATGGTGCAACAGCCCATTAAGTAATGTGCCTGCCCTGTGACCAGCTGCTGGATGCACTACCAGCCCTGCTGGCTTGTTCAGGACCAGCAGGGCTTCGTCTTCGAACAGGATATCCAGGGTTTGAGACTCGGCTTCCCAGATTTCTTCAGCCTCGAGAATGGCATCCAGCTCCAGTTTGTCACCCGGTAATAACTTGTCTCGCGGGCGTTTTAGCTCGGTATTGACCCGCAGCTGACCCGACTTGATCCAGGCCTGCAAGCGGGCGCGTGAATATTGCGGAAACAATTGCGCAGCTGCCTGGTCTAAGCGAATACCGGCAAGTTTTTCGCTGATCTCAGCGCGATGTGAAATGCGTCCTGTCATGGGGCGCATGATACTTTAATAAGCCCGGCACCACAGCAGGTATGGGTTTGAAACATCCTCTGTGGTTAAATAGGCTCCTCTTGATGCGCCAGGCGCACATAAAATGCAAATTCTGTAATTGAGTATGAAGATGACAGCAACACCACGAGCGCAACGCATAGCCCTTCTGGTTTTATTATCACTGCTGATCAGCAGCTGCGGCTGGTTCGGCGACCGTGAGGAACGCGATGAGTTCGAGGGTCTCACAACCGAAGAGCAGTTCTATCGTCGCGCCCTGGACCAACTCAACAGCTCCAATTTCCGTGGTGCTATAGCTACGTATCAGGCGCTCGAATCGCGCTTTCCTTTCGGGCGCTTTGCCGCGCAAGCGCAAATTGAAATCGTCTATGCTTATTACCGCAACAATGAAATGGAAGCAGCCCGCGCCGCCGCAGATCGCTTCATTCGTCTACACCCAGACAACGAAAACGTTGACTATGCCTATTACATGAAAGGTTTGTCTTCTTTTGCGGCAAATCGCGGATTGCTCAATCGATTTCTCCCCACAGACCCGACCAAGCGCGACCCGGGGCGGACTCAGGAATCCTTTAGCGACTTCGCTCAATTGCTTGCACTTTACCCGGACAGTCCTTATGCCGCAGACGCTCGAGCGCGCATGGTGTTTCTGCGTAACAGCCTGTCAGCCTATGAAATACATGTGGCCAACTACTATCTGGAGCGGCGCGCCTATATTGCTGCCTTGCGGCGTGGGCAATATGTCGTGGAAAATTTTCAGGGCACACCGGCTGTCGCAGATGGTGTAGCTATTATGGTCGAGTGCTACCTCCGCCTCGGTTTGAACGACCTGGCCGACACATCACTGGCGTTGCTGAAAGAAAATTATCCCCAACATGCTTCTATCGACGACGATGGTAGTTTTATCATTCAGACTGAAATCACGAACCCCTCATTGCTCTACACGGTCACTTTCGGCCTGCTGGGCGATAATCGGGTAGATCCACCGCTTGCTCCCACTACCCGGCCGCGCAACTCTGGAAGCCAGGAAATCATCAATGCCCAGGGAGAGCCAGATTCTGGTGAAGATCGATCCTGGATTGACATTTTGACGCTCGGCATCTTCAACTAAGGCAACAAAACCGGGCCTCTCAAGCCTGCTTCGCAATTTTCGCAATTCCGGGTCAACCAAGCAGGCCCTACTGCGTTATGCTTTGGAATACTGGCAAAAAAGAGTCATGCCCGACGCCGATACGGGAATTTAGCCGTATTGCACGAAGCGCAACTGGAGACTCGATTCTGAATACGACTATTGCTCTAGACAAATTCCTGCAGTCCGTGCAAGGCCGTGCGTTTCGCATTGCTCAGTTGGGCACGAGCAGTTCAGATGATGCGCTGGATCTGGTGCAGGACGCCATGTTCAAGTTGGTAGAAAAATACGCCGCGAGGCCAGAAGAAGAATGGGCCCCGCTGTTCTACCGTATTCTGCATAGTCGTATTAATGACTGGCACAGGCGTAACAAGGTAAGGAATCGATTCCGCAGCTGGCTCACTCCACGCGAAGGTGAAGACAACGATCCCCTGGCAAATCTGGCAGTGGAGCACGGCCCGGCCCCGGAGCGTGAGACACAGACGATTGAGAGCATGGACAAGCTACAGAAGGTGCTTGAGGCGCTGCCATTACGCCAGCAACAGGCTTTTCTCTTGCGTGCCTGGGAAGGACTGGATGTCAGGCAAACTGCTGCAGCGATGGAATGTGCCGAAGGTAGTGTCAAAACCCATTATTCACGTGCTATTCACAGTATGCGAGAGAAACTGGGTGAACACTGGCCATGAAACGAAACAACGATACTCAACTTATAGAGTCAATCTGCCACCATCTGGACGTGAGCGTCGCCAACCTGAGCATGCACGAACGTTATGTGTTGGACAGTGCCAGAACTGATGCAATAAATCTCGCAGCTACTGCCGTCGAACCAGAATTACCGCCTGCAATTAATGCAAGGCTCGATGAGATTCGTCAACGGGCAATTACTCATTATCAGACACAACAACAATCTCGTTCGTTATGGGATAGCGGGCGTAAATTACTGAATCAACTTCTGAGCGCCACGCGACAGCCGTTGACGGCTGGCGTATTCGCGACAGCAGGAATCACTGTGACCCTGGTTTCAATGTTTTATTTCGCGCCAGACAGCAATCAGATACCACTTGAGCAAGAAATCGCTCTAGTGGCTTCGGCAGAGGAAATCGAGCTTTATGAGAATCTGGACTTCTATATGTGGTTGGCTGAAAACGGAATACCTAATTGATGCCAGCCCTAAGATCAGTTATTTCAAAACGGCAGCCCTCTTGTGCGCGCTTAACTACACAGGGGCCGGATTTACGGCAGAGAACGAGTCACCAGATGAGAATGAGCAGACACCTGATCTCGAATTGCTGGAATTTCTGGGACAGTTTCAGACTGATGCTGGCGAATGGATTGCCCCGGCAAGTTTACTCAGCGATGAATTTCAGGAATTACTGGATAGCATGGCCACCGAACCTGACGACGATAGCGATGACGAGGTAAACAACTGATGAATCTCAGACTTCATATTATTTCTTTCGTCAGCATACTCACCCTGTCGTTCAGCTCAGTTGTCGTGGCACAGGAGCGAATTGAATGGTCAGAGTTGTCGTTCGAAGAACGCCAGATTCTGCGCGAATTGGAAGATAATTGGGATGAACTCACTCCTGAGCGTCAACAACGGCTGCGCCGTGGTGCGATTCGTTGGCAGCAACTGGCACCCGAACAGCGTCAGCAAGCACAACAACAGCGACAACGTTTCCAGAATCTTGCCCCACTGCAACGCAACCTGATTAATCAAAGATTTCAGCGGTTCAATTCTCTGAGTAGCGATCAACAGCGCCAGTTGCGAAATATCCAGAGGCGTTATCGCAGTCTGCCGGAAGCGCAGCGAGAAAGGCTACGCCAGCAATTTGAGAGTCAGGCAAGGGAACGCCAACAACGCAGTGATGATCCCGAGGCACAGGCGCGACGCGAACAGATTCGGGATGTAATTCAACAAAACCGCAACGTCTTGCGGCCGCAGCCCCAGGTGCGGACGCCCGAGCGGCGTCGACAGCCGGATCGCTGAAGCGCCCTAGTCTCCCAGAGGCCAGGCATTGGTGATCGGATAGCGCCTGTCACGGCCGAATCCACGGCGCGTAAGGCGCACTCCGATGGGGCTTTGACGACGTTTGTATTCGTTCAGATCAACCAGACGCAAAACCCGTGTCACCTGATCTGCAGCGAAACCCTTCGCGACAATCTCGTCTGCACTGCAATCCTGTTCTACGTATAGTTCAAGAATCTGATCCAACACATCATAAGGCGGCAGACTATCCTGATCTACCTGACCAGGCGCCAATTCTGCTGAAGGTGGCCGATCAATAACTTTTTGCGGGATTACTTCACGCGGGCCAGACTCATCGGATTCATTGCGATATCGTGCGAGGTCATAGACCATGGTTTTTGATACATCTTTCAATACGTCGAACCCACCCGCCATATCCCCATACAATGTGGAATATCCGACGGCGATTTCACTCTTGTTCCCAGTGGTTAAAACCAGCAGACCTTGCTTGTTGGAAATTGCCATGAGCAGCACTCCCCGACACCTTGCTTGCAAATTTTGCTCGCTCACGTCAGTTTCAGTACCGGCAAATTCATCTTGCAAGGCACGTATAAAAGCATCATAAGCCTCGCCGATTGGTATCACGCGGTAATCCACTTGCAACTCGCGTGCCTGTTGTTCCGCAACTTCAAGACTTAAACTTGAAGTGTATGTAAAAGGCATCATTACCGCATTTACCCGCTCCGCTCCCAGTGCATCCACGGCAACTGCAAGAGTCAGTGCAGAGTCAATGCCCCCGGACAGGCCAAGCACTACCCCTTTGAAACCATTCTTGTTGACATAATCCCTCACTCCGAGCACCAAAGCCTGGTAAACCTCGGCCTGCAGCGCTGCTGGCTCTGTGATCGCCTGCAAAGGCACGCTGCAAGGAGTATCGGAATTTTCAGGGACTTCGATCCTGACCGGATACAATCCTTCTGTATAACTGGGTGCGAGGAATCGGCAATCGCCAGCCTCAGTAACGACCATGGAGGCACCATCGAATACCAGCTCATCCTGACCACCAACCAGATTAATATAGACAATTGGACAACCGGCTTCACGACCACGCTTGCTTAGCAATTCCTTGCGCTCACTAACTTTTTTCATGTGGTACGGCGACGCATTGATATTCACCATGAGCTGCGCACCTGCTTCTTTGGCCTGCGCTGCAGGCAATTCTTCCCACATATCTTCACAGATTGTAAATGCAATTTTGCAGCCAGCGATGTGAAACAACCCTACCTGATGCCCCGGGTCGAAATAACGCCGCTCATCGAAGACCTGATAATTGGGTAAGCATTGCTTGTCGTAGGTAAGTTTTATTTCACGTCTCCTGAGCACGCTCAGGGAATTGAACAACTTGCCATCCCGGCGGCGCGGATAACCAATGACTATATTGATATCAAGGTTGGCATCCGATATTTGCTGCAGTGCCTTTTCGACCCGCCTTTGCAGACTTGGACGTAACAATAGATCCTCTGGCGGATACCCCGTAAGAGTTAGTTCCGGAAATGCAATAATATCCGCCTCGAACTCGTCGATAGCTCGTTGCGCACTGCGAATTACTTTTTCTGTATTGGACTGAATGTCGCCCACTACCAGATTTAGTTGGGCCATCACCAGCGTGAAATTCTGTGCCATACCTGCTTCTTCCGCCTTACCAGCCAACCAGCCCTGTTCGTTTATTCATTTATCCCACTTCCTTCACGCTTTCCACTCTGCATTAGCGTATATTATGGTGCTCAGCCACTTGTAATGACTACCTATACAAGCCAGCCAATTGTCCGATATGTTATGGAGGCGGAGTGATAATTATACGCCAATAACGAGCGTATTGGACCAGCGAACTGACCAGGCGTCACGCCATGACCACAGCAACGATTACAGAAAGCACTTACTTGAGGCAACTCTCTACAGTTTCTGTCGTCTATAACATTTACCGCATCGTCCTGCCTCTGGTATTGCTTGTTACCTTTATCTCGCGACCTGATCTGACACTACTGGGGGCATTCGCGCCCAACTTGTTCGTACAGATTTGCTCGGTTTACGCAGTGTTCGGAGTTGTGATTGTTTTTATCTCGCCCAGCGGGGGTGGGATTCTGCTGCGGCCTCGGTACCTCGTGACTGCACTTCTGGTAGATATCTTTGCCATTACACTAATCGTTTACAGTTGCGGCGGTGTATTTAGCGGCCTTGGGTTGTTGCTCATCGTTACTATCGCCTCCGGTGCCATTTTAATTCGCGGACGAACATCTACTTTTCTCGCTGCCGTGGCTGTGCTCTCCATTATATACAGTGAACTTTACCTTACCCTCGTTCTCGACAACCCACCTAACCAGTTCGTGCAAACCGGCATACTCGGGGCTTTGCTGTTCATTATTTCCCTTTACATACAAAGTGTCACAGATCGCATATACAAAACTACTGAATTGGCAGAGATGCAAGCCAGCAGTATTGTCGATTTGGAGAAGCTCAATGATGAAATCATCCAGAGAATGCGCACAGGAGTCATGGTAATAAATACTGATCTTGAAATTCTCAGTATGAATAGTGCGGCTCGCCATTTGTTGGGTCCTGCTTTAGAAACTACAGAGATGGAATCCGGATCCACGGACCGATTGCCTGTTGCGATACGCGAACAATTGGAACTCTGGAAACGTAACCCCAAACGCCAACCCCAGCCCATCGGATTCGCGGAAACCAAGCGTCAGATCCAGATCAACTTTGCATTTCTTAACCCTAAAATCGATTCGAATGTATTGGTCTTTCTTGAAGACAACAGACAGATAGTGCAGCGAGTACGTCAAATGAAACTGGCATCACTGGGTAGACTTACAGCCAGCATCGCCCATGAAGTGCGAAACCCGCTGGGCGCAATCAGCCATGCCAGTCAGTTAATGACCGAGTCCGAAACACTTGGCAAAGAAGACAGGAGGATGCTGGAAATCGTTCTGGAGCACTGCGATAGAATTAATATGATCATTGAGGATGTGCTAAATGTATCCAGACAGGAAGATTCTGCATCTCAGGAACTTTTACTTGAAACCTGGCTAGCCAAATTTATTAGCGACTATGAAGACACCCATAAGACAAGTGATGAAATCTTGTTTCAAGTGCTGGATAAAGGCACATCTGTTCATGTCAGCAAGTCACAACTGGAACAGGTATTAAACAATTTGTTTGATAATGGATTACGCTACAGCAAGAAAAATACCGGGCGCGCCACCCTCACTGTTCAAGTCGGCCGACAGATTGACTCAGGCGACCAGCAACCCTATATCAATGTCATTGACGACGGTCCTGGCATCGACGAAGAAAGTCAAGGGAAATTATTTGAGCCCTTTCACACTACAGAGCCCACAGGGACCGGCCTTGGTCTTTATATATCCAGGGAACTATGCGAAGCTAATCAGTCGCAACTCACCTATCGGCGCACAGAAGCTGGAAAGAGTTGTTTCACAATTTACTTTACCAACCCAGAAAGAACTATGACCTGACCAATCCGGCTAACTCGGTAAATCAGGGGAAGGGATCAGCATGACGGATCGAGTGCTTATTGTAGATGATGAACCGGATATCAGGGAGTTGCTGGAGATAACTCTTGGGCGTATGGCTCTTGAAACTGCTTCAGCGAAGGATTTGCAATCAGCAAAAGAACTTCTTACAAAGGAGAATTTCGATCTTTGCCTGACTGATATGCGATTACCGGATGGTGACGGTATTGAGCTGGTCGAACATATTCAACAATCACATAGTCATATGCCTGTTGCTGTAATCACAGCTCATGGCAGCACTGAAACAGCAATAAAGGCACTCAAAACGGGCGCCTTCGACTTCGTCTCGAAGCCAGTAGATCTGCAGAAGCTCAGAGATCTGGTGACTTCTGCCTTAAGACTGGCGAAGCAGCATTCGGAAGAAAAGCCTGATGCACAGTCGAACACTGCCAGCGCCAACTCCATACAAGGCAAGTCACAAAAAATTGAAGTGCTGCGTGAGCAAATTGGTAAGTTGGCCCGCAGCCAGGCGCCTATTTATATCAGTGGCGAATCCGGAAGTGGCAAAGAACTGGCGGCACGTGCCATCCATCAACAAAGTGCGCGCGCGAACATGACGTTCGTTGCGGTCAACTGTGGCGCCATACCGGCGGAACTAATGGAAAGTGAACTATTCGGTCACCTTAAAGGTAGTTTCACAGGTGCAGATTCTGACAAACAGGGTTTGTTTCAAGCTGCCAATGGCGGCACGCTATTCCTTGATGAAGTCGCCGACCTGACCCTGCAAACCCAGGTCAAGCTGCTACGGGTGATTCAGGAAAAAGCTATTCGACCTGTTGGCTCCCAAAAAGAAATTTCCGTTGATGTGCGCCTCCTCAGCGCCACTAACAAAAACCTCGCGGCGGAAGTTGAAGCCGGAAACTTGCGGCAGGATCTGTATTTTCGCATTAACGTTATCGAACTCAATGTTCCCAGTCTGCGCCAACGCAAGGAAGACATCCCGGAACTCGCCGGACATATTCTGGCGCGCATTGCCAAAGAAAATGGCGCCTCTCCTTGCAAGTTAAATGAAGACGCCCTGGCTGCACTAAACGCTTACAGTTTTCCTGGCAATGTGCGGGAACTGGAAAATATTCTGCAACGTGCCGCCACACTGAGCGAAGACAACCTGATTCGCAGTGAAAACCTGGAATTTATTCGCACACCTGCCCAGGCGTCAGAAGCGGATCGCAACGGGGAATCGAACGATTTTTTCGTTAAGGGCTCTGACGTTGATCTTGATGAAGACTTTTCTCTTGAAAAGCACCTTGAAAATATTGAGGTTGATGCCATCAAGAAAGCCCTGGAGGAAACCCGTTGGAATAAAACAGCCGCCGCGAAAAAACTGGGCATGTCCTTCCGTTCGTTACGCTATCGCCTTAAAAAACTTGGCCTTGATTAAATTGCGAGATTGATACCCGGCTTATAGGGCAAAGGGTTAATTATCGGGTCACGCTGCAAAACACAATCTACCAGTAGTCGCGCCGAAGCCGGGGCCAGCACGAGCCCATTACGAAACTGACCTGCACAAATCGACAAATTGTCCATATTTGCAATTCGGCCTATGAAGGGAATGCCGCCGGGCGCTGCAGGTCGCAACCCTGCCCACTGAGAAATGGGTTCGTAGTTCTCAAGTGCGGGTAACAGTCGTATAGCTGACTCATGCAAATCATATTTCGCAGTATCTGAAACAGCTTTGTCGAATCCGGTGTATTCAAGCGTACTTCCCACTAATAAATGCCCGTCGGCTCTGGGAATAACGTAGCGGCCTCCAGACAATATGATGGCATCGCAGGGTTTATGCGCCAGCTTGAACAACAGCATCTGACCCTTTACAGGCTCAACCTTGACGGGCAATCCAAGCCCTGCAAGCAGTTTGCCAGACCAGGCACCACTGCTGACTATGATCTCGTCTGCATCTATTTTGAATTCAGCACTACGATCTTGCACTATCGCGCGCACCCTGGATCCTTCCGCCTTCAGAGTTCTCACCTCTGCGTTCGAAACCAATGTGGCACTGGTATTTGCATGCAAACTGGCTACCAGTGCGTTTACTAACCTGGGATTGCGCACATTGCACACATCGGACATCCACAGACCCTGGTTGTACCCAAGCGCGAGCTGCGATTCCATTACATAGCACTCCGCACTGGATATTAATTGCATATCGCGCTGATTGGCTCTCGCCCAGACAATCGCCTCATCGACATCAGGCGCATCCAGCATCAGCAATCCGCTGCGATTCAATTCAGGATCAATGCCTGTTTCTTCGAGTAACTCCTGCGCCAGATACGGATAGAATCCCTGCGCCCAGTTTGCCAGCTCAGTAACTGCTTTAGAATATCGCCATGGGTATAGAGGCGACACAATGCCGCCTCCCGCCCAGGAGGCTTCCTGACCTGGCAAGCCCTTGTCCAGGATCAACACGCTCGCCCCAGCGGCCAACAATTCACGAGCGATGAGCAAGCCATTGATGCCTGCGCCAATGATTAGAAAGTCATGCTTTTCCATAGAAATTTTTAAAAGCCGGAGCTGTGTTACTACACTAAAGGGAGAGCCCTAAATCGTACCACACGGAGGCCAGAATATTGTTTAGGCGAGAGAGCTCAGGTATTACGTTAGTGGAGGCACTTATAACACTCAGTATTTTGCTGACTCTCTATCTGGTTTCAGCCCCGGCATTGTCTGACAACCTTGACAGGCAGAAGAGCCAGAGTGCCTTACGCATAATTGAGCAGTCAATTCGTACAGCCAGGTCGGAGGCACTGCAAAGAAACGGCCTGGTAACTTTGTGTCGCTCAACGGATGGACAGACCTGTGGTGGCGATTGGGGCGAGGGCATAATTATATTCAGTGATGTCGACGGGGATCATGTGCTCGATGCTGAAGACCAGTTAATACAACACATAAGCATGCCGGAACTGGCAGGCACTATCCGCTGGCGCGCATTTCGCAATCGCCAATATCTGCAGATTACACCGGAAGGGTTCACACGTTACCAGAATGGCAATTTTACCTACTGCCCTTTTGATGCAGACATCCGCAAGGCTATGCAACTGGTTCTGAGCCGCACTGCCCGCGTTCGCTATGCAAAGGATTCAGATGGAGACGGTGTCGTGGAGAATAGCCGGGGAAGCCCGGTGGCCTGCAATTAACACACAGACCATCGAGGTTGAGCTCCGAAGAGCTAAAAATTTACGTTTGACGCGCTTACCAACAATCAGTTGCAGTTCCAGTGCCAGTCTCGGTCCTGGCACCAGTATTGGTAAGCCCTAACGTTCCACATTCTGTATCAGCGGCCTGGGACAGCTGTGGAATTGCCTGCAGGGTGTAACTGGTGGCATCGGCGGCATCGATCTCTAGAAAATAAACCCGTTGGTTCGAACCTGATGCCACTAGCCCGCCGCTATTATCCAGGGCGACCGCACTATCTCCGCTATTATCGAATACCAACCCGGCGGTATAACCGAGATTGGCCATACTATCGGTGTAGGTCCGGTTATTCAGGTAGAACTGTTCCTGCCGGTTGGCCAGATCCATCAGCCCGTTTACCGCCGCAGAACGCACACCCCGACGCACACTGTCTTGATAAGAAGGAATTGCGATTGCAGCAAGGATACCTATCAATCCAACAACCAAAAGTAGTTCAATCAGCGTGAAGCCGCGGTTACATTTTCTTTTTGGGACAGAATCCAGTTTAGGCACAAGCAATTCCTCTGCAGTTTTCCAACATTATAGAGTTAAGGAGCCTGTTAACAAGAGGCCACTTAAAAACTGTCCACGTCTTTCTCATACCAGAAGGTTTTCCAGAATGCCCTGCCACCGGTCGATTGTGGGTCCAGGTCAGGCGGTAAAATATAGTTACCAACCGGCACTACTTCGGCTGGAATTCCACCTGATGCCAACGCATTAAAGCGGTCTGACTTCGTCAGCGCGGGGTCATTACCATCTGTTACATCATAATTGTTCACCGGTGAGCCATCCTGAATGCTGACAGCGTACAAGCGCCCGCCCCCTTCCGAGGGCTCGCAGGCAGTACCCGCCTCCTCCGCTTCGCCTTCGGGCAGAAAAGTCGTGAAGAAAATCGTACCGAATGCAGTGAGCCCAGGAGCTAATGCCTTCTCACCATTGGCTTCCAACTCCAACTTCCAACCGTTGATCAGATCCCCTGCTACCACACAACCATCGATATCATTGATGCAGGTATTCGTGATGTCATCCAGACCGTTGGTTTGCGTACTTGCATCATAGTCCCTGTGATCGTAGGCATTCCCGGCCACCGAACCTGTAGTGGTGTTGCGATCTTTCAACAGATACAGCCAGTTCGAGGTCTGGGTTTCCTGCGGATCGGCGCGATTTCCACTGCCAATTACCACCCCGTCAAAGGCGCCGAAATCGTCACCGCTCGGTACGATGTCGGGCCGGTGAAAAAAGCGCCGGTCATTGGAGTTAGTCAACGGGGTAATATCATCCCGTCCCAAATTGGCCAACTCACTTGCAAACCAACTGGTTCTGTTGTCTACATTGCCTTCCGGCAAGTCCACACGCCACACAGTGCCTCCAGTATCACCAACGTAGACCCGGTCGATATTGCCGTCGGAATTGGAGTCAAACACAGCAAGGTCAGATGGAATGGAATCGACCATCCCCGAGTGGTGATATTCAGTAGCTGACTGCGATCCGGTAGATGCACCATACTTGGCCTTCCAGACCAATGCGCCTGTTTCAGCATGCACCACATAGATGGCATTGCCTTCGCTATCATCGGCGTTGCCAGAGTCCTTGTCCTCATCGTAACCTCCGCCAAATATGATGACCGGCGTATTTGATGCGCCATACTTCACTGTTCCGACTCGCGGGCTGGAAAATGTCATGCCCAGTTCGGCGAAATCCCCACTCTGGTCAATCGTCCACAAAAGGCTGGGATTATCGGGATCCGTTACGTCAAGCGCATAGTAATGATTGCCTCCGCGGCGCAAACCAAAGTACAAGTAAGCCTTGTCACTGGGGTCCGCGTTGCCATCAGCATCTTTGCCAATAGTGCCATCTCCATCGGTATCAACGATATAGGCTGATGGGGCGCCGTCGACTGTGTAAGGATGAGGGTCTGCGGCGTTATTAGTGCGCAATATACTCATTTTGTCCATGACAGAACGCGGCATAAACGCCCAATCTTCAATGCCTGACTCAGACCCGTCAGCATTGGTATTGCGGAAAGAGTGCATGAATCCGTCATCGCTACCCATGAAGACTCGAATGTCTGGATTACTGCTATCGTAACCTGCCGAGCGCGCACCATAGTTCAACGGCAATGGTCGCGAATGCAGCGGAGGACCTATTATCCATGGCCTTACATTAGTGGTCGCATCGTTGTCCTCGTTGTCCACATCCTGTCCGCGAATCCACCTGATCAGGGTTTCAGCATCACCAACTGAACCCGCATTTAAGTCTGCTTGCAGCGTTGCAGCATTAGCTACATTAAGGCCGAGCAGCGCGGTTCCGGAATTAGGTTCAGTATAAAGCGTTCGCGTTGACGCCCCGTTGTCATCACCGATAGTGAGTGCGCCACCTTCGATAAAGCCTGGGATAATCTGTCCAGCACCACCACGTGCAACCACACGGCCATCTGCCCCGAGAACTTCATCATCACCAGATGGGGGAGGCAATGCATCAGGATCGGTCCAGTAAGTCAGGGCATCAAAGGCAATACGGCCGTCTGAAGCAATAGCCAATTCATTAAAAGCATCCACAAGAGAAAGCGTTGTCGTACCGAATTCATCCGTAGTTTCCTGCAACTTCAGCTTTTTCAGATTTCCCTGCCAATTGGGCCGAGCGTTCTCATCCACCTGAAATTGCGCCAGGAACACGTTGTCCACAATGTCGGATCGATTAAATACATTTACCGGCACCGAGGCCGCCACAAAAGTTGTGCTCACGGATAAAATTTCCCGAAACACACTGCGCAATTCTGCTAAAACCGAAGCAGGATCAGTAAGCTCAATAGCTCCGATAGTGCCACCAGCCTGAGCGTAGCCATTGGTAGTATTATTGACCTGCGCCGCAATAAAATACGAGGTGAGTGACTGATCGCCATCCAGCACTGGCCAGTAGCCATTGGAAGTGTTGGGCGCGAGATCTGTGTTTGCCATATAGGCTATCACATCATCGAAGTCTGGACGGTTTATACCAATATCCATGCCGCCATTGGCAATAGTATCCTCAATTTGATCGTCAGCATCATCTTCCTGATTAGATACAAGGAACATGAGGTTAACTGCATATGCCGAACTACATTCGGTGGCACCGCCACCGCTCCAGGGAGAAATATAATTGGCGCCGCTCTCTATAGAGGAATCCCACGCAGCCAGTGGATAATCCGTGTCCAGGTTGTCATTATCATTCGTGTTAAAGTCTTCCCAACCCAGATGAGCGTTATGC
This sequence comes from uncultured Pseudohongiella sp., assembly GCA_964405225.1. GTDB lineage: Bacteria > Pseudomonadota > Gammaproteobacteria > Pseudomonadales > Pseudohongiellaceae > UBA9145. The sequence goes on from CAYOND010000010.1 coordinate 25,763, forward strand.
CAGGCCTGACCTGTCAGGTACCGAAACATCTCAAAGTACATCTCTTTACCCTGAAATGAATGATTTACTGACCCAGTCGGTGTAGGCAAAGAGTCGAGACCTGCCAGAATTGCAGCTTTGGCACCGTTACTGTCTGCCAGATCGAAACTCTTCAAGCCACTCATGAAATAAGCCCCGTTGGAACAGCCAGTAACGCCAGGACCACCATCGCTGTCTCTACCTGTACAGGTGTCGTCATGATTCAGCATAAACGCAACCGAAACGTTTTCCAATTCAGCAAATAGTGTTTCAAATACTGCGCGCATGCCGTCAAAAAGGGTCACCTGCCCCGGTCCAGTATCCAATGCAGGATAGGCATCACCAAGTAATACGCCACAGGCACTGCTAGCATCTTTGGGGTCAACTTCAGTACATAGCGTTGATCCCAGATTGGAACGATAATCCAACGTCAGGATTACCAGAGGCTCTGCACCCACTCCCGGAGACGCATTAATATAAATATCGGTATCATCAGCAATGGTCGTGGCTTGAACACCGAGGAAGATCAACAGACCTGCCACCAAATATTTAGTATTCATTTCCTAATACTCCAAAGCCCTAATTAGTTAGTTTGCGCACCGCGTGGTACCAAAACAATTACACCCTGTACTAGCCCTACCCTGCCCTCATTGTCATCAATACCATCATAGTCAGTTTCCACCTCGAAGCGCGCCGCATAGAAAGCATCCGCGCTGGAATTAATACCTCGCGGTGCAGGAGTCAGCGCAGGGCTAAGCCTTTCCACAATTACTGCGGCATTCGCCTGTTTGGCAGCAGGCAGCACCGTTTCATCGATTGTGATAGTTTGTTGTGAACAACCAGCAACATTAGTGGTGCAGTTCACAAACCCCACATCACCCGACACGATGATGTTGTCAGGATTCCCAACAACCTGGTCGACAATAGATTGGGTAAGTTCAAGCGTACTTACACGGGTTTGTTCATTACTGGCCATGCGCAGCTCCATAGTGCTGGTGCGCATAGTCGTAGTCGCAGCCAAAGTCAAAATCAGCAGAAAAATCAGGGAAATCAGTAAAACACTCCCTTGCTGTGCGCCAGTCATAGTTAATACTTTTTGTTTTCCCATCTTCATCATGACCCGATACCTACCAGGTTTGCCGGATTACGCAATAAAATCGTAGAACTGAACACGCGCCTATAAAAGCCATCATTGGCCGCTGGCACAGTCGTCGACCCCATAGTATAGGTCTTGTCATTTGTATAACCCGGTACCGTGTTCACACTTCTGGCCATTACATAGAGTCTCGCTGACACCGCATTAGTCACTTCTGCGGCTGTAGGTGTGGCCTGATAGTAATTGGCAACGAAATCGCTGTCTGTATCAACACCGAACTCAATCTGTATATTCTCAATGCCTTCTACCAGACATTCGTTAGTCATATTCGGGAGAATGTTGACGCTTAAATAGGCGCGACACAATGTGGGAATCCCGTCTCCCACATTTACCGAATAGTCCCGCACGTAGTAAACGTATGGAAAATAGGCCCAGTTAGTTTCGGTGCCGCCAAGCGCAGGCGGTGTTCCAAAAGTTCCTCCGAGGAAGAATTGTGCATTGGCGCCATTACTGCGCATATACATCTGGCCCAGCACAATGTCTGCATCTGCAGTTTCCGCATCGGCAGTGCGTTTCAGTGCAATAACGTCGCTACCAACCTCTATCCGCGCGGAAGGCAGACACTCGTGATTTGCCGCCACCTGGGCGACAGTGGCATTGTTGATAAATTCGATGGCGTCATATGCTTTAACCCAGTCAACGATAGTATCCCCACAGTCCTGCCCGACCAGCGCAAGTAAATGATTGGTGGCCAGATCAATATCGAGATACTTGCCCCAGAAACCGGCCATTGCCAACTCGCGACCAAGGTGACGCATCACAAAACGTCCGTTTTCCAGCACTCGTGAAATCTCTTCATCCTGTGTGGCACTGCGATTGTTTTGCACGAAAACGACCACGGCACCCGCGACCAGAGTGAGCCCCAGACCAAGAGCCACCATCAGTTCTATCAGTGTGAAACCTTTTTGTTTATTGTATCTGCGCATAAGTTGTCAGGGCGAAATATAAGTGTCGAAGGTGAGAATACGGCGAAATTCTTCATTGGCTCCATAAAGACCAGAACCAACACCACAGAGATCGGGCGAAACATTCGCCAGGTCATTCAGACCTCGCCAGACGATAGTGATTGTGTAAACGCCGGCATCCCCTCCAGGCGGACCCACAACGCAGCCAGTAGGATTCACAAGGCCACCCGTTTCAGTGACATCACCATCTATGGTGCGGGACTCTGAGGCACCATCCATGGCCGACTCCCACAACCACATATCATAGGCGGCGATCTGGCCAGGATTACACGGCTCGGCAGCAATGCATTCCTGTGCGGGCTGAGTGATTGTTCCACCACCCACACCGGCCGTGATATAGCCACCCAATGAGATTGGGTTCGCCCGCATCTTCTCAACAATATCGTGTGCAAGAATCAGCGCAGAAGTTCTTTGCAGGGAATCGAAATTGGATTTCTTGGCAGCGGTTTGCAGTCCGGCGATATTCAAAAACCCCACGCTGATGATCAGCAATGCCATCAACACTTCGATCATACCAACACCCCTGCAATGCAATGGTGCATTAAAGTCTGCATATCGCTGGAGCTTGTTGGAGAAAATTAACATTGGATGTTTGCTTTCCCTATGCCTCTATGGACACGCCGCATCGGCCATGCGTGGTCGGCCTGTGGCGTTGACGATAATGTTTTGCGCGACTGAGGAGTTCACACAGATGTTAAAAGCTCCGTTGGTAGTTACCGACCCCGATGGCAGGTATCGCACGATATTAGTATAGTTCACCGCAGTAACTGCTGTGCGGTCTCCCATGCCAGTGTAGGTATCAAGGATCTCTTCACCAGGATCCACGACACCATCCCGGTCCAGATCCTCAAATGATATCCACCCGGAATTCCAGGTCTCACCATTGGCGCAGGTCACAGGTGCCGCCGGATCAATTTTGCAGATGGTAATAGCAGAATTGCGGGTCACGGCTTCACTGCGAGCGAGCAACAGGCTGGAGAACAGGTCATTGGTATCACTGTTGGCCTGCATATTGTCGAAAAAGTCGCCCATGCCAGGCAAGGCGACCATGAGCATGACCCCGAGAATAGCAATGGTCACCATCACTTCGACTAGTGTAAGTCCGGATTCTCTCGCTCTCACTTCATCACCTGTAAGCAATTGAAATTATTTTATAATTTCCACTTTAAAACGCCACATCAGCAGAAAACAGATGGTAATTATACGGAAATTACCGGGACATAATTGTGAACTGGGTGGGGTTTTAATATTGCCACACCATCTGACACTCAACCCATAAAATACTGATTTTTCAGTAGCTTAAACCAATTATTCTAACCTTTCAGTAACTTATCGGCGAAAAATGGCAAAAATTGCGCCCGGTCCACACCCTTTAGCCACCGCGCATTCAATCTACCATTACGGTATGCTCCGCGTCTCATGCGGCACACTTTTCCACCCTGGAGTTACCTCAAAAATGCAACTGGACCTTTTTGCCATCTTGCTACTGGGCCTGACTGGCTTGCTGGCTGGTGGCATCAACACTCTGGCTGGTGGTGGCTCCAATTTAACACTGCCTGTATTGATGATGCTCGGGCTGCCTGCAGACGTAGCTAATGCCACCAACCGGGTCGGTGTGGCACTGCAGTGCGTGGTGGGCGTTGCTGGCTTCGACAAGCACAAGACGCTGGACCGGCCGGCAATCTGGCCAATCCTGATTCCGACGATGATCGGGGGAGTGCTGGGAGCTATAGCGGCAGCACTAATGCCTAACCTTTATCTTAAACCAGTACTGTTGATCACTATATTGACCATGTCGGTCATCATACTCGTCCGCCCGGAGGTTATCGCTCCACCAGCAGGAACAGCAACCTTGTCACCACGAGAGAACCCCAAGGCGTGGTGGGGACTGTTTGGTGCAGGAGTATATGGTGGCTTCGTGCAAGCTGGCGTCGGTTTTATTTTGCTTATCGCCCTAGCCGGTGGACTGCGCTACGACCTGGCACGGGCAAACGCACTGAAAATGGTCTGCGCTCTGACATTTACCTCAATCGCTTTGGGGGTATTCATCTATTTTGGTCAGGTCCGGTGGATGCCTGGTCTCATTCTCGCTGTTGGTACCATGACTGGAGCACATTTCGCGGTGAAAATCGCTATCAAAGCATCACAGGACAGTATCAAGTGGTTCCTGTTTGTCATGACGCTGTTTGCGGTGGCAGGCGGTTTCTTCTTATAAGCAGGCACCAGGTGAAAGGATCCAGCTTCGAGTCCAGAAACAGCTACACGGTATTTCCGGCAAAGCTGAATTTAATCCTCACTCCGCCCAGCTGGCTGTTATCGATACTGATAGACCCCTCATAGCTGGCAATAATGTCTGTGACTACTGCCAAACCAATACCTTGGCCCTGGACCAGGGTGTCCGCACGCGCGCCTCGTTGTAAAACATATTCGCGCTTTTCCTCATCGATGCCCGGACCATCATCTTCAATGATAAAGTGAATAGCTTGCGCATCGGCCGCATCTCGCTCCAAAGTAATTGCAACCTGACTTTTGCCATACTTGAACGAGTTGTCCAGCACATTGCCCAGCACCTCAAGCAGATCTCTCTCATCTCCGTAAAAATTGAGAGTTTCGTCCAATGTTTTGGTTACTCGAATTTGTTTGTCAGCATAAACCTTGGCTATGGCATCCAATACTTTATTCAGCGCAGCGGATGCATTGACCGAGCGCATCAACAAACTGCTACGATTGGATTGCACAGCCCGCTGCAACTGATAGCTCACAATCTGGTTCATGCGTTGTATTTGTTCTTCTACGGCCTCCAGTTTTTCATTACTAACCTGCTCAGAATTCGATTTGTCTGCGAGTTCGGAAATTACACTGGAAATAATTGCGAGTGGAGTCTTGAGACTATGGGCAAGATCGCCGAGTGTCGTGCGATAACGACTTTGTTGTTTGCGCTCGGTTTCAATAAGAATATTGAGGTTGCGAGTGACACCTCTCAGCTCTCTTGGATAAACCCCTTGCAGCTTGTCTGTGGTGCCAGATTCAATCTGCTTTAGATCATTCGCCATACGGTGTAATGGCAGCAATCCCCAACGCAGAAGCAAAAACTGTATTAGCAACAAAAGTACAGCAACACCTCCAAGCCAATACCACAGGCTGGCCCGGAAATTGGAAATTTCCGAGTAGTAAGGCTCTGCATCTTCCATTACTGTAAAGCTGTACTCACTAATTCCGTCCTGCCAAAGAATCCCGTAGCTGACAACAAACAATTCTTCACCTTCAACACTATTGGTGCGTGTAAACACTCGCTCCCCTACTTCTACCGATATTCGAAGTACATCCGGATCCTCAACATTTAACGCAATCGCCGAGTCACTGCGCCACAATTCGCCAAAACTCGACTGACTGATAAATCCATATAGTCCTGAGTTGAGTTGACCAAACCTCGGCTCCTGTAAGTCCTCGAGGAAATAGAATTCACCGTCCTGCTCTTCAACCGCTGCCAGAATCAGATAAATGTGTACCTGAAGCCTGTCAGCGGCTCCAGCTTCAATACTATTGCGAAATGCACTGTCGAGGACGATTCCTGTGAGGCCCAGGAAAACAAATAACAGGATACTGAAAGAAATAAGCAGGCGAGATTGCAGGGAGTATTCCGTAACCCTGTTGCCACTAGTCATCGCCTTGGCCTCGGGCAAAGGTATTCTCAGGCTTCGGCCAGGTTAAAACGATAACCTTGCCCGCGCACAGTTTCGATGGGTTTCAAGGTCTGATCCGGGTCAAGTTTTTGCCGCAGGCGGCGCACAAAAACTTCGAGGACATTGCTGTCACGGTCATAGTCCTGGGCATAAAGATGCTCAGTCAGTTCAGTTTTCGAAATTACCTGCCCCGGGTGCAGCATCAAATACTCCAGCATTTTATATTCGTATGCTGTGAGTTCGACTTTTTCGTCATGAACTGTCAGACGCTTTGCGGTGGTGTCAAGACTAAGTGGGCCAAAATCAAGCTTCGGTTTGCTGAACCCGGCCGCGCGACGCAACAACGCATTCAAGCGCGCAAGTATCTCTTCCAACTGAAAAGGTTTTACAACGTAATCATCGGCGCCGGCGTCCAGACCTTCGACTTTATCCTGCCAATCACCACGAGCAGTGAGAATTAATACCGGGAATTCCTTGCCTGCTGATCGAATCTGTTTTATCAGAGAGATGCCATCGATTTCTGGCAAGCCCAGATCGATAATGGCAGCATCATATTCGTATTCCGAAGCGAAATATAAACCTGACTTGCCATCTTCGGCGGCGTCAACCACATAGCCTTCTTTGGTAAGCCCTTGTTGCAGTTGCTGACACAACAGGGATTCATCTTCAACAACCAATAGTCGCATTGCTGTACAGGCTCCAGGTAAATTAAAGCTAGTTGCTGCCCCCGGTGATTCGACCGGTAACTGCATGAACAAACACAGTGAAAACTTTGCCTTCGTTTTCCATGCGTATTTGATAGCGTTGATTTTCACCTTCACCAATTAAACTGATTCGCAAAATATTTCCGGCAGATCGCTGCCGCGCCAGGTTTACGGCCTGACGCTCAGTAATGCGCCCGTTAACCTGAGGATTATTTCTCAGGTCGCGGACAGAATTTCGGTCAGGATTAGCCTGATCAAGAGGGATAGGGGTGACTTGAGCGCCCACACTGGCAGACAGAAAAGCTGCAAGAGCAATTAGATGCCGCAATCCGTTTCTCAATTCTCACCTCGATATGCGTGTCACAAGACACATAGTAGTTCAGTTGTAGTCTGGCCAATCAAAGTACAGGCTGTATATTAACTCGCACCTGAATTTGCTCGCCTGGGTCTGAATCTATGCGCACATTGTATTGTTGTCCGTTGTACAGATACGTCACCTCATACCCTACCAGACGTTCTTCCTGGTGGCGTTCATAGGCGGTCTCGCAGCGCTGAACAACTTCGTAGCCTCGCACAGCAGAACCGCTATGCTGACGCATAATATCACGTCCTATAGAGTGCCCCAATACAGCTCCCAACACAGCCCCAACTCGCTGATTGGACTTTTTGTGACCCAGAGCATTACCGATGGCCCCACCAATTATGGTGCTCACCACGACCGGCGTGTTCGATTGACGACGGGGATAATTATCGACAGCTACCTCTTCCTCCCAGCACTGCTCCCGGGGTACCTCAATCTCTACGAGACGATATAGTGGCGTTGATTCGAGCACATCAGCATAGACATAACTGGTTTCGGCACTCACCTGTGCCGTAACCATTGCGGCCAACCCACCTATAACCCAATGCATCCTGTTCATTTCTGCAACCCTCTTGGTGTCCAAACTTCACTTTAATGCCGGTTTCACAGTTGAGCACCTGTCTTCAGTATCTGCTCCAACCACAACCGGCCATCGTGAGCACTATGGTGCTCTCAGAATGCCAAATTAGCAGCCGCTAGCTGAATTGAAGCTTAAGGAAAATCAATTAAATTCCGCACCTTAACGCAAGTAACGCATTTGATTTATATATCAGGTCGTGTATTTTGAATGGCGCGAATATTACGCAATCGCTGCGCCTGCCACCACCTTAAAGGCGCAACGAGTAAATACAATTCAAACAAGAAGAGTTACCGAGTTTAAATATGAACAAATCTATTCTAATCGCCGCCGTTATGACTGCTTTAAGCACCATTCCGCTCTATATAATAAGTAATCAGAACGTACAAATAGACAACAATAACCTTTTGCTGTTTGTCGCCAGTATTTTCGTTTATACATTCCTGGCTACAAGTTGGCGTGGTCTACTTGGTCAGGAGTATGTGGCCAATACATCAGAATCCAGCGACAGGGAAGCGGGCAATGTGAAATGGTTTAATGCCAACAAAGGATTTGGGTTTATCACACGAGACAGTGGAGATGATGTGTTTGTCCACTTTCGTTCTATCAGAGGCGATGGACATCGCGTATTGCGCGATGGCCAGCGTGTCGAATTCACAGTAAGTCAGGGTGATAAAGGATTACAGGCTGAAGACGTCGCTGCTACCAGCTAGCCAGATAAATACAGCCGCCTCTCCACGCTTAGTAGTGAGGCGGTTTTTCTTCAGTATTACTACCTAATGAATGCTTGTCAGACTGCTCGTGCAGGTCTTTAACCTGGCCATGCAAATGCCTGATTTGGGCTATCAGCATGTCAATTTGGTTACCCTGACTTGTCACAACTTTATTCAGTTCCTGTAACAGGTCTTCTTGAAAACTGTAGCGACTCTCCAGTTCAGTTAATCTTTCTTCCATAGCGCCATACCAGATTATTCGGGAATCGGCTGATAATGCCGTAACTGGCAAGAATTATCGAATAGAGTTAAAAATATCTGTCTAAATCACACTATGATCTAGTATCCTAGACCCATATTTGCATAGCGATTCGCGGAGCTGCAGTACATGGAAAAAGCCCCAATCAACTGGACTAATACGGTTCTGTTCACTCTCACCCCTATATTCGCGATAACCCTTGTGCCTCTGTATGGCTTTTATTTCGGCTACGATTTGTATGAGTGGCTCGTATTTATTTTATTGATGGGATTTTGCGGGATGTCGATAACCGCCGGTTATCATCGCCTGTGGTCGCACAAAACATATAAAGCCCATCCAATTGTTCGCGTAATGTTTGCTATTGGCGGGGCTTGCGCATTACAGAACGATATACTGAACTGGGCTTCGGATCACCGGCGTCACCATCAACATGTTGATGACGATCGACGCGATCCCTATTCCGCATCAAGAGGCTTCTGGTTTTCTCATATGGGGTGGATGTTGCGGCGCTATGAGAGTGGCAAAACTGATTTCTCCAACGCGCAGGATTTACAGAAAGACCCGATTGTCATGTGGCAATCCCGTAACTATCTTACGCTGGTTTTATTGACCAATATTGGATTGCCCGCATTACTTGGCTGGATTCACGGTGACATTATCGCTGGTTTGTTATTGGGCGGCTTGTTGCGGCTGGTTTTGAGTCAGCATTTGACCTATTTAATCAATTCAATAGCGCACATGTGGGGCTTCCAAACCTACAGCAGAAAAAGTTCAGCACGGGACAATCCAGTACTGGCTTTATTTACCTACGGTGAGGGCTATCACAATTACCACCACACCTTTCAATGGGATTATCGCAACGGTATTAAATGGTGGCATTTTGACCCAACCAAATGGATGATTCGCACGCTGTCGTGGTTTGGACTTACACGCGACCTCAAACGCTGCTCTACGGCACAAATCGAAAAAGCCAAATTGGAGCTGCAGTATCAATCCGCGACTGAACGATGCCTGAAACTTGATTTGTCAGAGAAACTGCGAAATCTTCTGGAACAGGAATACGAGCAGCTCCAACAAACGCTGCAACTTTGGTCTGAACACCGCCAGGCGTGGTACGAGGCGCGCGGCAAACAATTGCAGGAGTCGCTCAATCACTGGGAGATCCTTGCCCTGCGAGATCGCTACCATGAACTCCAGTTCAAGCTCCGCATGCAGCGCAAGCGTTGGCGACAGATGATACGCAGTCTCGCAGATTCCTCGCCAGCCATGGCAATCTCGTGAAGTAGACGTATTTCGGCCCGCTGCGTTATAGTCATCACTGAAAGATTATCCTGCTCAGTTGGGTCGTTGTTTGCAAAGCCCCTGATACTCTATTAGTAAAGCAATATTCGCTTGTGGCCATTGCTGGTCATAGCAGCTCACCAATCAAGAAGGAATGGCGATGAAAATCAAAAACACCACATTAATGACATTGACTCTGGCACTTGGATTGGCTGGCTCAGTGTATGCTGCCGAAGAAGGTGACATTGCGCCTGACTTCACTCTGCCGTCAATTCATGCAGAAGCCGCGGACATCACCCTGAGTGACCTGAGAGGCAAAGTCGTCTATCTGGATTTTTGGGCTTCGTGGTGTGCTCCCTGTCTGAAATCATTGCCCCTGTATAACGATATGTACCACCGTTATAAAGATCAGGGCCTGGAGGTCGTTGCGGTCAACGTAGACAATCCGATAGAGGATGGAACCGAGTGGCTTATCGATACTCCCCTGGATTTTCTGATACCGGCTGACCCCGACGGCGTAGTCCCCGAGCTTTATGAAGTATTCGGTATGCCGACTTCCTACCTGATCGATACAGACGGGACCGTCAAGTTGGTTCATATGGGCTTTCGCGACGGCGACATGGAAGTGATTGAAGCCGAAGTACAAGAGCTCCTCGCTGCACAATGAAACAGTTACCCAGAGTTTTAGCTCTTTTCCTGGCGTTTGCGATGATCAGTGGCTGCGTCGAGGTTCGGCCCTGGGAGCGCGGATACCTGGCACGCGACGAAATGGCCTGGGATAGCGATCCACTGGAAAGTGCGCTGAACGATCATATTTTTTTCAGCAAAGAAGCCTCTTCTGGAGGCAGTAGTGCCGCCGGCGGTGGCTGTGGCTGTAACTAACCACATATTCGCGAGGCGACAGAGCCTGTGAAAACTCACTACTCACGCAGTCTTATAGCACTTTCCACTACCGCCCTGGCATTACCAGGCATTTCCCAGGGAGACGCGCCTCCCCTGGATAGTACATTTTCATACAAATTCTCCAACTACAAAGAAGACGATCTGTCGCGCACAGAAGCACCTTTCGGTGAACTCGAGCGCTATGATATCGATGTTCACCAATTTCAGTTAATTACGCCATGGGGGCGCAATATGGCCCTGCAAGTGGACGGCAATTATGAGTCGCTGAGTGGCGCTTCTCCCTGGTTTACCTCAACAGGTCTCGATGGCGAACCAGTAGTTAATCTAAGTGGCGCTAGTGGTATTCGGGATCGACGCTCGGAACTTGCAATTGGGGCACGGTATTACCTCGAAAATGGCAGCATCGGTGGCAATATTGGTTACTCTGAAGAAGATGACTACCGGGCTCGTTATATCGGCTTAAGTGGCGAACGCCACTTTAATAATGACCTGACAACTATTGGATTGGGGTTTAGCCACTCTGCAGACGATATCTTTCCCACCGATGCCTCCCTATTCAATCGTGTTGCAAGCGAATCCAAGCAAAGCACTTCCCTGGTGTTGTCTGTTAGTCAGATTATTAATCAGACCACGACAGTACAAACAGCACTGAGCATTACTGAACAATCCGGGTATCTAAGCGATCCCTACAAACTGTTCGATGTCAGGCCAGATGACAAAACCCAATTCGCCTGGTCAAGTTCCTTCAGGCATTTTTTTGTTGAAGCTGAAGCAGCTGCCCATGTCAACTATCGTTTATATCATGATGACTTTGGCGTCAGCTCCCACACTTTAGATTTTGCATGGCATCAAAACCT
>CAYOND010000010.1:37249-88764 GCA_964405225.1 uncultured Pseudohongiella sp.
CTCCCGGACGATTGGCGCATTATTCCTAATATACGTTACTACACGCAGTCCGCTGCCAAATTCTTCACCAATATCGACAACCCATTCACGTCGTCCGATCAATATCAGTCCAGTGATTACCGACTTGCAGCATTTGGCGCCATTAGCGGTGGATTTAGTGTTGTGAAAAATTGGGGCGTCTGGACAGGCACACTGACCGCCGAACGCTATGTGGCTAAAGAGAAGTACAGCGGTTACACTGTGGCGCTACCAAGTACGGCACTCGTGAGCTATACACGATTGTCAGTGGGATTCGACTACACTTTTTAAAACTACCATGCAAGCTACATTAAGACGATTTGGCTTCCAGGCCATGGGCAGTCCATGCGAACTGCAATTTTACTCCGACTCCACCATCGAGGCGAAAAAAGCCAGCAGGCGCCTCGCTGCTGAAGTCGTGCGCCTTGAGAAAAAATATTCCAGGTTTCTTCGAGACAGCTATCTCACTGCGATTAATTATTCCGCGGGAGATAGCCTGGGTATCCGACTTGATTCAGAAACCTATAGGCTTCTGGAACATGCACTGGCCTGTTTTGAAGAAAGCGAAGGGTTATTTGATATCACCTCTGCCCCACTCGCCCAACTCTGGGATTTCCGCAATGCAAGGGTTCCAACCCAGGCACAGATAGATAGCGCGTTGGAACACATTGGTTTTCACCGCCTACACTGGAAAAAATCGCGCCTCCATTTACCAGCGGGTATGTCCATTGATCTTGGTGGCATCGTCAAGGAATACGCAGCAGATGCAGTCGCAAGCAATGCCAGACGCCTGGGTATCACTCATGGCCTGGTTAACCTCGGGGGTGACTTCGCGGTTATCGGGCCAAAACCTGACGATAGTCCCTGGCCAGTAGGCATTGTCGACCCAAGAAAGCCCGATACACTAATGGCCAAGATCAACCTAGGTTCAGGTGGTATCGCGTCCAGTGGGGACTATGCGCGTTGCTTTGAACACGAAGGCAAACGTTACAGCCACATCATTAATCCAAAGACCGGTTGGCCCTGCGAAGGGTTGCGTGCTGTTAGCGTCGCGGCGAACCTGAGCACTGTGGCGGGTTCGATGGCAACCATTGCCATGCTCAAATCACGGGATGCAGGCATCAAGTATCTCAAAGACAGCGGCCTGCCTCATGTTTATATGACTCAGGAAGAGGATGTCGGTGGTGAAGGACTCGCGCCACTGGCTGCAGCACAAACTGCGACTGACGAACAGGCAACTGCTTGAGTTACATCAGTTCAAGCGGTGGCTCTTCCAGCATTGCCGCCTGTTCTCGCAATTCCAGCACATGATCAGCCCAGTAGCGCTCGGTATTGAACCAGGGAAAGCTCAGGGGGAAAGCGGGATCCTGCCATCGTCTCGCTAGCCAGGCAGCGTAATGCATCATACGCAGACAACGCAGTGGTTCCACCAATACCAACTCACCTGGACGAAAGTCGTGAAATTCATTGTAACCCTCTACGATATCGAGCAATTGTGCTTGTCGCTGATTGCGATCACCACTTAGCAGCATCCATAAATCCTGAATCGCCGGCCCGGTCATGGTGTCATCAAAATCCACAAAATTCGGCGTATCATTTTTCCAGAGCACATTGCCCATATGGCAGTCGCCATGAATTCGTAAGGTGTGAATCTTTTTCTGCGCAAAAGCATCTTCAATCCTGGCCAATAAGTTAACAGTCAAACTGTCATAAGCTGCGACAAGATCACTAGGCAGGAAGTCGTTTTGCAAGATAAACTCACGACTGGCCAGCCCAAATTTCTCAACTGTAAGAGCGGGCCGGTGTTCGAATCGGGACATCGCACCAACGGCATGAATGCGACCGATAAAACGTCCCATCACCAACAAATTGTCCAGATTGTCCAACTCCGGAGGCCGCCCTACGAAATGTGGGAACACAGCAACCTGAAACCCATTCCAGAGCTGGAGTGAACCACAGTCCCTGAATTCCATTGGCGCGATCACCGGTATTTCAAGGTCCTGCAGTTCCCTGGAAAACTGGTGTTCCTCCAGAATTTGTTCAAGTGACCAACGCCCTGGGCGATAGAACTTGACCACTATGAAGCGGCCGTCGGCCAGGCCAACCTGGTAAACCCTGTTCTCATAACTATTTAACGCAAAGACGCGCGCATCTATGTCGAATCCAAAAGATTCAACAGCATCAAGCACAGCCTCAGGAGAGAGTTCCGCGTAAGGGTGAGTTTGGACGGTCAAATGACTATCCTGAATGCCCGACTGGGTCAGGAATCACGAGTTGTGTCTATTTTGCTACCAGTGAATGACACCGGGAAAGGAGTAATGTTATCGCCATTGGAGATCTTGCTCACGCCGCTTTTGTCGACTTCATCAATGCGAATGATGGCCTGAATCGGAATAAAGCTGCGGCGTACGCCGGCAAATTCAGTTTTAAGCTTTTCCTCACTGGGATCGACCACCATTTTATTGCGTTCATCGAACACATAGTCTTCGATTTCGATAAAGCCATACAGGTCACTCTGATAAACCTGTTTGACAAATACCTCATAAACCTTGCCTTTATTGAGGAAAGTGATTTTGTAGATCTCTGAAGAATTAGCCATTAAATCAATCTCTTACGCGAAATTAGCCGCTGAAAACAGGAGCTCGGCAGAAAAACCGTTCGATTCCGCTGCCCCACATCATACTCTGCCTCCCTAATATCCGGCTAAATGGGAGAATTTCAAGTCATAGTAATGCCTTATAGCATTAATTGCAGGCCAGAAATGCTGTTATAATCACGCCCCTTTTTGTCGGGGTCGGACATTCGCTCGACACTATGATGTAACGAATTTTAAAACAACAGGTAAAGTGTGACAGTTTCCAGCAAAACAAGCAGTGGCAAAGCAACACGGGTCTTTATCAAGACCCATGGCTGCCAGATGAACGAATACGATTCAGCTCGCATGATCGACCTGTTGCGCGAAACCAATGGGGCTGTGCAGGTAGACTCTCCCGAACAGGCTGACGTACTGCTGCTCAATACCTGTTCGATCCGCGAAAAAGCGCAGGAAAAAGTCTTCCACCAGCTTGGTCGATGGCGTGCGCTCAAGCAAGACAATCCCAATCTCAAGATTGCCGTCGGAGGCTGTGTAGCAAGTCAGGAAGGAGAAGCAATTGGCAAACGCGCACCTTACGTGGATGTTGTATTTGGCCCGCAGACCCTGCATAAACTACCGGAAATGCTGAACACTTCCGGAAGCGGCTCGCCGGTAGTGGATATCAGCTTCCCTGAAATTGAGAAATTTGACCGCCTGCCACAACCTGATGCCGATTCCTGCCAGGCCTTCCTGACTATAATGGAAGGTTGTAGCAAGTATTGCAGCTTTTGTGTCGTGCCCTACACGCGTGGAGAAGAGGTCAGTCGCCCGCTTGATGATGTGCTGGCAGAAGCAGTTCATCTGGCAGACCAGGGTGTACGTGAAATCAATTTGCTGGGGCAAAACGTTAACGCCTACAGAGGCCTTAGTCACGAGGGGGAAATCGTAGACCTGGCACTATTGATTAATTACGTTGCCGCTATAGAAGGCATTGAACGGATACGGTTTACCACTTCTCACCCGCTGGAATTCTCGTCATCATTGATAGAGGCATATGCCCAGGTACCCGAACTGGTAAGCCATCTGCACCTGCCTGTGCAGAGTGGCTCTGATCGCATCCTTGCCGCCATGAAACGTGGTCATACCGCGCTGGAGTATAAATCCATAATCCGCAAGATACGCGCAATAAGACCTGGCATCAGTCTTTCCTCTGATTTCATTGTAGGCTTTCCCGGAGAAACCAATAAAGATTTCGAAGACACAATGAACCTGATCATTGAAATCGGGTTCGATACGTCATTTAGCTTTATTTATAGCGCACGACCTGGAACGCCCGCTGCGGACTTGCCCGACAGCACACCCGAGCAAGAAAAGAAGCACAGGCTTGCCACGCTGCAATCACAGATTACAAAGCAGGCCAATGCTATAAGCCAATCCATGGTTGGTGGAGTTGAATCAATCCTGGTAACCGGACCTTCCCGCAAAGACCCTGGCGCGCTGCAGGGCCGTACTGAGAATAATCGTGTGGTCAATTTCCGCTGTGATGATCACGAGCTTGTAGGGCAGTTTACCAATGTGCGAATTACCGATGCGCTACCCAATTCACTATTGGGCGAACTTGTGTGATTACACAAAAAACCCCCGGGTATAGTCCATATTCATTTCACATTGCTATACTGTCCCAATCTGTAGACAGCGAGGATCACGTTTTTAATGACTTTCTACACTGAAAGCCTCACATTGGTGCCGGATAATGCACAACGGCTAGCCAATTTATGCGGCAGACTGAATGAACACATTCATCAGATCGAGGCCTCCCTCGCACTTAAAATTCAACAAAGGGGTAATGTTTTCCAGCTAACCGGGCCGGAGAACGCTGTTTCCAGCGCCAGTCAGCTGCTTGAGTCGCTTTATATAGCTACCGAACAAGACGGGTCTTTAAACCCTGGCATCATTCACCTTGCCTTGCAGGAACTCAATGCGGACTCCAGTGGTGCCATCCCGCCAGAACAAATGACTCTGATAAAGACACCCAGGATTTCGGTCAAGCCGCGCGGATCGCATCAACAACAGTATGTCGCTGGAATTCAGCAACACGATATCAATTTTGGTATTGGCCCGGCGGGCACTGGTAAAACCTATCTGGCCGTTGCCTGCGCGGTGCATGCACTCATGACCGAACAGGTTAATCGCCTGTTGTTGGTGCGCCCTGCCGTGGAGGCTGGAGAGAAGCTGGGTTTCTTGCCGGGCGACCTGAGCCAGAAAATCGACCCATACCTGCGCCCATTATATGACGCTCTCTATGAAATGCTTGGCTTCGAAAAGGTAGGTCGCTTGATCGAAAAGAATGTCATCGAGGTCGCGCCTCTGGCATATATGCGCGGCCGCACACTCAATAACTCTTTTATTATCCTCGATGAAAGCCAGAACACTACAACTGCGCAAATGAAAATGTTCCTGACCAGGATAGGATTTGGTTCCACCGCGGTAATTACCGGGGACGTTACCCAGATCGACCTGCCCAAAGGGACTCGTTCCGGATTGGTGCATGTATCGAAGGTTTTAAAGGATATTCCCGAGATTGGGTTTACTTACTTTAATGCCAGAGATGTCGTAAGACACCGCCTCGTACAACGCATTGTCGAAGCTTATGATGAATTCGATCGCCAATCGGTTTCCTCACTGGGCAATTCCGATCATCCACAGCGCCATGAAAGTGACGGTTGAGATCAGTCGCGGTGCGACCGCGAGTTGGGAGCCTGATCAGGCCCAATGTGAGGCATGGATTAACCAGGCACTGCAACAGAGTAGTGTCAGCGGCGCTGTCAGCGTTAGCCTGAGATTCGTGGGAACTGATGAGTCTGCAGCGCTGAACACGATGTTCCGCTCCAAAAATGGACCCACCAATGTCCTGTCATTTCCTACTGAGATGCCCCAATCGGCCGTAGAAGCACTAGGCTATCAGGCATTGGGAGATATTGTTATCTGTTCAAACCTGGTGGAAACCGAAGCTGAACAGCAAAAAAAGGGCCTGCCCGCTCATTGGGCTCACCTCATCATTCACGGAACGCTGCACTTGCTGGGTCACGACCATCAGGAAGACGCCAGCGCACGTGCTATGGAGGGTCTCGAGATAATTGCACTGGAAAGGCTTGGATTCCCCAACCCTTATTTGATAGGGTAATCGAGTGCACTTAGTTGACGGAGAAATCCCGGCCCATGGCTGACGACCAATCTAGTATCGATCCACGACCCAGGTCATGGATCGATAAAATTGCACAAGTCTTTTCTGACGAACCTACCGATACCAAGAGCCTGCTGGAGCTGATACGCAATGCTGAGCAGGATCAGGTACTGGATGCGGACGCATTAAGTATTATTGAAGGCGCCTTGCAAGTGTCTTCAATGCAAGTACGTGACATCATGATACCTCGCTCCCAGGTAGTTACAGTTCCAGCCAAACTGCCTGCTCAGGAAATAGTAGAACTGGTAACAAAAGCTTCCCATTCCAGGTTTCCGGTAATCGGTGAGAATGTGGATAACGTCATGGGGATATTATTGGCCAAGGACTTGTTACCGTTAATGTTGAATAGTGGGATTGATAAATTCAATATCAAGGATATAGTCCGGCCGGCAACGTTTGTACCCGAAAGCAAACGACTCAATGTACTGCTTCGAGAATTTCGCGAAACTCGTCAACACATGGCTATAGTCATCGACGAATATGGCAGCGTCTGCGGTGTGGTGACCATTGAAGATGTTTTGGAGCAAATCGTCGGAGAGATAGAAGACGAATATGATGTGGATGACGAGAATTACATCAAGAAATTTGATGAAGACAACCACATTGTTAAAGCTTTAACCCCTGTCGATGAATTCAATACTTATTTCAAAACTGAATTCAGTGACCAGGAATTCACTACCGTCGGCGGACTGGTTCTGCAGCAATTTGGCCACATACCGGAACGCGGCGAAACTATTAATATTGGCCCTTTCCTGATCACTGTGCTCAATGCCGATAGTCGCCAGATAAAGCTGATAAAAGTCACGACCGCGCTGGTAAATACCCGCAAAAAACACTCAGTTTAAATCTGTTGAGCTTCAACGCAAACTACTAATTTTTCGCAACAAGCTCTACTGCAGCACATTAATAATGTAGTTCGCCACATCTGTGGCACAAGTGGAACTAGTGTCAGTGCAATCTGATGGACTGCGGCCAAAACCAAACCCAGCTTGTGGCATGTTGGAATTAATATAGCTTCTCAGCGCGTCAAAAGTATTGAGGTTGCTAATGGTAAGGTTAGGCCCGATGCCACCAGTTCCGGAATTGCCATGACAATCTGTACATTGCCCCGCAAACTGCACCTGACCACGTGAAATACTTTGCTCTAATGCGGTTGGTCCTGGCTCTGGTTCTGCGGGAATATTTCCAACACTCAGAATCGCTGGATTGGCGAAAGTAACCGGATCTTCACTTACTAATTGAAGATTAAATTCGAATAGATCATTTCCAACAGGCAACCGGGGAATATATAGCACGCCATCTCCCTGCAACACCGCAGCAGACGAACCCGCTTCAATGCCGTTACCGAATAAGTAGAAATCGTCGCGTAGCACAAACTCCACCGCGTCCAGGTCGACATCGAATGAGACATTTGCCACACCGATACCAGGGACATCTAATACCGGCAAATTCAAAACAGATGACGTCGCGTTGAATGCAGCATCAACTGGTATTGATAAAATAGCACCCCCTTCTCCAGCATAATTCGTAGGGGACGGGACAATCGGAGATAACGCATCATTTAAAGCCTGCTCACCATTGATGGGCAATTGTGCAGCTGTGTATGTGACCGTGTCTTCCCCATTGGCATAATCAAGAATTCCACCTCCGATAGACATAAACCCATCTGGCAGAACAAAGTCAGGCGCCAGCCCGGTGACGACCTCAAACCCGGCGGTTGCCAGCAACAGGCTGCGGTTAGCGGTATCACCTTCCAGATCCCGATCGAATTCGAAAGTACTGTTACCGGCTATAGATATAAATTCCAGGGATACTCCATCCAAATCGTCCTGGGCGGTAGCTACAGTGGACAGCTCGATATATTGAATCGTGCCATCGGCATTGGTGAAAAATTCCTCGATTTGCCAATCCTCGAAATCTGCGAAAGCTGCACTCGTTGCCATTAGAGCAGTTGTCGGGGTCGCGTTAGCCCAGTAGTTGATTTGTTTTAATTCTTTAATCTGCATAAAAAGTTCCTCTGGCTCACTATTACTGGGTTTAAACCCCTTTCTACGCGATGAGGGACGGCAGAAATGTGTTCTCATTCACGTGTTGGAATTAAACACCCGTAACATCCAAGACCAACTTCAGTATTCTAAACTTTCATGGCCTAAGTCAAAGTTTTTTCCTCTAGCCACTACCTGTAAAGTCGCGTCTGGGTTATGCTTGCCTGCTTTGACAAATTAGGGTCAAAATCCTAAAAAATTCAGTTAATTAACGTTTTTACAACATGAACACCCCCTCCTATAAATACGATCCCCAGCAGGTCGAATCCACTGCACAAGCCTACTGGGAAGACCACGAGAGCTTCGCCGTTTCCGAAGATGACAGTCGAGAAAAATTCTACTGCCTCTCGATGTTCCCTTACCCCAGCGGCCATCTCCATATGGGGCATGTGCGCAATTACTCCATTGGAGACGCAATAAGCCGTTTTCATCGCATGCAGGGCAAGAATGTCCTGCAACCCATGGGCTGGGACGCTTTCGGTTTACCTGCGGAAAATGCAGCAATACAGAACAAGGTAGCACCTGCAGGCTGGACCTATAGCAACATCGACTACATGCGGGAACAGTTACAGCGGCTCGGTTATGCTTATGACTGGAGTCGGGAAATTGCCACTTGCCATCCTGATTACTATCGTTGGGAGCAATGGTTTTTCACACGCCTTTTCAAGAAAGGCCTGGTCTATAAAAAAGCAGCGGAAGTTAACTGGGATCCGGTCGATCAGACTGTGCTTGCCAATGAGCAAGTCGTCGATGGCAGAGGCTGGCGTTCGGGCGCCGTTGTCGAACGACGCAAGATTCCCCAGTGGTTCATCAAAATTACAGACTATGCCCAGGAATTGCTGGACGATTTGGCCAAACTCGATGGTTGGCCCGAGCAAGTCAAAACCATGCAGGAAAACTGGATAGGCAGGTCAGAAGGTGTTGAACTTGATTTCACTGTGGCTGATGAAGCCGATCCTGAGTTAAGCAAGCTGACAGTGTTTACCACGAGGCCAGATACATTGATGGGAGCTACCTACGTTGCCATTGCCACGCAGCATCCTTTGGCAGTAAAAGCAGCCGAGGGCAAAGTTGCGCTGACCAGATTTATCGAAGAACAAAGCAAAGTCAGCGTCGCTGAAGCAGATATGGCCACCATGGAAAAGGCAGGCATGGATACAGGTTTAAAGGCCATCCATCCACTCACGGGCGACGAAGTGCCCATCTATGTCGCTAATTTTGTCCTGATGAGCTACGGCTCGGGTGCTGTCATGTCAGTCCCGGCACATGACCAGCGTGACTACGAATTTGCCAGAAAATACGATCTGCCCATCAAGCAGGTCATAGAACCAATCAGCGAAGACATTGAATGTGATCTCGATGATGCCGCCTTTGTAGAACGAGGCAGACTCATCAACTCAGGCGAGTTCGATGGTCTGGAATTCCAGGCTGCGTTCGACGCCATCGAAAGCGCTTTGCATAAACTGGGGCGTGGCCATAAAACAGTTAACTTTCGCTTGCGTGACTGGGGCGTTTCGCGCCAGCGCTATTGGGGCGCGCCGATTCCCATTATTCATTGCGGCAAGTGCGGGGCTGTGCCGGTACCAGACAAGGATTTGCCTGTCGTACTGCCAGAAGAAATAGAATTTGACGAGGGCGGCTCACCTCTGGCCAAGATGGCGCACTGGTATAACACTAACTGCCCCGAATGCCAGGGGGCAGCGACACGTGAAACTGATACCTTTGACACTTTTATGGAATCTTCCTGGTACTACGCGCGTTATACGTGTCGGGACCAGGACAATGCCATGTTGGATGAACGAGCACGATACTGGCTGCCCGTAGATCAATATATTGGCGGTATTGAACATGCCATATTGCATTTGTTATACGCGCGGTTCTTTCACAAATTGATGCGCGACGAGGGGCTGCTGGATTCTGATGAGCCTTTCAAACGACTGCTGACCCAGGGCATGGTGTTGAAAGACGGTAGCAAGATGTCCAAATCCAAAGGCAACACTGTCGATCCGTTGTCACTGATCGAAAGATATGGTGCCGATACCGTGCGCCTGTTCGTTATGTTCGCTGCACCACCCGATCAATCGCTTGACTGGTCAGATAGCGGCGTTGAGGGCGGGCACAGATTTCTCAAACGCCTCTGGCGTGTCATCAGCGACCACGAACCAATCAAGGTCGGGAAATTTACAGGTGACGAGCTCGATGATGCGCAACAGGAAATGCGCCTGAAGACTCATCAGACAATTAGCAAGGTCACGGACGACTATGCCCGGCGACAAACATTTAATACAGCGATTGCTGCCTGCATGGAGTTACTGAACACCATTTCAAGCTTTGCCAAAGACAAGCAGACTGAAGTTGATCGCCGGGTGTTGCAGGAAGCGCTTGAGGCAGTCATTCTCATGCTTGCTCCGATCGTGCCACACTTCTCTCATGTAGTATGGCAGCAGCTCGGGCACGAAGGTACTGCGATGGATGCAACCTGGCCGAAAGTCGACAAAACCGCACTTAAGCAGGACTCCATGCTCATTGTGCTGCAAGTCAACGGTAAACTCCGTGGTCGCATGGAAGTCGATGCCGGGCTGGATAAGGCGGCACTGGAAGCAGCCGCCCTCAGCAATGAGGCAGTGCAGAAATACACCGAAACTGGTACGGTTCGAAAGGTAATTGTAGTTCCGGGACGGTTGGTTAATATTGTCATCAGCTAGACATCAATTGGCGCTGCTGCCGCTCACTTTACTGCTTTGTGGGCTGCTGCAAGGCTGCGGTTACAGCCTGCGTGGCAGCGATGTTATTACTGCCACCTATCCCAGTCTCTATCTCGAATACCAACAGCCCAATAGCGAATTCTCGCGGCTTATGTCTCGCAGCCTCGCGGTTGCCAATGTGGATCTTGCCACAAGTCCGGGCACAGCGCCGACCTTGATATTAGGGCCTGAAGTCAGAGCCAATCGTCCCGTTAGCATCAACCCGCGAGCTCGCGCAGCGCAATACGAAGTGCGCCTTTCAGTGACTATGGCTTTGACGCAGGACGGCAATGTACTGATTGCTCCTCAAACACTCGTGGTGGAGCGTAACTATTTTGAGGATATAGAGAATCTGGCAGGCAACCGCGAAGAAGTTGAAATTATTCTCGATGAAATGCGCCGCGATCTGGTCAATCGGGTGATGCGAAGACTGGCCGCCGGGCAATAAACTGAAACCATGCTATGAAGATTAAATCTGAGCAATTGGCGAGATCCCTGCAAAAAGCGCCCACTTCCCTGTATTGGCTGACTGGTGATGAACCACTTCTCATGCAGGAAGCCGCAGATGTCGTACGCGCCTATTTTCGCGAGGCTGGGTTTATTGAGCGCGAAGTTTTCGATGTTGACAAAAATTTTAACTGGGAAGACTTTGCACATGAGGTGAACAACCTTTCACTTTTTGCCGCACAAAAAATCCTGGAACTACGTCTTACCAGCGCCAAACTGGAAGAAGCCGGCAAAACCGCATTGCAGACTTTTATCCAGGAGCCCAATCCTGATCTGGTAGTGTTGATCAGCAGCCCCCGGCTAGACGCCAGCACGCTAAAAACCAAATGGTGTAAGGCGATTGAAGCCAAATCCACAATCGTGCAGATATGGCCCGTGAATAGAGAGAATCTCGGACCCTGGCTGGAAAAAAGATTAATCGCAGCTGGCATACAACCAGACAGTGAAGCAATAGGCCTGCTCATGGATAAAGTGGAAGGTAATCTACTCGCCGCCATGCAGGAAATTGAAAAACTAAAATTGCTGGCGAACGTGGATGTCGGTCAACCGATTCAACTCGATGGCAAGACAGTCATGCAGGTCGTCGCCGACAGCGCCAGGTTTAATGCCTATCACATGGTAGATGCTGCGTTATCTGGCGAAGCCGCGCGTGCACAGCGCATGCTGGCAGGACTTCGCAGTGAGGGAACATTCCCTCTGGTCATCCTCTCCGCGCTGACGCGGGAACTGCGCAACCTGCTACCGATGATTGAGAAGCGCGATCAGGGCCAGGCAATAGCAGGTATCGTGCAAGCAGCACATGTCTGGTTCAATCGCAAACAGGCTGTTAGCAGTGCACTGCGACGTTTGAACACAACCGATATCTGGCAGTTATTGGAACAGGCAAGACGCGTGGATCAATCTATCAAAGGCATGAGCCTGGCTGACCCCTGGGTTGAAATCAGCCAAATGTTGCTCACTATCAGTGGCCACCGCGTGGCAACGATGGCAGCCGCAGCGCGTTAGTTCAGGCCGCGGCGCTCGAGTAATGGCGTTACGTCCGGCTCACGTCCTCGGAAGTTCCTGAACAATGTCATGGCATCCTGACTTCCGCCCTGCGATAACAAAGTGCGGCGAAAATGATCACCATTCTCTCGCAACAAGCCGCCGTTTTCTCGAAACCATTCCACGGTGTCAGCATCGAGGACCTCGCTCCAGATGTATGAATAATACCCCGCTGAATAGCCTCCCATTATATGAGAGAAATAAGTCACGCGGTAACGCGGCGGGACCTGTGGCACTGCGATACCAGCCTGCTCCAGTGCCTGCGCCTCAAAGCTCATCAACTCATCTGCTGTGGGAACCTCATCTGGTCCCAGTTGATGCAGTGCCTGATCAACGAGGGAGGCAGCCAGATACTCTGTTGTCGCGTAACCCTGGTTGAACTGTTGGGTGGCAACGAAACGCTGCAGTAACTCAGGCGGCATCGGCTCACCTGTTTCATAATGCACTGCGTAGTTTTCAAGCACTTCAGGCCAATCAGCCCACATCTCGTTGACTTGCGATGGATACTCAACAAAATCCCGCGGTACGGACGTGCCGGAAAAATAGGGATACTGCACATTGGAGAACATGCCATGCAGGGCATGTCCGAACTCATGGAACATGGTGGTAACTTCATCGTAGGTCAGTAGTGTCGGCTCACCAGCTGGCGGTTCTGTAATATTCAGATGATTGGCTACAACCGGTTGTGTATTCAGCAGATCATTTTGCGATACATAAGAGTTCATCCAGGCACCACCACGCTTGGTGGGACGCGCATAAAAATCGGCAATGAATATTGCCAACGTCGTGCCAACAGAATCGAATACTTCGAATACACGCACATCTTCCTGATATACAGGGAGGTCGAAACGCTCTTCAAAGGTTATCCCATACAAACGTTCGGCCGCGTAGAAGACGCCTCGTTGTAATACGTTATCAAGTTCAAAATAAGGTCTGAGTTCATTTGCATCAAACTCGTATCGTGCTGCTCGCAGTTTGTCTGCATAGAAATCCCAATCCCATGCCTGCAGTTCAAAATCATAGCCTTCGGCCTCGATCATTTCCTGCAAATCTGCCGCCTCTTGTCTGGCATTAGCTACAGCAGGAGGAATCAATTCAGAAAGACGCTGATTCACTGCAGCAACTGTGCCCGCCGTCTGCTCTTCCAGAATATACTGCGCATGATTCTCATAACCCAACATGCGTGCACGTTCAGCGCGCAAAGAAAGCACATCAGACACGATTGCCCTGTTGTCAAATTCGCCCCCGCGGCTACCTCGCGATAAAGAGGTTGTTAGAATCCGTTCGCGCAGCTCGCGGTTTTGTAACACCGCCAGGGGCGGTTGCTGACTCGTATTCAACAAAGGCACTACATATTGGCCTGGCATGTCTCTGGATTCAGCTTCGTCTGCAGCCGCCTGTATCATAGCGTTGCTCATGCCGGTCAGGGCTTCTCTGTCATCCACAACGATCGCCACTTCATTAACTTCGCTGAGTACGTTCTGGCTGAATTGCGTGCCCAGCAAGGCCAATTGCGCATTGATCTCTCGCAATCGAGTCTGTTCTGATGGCGACAACGCCGCTCCGGCGCGCACAAAATCGGTATAGTGCTTTTCCAGAAGACGGATTGATTCTGCATCCAGACCAAGCGCATTGCGTTGCTCATGTAAAGCTGAAACGCGCGCAAATAAATCCGGATTCAGCAAAATATCGTCATAATGGGCTGATAATTCCGGCGCCAACTGTTGTTCCAGCGCTCTGATTGCGTCATTGGTGTGGGCGCCAGAAAGGCTGAAAAACACACGTGAAACGCGATTTAGTACCTGCCCGGTCAGCTCAAGTGGAACAATTGTATTGGCAAAGGTAGGCGCCTCTGTCTGCGAAGCGATAGCCTCAATCTCTGCCACTTGTTCGGCCATACCTCGCTCGAACGCAGGCAGGAAATGTGCATTGTCGATACGATCGAACTGGGGATAATTAAAAAACAGCGGGCTGGGATCGAAGAATGGGTTTTCCACAACTACTTGGGCCTCGGTTATCGCTGCACCTGCATCTGAATCTACGGGTGGCGCAACAGGTTCCTGCTCAGAACAAGCGAGCAGGACCAGCGCGGACGTGGTCAAGGTGGCTTTGCGAAGTAAACCCATAGCGAGACTCCCGGTGCAAATTGATTTGAATGGGTTGGAAAATTTCACATGCTGCGGAGAAATAGTCAACAAAATCCGGGATATAAGCCTCAAATCATCAAAATTACGCTTTTCTCAACCATGGATGGCATATAATGTCTCCCCTCCGATATAAAGCTTCAACACGTTCTGGATAGTGATTTGACACAAACCAAATATTTGCCCTCTGACAGCAGTTGGATAACCTGCTACTTCTGGATTTTTCTCATCTGCCTGTTACTGCTGATCGCAGAAAATGCCCGGGGTGCGGAGCTGAATGTCTCCAGAAATCAGCTCCCTGTCAGTCTGGGGCCATATCTTGATCACTTCGAAGATCCAGATAGAACACTGACTATCGAAGACATTCTTGCAGGGGACTTGCCCTGGGAGCGTTCTACCCAAAATATTCCCACTTTGGGTATGTCGGGTTCCGCGCACTGGTTTCACATAAACCTGAAAGGTGAAAACCTCGGCGACGAATCACTGCTCCTGAGCCTCGAAGCACCAGTGCTCGACAGAGTTGAGTTTTACTTTGTACGAAACAATGAGCTGGTGAGAACTTCCATAGCAGGAGATACGATTCCTTACTCGGCACTCGACTATCCTTACCGATTTCCAGTTATCCTTTTTAATGCTGGCTCCACCAGAATGGATATTCAAATCTATCTGCGCGCGACTTCAGGGGGAGGCGTGGAAATTCCACTTAAACTAACCACACTGCCGGAACTCAGCACGCAACAACAAGCCCATCAAGCTTTTCTGGGCGCCCTGTTTGCGCTATTTATTGTTTGCCTTGTTGTATGTGCAGGTATTTACACATTCACCAAAGACAAGAACCTTATTGGCACATTGATGTTTTTTGGCGGGGCCATACTGTTCTTTCTGGGCCAAACCGGCATGGGGCGTGTTTGGTTCTGGGGTGAGACATCTGAATTCAACACACGAGTGTCAATGTTAGCTGCCAATATTCTGGTAGCAAGTATTTGCAAAATAGGTATCTCGCTGGATTACAAGATGCCTGGCAAAAAACTACTCAAGCAAATTTTGCGTGGCTGTGCCTGGCTCATGCTTCCTGCTGCCCTGTTTTACAGTATGGCACCTTTCTCAGCGATTGGTGCCAGTACCGTTGCTCCGATGATGATCATCGCATTCCTGATTGCCATCGCTGTTCTCCTTACGGCAGGCATCACGGCACTGCAAGGATCAAGGGCAGCGGTTTACCTTTTTTTTCCTTGTTGATGATAATAATCGCTCATTCGGTTTACCTGGTTCAGAAGCTAACACTTGTCACTCGCGCAGAATCTTTTCAGATCGTTGCCGAATCAATGTCTGTTATCGCGGCTATTCTACTACTGCTATCTGTTATGGAGTTTCTCCGCAACAAGAATCAGGAACTGATGCAGGCGAGAATGGAGTCCAGGGCAAAAGCGGATTTTTTTACAAAACGTTTCCAGAGAATTCCTCACACCTGTACATTCCATACTATCAAGCTCCAAGCGGCTTCTCGCTGCACAATCCAGTAATATTGATGCCGGTACGAGACGTCACCTGGACACGGTTATTTCCCGTAGTGGACAGCTGGAGAACATCATTAAAGACCTGCTGGAAATGGCGGAACTGGAATCGAGCAATTTTGAACTAAGGATCGAACCAATAGAGCTGGCCAAGTTTCTGAACGAGACAAAATCCTTGATGACAACACCCGCCCTGGAGAAAGGATTGGAACTTCATGCACAGTTTACCTCCAATAACTTGCTGGTACAGACCGACCGCATACGACTACAGCACGTCATCCTCAGTTTGTTATCAAATGCCATCAAGTTTACCGACAAGGGCCGCATTCTGATTGGCTATAAAGCAATCTATTTCAAACACAGTCTGGGGGTGGAGATTGTGATACAGGATACCGGCCGCGGTATGAGCGAGGAGTTACAGCGCCACGTATTCAAGGAATTTGCTCGCGAAGAAGTGCAAAATCAACCCGATGACGAGCGTGAAACAAGCGGTACAGGCCTGGGTCTGGTAATCGTCAAGCGCATTGTAGAAAAGTTGGGCGGTGAATTGAGCTTCGAGTCTCGCCAGAATGAGGGCAGCGCATTTTATATACGACTGCCACTTCGTACCCGCCCCAATTAAGAGTTATTTTATCTCGTTGGCATTGAGCGGAAACTGCTCCAATTCATAGACACTCTGCCTGACATCCTCCAGTTTCGACTCCACACAAGCCAGGGCATCTGCCAGACCCTGATTATAGTAGTAACAGCCAATGTGCTCCGCGAAAAATTCCAGCAAAAACATGGCATTGAATTGCGCCAGTTCCTGATCAAGCTCTGATTGGAAATACTCCTGTAGCCTGACCACTACCCGCTCGCTTGTATTTTTATCCAGTTCGACGCCAGCCATGATTACGCTCCCAACTGCTCTGCGAGATCAAGAAAGCTGGTGGCATTAAAATCGAACTCCCCGTCTTCATCCCTCACGACATTTCGCCCTGGTCCGCGCTCCAATGGCCGCATAACGTAAGCCGTGCGCATACCAGTGCGTGCAGCTGCGCGCAGATCACTCGGATGTGCTGCCACCATTAACACTTCTTGCGGGCTCAGGCTGAGCAGTTCTGCCGCCTTGAGATAGGCTGCAGGATCGGGCTTGTAATGCCCTGCCAGTTCTGCCGAAAGCACTGCATCCCAGGGTAGGCCAGCATTCTTTGCCATATTGGTCAGCAGGGAAACATTGCCATTGGACAAAGTGGTAATGACATAGCGGCTCTTCAGGCGGTATAAACCAGCAACCACATCGGGCCAGGGGCTGAGCCTGTGCCATGCTAGGTTTAAGTCCTGTAATTCTGCTTCAGACAAACCGGTAAGGCCAAATTCGACAACCAGATCATCAAGTATCATACGATGTAGATCGTCTATCTTGGTCCAGGGTAATTCTCCTGTGCGCACTCGATTCATCGCTGGACCATAGCCGGCGCGCCAGCGGTCGGCAAACTCTCCCCAGTCAATAGCAAGGCCCTTACGCGTGGATATCAATTGACCTTCGCGAATTATCGATCCTCGCCAATCGACTACCGTACCAAAAACATCGAAGGTCAACGCTTTGATACTGCCATTCAGATTTGGGCTGCTTTCGGCTGCATGCGATAGAGTTGGCAAAATGACAAGGCCGCATCCAAGCAGCAATGATTTGGAGATAAATTGGCGACGCTTTAAATCATGCCCCTGCAGAGCCAGAATACCGAGTCTTTTATTTGCTTTGTCTTGTATCATCACTCCCCTCCGCTTTACCCACATCAGGATCGATTACAGGACGTTATCACAGACGTTTGCTATTATCATCACCGCTGCCTACTGCCAATAGAGGACTTCCGGCTTGCTCGATATCGATATCATTCGCGCAGATTGCAAGAGTTGCAGTCAAATACTGCATCTTAACAATGCAGGTTGCTCGCTTATGCCCGACTCCATTTATGCAGAGATGCTGGCGTTCCTGCATTTGGAGCAGGCAGTTGGTGGATACGAGGCGGCGGCGCAGGAGCACACCAGAATCGAACGCAGTTATAACGCGATCGCTTCGCTGTTAGGGGCTGAAACAGATGAAATCGCTATTGTCGAAAATTCAACGGTTGCCTGGCAGCTCGCGATGCAGTCTTTACCTTTAAAGGAAGGGGATGAAGTGCTGACTGGCGAAATGGAATATGCCAGCAACTACCTCGCGCTCCTTCACTTGTCCAGTCGACTCGGTATCAAAGTAAAAACCATACCAAGCGACAGTAACGGACAAGTCGATTTGGAAGTCCTGCCCAAAATAATTTCATCTCGCACTCGCGCAGTCTGCTTGACTCACGTGCCGAGCCATCGGGGTGACATACAACCGGTAATTGCGGTGGGTGAAATTTGTGGTGAATATGAACTGTTCTACATAGTCGATGCCTGCCAGTCAGTGGGGCAATTGCCTATTGAAGTAACACAGCTGCAATGTGATTTCTTATGCGGAAGTGGCCGTAAATATTTGCGCGGGCCACGCGGCACCGGATTTTTATATGCGAATCAGCATTCTACCCGGGAGCTACAACCTGCCATGATTGATCTGCATTCTGCCAAATGGATTAACAGGCAGGAATATGAGATTCGTCATGACGCACGGCGCTTCGAAAACTGGGAAACATTTGTGGCAGGAAAATTGGCACTCGGCATGGCTGCAGAATACGCAATGGATGTAGGCATTACGCACATTACCGAAAGAATTCAGCAGCTTGCAACAAGCCTGCATGGGCAACTTCGTGAAGGCGGCATGCAAATGCTGGAGCGCTCTGACGATTACTCAGGCATCGTGACATTTATCAAGCCAAATGAAGATTCCGAGAAGGTCCAGCGTCGCCTGCGCCAAAAAAGCATGAATATTTCTATTGCCAGGCCTGGTAACGCAGTTTTGGAAATGGCTGAGTCAAATATTGGCGCTGCGTGTCGCGCCTCTGTACATTACTTCAATACTGAATCGGAAATAAGTTCTTTTGTGGAGGCATTGCTTGCCGGGTAGCTATTGAAAGTAGACTATCAGTATCGCAATCGGGCAGATGAACTTGATATAAAATGGCCAGATTTTCCAGAACAAACCATTTTCAGCATTAGCACTACCTTGCTTTATTTCCTGCAATACCTCATTCCGTTGCCATATCCAGGCCGCAAATATACAGAAGAACAACCCCAGCAATGGCTGACTCATCTCAGTTGTGACAGTCACCACAAGATCAAATAGCTGATCAAAATTAAAAACAATGATGAGCGAAATCAGGGTAATAATGGCCCCGATGATAAGCGCCGCCCTGGGCCGCTCTACCTTGTGGTGTTCGACTGCGTAAGCAACTGGCACCTCAAGCATTGAGATTGAAGACGTCAAGGACGCAATAGTCATCAGTAAAAAGAAGGCAAGCGCGACAAATACGCCCACAGTTCCCATATTGTTAAATAGCTCTGGTAAAACTGACACGATCAATCCAGGTCCGGCAATTAAACCACCATTTGCATCAAAAATTTGCACACCTGCGCCCAGGGCTACATACATGGCTGGCAGGATAAGCAGCCCCGCTAATACGGCGATACCCACATCCAGCAGCGCCACGAGCGTGCCAACAGTAGGAAGGTTTTCCTCCTTACTGATGTAGGACCCGTATATCAGCATGGTGCCCACGCCAAGAGAGAGGGAAAAGAATGCCTGCCCCATGGCATCGACCAGCAATTGTGGGTCAGCCACACGACTAAAATCAGGTAACAGGTAGTTACGCAATCCTTCCATTGCGCCTGGCAATGTAAAAACATAGCCAATCAGCAACACCAGAATAAAAATAAGAGACGGCATCAGGCGAGACGCCCATCGCTCTATACCATCTTTCACTCCGGCTCGTATGATGTAGATAGTCATGTACATAAAAACCACAACAAAAATTGCGTTACGTGCTACTGCATCCTGCGTCAGCCAGCTGGCGAAGCCATCCATTTGTACTATCCTCGCAAGAGGATCGAGGAAATACGCGATCATCCAACCGCTGACAATGGCATAGAAACTCAGGATCAGGCTGACTGTTATGATGCCAGCAAAACCCACGAATAGAGCTAACAGGCGTGTGCGCGGGCCCGAAGCGATTGACCTTAACGCGGTGATGGCATTAGCCCGGGCATGGCGCCCAATGATGAGCTCTGCCATCAATGCGGGGTATGCCAGCGCAAATGCCAATATCAGATAAGTGAAGAGAAACGCCGCTCCACCATTTGAAGCAGCATTGGTGGGAAAACCCCAGATATTTCCCAGCCCTACAGCCGAGCCGGATGCCGCCATGAGGAAGCCAAAACGGGACGAGAATTCACCTCTGGCAGCCGCCATGAACTATACCCCTTTGCCGTTATACATCGTGGGTGCTTCCTGTAAGGGATAAACCCTCAAGATGGATTGATCTGTCACTCGCTTTCCCAGGACTCCAGTGTGAACTGCAACTTCTCAGCATCACTTAGCACGAATACAACGTTCTGGATCTCACTGACACTGCCACCCAGGTTCACTTCCAGTGCAGGAATCCGGAATCGCTGATCACTGCTTGAGTACGTCGCAAGTCCGTCAGTTTCCAGCCGCGGAATAACACTCTCTGGATTGGCCTGGATAATCACATCAGATTCGGAAGGGACAATATTGAAATTCAAGTGAATGATGTCTGTATCATCGACCTCAACTGCGGCAATCAGCAATCCAGTTTCGCTTTCAAACACATGCAGTGCGGAACTGAATCGCTTGACTACTTCTACGTTCTGGTAAACGAAATCCAGAGGGTTGTTGTATGACTCAGTCACGTACGGCGCATTGGAGGCTTTTACTCCCAAATTTACAGTAGGTAGGGCATCAATAGCATCCAGTACGGCCATACCATCCCCTAGCACCGTACCAAATACCGTAAATCCGCTATTGCTCACATCAAGGTTGGCACTATTGTCGGCCAGATTAACAAACCACTGGTTTGTGGCACTATCCGGATTACCTTCCAATTTGGCCATGGCCACGGTGCCGCGCGTATTCGAGACGTTAAACTCATTTACAATTGGGGGGTCTGAGGGTACGTCAATAGGCCCGACGAATAGCTGAAATCGGTAGCCGCCGCCCTGGACTACAAAATTATTCTCTACCCGATGCAGGTAGGTACCGTTATAGTCATTGCGATTGACGTAATTGAGAAAATTTTGCACTGTCGTCGGGGCAATTTCGTCAAGCAATTCAATTGAGTAATCCCCTACACTTGTGCTGACTCGCACTATAGTGCCAGCCTGTACCACATTGGCCGAAAATATTATAACTGTGAACAACCAGCAGGAGATTGCCACCTCTATAATGCGCTGCCTGATCAAAATCATGGATTTTCCTGTGCTAATTCCGTAAGACCTGCATATATTCAAGCCGGGGAGCATAGGTTAAAGACGTAAAATATTCAACTATGACGGCTGTGAATCGGCCCTGAAAGCCCACATGGCCTCGCCCTCCTGAGATCCATGACTTGAGACGCAATAATCGCTGGAGTCGATATTTCGGGGTGTGGTATAACACTCCGCTGCGTCACAGAATCATCAATATTATTTTTGTCCTCTCGTTCAGTAATAGAAGTAGATAAAGTCATATAAGTTTTATGAACGAAATACCAACGCAAAAACCACCATCTGACTCCGGAATCGGGGTTGACTACGGCACTAGCAACAGTGTTGCAGCAATCTATGACGGCTCCAGAGTGACTGTGTTGAATCTGGAAATTGATAACCCGGTAATGCCTTCTGCCACCTATGTGGATCGTAATTACAAGATTGAAACCGGTAAGCAAGCCATTAATGAGTATGTCCAGAGCAATGTGGGGCGTACCGTAGAACTGAGCGCAGAGCTTCTTGGCGAAGGACGCAGCACAACTGGGCAGATTGGTGATCACGGCTTGCCGGAAGCAGCGTCTACCGATCGAATTTATGGTCAGTCATTCATCGATGGAGGGCAACCCGGGCGTCTATTTCTTGGCATCAAACGCTTGTTAGGGACTACTGATAATCAGAGGATCATGGTATTTCAGCGCGCATTTCGACTGGTTGCATTGATTACCCCGCAGCTGATTCGTATCCACAAATCTATAATACAGGCTCTGGGAAACACCTCTCCAGCCCCTGCAAGCGCGGATCATGTCTGCATAGGCCATCCTGTAAATTTTGAAGGCAAGGCGCCCGATCGTAATCGCACCGCTTTGAATTTTCTCTCTGAAGCCTATGGCTACGCAGAATTTTCCCAACAAAGCTTTTATCCCGAACCTATAGCGGCAGCTTTGAGTTATATCCATAGTTTTCCCAGCGTGTCGGAACAAACCCTGCTTGCCGTTGATTTCGGTGGGGGCACACTTGACCTTTGCGTAATCAGCAGAAAAGACACCGAATTCAAGCTTATCGCCACGCATGGAATTGGGTTGGGTGGTGATCACATTGACCAATTGCTGTTTCGACGTTTATTGTTCCCTCTCCTCGGCAAGGGGGAACGCTGGCGCCGTGCGGGCGAAGATCGTGAAATTGAAACCCTGTTTCCGTTTGAGGAATATGAAGAACTGCTGCTGAATTGGGCAATCAGTTACATGCTCAATCAGAATCAATATACCTATCCGCTTATGCAGAGGATTCAGGTGGGCGATACCGCTGCAGTTAAATTTCAGCGCCTGTATGACCTGATTAAAAACAACTATAGTCATCTTGTGTTTCAGTCGCTAAGGCAACTCAAAGTGCAGCTATCAGAAAACGACTCGGCAGTTTTGGACATTCCAGAACTCGACATTGAGCTGACTGTTTCGCGTAGCGAATTCGAAGCGATAATCGACGGCCTGTTGGATGACTTCGCCACTGCTGTAAGCGATGTCCTGCAAACTGCCGGATTACAAAGCTCTGAGATAGGACTTGTGATACGCACTGGTGGCTCTTCTTTGATCCCGGCCGTGAGGAGAATTCTGGATGCACGCTTTCCGGGTAAGGTAGTTGAACACGACCCTTTTACCAGCGTTGCTGCTGGATTGGCGATCGCAGAGTATTACGGATTCGGCACGTCCCTGAACGAATAGTAATAGCTAGTCAGCGGCGGAATTTTGCTGCAATTCAATATGCTGCTCAGCAGTAGGGTTAACAAACTCCAGAGAATATACTTGCCCCGCTCGCTCAATATTGACCAGGTTTGACTGATCTGGCCACACATCATGCAATGCCACCTGCACAATAGTCAGACCCTTTACATCTGCAGGCAGCGCAATTTCCTGATATACCCACAGATACTGACCATCGACTTCAGCCCCAACATAATCCAGTTGCAGCGGTGTAGCAGCATTATCGATAGTTACGGCAAATCTGTTTATTACATAACTGCTGAACAGTTCACGTGATTCAACAGATTCAAGCAGATCCTGCTCTTCTCCAAGAATTAGCCCGGCGGCGTGCTCGGCATCATGCACAAAAAACCTGTGCATGATCTCCAGGTTTCCACTGTTGGAATTAAAGAGAATTCTGGTAATTGCAGATTTTTGTTGGTGTGCGTTGCCAGGTTGAATGACCACCAGCAAAACGCACACCAGAAAAAATCGCAATGGCATTATCCTGGAATTACTCCTCATCCTCTTCATCATCAGTGTCCAATTCCGCTTTAATATCCTGCATGATATCGCGATTGATAAGTCCGCCGCCGCCTTCAGATTTAAAGCTTTCAATGCGCGAAGGGATAATTCTACGTGGGTAGAAGTTGTTCTCTATATCAACATCTGCGGTTTCCTGGAGCGGGTCGACAACCACACCCGTGATTTCTTGTTCCGTCACGAGCAATTTCTTCACAGCGTGGGGTGACCGGCGCCATATCTCAGCCGGGTAAGTAATACGCTCAGAGCTACCATCTGCTTAGGACACAGACAGAATGATCGGCATGACCAGGCCGCCAACATTGGAAAACTCGAGAATGTAGTAATTCAGGTTTTCATCAATCGCTCTGTCGAGCGTCTCTCTTTCCCATCCCTCGAGCCCGTTCAGGAAGTTATTGTAGCGATTACGCTCAACGTTGGTGACAGTAAACTGGTCATTCTCGTCATAGAAATCCCGCACATCGAGATTGCGCTCAACCCAGGTCTGCATGCCCGCATCGCGATTGGCTTCAACAAATACTGAGGGAGGTAATGCTTTTTCTATCTCCCTCTGGCGTGCGAAATCGATATCCGGATTCTCCGTATCCATGGTCATCTCATATATGCTGTCCAGCGCAATATCGACATGGTCAGTTGTATAAAACCAGCCGCGCCAGAACCAATCCAGGTCGATCCCCGACGCCTCTTCCATTGTTCTGAAAAAATCAGCGGGAGTCGGTCGCTTGAATTGCCATTCCTGTGAATATTGTTTGAATGCAAAATCGAACAGCTCACGCCCCATGATGGTTTCGCGCAATATATTGAACGCAGTCGCAGGCTTTGAGTAGGCATTGGGACCCAAACGCAGTACGCTGTCCGATTGGGTCATGATCGGCACCTGGTTCTGGGATTTCATGTAATCGACAATGTCGCGTGGCTCTACACCCCATGGAATTTCCGCATCCCATTCGCGCCCAGCAACAGAATCCAGATAACTATTGATCCCTTCATCCATCCAGGTCCATTGCCGCTCATCTGAATTAACAATCATGGGAAAGTAAAAATGGCCAATTTCGTGAATAATTACGCCGATGAGGAAACGTTTCTCGGCAAGTGAATAAGTACGCGATCCGTCATCCTGCAAAGTGGTACGCGGCCCGTTGAAAGTTATCATGGGATATTCCATGCCTCCGACAAAGCCCGCACTGACCGACTGTGCAGTAGGATATGGAAAATCAAAGGAGAATCGGCTGTACACCTCCAGAGTGTGTATAACCACTTCAGTAGAGTAGTCGAACCACAATGTTCCACCTTCTTTCGGATAGAAAGACATTGCCATGACCAGTTCCTGATCGGCACCTTCCTGTCTATAACCTTTTGCATCCCAAATGAATTTGCGCGATGAAGCCCAGGCAAAATCCCTCACGTTTTCTGCAGAGAAACGCCAGGTACGTGTGTCTTCCGTTCCTTCTGCTTCGTTGGCGAGTGCTTCTTCGGGTGAAACGATATATACAGGACGGTCGGCGGTCTCAGCCTCTTCCAATCGCTGCCTTTGTTCAGATGTCAGCACCTGCCCGGGATTCTGCAACTCTCCAGTTGAAGATACAACGTGATCGGCGGGCACGGTAATGTCCACCTCATAATCGCCAAACTCCAGGGTGAACTCTCCAGAGCCCAAAAACTCCTCGTTGGTCCAGCCTTCATAGTCCGTGTAGGCAACGAGGCGTGGGAACCACTGGGAGATCGCAAAGATATAATTGCCGTCAGGGTTTTCATCATCAGGAAAGTACTCGTAGCCGCCACGCGGAAACAGCACATTGCCATCGACGATGTTATAGGCATAGTCCACTACGAACTCCACGTCGTCCCCTGACTCGAGTGGCTCTGCGAGATCGACTCGCATCAGCGTGCCCACTATGGTGTATTGCAGGGGTGCCCCACCAGCCGTCGTTACAGAGTTAATCTGGTATCCCAGATCTGCATCTTCCATATATTGCATTGCGCGCAACTGATCCAGACTTATGCGAGCAGGATTGCCGGGTTCCGGGCTTGCCCCGTTGAAAGTTCGGCTCATTTCGGCGATGGAATCATTGCGAAAGCGATTCTGATCCAGTTGCAGCCACAGGTATCTTAGCGTGTCAGGAGAATTATTCTGGTAGTTGATTGCTTCGACACCCAGCAGGCGCTGATTTGATTCATCGAGTGTGACATCAATTTCGTAATCCACTTCCTGCTGCCAGTATTCGTGGCCCGGTTGCCCACCTGCAGTGCGATATACGTTTGCAGTTGGCAGCACCTCATCCAGTTGGCGAAACTTGTCCTAGAAGTTGCCCTTGGTCTGTTCGATCCCTTGCGCCAAAACGAAGGATTGCCCACCGCAGACAGCAATGAGAGCAGCCAACAGAAATTTTCTATAACTCATCTGGATTTCCCCAAAATTCACGAGTTGATTACTCCGAGCCTTGGATGATAGCTTTATTTGCAGTGCGAGGTGAACCGATTAAACTGTCAGCACACCCAACCCAGAGTAAAAATAGCTCATGAACCTGATTCTTTATGCGATCCCCTTCTTTTTCCTGCTGATACTGCTGGAATTTCTCTACGGCTTCGCACGTGGCCGCAATACCTATCGTATCAATGACACAATCAATAGCCTGTCATTGGGCAGTATCAGTCGACTGCAGGGATTGGTCATACTGGGATTCTCAGGCCTTATCTATGAATGGATAGTGGCCAACTACCAACTCACCCAACTGCCAGACACGAGCATTTGGGTGTGGGTAAGCTGTTTTGTACTGTATGACCTGGCCTATTACTGGAAGCACAGACTAGGTCATGAAATGGCCATCTTTTGGGGTTCTCACGTTGCTCACCATCAGAGCGAGGATTTTAATCTTGGCACTGCCTTGCGCCAAACGAGTATCGACTTTTATGGGTTTCTGTTTTATTTGCCGTTTTTCTTTCTGGGATATCCGGCTGAAATTCTATTCACCGTAGTAAGCCTTAACCTGATATACCAGTTTTGGGTCCACACAGAGCATGTGCCCAAACTCGGACCTGTCGAATGGTTGTTTGTTACACCATCCAATCATCGAGTACATCATGCGCGTAACAAGATGTATGTGGATCGTAACTACGGCGGAGTTTTCATTATATGGGACAGAATCTTCGGAAGCTTTCAGGATGAACTGGATGAAGAGCCAGTTGTGTTTGGGCTGCGCAAACCCCTGAATAGCTGGAATCCAATCTGGGCCAATGTGCATGTGTACTGGCGCCTCATATTGGACAGTCTGCACGCCCCCGGGTTATCAAACAAATTCAAAATCTGGTTCAAACCGCCAGGCTGGCAGCCGGAATCCCAAAGAACAAAATGTAAACTAAAGCAGGCCGATGTTGATTTGACCAGTAGATATGACCCAGCGTTGCACTCAGCCCACAAACAATATTGTCTTTGGCAATTCTTTGTCACAGTCGGAATCAGCCTTTACCTGTTACTCAATTATCAAAACCTGAGCTACCCGGTAACTGCAGCCGCAGTAGCCTTTCTGGTACTAAGTTTTTACACGCATGGTGCCTGGCTGGAATCCCGACGTTTTGTCGTGGTACTGGAATTATTGCGACTTGGGTTGTTGCCGTTGTATGCATGGCTGATAGCGGCGCCAGCCATGATGCTTGTATCGCTTTTGGTATGGGCCCTGGGCTCTGGCCTTCTTGTCGTAGTTACGCTGGCTAAAGACTGGCAACCACCAACCCTGGGTGTGGACTCATCGGTAGTTTAACCTCAGCGCCGCGCCTCGTTTACAACCACCTCAACCGGTTCGGTACCAGGATTGCGTAAGCTAAAAGCAACGCCTGCCGCACGCCATTCCCACTCACCCATTGCGGCTAGCTCCGCAGTAATACCATCGGGGCGGGAAACATGTACGATGCCCTCGGTGGCCTGCACTATCACGGCGGGGTTTGCATGTGTCTGCAATGGTATTTCCCCTCCGGGCGCAATAGTGAACCGGTAAGAACGAAACCAGGGATTCTCCAGCTGCGGTAGCTGTTCCACGCCGTCCGGTCGGTCAACCGTCAAATCTGCAATACCCGAGCCTGAATGATTAAGGGCGAGTATTCGAAGTAACCCTGGCCCTGCATTGCCCACTTCATGAGTATAAGCTTCAGTAGCATAATCGGTCACCGCCGCTACCCGACCGAATTGCGGGCCTTCGCGCGTGCTGATATAGGTCAGTAAAATCGCATCGGTATGTGTATGGGGGAAAGAAAGGTCACCCGGATTTATTTGTACGTCGAGTAAATTCAGCTCGC
Source organism: uncultured Pseudohongiella sp. (assembly GCA_964405225.1). Classification (GTDB taxonomy): domain Bacteria; phylum Pseudomonadota; class Gammaproteobacteria; order Pseudomonadales; family Pseudohongiellaceae; genus UBA9145. The sequence goes on from CAYOND010000010.1 coordinate 65,036, forward strand.
CATCTTTATATACTGTGCGATGCCGCGGCTCATCCAGCAAATGAACTATGCGTTGACCGGCGAATTCATCTTCGGCAGCGCTAACATCTACCGCGGCAGTTTGTATAAATAAAGCAGCGGAGACAAGCGAAGTCATCAAGTACTTGAGAGTGTGCATGCGATTTATCCTGTTATTATTGGCATGGCCAATTCAGGTTAAACGAGCCGGTGATGGAAGGCAACAGTTGGGGTGACTCGCAGTCTCTACAAGAACTCGAGCGGAAATTCATCCACCAGATCGCCAGAATCAGGGTCGCGCAATTCGAAACTTGCTTGATAGGCACGTCCAAGGGCTTCGGTGAAGGTAGTACCATCATCAAGATTGCTGATAATAAACACCGCTCTACCGGTCATGGCTGTGCCGGGTGGTAACTCGACCGGCGAATACAAATAACCGGAGTTATTACTCAGCATGCCTTTGACTGTGGCTTCAACGCTCAATTGTGAACCGGGAACATCGGCGCGCACAGCCCTGAATAGCAAATTTTCATTATTCGCATCCCGCATCCGCAGGAATATGTTGACACTGCGTGTATGCAGATCATTGTTCTTGATGCGCAATGTCGGGGTATAAATCGGATAACTGAATCCCACTTCAATGATACCGTTACTGGATCGATCGGTGATCAGGTCGCTCTGTAGTTGGGTAGCATTTACCGCCCGGGCCGAGTCACCCTGAAGCATTAAATAGTAGTAGGAGACAACAGGTAATAATGTAGGCAGGCCAATAGTCAGAAGGTATGTTACCGGCTTTTTGCTAAAAGCCGACGCCAATGGATACACAGCAATCAGCAGAGTCAGAACAGCGGCAAGCACCAACGACATGCGGATTAGCGGGTCGAGGAAGCCAAACTGAACTGGCTTAATTGTGACAAAAAATAAAAGTGAAAGACCGACCGGTAGTGAAAACAGTGCAAGCAGAGTGACTCGAGAATTTTCCTTCATCGTGTGAACCCGATAACCATCACTGCTTCAGGAAACCGTATCTCCCTTTGCCTGTTTGTCAGCATGATAGGACGAGCGCACCAGAGGACCACTGGCCACATGAGAAAACCCCAGTGATTCGCCAAATTCTCGCAGCGCAGCAAATTCATCCGGGTGCACAAAGCGCTCCACTTTGAGATGGTCGCGACTCGGTTGCAGATACTGGCCGAGCGTTATCATATCGACATTGTGCTCACGCAAGTCGCGCATAACTTGTCTGACTTCGTCAATTTCCTCACCGAGCCCCAACATAAGACCGGACTTGGTCATTACTTCTGGCTGAATTACTTTGTAACGGGCCAGTAGGTCAAGAGACCAATGGTAATCCGCTCCTGGCCGGGCCTGGCGGTATAAGCGCGGCACGGTTTCCAGATTGTGATTAAACACATCGGGTGGTGTGTGACGCAATATATCCAGCGCTATCTCCATACGGCCGCGGAAATCTGGCACCAACACTTCCACCTGAATCGCCGGATTGGCTTTACGTGTCTCTGTAATGCAATTAGCAAAATGTTGTGCTCCGCTATCCTTCAGGTCGTCCCTGTCAACTGAAGTGATGACCACGTAGCTGAGACCCATTTCACTGATGGCCTCTGCCAACTCTCTTGGTTCATTTTCATCCAGCGGTTTGGGTTTACCATGGGCAACGTCGCAGAAGGGACAACGGCGGGTACAAATTTCACCCATTATCATGAACGTGGCCGTGCCATTACTGAAACACTCACCCAGATTTGGGCAGGAGGCTTCTTCACACACCGAGGCCAGTTTATGCTCCCTCAGTTTCTGCTTGATGTGCTTCACCCGGGGTGCAGCAGGAATCCTGACACGAATCCAGTCAGGCTTGGTTGGCAATTCATCAGTGGGAATAACTTTGACAGGAATGCGACGCACTTTTTCTGCACCACGCAATTTTTCGCCCTCTACGAGAACGTTGCGGCGTTTACGGCTTGTCACTGATTCTGTCATTTGATGCTTAATCCTGATTCGAGTACCTGAGCCAATGAATCGGAGGCTACTGCTTGTAATACATCTGATATCCCAGCCGGATCAACAATTGGTCGCAGAGTAATTTGCTTACGTCCTGTAACAGTAGAGTTTCGCTGTCTACCAAATCTGCGATCTGCGTGACTGCCAAACCCTCGTAGCCGCAAGGGTCAATCAGTTCAAACGGTTGCAGATCCATTCGTACATTGAGGGCCAGGCCGTGATAACTCCACCCATTTTTAATGCGCAATCCCAATGCCGCGATTTTAGCATCATTCACGTATACACCGGGAGCCCCCTGGCGAGTGCAGCTTGCAATGCCGAGATCTGTCAATGTCGCTGTTATTGCTTCTTCTATGAGGCTAACAAGATCCCTCACGCCAAACTTGCGACGTTTGACGTTTAACAACAAATAAACCACGAGCTGGCCGGGTCCATGGTAGGTTACCTGACCCCCCCTATCTATTTGAACCACCGGAATACAGCCAGGATTATGAATATGTTCCGGTTTGCCTGCCTGCCCCTGCGTAAATACGGGTTTGTGGCTGAGCAGCCAGATTTCATCGTTGCGCGTATCGTCAGCATGCTCAACGAGATAGCGCATGGATTTGTACAGAGGTTGGTAGTCCTGCAGACCAAGCCGCCTGACAGTCAGCTTGGGCAATCTGACCGAAGATTCAGGCTGGGGAGCATCAAACCATTTGTAATCAGTTAGCAGCACACTCAGAGCACCATTTTAACTTCTGGTACTGTCTTGAGTTCTTCAAAGATATGCCGCAACTGTTCTTCTCCGGTAGCTGCGATTGTCACAGTAACCGAAATGTAATTATCGTTCTTACTGGTCTGGTGTTTGATAAGGTCATCACTGATTTTGCCGGTATGGCGCTCAACGACACCCACCACAGTAGATTCGAAATCAGCACTGGCCCTGCCGATTATTTTGATTGGATACAGGCAGGGAAAATCAATGCGAGGAGCTTCAGGATCTGTTGTGCTGGAATCCATATGGATACAATTACTCTGAAAACCAGCCACTGAACATCAAGGTGATCCAATCAACAAACCGCTTCAGAATGCCGCCCTGCTCGACCTCTTGCAAGGTAATCACATCACCCTGATACATCATGTTGTCATTCAGGGTCACGTTTACGACCCCCATGATTTGCCCATTGTTCAATGGAGCGCGTATAGTTTCGGGGATATCGATAGTCGCTGACATGGCATCAGCCTGACCTCGCGGGATGGTGATAAACACTTCCTCAGTGATGCCGAGATCTACAGAGTTTTGCGCCCCGGACCACACTGGTACATTAGTGATCACCTGGTTGGCATTATAGAGCTTGTGAGTTTCGTAATAGCGAAATCCGTAGGTTAATAATTTCTGGGTCTCAACTGCTCGCGCTTCCTCGCTGGCTGTGCCCATCACGACCGCAATCAGGCGCATCCCGTCTCTCTCGGCTGAGGCAACGAGACAGTATCCCGCGTCATCAGTCCAGCCTGTTTTGAGACCGTCAACATTGCGGTCACGAAACAGCAAGGAATTGCGATTTGGCTGACGTATCCCGTTGTAAGTAAATTCGCGTTCAGCATACATTGGGTAGAACTGGGCGTGCCGGATTACGGTTGCCTGTGCCAGAAGCGCAAGGTCCCGCGCGGACATCGTGTTGTAGTAGAGCTCGTCATCGTATCCATGTGAATTCATGAAGAAGCTGTCTTGCAAACCAAGCACCTCAGCATACTGATTCATCATGTCAGCAAACGCGTCTTCACTGCCTGCGATATGTTCAGCGATAGCAACACTGGCATCGTTGCCAGACTGGATAATGATACCTCTCAGCAGATCCTCAACACTGACTTGTGTCCCCACCTCGATGTACATCTTCGAACCATCGGAACAACATGAATGGCGCCAGGCTTTCTCGCTCACATGCACGATGTCGTTCATAGCCAGATTGCCCTGAATGATTTCTTCCATGGCAACATAGGAGGTCATGATCTTGGTCAGACTGGCCGGTGGTAGCGGCTCATCAGCATTGCCCTCCATGATGACGTGTCCTGTGACCGCATCCATCAGAATGTAACTCGTTGCGGCAATGTCTGGCGCGCGGGGGATTATGGACTGCGCAACGCCCTGCTGAGCGCTGGTGAAAGCGAAAATACAGAGGATTGCCAGCAATTTAAGTTGGCTACTGGATCGGCTGAATTTACCTGTAAACATATGTAATTCCATCTTGCTTAATCGAGGTGGCCTGGCGCGGGGATGATGATCTGGAACCGGAACCCGACGCGAAATGCATGGCCAGGTGAATAAGAATCTAAGCTTGTTACTCGGTAACAGTGTACGGACTTCCCAGGTTTGCAGCAACCACGCGTTGGCTCAGGGTGCGCACATCGTGCGCGTCATAAAGTGGCCCCACTCGAACCCGATGTACGAGTCCGGCGCGGGGTACATCCACAGATCTGATAAAGACCGGATGTTCTGTCAGTTGTTGCAATTCTGCCTGTATGGCGCGAGCCGAGCTCAAACTGGAGAAAGCCCCAACCTGCAGGAACTGGGTTTCTTCCGCCGCACCTGTGGGGGCTGGCAGTATCGTGTCTGCGCGCTGTGGCATGGCGGTATCGCCATCGGGTAACACCGCATCCAATTGTACCCGGGCCGTGCCGCGATCTGCGTAACCAAGCTTGAGCGCAGCGGCGTAGGAAAGATCTACAATTCTATTGCCGTGAAAAGGCCCCCTGTCATTGACGCGCACAATGATACTGCGATTATTGTCGAGATTGGTAACGCGTAAATAGCTCGGGATGGGCAATGATTTATGGGCGGCACTGGACTTGTACATATCGAAAATTTCGCCATTTGAAGTCTTATGGCCGTGGAATTTTTCACCATACCAGGATGCCACCCCGCGTTCGCTATAACCCACTTCCGAGTCCATCACGTGATAGGTTTGGCCCAGCACACTATAAGGGCTCCTGTTGCCAGCCATAGTTCGCGTAAATGGCTCGGGAATCACATCGGGGATGTTTGCTACATCAACCCTGGTATCTGGCGCACGATCCTGGCTGATGCTATACCGTCCCGCGTTTGGTGAAGTCACCGGCGCGCTGGCGCAGGAAGCAATTACCACTATCAGAAGTAGAAGCAGAATTGATCTGAGCATGGTTTGTTACTCGTGAATCCAGTAATTACAGGTAGTTATGCGCACACACTGCCCTTAAATAACGTCCAATTCCCACATTATTTTAACTATTAGACCCAGCAGGGAAGGAAAAATAGTCCACAAATCTGCTCACAAGTGCCTGCCGATGTGATGAGAATGTTATTTACTTATTATATTTCAATAAGTTAGGTAATTCTCGGCCGTGCATGAGTATGAATCGACATGAGCAGGCCAAAACCGATAAATAGGGTGACTACTGATGTCCCGCCTCTACTGATCAATGGCAACGGCAATCCGATTACCGGTAACAAGCCAGATACCATCGCCATATTGACAAACACATAGAGGAAAAATGTCAGCGTTATACTACCTGCCAACAGTCGGCTAAACATATCACTGGCGGAATAGGCAATATAAAAACCTCGAGCCAGGACAAACAGGTACAGGCAAATAAGAAATAACACGCCCAGCAGACCAAACTCTTCAGCCAGCACAGCGAGTATGAAATCCGTATTGCTTTCCGGTATGAAATCCAGGTGGGACTGCGCACCCTCCTGATAACCCTTGCCATAGATTCCGCCGGAACCAATAGCGATCTGTGACTGAATAATATTGTAACCAGCACCGGTGGGGTCACGGTAAGGATTGAAGAATGTCAGGATGCGATTTTTCTGGTGCTCCTGGGCCAAAAAGAGATACCAGGCTGGGGAAGCCAGCAATACAGTTACGACACCGGCAACAACAATACGCCAGCGTAAGCCTGCCAGCATGACCACAAAAATACCTGACATGGCGACCATCAGGGCAGTACCCATATCGTTTTGCAGTACGATCATTGCGACGGGCACGATGATCAATACCAGCGACCAGAACAGGTGTTTGAATCTTGGTGGTAATGGCCTGCTGGCCAAATACCAGGCCAATAAAGCGGGTACGATAAACTTCATGAGCTCGGAAGGCTGAAAACTGGGCAGTCCGGGAAGATCCAGCCAACTCTGTGCGCCATTTTCTTCGACGCCGATAAAAAGAACCAATAGCAGAATTGCCAGTCCTCCAACATACATACTGACCGACCAACTGCGAATAAACTGCACGTTGAATTGCGATACCGTAAACATAACCACCAGCCCCGCCATCATGGCCATGGCCTGGCGCCGAATAATAGACAAGTCAGCATCACTGGCGCTGAACAGCACCAGCAATCCAAATGCACAAAGAATGATGATGCCAACCAGTAACGGTGGATCGGTATGGATCATACGCAGAATAGAGGCTGCACGACTGGACGGCGCCTCTAATCCGCCAGACTGTCTAATAAAATCCCTGGAATTCATCTTTGACTAATGAGCGGATCGGCGCTGACTTCCGAAGCCGAAAAATCAATCTTGCGAATATCGATCAAATACGCATCGATAATTTGCTTGGCTATGGGCCCGGCAATATTACTGCCACTCTCACCATTTTCCACAAACACCGCTAGCGCTATTTGGGGTTTCATATGCGGGTTATCGGCAGGAGCAAATGCCATGAATAAGCCATTGTCTCGATTCAAATCTGATACTTCGATATCTTCGCTACGACGAACACTTTGATCGATACTGACGACCTGAGAGGTTCCCGATTTACCGGCCATCTTATAGCTCATGTCCGGGTCTGCCTGGGCTATCGAAGCATAAGCCGTGCCGTAATCCCTGAACTTATCGTTATATGGTCGATGCACCACCATGGTCATCGCTTCTTCAATAAATCGCCAGTAGTCCGGATCTTCCAATATGACATCCGGTATCACATTGTCCGGTTCAGGTTCATATGCTTGACCGTCAATTGCTTTAAGCATACGAGGTTGCACAACTTTTCCGTGATTGGCGACAATAGATACAGCTGCAGCGAGCTGTAATGGAGTTACCCACATAAAGCTCTGACCAATGGCAATATTGATAGTATCGCCGGGATACCATGGCTCACCCTGGGTCTGGCGCTTCCATTCCCTACTGGGCAATACGCCAGTGCGAGCATACGGAATATCCAGGGCAAAATTCTCTCCGAACCCAAATTGCGCCATAAATCCGTGAATCATATCGATTCCCATCTTGTGGCCCAATTCATAAAAAAAGGTATTACACGACTGGTATATCGCCCGCTGCAAATTGATGGTGCCGTGACCACCGCCAATCTGCGTCCGCTGCGTCCAATCACCCCAGCGATAGCTGACATTCGGTAATCTGAAGAACCCTGGATCTTCGATTTCATAATCGTAATCCACGATTCCGTTATGCAAGCCACCGAGACCCAGAAAAGGTTTGACAGTTGAACCAGGTGGGTAAGGGTTCGTGGAACGATCAAACAAAGGCGTATTCACTGTGTCATTCACAAGTCCGCCGTAATCGCGGCTGCTAATGCCAGTAACGAAAAGGTTGGGGTCGAAGCCCGGCTTGCTTACTATCGCCAAAATACCACCAGTGGCTGGATCTATGGCCACGACTGCTCCGCGCAAATCACCCAGCGCTTCTTCCGCAGCAATTTGCAGCTGGCTATCCAGATGTAGTGTCAGGTTTTTACCAGCAACTGGATCAATACGATCGAGTCTTCGCATTACCTGCCCGCGATTATTTTTCTCCACAATCTCGAATCCAACCTGGCCATGAAGAATATCTTCATAAGTGCGCTCGATACCGGTCTTGCCTATGTGGTTGGTTCCACCATAATTCTCGCGCTCTTCCTCAGACATGCTGTCGAGTTCCGCGCGATTGATTTCAGATACATAACCGATTGAATGCGCGGTGAGTTCGTTAAGTGGATAATGCCGCACAAACTGCGCCTCTATAGAAAATCCTGGCAGTCTGTGGCTGTTTACTGCAATGCGAGACTTTTCTTCTTCACTTAAAACAAACTTCAGCGGCACAGAAGAGAACGGCACACGAGAGCGACGCGAGCGGGTTTCAAACTGCTCAATATCTTCTTCACTCAAATCGATCAAAGACCCAAGGAATTCAAACGCAGCATCGAAATCCTCTACATGCTCTCGTACTACTGTGAGGTTGTGAATAGGCTGATTGTCTGCCAAAAGCCGACCGTTGCTATCAAAAATCAAACCGCGAGCTGGGGGCACAAATTGGGAGTGCAGTCGATTATCATCGGAACGAGCAGAGAAATATTCAAACTGGTAAATTTGCAAATTCACCAATTTCAGGACAAGAGCAACAAACAGCAGGAAAACAAAAACACCTGCAACCATGAGCCGCCGGTTGAAAAGTCGGCGCTCTGCTTCATGGTCCTTTAGCTGCCATTTAACTGCCATCTGCGTGATTAATTTCCTGCTTTTAAGAATTAGTCTGGTATGCGCTCTCTTTTTTCATCGGCTGCGCGGAAAGTCCCTGAAGAACCTGCGCGTTGCCCGTAAGCCATCCTGATTGAGTGTAACGCTTTTCGTCCCCGATTTTTAGAGGTTTTTCATGTAAAATCAATGAGTTCAGAGCTTACTCACGGTGATACGGGTGATCATTGAGGAAACTCCAGGCCCGGTACAACTGCTCGGCAACAATCACTCTCACCAATGGGTGCGGCAGTGTCATGCGCGACAGTGACCACTGGGCGTTCGCACGCTTTCTGCAATCATCGCTGAGCCCATCCGGACCGCCCACCAGTAATGTCAGGTTCTGACCATCGAGTCTTAACTGATCCAGAGTATTGGCGAGTTCAACCGTGCTTATGAGTTTGCCCTCGACTTCCAGGGCAACCACGAAATCACCCTGGTTTACCTGCGCCAGCAAATTGTCACTTTCTTGCTGGATATAACGCGCAGTATCACCAGATTTATGGCGCTTTGCCGCCGCTACTTCCCGCACTGTAAAACCTAAATCCCGCGCAATGCGCTTCTCGTATTCAGCTGTCCCCGCCTCAACCCAACCAGGCATGCGAGTACCTACAGCAACGAGCGTGGTTTTCACGTGCTTTTTTTACCCTGCGCTGCGCTACTGAAATTCCACAGCTCTTCGAGGTTATAAAGCACACGTACCTGCGCCAACATAATGTGTACAACAACCACGCCTGCGTCCACCAGTATCCACTCGGACTGCTGACGACCTTCAACGCCGACTACTTCCTGCTTTGCTTCCTTGAGTTTTTTCTGCACTGAATCTGCCAATGCTTTTAGATGAGTACTGGAAGTGCCAGTAACGATCACCATGCAATCGGTTATGTCAGTCAATTTGCGCACATCTATGCAATCTATTGCCTGTCCTTTTACATCTTCCAATGCTGATACAACAAGTTTCGTAAGTTCTTTGCTATTCAATTGACCGCCTTGATAATTAATTCTTTAAGCGTGATAAAGTGATTTACTGCTGATGTAACATCGTACTGACGGATCCAGTTCCGGTATCTCTGTCGCATCTGACTGCAATGCATTGCGAACGTCAGTTGAAGATGCCTCGTAATTAAATCCATTCGCCAAAAATATCTTCCCGGCAGAACTTTGGAAAAGTTTTTGCTGGTCTGTTTCTACCCGGGTTTCGAATTGCGTTTCCTGCCTTACATTTTCAGGTACCTTCACTTCGCCGCGAGCCAGCAGTGCCAGATGAGCTAACTCCAAAATGTGTTGCCAATTGTGCCATTGGGTAAATCCGGCATACGCATCAGCGCCGAGGATAAAAACCAGTGTGGCATCGGGAAGACTTTCCTTGTATGCACTTAAGGTATCAGCGGTATACGAGGTTCCACGCCGCGTGACTTCAATGTCATCAACTTCCAGATTCGGCAATCCAGCAGTTGCCAACCGCAACATTTCCAATCGTTCTTCAGCAGGCGCGCTGGCCGGACCGCGATGGTTTGGCAGGTAACAGGGTACGAGCCTGATGCGATCCAGCCTGAGAATTTCCAGCGCGTATTGCGCAGCCTTGATATGCCCCCTGTGAACAGGATCAAACATACCACCCAAGACACCCAAGCGCTCAATCATTGGCGAATGTGGCCATCTCCAAGAACAATATATTTCTGCGAAGTCAGTCCCTCGAGCCCGACTGGCCCACGCGCATGCAACTTGTCAGTGGAAATTCCGATTTCCGCACCAAGCCCATATTCAAAGCCATCGGCGAAGCGAGTCGAAGCATTGATCATGACTGAACTCGAATCCACCTGACGCAGGAATTTCTGTGCGTGGGTATGATCCTCAGTAATGATGGAATCAGTGTGCTGAGAGCTATATTGATTGATATGCGAGATAGCGGCATCCACATCTTCAACTACCTTGATGGACAGTATAGGCGCGAGATATTCCTCGCTCCAGTCTTCCTCAGTCGCCGCCACTACTCCATCGAGTATCTGTCGAGTTTGTTCACAACCACGTAGTTCAACCTGATGCTTGCCAAGCGCCTTTTGCAACCGGGGAAGTACTTCTGCAGCGATAGATTTTGCCACCAGTAATGATTCTAGAGTACAGCACGTACCGTAGCGTTGGGTTTTGGCGTTAACTGTGACAGCCAGGGCTTTCTCCAGATCTGCCCGATCATCGATATAAATATGACAATTGCCGTCGAGATGTTTGATCACGGGCACACGGGCGTCCCGGGAAATACGCTCAATCAGGCCCTTGCCTCCCCTGGGAACGATAACATCGATAAATTCAGGCATCGTAATCATCTTGCCAACCGCCTCACGATCGGTACGGTCCAGCACTTGCACGACGTCTGTACCAAGCCCGGCTTCTTTGAGACCCTTGCGAATACAAGCCGCAATGGCCTGGTTGGATTCAATTGCCTCAGAACCACCACGCAAAATCGTCGCATTGCCAGATTTCAGACACAGGCTGGCCGCCTCGATTGTAACGTTGGGTCGCGACTCGTAGATGATGCCGATAACACCAATTGGCACGCGCATTCTACCCACCTGGATACCACTGGGTCGAAACTTGAGATCGGAGATGGCACCTACCGGATCATCCAGCGTTGCCACTTGCCGCAGGCCAGCTATCATCTGGTCAATGCGCGCCTCGTTCAGTTCAAGCCGGTCCAGCAACGCGGCCTCGAGCCCTTTCGCTTTCCCTGCCTGTAAATCCCTGGCATTGGCAGCCATTAGCTCCTGGCGCGATGCATCCAGATCACTCGCTATTGCGAGTAATGCGCTGTTTTTCTGCGCCGTCGAGGCAGCGCAAATCTCACGCGATGCTGCTCGCGCTCTTGCGCCCAGCTCAAGCATGTACTGATCAATATTACTCATGTCACTTCCCAGACTATCGGGCATTCCAGCATTTTCCGAAAATTGTTCAACTATTGGCCAAAATCCATTGTATGGTGTAAGGGCGGGATTATACCCCATATCCAATCCCAGCCCCATGCGCCCCGGGGCTACAGCCTGCATTAGACATGACAGCGGCCTTGCGCGTATGCTTGGGACCTGACCAATTCCTGACGCAGTAAATGTCACACAAAATGCGCAGTTCCGATCCAGCATTACCCTCACCGTCAATATTGCAGGCGACTCTTCCCGTTGTCGTGCTTGTGTGTCTGTTATCGTTCTCCGTTTACCTGTTTGGTGAAGACGCCAGCTATGGGCCGAATCAGATCGCTCTCTGTGTGGGCGCTATGGTGGCTGCCATCGTCGGTTGGCGGAATGGCCTGACTTGGGAGCAGATTGAAGCCAGTATAGTTTCAGGAATCGGTATCGCAATAAAACCGATCTTGATCTTGTTCAGTGTTGGGCTGCTGATTGGTAGCTGGATATTATCCGGCACTGTCCCAACCATGATTTACTACAGTCTGCTGATGCTCGACCCGGCAATTTATTATGCCGCCAGCTGCATCATTTGCGGACTTATCGCGCTCAGCATCGGTAGCTCGTGGACTGTTGCAGGCACAGTCGGTATCGCACTTATTGGCGCGGCAGCCGGTATGGGTTTGTCTATAGAGATTACTGCAGGCGCAATTATCTCCGGCGCCTATTTTGGTGACAAGATGTCGCCACTATCTGAGACAACCAATCTCGCGCCTGCTGTTGCTGGTACTGACCTGTTTACTCACATTGCTCATATGGTATGGACTACAATTCCCAGCATCATTATTGCCCTCGTCCTTTACCTGTTTCTCGGATTTAACATTGACGGTGCCAGCAATGCTGATGACCTCGCGATCACCCTGGAACTATTGAGTGAGAATTTCACGCTTAATCCACTGATGCTACTGCCAGTTGCTGTACTGCTGTTTATGGCAAACAAGAAGTTGCCACCTATTCCTACAATCCTGACCGGTGCGGGAGTGGGGATCGTACTCGCGGTGATTTTCCAGCCCAGCGCAATCACCAATCTTGCAGGAGAGACACCCAACCTTTTCCTGGGATTTTTCAAAGGAATCTGGATGACACTGTATGACGGCTTCGTGCTGAACAGTGGTAATACAACTCTTGATGACCTGATGACACGGGGCGGCATGAGCTCAATGCTCAACACAGTGTGGCTTATTCTTTGCGCCATGGTGTTTGGCGCGGTCATGGATTACACGGGACTACTCAACACGCTGGTGAATTATGCACTGTCATTTGTGCACAGCACGGGCAGCCTGATCGCCACAACGATTTTGACCTGTATCGGCGCCAACATCATCACCTCAGATCAATACATTTCAATCGTATTGCCGGGCCGGATGTACAAGATGGAGTATGAAAACCGCAATCTGGATGTAAAAAATCTTTCTCGTAGCCTGGAAGACGCAGGAACGATGACCTCTCCGCTCATTCCCTGGAACACTTGCGGTGCGTACATGAGCGGAACTCTGGGAGTTGCGACTTTCGCCTATCTGCCATTCTGCTTCTTCAATCTCATTTGCCCAATCGTCGCGGTAATCTACGGCTTTACCAATTTCAAGATTGCACCTGCTAAAAAAAACCCAGCTCTGGCCAGTTAGGAAACCGCTAGTTAGTCCAGTTTTAATTCAACAACATTCGCTTCGGGATCTTCAATATAGATTGATCTACCGAAACCTTCCGCGCCATACCGTTCAGCAAACCCATCACAATCAATTCCAGCTGCCTGCAGGTATTCCAGAATTACTTCTTCAGTTTGTCTGGCGATTGTCAGGCAAAAATGATCCACATTTCGCCCATCCTGTTGTGGTGGCTTACCACCAAGCTTCCCCAACTCGCTGTCGACAGTAACCAGATCAATCAGGGCGCTGCCAGCCCGTAGCTGAACGAGACCGGTTGCGGATGGCAACTCTCGTTCTACTGCGCAATTGAGCACATTACAGTAAAACTCCAGCATGGCATCCAGTTTCGTGGTGCGAAGTACAACGTGATCAATGGTCTTGATTTCGATCATGGGAATAGTTCAGATTTCATTTTGCAGGCTCATTTCAGCCGGGTAGGGATTCATGTACCAGGAATTTGAAATATAGTCGTTGGGGAATTTGCGAAAAAAGTGATTAAGTAATGTAATCGGCACAATCAAGGGAATCTCACCAACACGATACCGCTCGATGGTTTGCAGCATTTCCTGCTTGTCGGCCGCATCCAGATGATTTTTCAGATAGCCCTGAATATGTTGAAGCACATTGACATGGTTGCCCCGTGTCGCTCGTGTTTTTAGGGTTTGCATGAACTTCAGCAGGTAGGCCGCAGCATTCGTCTCCAGCGATTCACGCTCCGTGGCCGCTACCAAGCGGCCCAGTTCGCGATAGCCATTTTGATCATGGCTCATAATAATCAGTTTGTGGCGGGCATGAAAATCAACCAGCTTGCCAACACTTATGCCTGAGTCCGTCATCTGGTGCCAGCGGTACAAGGCGAAAACACGTTGGATAAAATTCTCTCGCAGCACGGCATCCCCTAGTCGTCCTTCTTCCTCCATGGGCAGATATGGGAAATTCTTCGCCAATGCGGCGGAATAGATTCCGTTGCCATCCCTGGTCGGCATATCATCCGACCAGACTTTAACTCGCTCCATGCCACAACTGGGTGAATCTTTCTTGAGAATATATCCGCAAAGGGTTTTGTGCCAGGAACGCTGCTCATCCGCGATATGTGCCAGCGCGTCCGTGTAGTCAGCTTCCTGATTGCCTATCTCGACACATCGAATAACTTTGTCTTCACGTTTTGTGAGGCGAATAGGTTTACGGGGAACACCCAAACCTATTTCTAACTCGGGACAGAAAGTCCGAAACTCGAAATACTGTCCCAGAGTGCGAGTTATGTAGGAGTGCGCTTTGTGGCCACCGTCATAACGCACGCGATCTCCGACCAGGCAGCTACTTATTCCCACAGGTATGCGAACTGGATGTGATTCTACTTCATTCGTGATTGAGTCTGCGGTACTTGTCATTGTCAGTCATCTTCAATAATTTTGTAGAGTTTCTTGAGCTTTGGCTGGGCAGTGATCAGTCCCAGCTTCTGCGCACGCGTTAGTTGCTTAACTTTATACTCCAATTGTAACGCTTCAGATTTACCGGGTGTCTCTACCTGGTAAACTAATTTCAAAGGCAGCCGGCTACGTAAGTAGCGCGAGCCCCTGCCTGTACGATGCTCTTGCAGTCGACGTTCAACATCCAGTGTAATGCCTGTGTAGAGACTACTATCGCCACAGGAAATAATGTACAGATACCAGCTTTTATCCGCCATGACTGCCCTGATGAGGGGAGGCAATGCGCCAAATTTCCCCGCGCTGCTCAACAATGCCTTCGGCACGCAATTTGAGCAGATGCGCCAGTTGCGTCTTCAGAGCCCAAGGTATGAGTGCCGGATCAACATCGTCATAGACTGTCTGCACCAGGGTTGCTTCATCACAGGCCTTCAGTGACCGCAGACCTTTCAGAATTTTGGCTTCTCGCTGCAGGCGGTGATCGATAAGCTGCTGTATCTCTCTCATGGGCTCAAGCATTAGAAGCCCATGTCCAGGCGCCAGCGATCGTAGTGCCAGCCGCTGTAAGCGCTCCAATGCATTCAAATAATCTGCCATATTGCCATCAGGGGGCAGAATCACTGGAGTCGTGCCTTCCAGTACATGGTCGCCGGTAAAAAGCACACCCTCTTCCAGCAACAAATAGCAGAAATGGTTGGAAACGTGCCCAGGTGTATGCACAAGTTGAATACTGTACTCCCCCGTTTCGATGGTGTCTCCGTCCTGCCATATCTGTTGGGGAGCGAAATCGCGGTCGTGTCCTGGCATATCAGGGGCCTGAATTCCCACGAGCTCGGCGCCCGTCGCCGCCTGCAGCTCCTTACAGCCGGGACTATGATCAAGGTGAGTGTGAGTTACAAGAATGTATTTAAGTTCAGCGTCGCCAATAGCCTGCAAGAAGGTCGCTAACTGAATCGCGTCCCTGGGACCCGGATCCACAAGGCATAAGGAATTCTTGCCTATAAGGTAGCTATTGGTACCCGGGCCGGTCATGGGCCCGGGATTACGCCCGACTATGCGCCGTACCGGCACGGACTGGGTAGGTAAATCGAAAGGTAGCGATGCTTGTAATTCGTTCATCAGAATTCCTGAATTTCAGCCTATCATAACTTGTCGACCTGCTCGGCAATACCAGGCACGAGAGAGACCAGAATTCGGGTGGAAGTTCCGGTGGATTCACGACATAATTGCCCGCTTTGAAAATTGCTGGAATCCCGGCAAGATTTGCTTGTTGATTTCGGACAAACCCTTTTGAATCAGCAAGAATAAATCTTTCAGGTTACTCTAATTCAGCACCCGGCACAGGGCTGGAACGCCGGTCACATCTCTTCGCCAGACCGCAGGATAAGAAACATGTTCAGGATACAGACGTTTAACCAGATCTCACCTCGAGGCCTGGATCGCTTTTGCTCAAAGGATTATCTGGTAGGGCCCGAAGTAGAAAATGCTGACGCCATTTTGTTACGCAGCCACAAACTCGACCCGCAGGCAGTGAATGGCAATCTGAAAGCGATTGCCCGGGCTGGTGCCGGCGTGAACAATGTGCCCGTCGAGAGCTGCACCGAACAGGGCGTCGTAGTGTTCAACACGCCAGGAGCCAACGCCAATGCTGTGAAAGAGCTGGTGCTCTGCGGCCTGCTACTTGCTTCACGCGACATCATCAAGGGCATCGATTTTGCCGCCACACAAACCAGCATCAAGGATTATGCCGAGCTCTCTGCCATTATGGAAAAAGAGAAAAAGCGATTTGCCGGTTCAGAAATTGCCGGCAAAACCCTTGGCGTCGTCGGTCTTGGCGCAATTGGCTCTATGGTTGCTGAGATGGCGATTAGTCTTGGCATGGAGGTTCAGGGCTACGACCCTGCTCTTTCCGTGGATGCCGCGTGGCGTTTACCAAGTCAGGTCAAGCGCATTGAAAATCTGTCTGCACTGGTTTCCAGTTCCGACTTTATTTCTCTGCACTTACCAGTTCTCGAATCTACTCGTGGCTTGATTAACCGGGGCATGTTTCAGATTATGCGGCCTGGCACTTGCCTGCTGAATTTTGCAAGAGATGAAATTGTCGATGCTGAAGCCCTGCAAGAGGCTCTGGAAACTGGCACTCTGCGCCGTTACGTCAGCGACTTCCCGCGTCCCGAATTATTGCAGCGCGACGATGTAATAACCATGCCGCATATTGGAGCCAGCACAAGAGAAGCTGAAGAAAACTGTGCCATCATGGCTGCAGATCAATTGCGGGACTTTCTGGAGCACGGCAACATCAAGAACTCGGTAAACTTTCCTTCCTTGTTTCTGGATCGTGCGGGTGATGCAACTCCCGGCACTCGACTGGCTATCAGCAACAAAAATGTACCAAAGATGCTGGGGCAAATACTGTCGGTTTTAGCTGACCAGAATATCAATGTGATTGATATGCTCAACAAGAGCCGAGATCAGATTGCCTATAATTTAATCGATCTCGATTCCGCACCCTCGGATGCAGCACTCAAGGCAATCACCGATATCGATGATGTAATTAAACTTACCGTTCTTTAAATACCTACACCTGCATCTGCAGGGTTTAATTCAGGAAACCAGTATGAAACGCGTTTACAATTTTGGTGCCGGACCTGCCAT
Source organism: uncultured Pseudohongiella sp. (assembly GCA_964405225.1). Classification (GTDB taxonomy): domain Bacteria; phylum Pseudomonadota; class Gammaproteobacteria; order Pseudomonadales; family Pseudohongiellaceae; genus UBA9145. The sequence goes on from CAYOND010000010.1 coordinate 82,199, forward strand.
GCTACCCCTGGAGGTCATGGAAAAGGCACAACAGGAATTTCTCGACTATAACAATTTGGGCGCTTCAGTAATCGAGATCAGTCATCGCTCTAAAGAGTTCGACGAAATTCTTTGCAAGACTGATGCGTTATTGACCGAATTGGCTGGGATCCCGGACAACTATAAAATTCTTTATGTCCACGGTGGTGCGCAGATGCAGTTTTCTGCAGTACCTCTTAATCTGATCGGTCGAAAGTCTGCACGCAAGGCAGCTTTTGTGTTAACTGGCACCTGGGCAGTAAAGGCCAGCAAGGAAGCCGAGCGCTACGGCACAGCATTGAACATTGCCAGCAGCAAGGATGAGAAATTTTGCCGCATTCCCGAATTTGATGCGGCGCAATTGCCCGGCGACACTTCCTACCTGCATATCGTAAGTAATAACACTTTGTATGGCACTCGCTGGCATAATTTCCCGAATACCGGAGAAATTCCACTGGTCGCTGACATGACTTCTGAATTTCTTTCACGCAAGATTGATATCAGCAAATTCGGTGTCATTTTTGCCGGATTGCAGAAGAATCTCGGCCCTGCAGGACTGGCGCTGGTCATTATTCGGGAAGATTTGCTGGAACATGCGCTGCCCGAAACTCCAGGGCTGCTAAATTATAAAACCTACGCTGATCAGCATTCTCTGGCCAATACAAACAATACGTTTGCCATCTACATGATGTCATTGGTACTGCAATGGCTCAAGGATCAGGGCGGTGTCTCAGAAATTGAGCGGCGTAATGCTATCAAAGCCAAAATCCTCTACGACTGCATAGACTCACAGGATTTTTACTTCGGTACTGCCGATCCAGCGCATCGCTCAATAATGAATGTGACTTTTGATATGAGAGGTGAAGGCCTGCTTGACAAATTCCTTGCTGAATCAGAATCAAAAGGACTCTATGCCCTGAAGGGCCACCGCGATGTTGGCGGATTGCGCGCGTCCATATATAACGCCATGCCTGAAGAAGGGTGTCAGGCTCTGGCAGACTACATGCAGGATTTCGCCAAAGCCAACGGCTAACGCAATACAAGGCGCTGGATTTACATCAATCCGGCGCTGCGCTAGCTTTGTCAGGAGTCCGTCGTTTGCTCCACGATATGGGAAAAGCGCGCAAAATAATTCATTGTGATTGCGATTGTTTCTACGCATCAATAGAGATGCGGGACAATCCTGCGCTTGTGGGCAAACCGTTGGCAGTGGGCGGCTCTCCGCGACGGCGTGGCGTCGTGGCAACCTGCAACTATGAAGCTCGGAAATTTGGTATCCACTCAGCGATGGCCTCAGCCACAGCACGGCAGCGCTGCCCCGAGTTGATCATCATTCGCCCCGATATGGAAAAATATCGGTTGGCGTCGCAACAGATCCATGAAATCTTTCAGCGTTATACAACACTAATTGAGCCATTGTCGCTGGATGAGGCCTACCTGGATGTATCTGAATGCGAGGCCTTTGAAGGGAGCGCCACTCGAATCGCCGAAGCAATACGCACCGATGTACGTGATAGAATCGAGATCACTATCTCCGCTGGCATCGCACCCAATAAATTTCTCGCCAAAGTAGCCAGTGACTGGAACAAACCGGATGGCCAATTTGTCATTCGCCCTCAGCAAGTGCTTGACTTCGTTGCCACCCTCCCTGTGAAGAAGCTTCACGGAGTGGGTAAAGTGACGGCTGAAAAAATGCAGCGCCTGGGCATTCATACCTGCGGTGATCTGCGTGCACTGAGTCCAGAGCACCTGCAAAAGTATTTCGGCAGTTTCGGCCCTCGACTTCATGAACTGAGTCAAGGCATTGATGAACGCCCGGTGAAAACAGAACGCACGCGTAAGTCCGTGAGCGTGGAAAATACCTATGCTGAAGACTTGCCAGATGTGCAGAGCTGCTTATCCGAACTCCCTAATCTTTTTGCTCAATTACAAACCAGGTTACAAAGACATGCAGAGCGCTATCAAATCAGCAAACAGTTTGTAAAAATAAAATTCAAGGATTTCGTGACAACCACAGTGGAAATGGTGTCTGAAGAACTTAACTGCAGTAACTACACCGCGCTCTGCCAGCAAGGGTTCGAGCGCGGTAATAAACCGGTACGGCTGCTGGGTTTGGGTGTGCGGGTTGTCCCCCGCGAAAGCGAGCCCAGCGCAAGCCTGTCAAAAGAAGAGCAATTACAGTTGCTGGAAGAATAATTTTCATGAGTCGTTACCGCCCACCATCGAAGCCCAGTTCAAAATATATCACTGCTGCCGGTGAAAAACGGTTGCGTGAAGAATTGCATCATCTCTGGAAGATTGAACGTCCGCAGGTAACCCAGGCCGTGTCTGAAGCTGCTGCGCTCGGAGACCGATCTGAAAATGCTGAATATATTTACGGCAAAAAGCGACTGCGCGAGATAGACCGTCGCGTTGGCTACCTGAGCAGACGACTCGATGATATTACAGTAGTAGCCACGCCACCTGATAACTCCGACAAAATCTATTTCGGCGCTTATGTAACGCTGGAAGACGATACCGGGAATACTTTTAAGTATCGAATCGTTGGCGCTGATGAAATTGATCCCAAACTAGGATACATCAGCGTCGACGCACCGATGGGCAGAGCCTTGCTTGGCAAGGAAATTGATGCCGAAGTGAATATTGAATCTCCAACTGGCTGCAAGAGATATTATGTCATTGGTATCGAATACCTGATTGAAACTACCAAATAGTTGACCCTCACCGTTGTAATTATGAAAAAGGCTGCTGTCATCCTGTTCCCCAAAGCGCTTGCTTCCGCTGTTGCTATCCCGTTGGACATGCTTGCAGCCGCCAACGATATAGCCAGGGTATGGAGGCACCCTGAGGGCACTATAGATATCACCACACTTTATTGTGAATCTAATCCAGTCAAGCTAAGTAATGGCCTGAAGGTGCATTGTGATAGCAAACTGTTGGCGCAGAGTGATTTCGACCTGATCCTGATTCCTGGAATGTGGGGCAATATGAGGCAGGTTATCGGTCGGCATCCAGAGGTTATTGACTGGATTGCCAAGCAAGGCCGCACTGACGCAATTCTTTGTTCAATAGTTACGGGTAGCCACCTGCTAGCTGCAACCGGATTACTCGATGGCAAATCTGCAACGACACACTGGCATTTTTTTGATCAATTTCAGAATGATTTTCCACAAGTAAAACTGCAGCGCAAACGTTTTATAACGAGAGAGGAAAATCTATGCTGCACGGGCAGCGTAAATGCAGCCCGTGACATCATGCTGTACATTATCCAACGGATGTTTAACGCCAGGATCGCAAATCAAGTTGCCCGGCACTTTACGCACGAAATCAAACGTGGCTATGAATCCATGATGCTCGACAGCGACCAACGCAGTAGCCACCACGATGAAACCATCATTAAAGTTCAGGAATGGTTGCAACAGCATTATGCCGATACGATTCAGATAAAAAACCTGGCTGATAAATTTGGCTTGAGCGCCCGCACACTAAACCGCAGATTCCATCTTGCTACCAACACAACGCCACTGCAATATTTACAAGAATTGCGTATAGAACATGCGCAGGAGCTACTCAAGGCCAGCAATCTGGGGGTTTCCGAAATTGCAGATAAGGTAGGTTATGCAGACGCCAGTTACTTTTCTTCGTTATTCAAAAAAATTAACGGCGTTACGCCAATTGAGTACCGCAAATTGGTAAGAAACAAGCTCTTTCTTGCTGAGAATTCAAAGCCAGCTGTCTAAGGTCCTTCAGGATTTATTGCGGTCAAACTGTTGCAATTGCTCCGGTGTGGCCTCCTGTTGGTATTGCTCCTTCCACTCGGCATAAGGCATGCCATACACTACTTCCCGGGCTGCATCATAATCAAGCTCCATTCCCCTGACTTCGGCCTCTGCGCGATACCACTTTGACAAGCAGTTACGGCAGAAACCGGCCAGGTTCATGAGATCAATATTTTGCACGTCCTTGTTGGCATCCAGATGCTCCAACAGCCTTCTGAATGTTGCTGCCTCAATTTCGAGGCGTTCCTGTTCTGTCATATTGATTGCGTCCTACGCGGCTTCGATATCCAGATCGACTTCAGATTGTATTTTGTGCGGAGGCGTTGCGCGATGTTTTTTGTCTACTGACTTTAGCTGGCGCTCTGCAGCATTAAATGCATCGCGAATGGCGACATACAGGTCTTCATGCGCATGATTGTCATGCTGATCCTGATTAACCCGTACTTCGATGGTTGGAGTGTGGAATTCCAATCCCACTGAATACACCTTGCCTTTGTGATGATTATTATGCGGTGAATCCAGCACTACCCGACCAGCAATAATTTGATCGCAGTATCTTTCCAATTTACTAATTCGTTTATTGACGGCCTCTGTTAGAGCATCGGATTGATCAATATTGTGGAATACAACTTGGAATTCATTCGTCATTTAGATCTTTCTCCTTTGTTGATGAATTTTTTCAGATTTTTACGGGATTAGTTTCTCCTCTATGGCAATTGATTGTGTTGCGCAGGATCAAAACCTGCGCGCTTGGGCAGTGGCGCATAAACAAAAAAAATTTCTTGTGCGCGACCATCTGGAAATAAATTACGGACGCAAAACTGCAGATTCTCGAGCAGACAGGTTAAATATGACGGGGCAATTTTTGGGGTTTGAGTGGGGCAGCTAAATACGGGCGTATTCAGAAAGCGTAACTTGATTGGCTTGGCAAAGCTTTTGCTATGCATCCCCTCTCCTTAGCGTTAGAACCAGATTACTCCATTCATTTACATTTGTCTAAGGCTGATTACGGCTGCTCAGTGGGGTCCGAAATAGTGGCTACAAAGCACCAGTGCCAAGGCTCATAAGCGATTCCTGCAGGATTGTCTGGGGGATAACTGAGAACAAATCCGAAGCTCTCTGCGTTATCAACAAGCCATTGAAAAGCGGCGGTTTTCTCGAACTCCTGCTCCAGTGCCGGACAATTCTCCGTACCGATATCAATAGCGCAACCAGTATGATGCTGGCTGTAGCCAGGTGCAGCATTAACCTGCAGCACTTCTTCCAGGGAGCGTCCTGCGCCAATTTTGGCGCGCAACAAATCATGCTGATACTTTAAACTGCGGAAAGCCGAAATGAGATGCAGCACGACACCTTCTTCAGCCGCGGCCTGCCGCATGGATTGCCAGGCATCACAGGCCGCAGGAGTCAGGCGTTGGGGGCGCCCGTAATAATCGGGCTCGGTGTCGACCAGGAATTCGGGCTCAGGACAGAGATCCAGGGTGGTGGACTCCCGGTAAGCTGGTGATATACCGAGCGCTGCATGAGACTCGGCAACTTTTTGCAGAAACTTATCATTGTCGTTCACGGCAATGAGACACCTGCTCGCAACGTTACAGCGCCGCTGTTCAGCGCACTAACGAGGATAACTCTCCCATACTGTCTCGATCCAGCGCTGTTCGTTAATGAAACCCTGGCCCCAGGATTCATATTCATCTCCCAGCCCCGCTGCAACTGCTTCTTCCACCGTCATGCGTTGGGATTTCATGACCCGGATGGCGATAGAGGTATCACGTACTACATTGTAAAAGGCCAGGAGGTCAGACTTGGTTGCCAATGGCCCATGTCCGGGAATAACCTGTGTATCATCGGTGATCCACGATAAAGCACGTTCCAGGTTCTGCAAGTAGCCCTGTACTGTGCCGCCACTGGCAAGATCGACGAACGGAAACCCGCCATTGAAGAAATGGTCACCCATGTGAATAACATCTGATTCGGAAAACATGACAACACTGTCAGTGTCTGTATGGCCCCTTGGCATGTGAATCAGAGTCACATCCTCTCCGTTAAAATGAATAGTTACATCATCATCGAATGTGACGACAGGAAGCGCTGCCGCAGGTGAGTCACCTGCCAGCAGCCTGCCACGCACGTTCTGGTGCGCAACAATCAGTGAATCAGTGCCAAACTCAGCATTTCCGCCGGTGTGATCCCCATGAAAATGCGTATTGAGTACAAAACTGGGCGTATCAGTACCGAGTGCGTTTAGCGCAGCACGGATACGGTCAGCCAGCGGCGCAAATTGATCGTCTATGATCAGGATTCCGTCTTCCCCGGCAGAAACACCGATGTTGCCGCCCTGCCCGACCAGCATCGACACGCTGCCAGCCACTGGCACTGTCTGGATGGTGACATTATCGAACTGATTCTGAGCCAAAATCTGGCCATTGGTTCCGAATATGCATGCTGCAATTACTGCAATAGACAGTCTTGGGAATTTCATAGGTTCTCCTTAGTTGCTCTGTGGCAACCCCGGGGGGGGGTTGAATTAAATCAATCCTATTTGTGGCACGTCCTTTATGCAAGCGCAGGCAATGCATTGTCGAGTTTCACTATCATGGCTTAAATGACACATTTTGTGACTAATATACCCTAGTCTATCAGATAGCTGTGTGACTATAGTCGCTACCAACCCCAAGTATCTCTGGATCGTAGAACTCTATGGCGAAATTACCGGTTATTACAGCAATGGGCGGCGTTAACGCCGCCGGTCGAACCTCAGGGCATCAC
>CAYOND010000010.1:88864-90016 GCA_964405225.1 uncultured Pseudohongiella sp.
TGACGAAAAACATGTGAACGTAACACTCACTGACCACCTGGAAGTTCTGCTGCCTACTACTCGCGCTGCCGATGTAAACAGTGCCGGCCAACTACCAAGCGGTTTTGACCCTGCTGCGCTGTATGCGTCGCGCAATCATCCCCGGGGGCTGCAGCTCACGGTATTTGCCGCCTCTGATGCTATTAACTCGCTCGGCATCGATTGGGATGCCATACGCCAGTACATCGCACCAGATCAGATCAGCGTCTATGCCGGTAGCGGGATGGGGCAACTGGACTATAACGGCTATGGCGGCATGCTACAGGCCAGATTGCTCGGCAAGAAGGTGACGTCAAAACAGTTACCTCTCGGCTACGCTGAAATGCCCGCCGACTTTGTGAATGCCTACCTACTCGGTAATCTGGGCACGACGGGCACCAATATCGCCGCCTGCGCGACCTTTCTCTACAATCTGCGGCAAGGCATACGTGACATCCAGTCTGGCACTCATCGACTGGTCATTGTAGGCAACAGCGAAGCACCTCTGATGCCTGAAGTTTTCGAAGGTTTCAGCACGATGGGCGCCCTGGCTGATGATAATTCCCTGCGCAAGATTGACGGCTTGTCAGCAGATGAATTGCCTGACTTCCGCCGAGCCTGCAGACCATTTGGATACAACGCCGGTTTTACGCTCGCTGAGTCAGCCCAGTTTCTTGTTCTGATGGATGATGAACTGGCACTGGAGTTGGGTGCCAATATATTGGGTGCAGTCAATGATGTCTTCATCAATGCCGACGGCTTCAAAAAATCCATTGCCAGCCCGGGGCTCGGTAATTATCTTTCGGTTGCCAAGGCCGCAAGCGCGACTCGTAACATTATAGGCGATAAGGGATTGCGCCAGCGCAGCTATGTGCAGGCACACGGCACAGGCACATTACAAAACCGCCAGACCGAGTCGCACATACTTAACCACATCGCCCAGACTTTCGGCATCGAAAGCTGGCCTGTGACTGCCGTTAAGGCCTACGTTGGACATTCCCTGGCCACTTCTGCAGGCGACCAGGTGGTTTCAACGCTGGGTTTCTGGGCGGATGGTATTCTGCCTGGAATTACAACGATTGATGGCATTGCGGATGACGTGTATGACTCGCATCTGGACTTCCTGTTACAACA
>CAYOND010000010.1:90116-92254 GCA_964405225.1 uncultured Pseudohongiella sp.
GAAGATATGTGTGACTAGGTCACTTCAAGCGCATGTTCTTCTGCGATAATCTGCTTCCACTTGGCAGGCCCGGTACGATGCACTGACGTCCCTTGAGAATCTACCGCAACGGTAACCGGCATCTCTTCGACCTCAAACTCATGAATGGCTTCCATGCCGAGATCTTCGAATGCAACGATTCGTGATTTACGAATGGCCTTGGACACTAGGTAAGCTGCACCGCCCACTGCCATCAGATACACAGCCTTATGCTGTTTTATGGCATCAATGGCTAGCTGGCCACGCTCCGCCTTGCCAATCATACCCAGAAGTCCGGTCTTCTCCAGCAATGGCCCGGTAAACTTGTCCATGCGCGTGGCGGTTGTCGGACCTGCAGGACCAATCACCTCGTCACGCACAGGGTCAACGGGACCCACGTAGTAGATGAACTTGTCAGTAAGATCCACCCCATCCGGAAGCGGTTTTCCTTCATCAAGCAACGCCAACAGTCGTTTGTGCGCAGCATCGCGACCGGTTAGCATCGTGCCTGAGAGCAATAGCGTTTCGCCTGGTTCCCAACTGGCTACATCATCGCGAGTGACTTTATCCAGGTCCACCTTACGTGCACGGGGCCCAACGTCCCATTCAATCTTCGGCCATTCATCCAGTGATGGCGGCGTTAGTTCCGCAACGCCGCTGCCATCCAATGTGAAATGCGCATGCCGTGTTGCGGCGCAATTTGGGATCATTGCCACCGGTAATGAAGCGGCGTGCGTAGGATAATCGAGAATTTTTACGTCCAGTACCGTTGTGAGCCCACCCAGGCCCTGTGCGCCTATACCCAACGCATTGGCTCGATCCATGATCTCGAGCCGCAACTCTTCGATGCGATTGGCAGGTCCACGCGCACGCAATTCGTGGATATCAATGGGTTCCATCAAGGACTTTTTAGCCAATACAGCCGCTTTTTCAGCGGTGCCTCCAACGCCAATCCCCAGCATACCAGGGGGGCACCAGCCAGCACCCATGCCGGGTAATGTCTGTTCCACCCAGTCTGCAATGCTGTCACTGGGATTTAACATTGCCAGCCGGGATTTGTTCTCCGAACCACCACCCTTTGCCGCCAGCTTGATATCAACTGTGTTGCCTGGCACCACATCGATATGAATAACTGCAGGTGTGTTGTCACCAGTATTTTTTCTGGCACCCGCAGGGTCAGCCAGGATAGACGCACGCAATATATTGTCCGGCAGCAAATAAGCGCGTCGCACGCCCTCATTAATCATATCTGCAACACTCATGTCGCCTTCCCACTGCACATCCATCCCTATACTGATGAAAACTGTGACGATGCCCGTGTCCTGGCAGATGGGTCGCTTGCCCTCAGCGCACAATCTTGAATTAATCAGGATTTGCGCCATGGCATCCTTTGCCGCTGGTGACTTTTCCTTTTCATAGGCTTCATGCACTGCTTTGACGTAGTCAATAGGGTGGTAATAGGAAATATATTGCAGGGCATCGGCAACACTCTGGATCAAATGTTCGTTGCGGATAAGTGTCATGTTGTGAAACCTCGGTCGATAAAGCGTGTTGGCACATTCTAACACCTTGCACTGCCACCTTGCTCCCTATTCGCTTGCAGATAAACTAGAATAGGACTTCAATTAATCAATCTTGTGCGACTCCTAGCATTATGACTAAATCCAACGACCCCCATATTATTTACACGCTTGCTGACAAAGTATTCACTATTCAAATCAATCGCCCGGAGAAGAAAAATGCCCTGCTACCGGGCATGTACAAGGCATTGGCTGAAGGCATTAACCTCGCAAATGAGCAAGATGAGGTTAATGCCATCCTGATTCGTGGTCTTGATGACTGCTTCACCAGCGGCAACGATGTGAACAGTTTCGTGGGCCAGGAAGCGGAGCAAGCTGACAGACCTTCTGTAGGATTCATGCAGGCGCTAAATGAGTCCCGCAAACCAATCGTAGCAGCCATCAGTGGCCTCGCTATAGGTATTGGCACCACCATGCTATTCCATTGCGACCTCGTCTATGCCTCCAAGGATTGTTTTTTGCAATTACCTTTCGCACGTCTGGGACTATGCCCGGAAGCCGGGTCGAGTTATCTGTTACCGCGGCAAGTCGGTCAACTCA
>CAYOND010000010.1:92354-94507 GCA_964405225.1 uncultured Pseudohongiella sp.
CCTGACTGCGTTCTATCAAGATACGCTTCCAATACCTGAGTAGAATCCGCATCATCGCCAATTTCGCGCAGCAACGAAAGCAATTGATCTAATGAAAGATCAGACAAATTGCTACCGGCAAAATCTCCAAATAATACTTCGCCATCCATATCACCAGTATTATGCTGCAATACCATTTCCAGATATCGCGTGCGAATAGTCGATGTTTGGTTGTCAGAGCATGGCCGTGCCGAGCTGACTCGGCTCTTGATCATCTGCCAAAAGGGCAAAAGCCGCAAAAGCATAGGCAACATGCGTAACAGAAATGTCGCTGCTACGCCCAGCGGCGCAATGATAAAATGAACAGGCAAACGCCCCAGGATAACCAGGATTGCGATCACCATCAAAACCAAAACCAAACCAAATAACAGGCGAGTCTGACGCGTGTTCAACTGAAAGCGTCGAGCAGCGGAGCGCACAACCCAGTATGCCACTAATGGCAGGATGATCAGAGCAAGCAATCGAGTAATCATGATGATCAGGATTTGAGTTGTTGTTCGAGCAACTTCACGGCTTTACCGGATTGCTTACTGAAATCTTGCAAGGCTTTCAGGCCACCTGCGGTATAGATAGCCACTGCCTGAAGTAGCTCCTTCAATTGCGCCGCACTGGCATGGTCAAACTGTGAGTATGCGCCGCCGGATAGCCTGCTGATTTCAAGAAATGCCTGTCGGGCAATCGAATCACTACCTTCCTGAAAAACGAATACTGGCACATTCAGTATCCCCAATTTCCCAGCGAGATGCGCCAACCTGTCGATGTTTTCTTCCATGGCATCACCGATGTAAACCAGGCATTTGATCCTGGCACGCTCATTCTCACTAATTGCATGTTGCAGTAGCTTCTCTATCTGCGTTGCACCGGCCTCACAATGCATGCGCGACATGATACGCACCAGTTCATCCCCATTGTTCTGCCAGTCACTGGTAAAAAACTCTCCGAAGCCACGGAAGTAACACAGCTGCAGATGCAGCCCGCCGAGTGACTGGGTGGCAACAAACATTTCAGTCTGTAGTTGCATGGCTACATCCCAGGTGGGTTGCCGACTGGCTGTAGCATCCAGGGCAAACAACATGCGTGCATCTCCGGAGGTCTTTGGCATCTTTGCAACCTTATCCAGAAATGCCCTAACATCTTTTTTATTGGCAACAGCTGGCTCCGAGCTTTTTTTCCTGAGCTCGCCAGATTGCTGCCTGGGTTTGAATAAATCTTTCATAAATATGGATATCAGCCTGGAATGTTCAGTATCAGGTTAGATCAGGGACGAATTGTTAAAGTGTCGTCATAAAGCTCCTGCCAGGCTCTTGTCAGAACGAAGTCCCGATCAAGTCCGATTGGCACGAGCATAGTGATTTCCGTATAGGAGGCATCTTCCGTCAAACTGGCCTCAGCGACAAAACGTTCAAGAGGTAAATCTGTATCCCTGGCTAATGTGGCGAGCTGCGAAATAAAGCCCTGAAACTGCCGTAAACCGTCAACTCCAGAAACCGGACCATGCCCGGGGATCACGCGATCGAAATCAAATTCAAACATCCTATCTATGGAACGGCTCCATTCCTGTACCGAACCACCTCCTTCCAAATCAATATTGGGGTAGTGTTGATTGAAATACAGATCCCCCATATGAAGCACTGACTCCTCTTCAAAGAACACAATTAGATCTCCATCCGTATGCCCCCTGCCCGGCCAGAGCAAACCGAGTCGTTTGCCGCCTATCTCGATATCTCGTCGCCCACTGAACGTTTCATTGGGAAGCAGTTCTTCAACATCGTCGAAGTACTCCGCGTCTGTTTCCAGCATGTGTTCAAGTGTGCGATCTGTTGCCACCACACGCGTGCCCGAAGCAAAAGCTGGATTTCCATGAGTGTGATCCGTATGGTAGTGGCTGTTAATAACCATTACTACACCACTCCCTGTTAGCTCTTCGGCAACAATTCGAATGCGGCCTCCCTGGTACTGAAACGTCATGGTACCAACAACAACGGTGCCAGCATCCGTTCGCAGCACCGCCACATTGCCACCCGCACCATATAAAACAAACAGATCATCATCCAGTTGCTCGATCTGCAGGTTATGAATCGTATAGGACACGACACCGCCCACCAACAGCAGCA
>CAYOND010000011.1:0-1836 GCA_964405225.1 uncultured Pseudohongiella sp.
GTTTTCGCGCTACCTATGCCTTCACGCCGCGCATGACCTTGCAAACCCTGGTGCAATACAACAAGCGTGACGATGTGATTTCAACCAATCTGCGTTTCGCCTGGCTGCAATCGGCCAACGCCGGTCTCTACATCGTGTATAACGAAGTGGATGAGAACAATATGCTGTTTGCACCGCGCGAGAATGCCCAGCAGTTTGCGGTTAAATACTCCCGCATCCTGAATATCTTCAATTGAGAGTTGGTCCGGTGAACTAGTTTGCCGGGTCAAGCTTGTCTGCATTCTCCGCTTCCAGCATTTCCACAATGCCCTGGCGAATGCGGTTGGTGGAGATACTGACTTCAAACAGGAACAGCACTAGCCCAAGAATCATAAACGTCATCGCAAAGATGAACAGGGTAGCGATGGCGGCGGACAGATCGGAACCGGTGAGCTCACCAAAAAACAGGGTGACAATCACCAGGCAAACCAGTAGCGCTGCGCACACAAACATGCGCAGCGACCAATTCACCAGGCGGATACGTTTCCATAGACCAGCGGTTTCAGCTTGCAAGGTCGCAAGATGCGCGTCGTGGGTTTCAGACACCAGCCGCGTTTCTACCACTCGGGCCCGATCCACAACCCGGCCCAGTCGTACCGACAGTACATTAAGCATGCCGGCGATACCCGCCAATAAAAACACCGGCGCAACCGAAAGCTGAATCACTCCAGCAATAGTTTCGACGGCGTTTGCTTCCATAGTAGCTGAGTCTCAGGTGGCGGCTTTAGCGTCCAGGTCCTTCCAGTGACGGGCGCCGATACCGGGAGTGCGGGTGAGATTGATCCAGATCTCTGAGGCGGCAATGTTAATTATGCCGGCCATCCAGAACGTGGTACCAAACAGCACAGCAATGCCGATCTCGGTATTGGCCATCAAGATGCCCAAAATCACGCGCTCGGTAGCGATGGCCAGCATCAGGGCCCAGCTGCGAATCATCCATTCCCGGTGCGCGCCAATTTTTTTCGCGCGAATGCTGGTGTAGGCCTTGTACATACAGAACAGGGTATAGAAGGCAAAGAAAGTGGTCGCCATGGACTCATTAAAGCCCTGACCGTCGACCCCCATAAAGGGCTGAAAGATACCAATAAAGCCGCCGGAGAAAGCAGCGATGCCGCCAGCGACTAGCCAGACTCGCCCACTCCAGCGGTGGAAATTCAGGTAGTTCTTGCGAATGGGGCGGATAAACTGCAGCGGCCCCAGGCAGAAGATCAGTAGCCCTGTAACGAGGTGCGCCCAGCTGGCGGGGGAGAACTGCACATAACGCCCATCGAAGGGATTAAACTGTTCAATAGGATCGGTGAATTCCTGGGAACTCGCTTCTATCAGAAAGTCGCCTCGCCCAAAAATCGCGGTAAGCCCGGTAAAAATCAGCACAGCCATCATCAACCAGCCGCCAATCTCCAGCACTTTGCGCAGGGTACGTGCGCTCGGCGCACTAAACTCAAGCTCCGGCGTTTCGCCGCCGGCAGTCATATCAGTCATAACCAGGCCCCCAAATTGACCAGATATCCTTTTGTCGCAAGCTTAACTGTGGTGGTGGATAATATCTAGGAGTCTTGGGGGCTGATAGAGCGTGCAATTTCGGGGTAGGTGGTGGGCCACTGCCAGCATTTACCTCTGACACGGTCCGCGCCGCTCCGCGGTTCCCTCGCTCCCCAAAAAGCCCGAACCTGCGGTCCGGTCTTTTTGGCTCACTCGGCGCTGGCCCTTTATTGTGTCTGAGGTAAACACTGCCAGCGGCCTGTCAATTTACGTGGTAGTTCACTCAGTGATTCCATTCTCACAAACAGATATAGT
>CAYOND010000011.1:1936-93329 GCA_964405225.1 uncultured Pseudohongiella sp.
CTTCGATTCCACGCGCCCGTAGCTCAGCTGGATAGAGTAACTGGCTTCGAACCAGCTCCGCCTGCTTATTCCCGCTAAACCCAGCTTGCTAGTCAGACTCCGGAGTCAAAGAGCATCTCTTGCTTAGCTTAATCAAGGCTTATCCCAGAGTGACCCCAATCTCACAAACAGATATAATCTTCGATTCCACGCGCCCGTAGCTCAGCTGGATAGAGTAACTGGCTTCGAACCAGTTGGTCGGGAGTTCGAATCTCTCCGGGCGTGCCAAATTAAAAAGGGAGCCGATGGCTCCCTTTTTAATTTGGTATGACTGAAGAATTGATTCGAACTCCTCAGTTTGAAAGCCGCGCCAGCGGCGCAGACCGCGCGCTTTTTGCGCGGCCCCGAAGGGGTGAGCAATTTGCGTCCACGCAAATTGCGAATCAATCTCTTCGGGCGTGCCAAAAAATTAAAAAGGGAACCAGCGGTTCCCTTTTTAATTTTTCAGATTCCGAAGAAATTCGACCAAACTCCTCAGTTCGAAAGGAGCAAAGCTCCGCAGACACTGCGCGAAGCGCAGCGCCCTAAAAACCCAGAGATGCTGTCAAGCTGCGAAGCCGCCCACGCACCAGAAACTGTAGCAATAATGCAGTGGGTTATGGGTGGAAAATTCAGCTCTGCTGAATTTCGGATTAATCTCTCCGGGGCTGCCAATTAATCCAGTAATTCAGCATTTTCTAAAAATTGAACATCTTGATGTGTTTTTTCTTAACCGCTTAAGCCCAAGACATGCCTGAATTATTGGGTTCAAAAAGTTAGATTCATTTCCCAATGTCGCATCTAACTTCCTATGTTGCATATATTATTCCAGAATTATATCCAATATTTTGTGGGTTCCCGTAGATTGCATTATTGGGATATAAACAGTGTTCAGGTCTTTCGCAATGATGCAGTGAGGTGGTAATTTTCAGTAGAATGGTGTTTTATATATATGTTCGTCATTGAAGCTTTCAATGAGTGAGATGTCCAGACAAAGGTTGGGTCCGGGATTCGAATTTAAGCCTTCCGGTAATCTGAATTTTTAATAATGTGAGTTCTGTATTCTGTTGTGATTGATGGTTACTTCACGGTAACACTATAGGTAGTCATTAACTGACAGGAATACACTGACCTTTGTTCCAAAAAAGTGTGAGGAGTAGTAAAACAGCGCAGTACCTCAGCAACAATAAAAACATATGATCATAATAAGAAGGAGAAGCATCATGCATTACCTACCCCCTGGAAAATTTCGATTGAAATTGCTGTCTGCTTGCGTCGCCGCCAGTATGGCGAGCACTACCAGTTTCGCGCAGGATTCCGATATCGAGGAAGTTGTTGTCACGGGTTCTTTCATTCGCGGTACACCACTTGATGCGCCTTCCCCGGTACAGGTTGTAGACCGCGAAAGTATTGAGGCGCAGGGTGCTGCAGTGATCTGGGATGTCATCAAGAATCTTGAAATCAATTCCGGTTCGTTTGCGGACAATGGATCCGGTGAGGTTTCCGGTGTCGAAGGTACTGCGCAAGTCAACCTGCGCAATCTCGGCGAAAACTCTACCCTGACTCTCATTAATGGCAAGCGCATTGTGCCCTCGGGTGCGACTACCCGTGCCGGCGGTGAATTTGTCGACATCAATGCCATTCCCCTGGTGATGACCGAGCGCATCGAAGTGCTCACCGATGGTGGCTCTGCTCTGTATGGAGCAGATGCTGTAGCCGGTGTGGTTAACGTCATCATGCGCGACGAATTTGAGGGCATCGAGCTCTACGGCGACGTGCAGGGTGTGATGGAAGCCAGCGGTCAGTATGATGCCATCGTTAGTGGTATCTGGGGTTGGAGCAGCGACAGTGGCAATACTCACTTTGTGCTGTCAGCCGAACGGATGGAGAGGGACCCGGTTAATATCACCGACGCCAACTTCTATGATGAAGATACTCAGCTAATTACCGGTACTGCCAGTAGTCCCGGTACGACTTTTTCAGCTTCCTTTCTGGGTCCAAATATCAATCCCGATTGGATCAGACAGGACATCAGAGATCTGAATCAGGCAGAGCGTGATATTTATGACCCTGGAACCAGAGCAAGTTTCGCCTGGGCCGACCCGCTTTGCGGCTCTGGCCTGACCGATGCCAATGGTAACGAGTACTTTGTTCAGGGTCTTGATCCACGACAGCGATCACAGCCAGGAAGCCGCAGTGATGCCTGTGTCGTTGATGAAACTGAATGGGCACTGATCAACTACGAACAGGAACGCAATAGTGTTGCTGCTTCATTTGATCACACGTTTGACAATGGCACTGAGTTGTATTCATTCCTGATGTGGTCAGACATGAAAACAGTTCGAGCTGGCAGCGGCTATGCGGGTTCCTTCTCAAGTTATTCATTTTTGCCCTCTGCAGGAGCCTATGCACCAGGACGACATGGCCAGACCATGGAGCTGGGCCACTTCGCGCCGCTTTTTGGTATGGAGAAGCCCACAGATATCACAAACAACCCAGCTGACTTGATTAATGGTGGTCCGGGTACAGCCTTCAATCATTCGGGTGTCTACAATGTGCAGCGCACCGGCGGTGATGATGACACTACCTACACTGACACTGGCAACCTGCAAATAGGAATGCGTGGCGAGTTTGAAGCATTTGATCGTGTGTTGAATTGGGATGCCAGCTATTCAGTAGGTTACTCAAGCGTCGAAACAAAACGCCGCGACTTCAATCGCATGAATCTGCACCTGGCTGGTGTTGGTCTTGGCGGGCCTAACTGTGTGCCGAATGGGCGACCGGATTTTGACTTTCTCAGCTATAACGACTCAAGTGATCCGCGATTTGCCCGTAATGCCTGGAATATATATGGTGGTACATCCATTTTCGATTATGTGTTTGAGGGGTATTACGTACAACCGCATGAGCCTGTTTCATTGGGCTTGACCAGCACCAACCAGGGCAAAGGCGACTGCATGTTCTTTAACCCGTTCCTGTCTTCGCTGACTGATCCGAATGTTGCCAACTCACCGGAACTCATGGATTGGCTGACTAGCGTGAATGCGCATAAAGACAAGCGCAACACGCAAGGTGTATTTGACGTCACAGTAACCGGCGAGCTGTTCGAAATGCGTGGGGGTACCGCGGCCTTCGCCCTCGGTTACCAACATCGCGAGCGCACTGCCAATTCTCACGCCAATGATCTGAATCTGCCAGGCCTGCCTATGGCGATTCAGGGCTATGACCATACTCAATTCCTGTCCGGTACGACTATTACTGGTGTGCCCAATGAGTTTGGTTATGTGAGTAACAACATGGGTGGTGCCTCGAACTCACTGGAGTTTGACCTGGAGCGCTCAGTAGATGCGATTTATACCGAGTTTTCCCTGCCTTTCTGGGATAACGTGGAAAGCCAGGTGGCTCTGCGTTATGAGGACTACGGTGGCTCCATCGGCAGTGAAGTGTCGCCCAAAATCGCGCTTAGCTGGCGTCCTATCGACAGCTTGCTGTTAAGGACTTCGTGGTCTCAGTCATTTCGTGCGCCAAACCTTGCCATTATTGGCTCGGGCCTAGATGCTTCCTCGGTGACCTTCCTGGACCCGCTGGATAACCAACGCGTGCGTGCTGGCTTGTTACCGCCGACCAATGAAAATGCCACTCTCGAGAGTTCATATACATTGGGTGGTCCAGCACCAAATGTCGGTAACGAGTATGCAGATACCTACAGTCTCGGTTTCATCTGGACGCCAGATGGTGCGCTGGATGGGTTAAGCGTACAGGCAGACTTCTGGCGCTTTGAAGTAACCGACCGGGTATTGCCTGAGAATGCCACTTCCGCACTCCAGCGCCAGGTCGCGGCATTCTCGGCCGTTGCCGGGAATCCTAACAATTACGTGACCAACTCAAGCCTTGATACGACATCGGGCGAGGTACTGTTTACCCCGTGTGATCCTAATGCACTGGAAGCACAATACGGTCGGGACTCCGATGAGCGCTTGAACTGTGTAGTAGACCCACGTCTGTATCAGGTCGATGGCGTGCAGGAGTCAGTGCCCAGTGCGGAACGCGCGCTGATTCAACTCAAGCTGGGTGCCATCAACGCAGGTGAAATCACCGCCGATGGTGTTGACGTTAAGCTAGGCTACGATTGGGATAATGACTGGGGCCGGTTCCGACTTGGCCTGGATTACACCTTTGTTAACCAATACAAGTTGAGTAACGTGCCAGGTTTGGAAAACGGACTTCTCGATGTAGGGGTATTTGATGCTGCCGGTACAACTGGAGACGGTAATTTGGTCCGTTCGTTGCCTGATCACAAAGGTAATATTAGTTTCAACTGGTTCAATGGTGATCATGGGGTCACCGTTATCAATCGCTATATTGGCGCCTACGATGACCTGACTTATGATCTGCGAATCGATGAGGTTAACCCCTTTGTGGCCTCTCTAATGGAGCCGACGATTGATGATTACTGGCGTGTAGATGCCCAATACTCTTATACCCATGTATGGGGGAACGGTAATCTGGGCAGTACCAGATTTACAGCAGGTATTATCGATTTGTTCGATGCTGATGTCCCAGTGCGTGAAACTGGCTCACTTGATTACGATGCCCAGGTGCATGATGGACGCGGCCGCAGGTTCTACCTGCGAGCGTTGTGGGCTTTCTAAAACGTTGTAAAGATACTCCCCGATCTGATGCTGGTGCTCTCTCTCCTCATCAGGTCGTGGAGTATTTCCCTCCTTAACCGTCATCAATCAATTCTGAGTGGAGGGCAGTAATTCAGAATAATCGAGGTAAATTTAGATGCGACAATTCTCCAATGGAGTACAGATAACTCTGCTTGGTTTGCTGCTATCGACTCCGGTATTAGCACAGGATTGGGATATGCCTCGCACGCCTGCAGGCAATCCCGATATGCAGGGGATTTGGTCAAACGCGACACAAACGCCGCTGGAGCGGCCAGATGATTTCGGCGATATTGGCTATTTGACTGAAGAACAGGCGGCTGCTCAGGAACAGCTCTGGCGCCAGCAAATTGTCAATCGAGCCCAACCCAGTGATCCGGGGCGTGATGCACCGGATGAAGGTGAAAACGTAGGTGGCTACAATAATTTTTGGATAGATCGAGGCACTGATGTGATCGAGATAAACGGTCAGTACCGCACATCGATTATCGTCGACCCAGCAAATGGTCAAATTCCTTATCGCGAAGATGGCCGTGGTCTGGACTTGCGTTCGCAATTACGCGCTATGCGTGGCGTAGAACCTTTCGATGGCCCTGAATTGCGCCCCTTGGGTGAGCGATGTTTGATGTCGTTTGGTTCCAGCTCCGGCCCGCCGATGATGCCGGTTATGTACAACAACAATTACCAGATTGTACAAACTGATGATTATGTAATGATTTTGGTGGAGATGGTTCATGATGCTCGCATTATCCGGCTCGATGATTCCCATCATACTGATTATCCCAAGTGGATGGGCGATTCGGTGGGGCGCTGGGAAGGTGACACGCTGGTGGTAGAAACCGTAGGGTTGCATCCTTTCCAGTCTCGCTGGGGATTTACTGAAAACGCCAGAGTGATCGAGCGGTTTGATTTGCTTGGCCCGGACAAGATTCGTTATCACTTTACGGTTGAAGATGAGACTGTATACGCGCGACCCTGGAGCGGAGAGATTGCGATGAATCGTCGCCCGGAAGAAAGCGAGCGTATGTACGAATATGCCTGCCACGAAGGAAACTATGCATTTCACGGCATTCTTGCTGGAGCCAGGCGGCTGGAAATTGAAGCTGAATTAGGCAATTAATGGAAAGCCATACCCACCAAGTGATTTATAGGGGAAGCTGATAGCTTCCCCTTTTTAGTTTTTCAGTTAGGGAGACATTTCGACCAAACTCCTCAGTTCGAAAGCCAAGGGCCGGAATCGCCCCGGCGATTCTCGGCACACCTACATCCATGTAGGGGAGCGGCGCAGATGCTGCGTCAAGCGCAGCCCCCCGACAGGGTGAACTTTTGCTAAGCCAAAATGTGAATCAAAGCTGCGTTAGCAGCGCAGAGCGCGCGAAGCGCGAGCCCGAAGGGCCGAGGAATTTGCGTCAACGCAAATTTCGAGTCAATCTCTCCGGGACCTGGCTCGAACGCCCTAACTCGAAATCCAGCTATGGAGCGTGATGAAAACACTCGAAGTGATGCATTCAATTGTCGGACTCAATATCGACCATCCTGAATCGAAGGTTAAAAACTCATACTGGCGAGTAGCGTTATCAATTGGCACTTACCTACTAAGCAAAAATCTGCACCTTACTACTCTAAAAACATGAACAACTTCAATACCTTGATACTCCCACTTCTGCTTGCATCATGATTCGATCAAGTGTTCGATAGAAATGTTTAAGAATTAAACAGTGGCGAATACTCATGTACGAATTTTGGTCAAAGATGTAAGAATATATTTCTTCAAAAGTTATTGAATAGCCTGGATAGAACCTTTTAACTCATTGATATGTATACCAATTAACTATTGCATAGAAAGGTGTGAGTAGTCGTTTATATATTTGATGACTTGCAATTTACATCCTTCGCCAAAAATAATCGTAGTGTTTTTAATTTACGAATAAACATTCTAATAGACAATCTAATAAAAGTTTTCGCAATCCTATTTAAACCTGTTTACACTCCAAACATCACTACTACCAATAAGATCTTTATGGGTAAGGTGTGTTTAGCTAAAAAAATGATAGTTGCCGTATTCCACATCATTTTTTAGCGATTCCAGAATTGGGTATGGCCGTATTCAAAATTTGAAATTTTGAATTTTCCCGAGTGAAAACTCTGATAAAACAAAAAGAAGGCCAACTGGAGAGAGTAAATATGTCAAACTTTTCATGGCGCGGGAGACTGCGTCATTTAATTCACGCTTGTCTGACTACTTCACTCGCTTTTCCTGTGCTTGCCTCTGCGCAAGATGATAGTGAAATCGAAGAAGTGGTAATTACTGGTTCCTATATCAGGAACAGTGCATTTGCGCAGGATTCAAACGTAAATACTGTTACACAAGCAGATTTGTTTGAATCAGGTGCGCCCAGCATGGCGAATTATATTCGCGATCTAACCTAAACCCAAAACACCGACGTGGTTGCAAACGTGCTGTCATCGCAAGATGGCGCTCAGGATGCAGTTGGGGCCAGCCTTAATTTGCGTGGTCTGGGTGAAAACAGCACATTAACACTTGTTAATGGCGTTCGTGTTATAGACCCTTCAATCATTAACAGCTTGCCTGACATTGCAATTGATCGCATGGAAGTAGTGCTTGACGGCGGCTCTGCACTTTATGGTTCAGATGCGGTTGCCGGGGTTGTAAATATAATCCCCTTGACAGAATTCAACGGCTTCAGGGCGCGCACACAATGGCAGCGCGACCAAGAGGATACTTTTCAAGAATCTAGCGCTTCGATGGTTTGGGGGCGCTCATTTGGCAATGGCCTCAGTTATGTCGGTGCTTTGGATGCTCGCACCAAGACTCCCCTGATGCAGTATGAAAGAACTCGCGAATGGGAAAAGGATAACGGTTCATCTTCCTCCGGAAATCCTGGAGTCTATCGTGAAGTGGTTGGAGCCGACCCGACTTTGAATTTGTATGCTTTTCATGGCGGCACACAAGTATCGCCGAGTCTGGTGGATCCTTCATGTGGCACTTTCAATGATGGCTACCCAGGGCACGGTGAAGGTAAATTCAACACACCGAGCGGGGTTTTGACTAATAATGGCGCAGTGTGTCGCTTTGAATACACGAAGCAGTTTGCGTATTCAACTGAGGTTACGAACTACAATTTGTACAACTCCCTGAGCTGGGAGGCAACTGACTGGCTTAATCTCAATTTGACAATGAATAATTCATATCGGATTTCAGACGGTCGTACGACTTCAACAACAGCTACGTCAACCAATAATCGCCGCGTGTTGCTGATCCGTGCCGATCACCCAGCCAATCCTTATGGTGTGGATGTTGCGCCCTATAACTGGCGGTTAATCACTTAATCGTATACGCATCGTCCGAGTCATCTTGAAGATTCTGGCGGTTCGCGCGTATTTGAAACTCACACCGGCAATAACGCACTGAAGCTTACTGCCGAGTATGAAATTTCTGATTCCTGGAGTGGTTACTCGTACTTTTCCAAGGCGGAGCGCAAGTCGATGTCTGACTCCTATGCTATCCATCTTGGAAAACTGCAGCTGGCTCTCGCTGGTCAGGGTGGCCCCAGTGGCAATGAGTATTGGAATCCCTTCGGCTCGGCCGACCCGCGTTCGCCTTATTTTATTGCAGGTGTAACAGACAATTCAGCCGAACTCACTGAATGGATTTTTGAGAATGATCCTAATAGCCTCACCGGGCGTGACTTTCTTGATGTCTTTGAAACCACAATAACCGGTGAATTATTTGACGTGCCTGCGGGTACTGTGCAAACAGCCTTCGGTTATCAATGGCGTGATGTGACTGAGCAAAACTTTGCCAATCCATTGGATGCGGCTGGTCATGATTACAATACAGCCGTAGGCGCGCCGTTACCGTTCGATTCGGAGTATGTGTCGGAAGTGCGTGCAGCATTTATCGAATTGGAAATCCCTGTACTGGAAACTGTTGATATGCAGTTGGCGGTACGTCATGAGGAATTCACAGACTTCGGTCTGGACGCGACGACATCGAAAGTGTCATTGCGTTGGGAAGCATTGCCAACATTGGCATTGCGAGCATCTTGGGGTGAAAGCTTTCTGGCCCCAACACCAACGCAGTCACGTCCTTTCGTCAAAAACGAAAACTGCCTTGAAACTTTTTCCGGCACTGATCCGTTCACCGGGAATCCAATGACAGGTAGTACGCGATGTGAATCGGGTAATCCTAATCTGCAACCAGAAACCTCCGAGATTCAGAATATCGGATTTACCTGGGAACCAGAGGGTGATCTCGATGGTTTGCGCATCAGTCTGGATTATCAGGAAATCGAGTATATTGATCGTATTCGAACGCTTACTGAGCAGGACACGGTTGCATTCGAATTTCAGACCATGTTGGCAGCAACTGGCTTAACTGAGTCTAGCTATGATCCAACGCCTGGTTCTTCTTCGCGCAATGCGGCTGAAGCCTGGTATGCACAACGTAGTGCGACTTCAGGCAATCCCGTAGATCGATTTAATGATTTCTCCCTGGATCGAATCTATCGACAGGCCGCAAATATCAGTTCAGTATGGATTGATCTGTTTGATGCCAAAGTGGACTACACGTTTACTACGGATGACTGGGGTACTTTTGCTGCCTCGTTATCGGCGTCTTACTTCACGCGTTATGACTCCGAGGATCTGACCGGTGGTGTAACCGAGGCACTGGGTAACCAGAATGCCAATTCCGGTATTGCGCCGCCACTTCCAAAAACCAAAGCGAATCTGCGGATGAATTGGTTTATGGGGAATCACAGCGCATCAGTTAGCGCCAATTACTGGAGCGATGTGGATTTCGATGACCGTGTCTTCGATAACTATGGTGACGGATGGACTGCGCCTCCCGGAGGCATCATCGAAGCAGAAACCCGCGTTAATATGCGCTATGCCTATGTATTTGATGATTTCTTTGGTAGTGAAATCACCGCTAGCGTAGGTATCAACAACGTATTCGACCGCGGGCCGCAAAGACTGCCAATTTTGGGTGGTTTTGAGTCGCGCTTGTCGACACCTTGGGGTCGTCAGTACTGGGTATCACTGGACTGGAATCCCTAACTAAAAAAGGCGGAGAGATTATTACTTAATCTCTCCGCCTTTTTTCAATTTATTTAAACAAAACGGGGCGCTGATAATTTAGCAACTTAATCTCTATTTGGGTTAGGTTGCTTAATTATCAGTGTCCCAAATTTTTTGAGTACTAATGTATTGTCTTCCGAATAAGCGCTTGACCTACAAGTGTACCCCGACTCTTTCGGTCTAACCGAAGAGGTTTACCCAAAGATGCCACGGAATATAAAAAAGATTACGATGCTCAGGCTCGCACCCACGGGCAGGGTGATAACCCAGGACATGACAATCTTGCTCACTACACCAAGATTCAGCGCGCCGATGCCGCGTGCCATGCCTACACCCAACACCGCACCTACGAGTGTATGAGTAGTAGACACGGGGATGCCGGTGGCAGAAGCCACAACCACTGTCGAAGCGGCAGCCAGTTCGGCAGCAAAGCCGCGACTGGGAGTCAGTTCGGTGATGTTGCGGCCAATGGTAATGATTACCTTGTAACCCAGAGTTGCCAGTCCGATGACGATTCCAAGACCACCAAGTAGAAGTATCCAGGGTGGTAAGAGCGAGCTCGTGTTAAAGACACCACCACTTTGGATAATGCTGTTCACTGCTGCAAGAGGGCCTATCGCATTAGCGACGTCATTGGATCCATGGGCAAAGGCCATGGAACAGGCAGTGAAGATCATCAACACACCAAACACCTTCTCTACGCTGGCAAAATGAAAATCGCGGTTCTCATCAGGTATATTCTTAATGCGACGCAGCATTAATACACCTATTCCCATGACCAGAAGGCCAACCAATGCGGCTCGCTGAATGCTTTCCCAAAAAGTGAAATCAAGACCCACATGACTGAGGCCTTTCACGAGCGTGACCATGGCGATTACGAAACCCACCAGGAACATATAGAATGGCACGTAGCGCTTGGCATTCTCGAATGGATTATCCGTATCCAACACCAGGCGTTGCACGCTACGGAATAACATAAAAGCAATAATGCCAGAGACTAACGGCGAGACCACCCAACTCGCCATAATTGACCATACCTGAGGCCATACCACAGCATCTACAGAGATGCCTACCATGGCAAAGCCGACAATGGCGCCTATTATCGAGTGAGTGGTAGAAACCGGCCAACCAAAATTGGATGCGACGAATAGCCAGATCCCTGCTGCAAGCAAGGATGACAGCATGCCATAAACAAGGAGTTCAGGAGACTCGGCGAACCCGGCACTCTCAACGTCAATGATGCCGCGACGGATAGTCGATGTGACTTCGCCACCGGCCAGATAAGCGCCGGCAAACTCAAATACCATGGCGATGATGATGGCCTGCTTGATCGTGATTGCTCGCGCACCCACGGATGTGCCCATTGCATTGGCAACATCATTGGCGCCCACACCCCAGGCCATGAAAAATCCAAATACGATGGCCATCCCCAGAAACAGGGTGCCGTGCTGGGTAATAATTTCAGACATGTACTACCAACTATTTTGTTTATTCTTGTTATTCTGTTTTTCTATTTAACTGGCCATCAGTATCGATAGCCGATTACCAACAGTTTGTGACGCATCAGCAATATCGCCAATCTGTTCTATTATTTTGTACAAAAACATAACATTTATTGGCGGTAGATCGCTCTCAAGCTTCATTAAGTTGGCTCGAATGCCAATCTGCGTTAAATCGTTTTGGGATTCCATCTCATCCAATTCCAGCAGTAGTTTTTCCACGAACTGAACTTCCTTACCGCGGAAACCTGCTTCAAGTAGTTCATCGAGTTCATGGATCGTCTTCATGGCTTGCTCAGAAGCATTGAGACTTTGCTGGTAAAAAGTGCGCATGGATTCATGCAGACTTTCAGGTATCTGCATGCGCCTGCCGAGCATCAGGCCGGCGATGTCTTTCGTACGATTCGCAAGTTTGTCCTGGGAATTGAGCAAGCTCAGCAAATCACCACGGGCTACTGGTAACAGGAGATTCTTGGGCAGATTGATGCGAACGTTATACTTGAGTTTGTCAGCGTCTTTTTCAGTGGCGCTAATTTCGAGCTGTAATTTCTCGGCTTGCTCCCAATCGCCGCGATATGTGGCTTCGAGGAATTCTCCAAGCAACACCACACATTGCTGAGCTCTGGCCATATGCTCTTGAATAGGGCGGATGGGCGAGCGACCGAATAGTGAAGAAATTGGGCTGGACATAATATTACAAGTTTATGACAGTAGACCTTATTAGAACATTGCTAACCCTCGAATTTCTAGTGTTTTGTGCTATTTAAATTGCCGCACTCGTTACCCTGGCAGCCGGCCTATCTGACTGAGCGAGCGTGCTAAACTTTCTCCATGGAAAAGGCAGTACATTGATGAAAACATGGATTCTCGCGCGGCTCAGGCAAGTCACCAGACTGCTATTGCCTTTGTCATTGCGGCGCATGCTCTGGAATCGGATAGTCGGAAAGCATTACGATCGCGCAGCAATTAAAGCGACAGTTGCTTACATCAAGCAAAGCGACCGTGAGCGCTCAGAAAGAGTAAGGAGATTGATTCAGATACTGGAAGCAAATAGCTTTCGCGTAAACCTGAATCTGATTAAGCAGGAACTGGGTCTGGATTTCAAAGGTTACTCCAGCCAGGACCTGATTGCTTTTCTGTTCTTCAATGGCAAGACGTCTGGTTTCTACATTGATATCGGTGCCTTCGATGGCGTGGAAATCAGCAATACTTTTGCGCTGGAGCGACTGGGATGGGAAGGTGTCTGTATCGAGCCCATTCCCGAAGTGTTTAACCGACTCCAGCAAAACCGAAAATGCCATGTCTATAACGCGGCAATAACGAGCACAATTGGCGAGACAGCTAATTTCATCAAGGTGCCGATGCGACTAGGATTAAGCGGCCTCGACCAGCAAATGCCCGCCCGCATAAGGCAGGGACTGGAGGAGCAGGGGCTTGAAGTCGAGCAAATAACAGTGAAGACCATGACGTTCGATGAAGTCATGGCGCAACATCGAGAAATAAATCACATCCAGTTCCTGTCGGTCGATGTGGAGGGCAGTGAGCTGGATGTTCTGGAGAGTATTGATTTTAACCGGTTACAAGTTGTTTCTCGACCTCGGGCTCGACCTGATGTTTATTCCAGCCTGATTCACAACTGCAGGTTCTAGGGCAAAAACAGCTAATTTACCCGATTCATTCCTCGCTTACGCCCGAAAACCGGTACTTTGTCGGGATTCCCTTTGAATACCGATGCCTTACCTCGTAGTATGACCACCGTGGGTATCAATATAGATTATCTACATAGAAGGGCGATTCTTATGAATCTGAATTGGGAGGGAAAATTCCTGGGAGGCAGCCTGATTACGTTACTCGCCATGAGTGCGAATCTTGCGATGGCTCAGGGAGCAACCGTTCTCTATAAAGAGCGTGTTGTCGAGATCAGCGAGACTTTACCCGATGCGAGTGAGCTGTGGGTCAAGCCTGAAGATCTCACGCGTATCAATGATTTTGAATTAAAACCACAAGGTGCTTGCCTTGCAGATCTGTGTGTTCCGGTGTTGCAAGACCGGGATAGCGACATGTATGTCACACGTCGTGGACAAGGCTGGTTTAATGTAACTGGGCTGGCGGACAAACTACAGCAAGCCTGGGTTGCAGATTACGACGATGGGGTTTTCAGTTTTGGTGTAATGCCACTGGAAAGACAATCGTTTTTCCGTGGTGGAGTGGCGCCTGATTTCGAACTGCCAGATCGTGATGGCAATATCGTCAGGCTCTCAGACTTCAAAGGCAAGAAGGTATTACTCTTAACCTGGGCATCCTGGTGAGGCTGTAGATTGGACGTGCCCGTGTGGCAAGTGATCTACGAAGAACTCCAGGCAGAATATCCAGATTTCGAAATTATATCCGCCGCGCAAGATACTGGCGGTGAAGCTGATGCAGGTCCGATTTTTGATGCGGGCAATGTAAGCTACACAGCGATCATTGATGATAATCACCACATCAGTGCTTTGTACAACCTCGTCAACGTGCCTTCGGGTGTGTGGATCGACGAAGCTGGTCGCATTGTGCGTATCAATGAAGGCACCTATGCAAAAACCCATATGAATGGCGCTTTTGGTACAGACGACTATGTTCCTATTGTCAGGGACTGGGTAGCCAACGGAGCTGAAAGTGAGTATGTGTGGGATAGCGAAAAAGTAGAGGACAGCATTTTCGAGCGCACTCCCGAAGCAGAGCGTGCGCAACCTGCGTTCAGGCTAGGCGGATATTATTTTCAAAATGATAATGACGCCAAGGCCGAACAGTACTGGACACTGGCGCAGGAACTGGATCCTACCAGCTGGAATTATCTGAGACAGGATCTGCTGTACGAAGATGGTGGATCTGCCGGGCCAGAGTGGCAGGAAAGGCGACGTGAAATCGAAGGTGCAGGCGGTAGTTATTACGCGCCGTTGGAAATCGATTAACCGTTAATACAAGTTAGACAGTACGAAGGGGTGGTGAGGTATGATTTTTATCTCTCTGCCCCTTTTTATTGTGAGAAATTGTCAAATCATGCATTCCATGACAAATTTTTGAGTAATTAGTAAAATTAATCGCTATCAATATCCCTGTGGTAGATCGCCTGTATTTTGAACGGTGTGAAAAGGGAAGCTTTCCACACTGACAAAGTAAAATTCTGGTTTTTCCACAATGAGTGAATCGGGCATCGCAGCTTCGGCAAAACCCCGCAGCAATAAGGCCCTATTGAGATCGCTTGATGGTCTGTTTATGGTGGTTGCGCTATCAGGCACGTTAGCCTGGTTGTTCGGGTGGGAGGCTGTTTACAGGCCGATACCAGATGGTCCGGTGCTATCTCCCTTCACGCTTCTACTTTTTGCTGTGCTCTTTTTAATACAGCATCGCTCGACCAACCAATCTTCAGATGGCTCACAGTCATTATCCCGCGTTATTTTAATTATGTTGTTAACCGGTCTGGTCATTGCTGCGCTTATAGTTC
The DNA here is from genome assembly GCA_964405225.1 of uncultured Pseudohongiella sp. Lineage (GTDB taxonomy): Bacteria > Pseudomonadota > Gammaproteobacteria > Pseudomonadales > Pseudohongiellaceae > UBA9145. The sequence continues at coordinate 16,711 of CAYOND010000011.1, forward strand.
GCTTCACTATGTCAGGCCATGTGCTTGGCATGCCAGTTTCATCAATTCCTACGATTATGACAGTCGCAGCCCTATTGGCGTATGAAGTGGTTAAATCCAGAAGTTCTCAACCGAATATCAAGGTTGATTTAATTCTCTTGCCCAGCTTAATCTGGATTTACCTCTCAGTGGTAGGTTATGTATCTGGTGAATTGTTTCTAACTGGAGCTATCGCTTATCCTGATATCGGCGTTTCGCTCCCCACTATTCTGTTATCTGTAATTTATCTCACCAGTGTGTTTTCACAGAAGTCGTATTCACTTACTGCTGCACATTACAGAACAATCAGTTGGGTAAGGAAGGCGCTCAACTCGTTTATCATTTTCCTGTTTGTATTTCCTTTGATTGTTGCCGGCATTTTGAGGTTTTTAATAACTCCGAACGCAAGCAACGAATTAGGTTTATACATCATGCTGTTGGTCTTTCTCGCTACTATTATTTTGTTCCTGATTGGATTTATGTGGCAACTATCAGCAACACATAACAAAATCCAGGTAATCTGTAGTTATTCTAGGCAATTAAAGCAAAAAGATGGAGAGTGGCAATCCCTGGAAGCTTATCTTTATGATAACTATGGTGTGCAATTAAGCCATGGTGTGACTGAAGAAATGAAAAAGAAGTTGCTGGATGACCTGGACGACAACAAGTAAATCCGTATGCTTTCAGATACGCGCTTGCATCCACGTAGAGCAAAAAATACCTTGATACCGCGAGAGCTGTTCCTGAATCGATCGATCTCTTCCTAACCCATTGATAGATAAACAGTTACTAATACACGTTATGAGTGCTGGACAAGCATTCGGTGTGGAGATACCTTTTCAGGTGTCTTTATGGGAGTGAGATATAAGAAAAAATGCAAATGCCCTTGATATATGTGCTCTGCACGGGAGTTATAAAATGATAAGAAAAGTTCTTTCAACCTTGAGTTTAAGCATGGCGCTGGTGTTTCTTGCCGGGCCAGCCAATGTTTGGGCCCAGGCCGATGAATCAGTGGAGCCCTACAAGGTAGGTACCTTCGCAGTCGATAATGAGCAGTTTGTAGGTTTGGTGGTTCGCGGTGACACACTGATCGTCGATCTGGATGATGCTAACCGCGCCATGCAAATGGATTCTGACTACGTGAAGATGGACATGCCTGCCAGCATGCTCGGTCTAATCGAACAATACGAATACGGCCTGAAATACCGTGTCTATGAAGTCATGAATTACCTGGTCGCCGAAGGCCTGATTAATAATGACAGCGCTGACTTTGTATATGAAGTCGATGATGTAGATATTCAGGCGCCGATTCAATATCCCAGCAAGATCATGAATGCTGCGGTTAACTTTTATACCCACGCCTGTGAAGGTTGTACAGCCGCCGAACTGGCGGAGCGTACGCGTCAGCGCCAGGAAAACCGCGGTGTGCCTTACCTGTTCCTCAAACCGACTCGCGGTGCAGTTGTGGGTGACGGCGAAGATATCATCATGCCTTATGGCCGTGACGAAATTGAATACGAAGTAGAAATGGCAATCGTGTTCGGCAAGGCAGGCAAATATGTTTCTGCCACGCGCGCCTATGATCATGTGTTTGGTTATATGGTGGCGATGGATGTTTCCGACCGCGGTGGTCGTCCACCCGGTGGTTATGGCAGCGGTTCTGACTGGTTCGTCGGTAAAGGCCACGACACCTTCGCGCCTCACGGTCCCTGGATTGTGCCCAAGGAATTCTATGGTGATCCGATGGAGCGTTTACACCAGATTACTGTGGTTGATGGTGTAACTGTGCAGGAAGCCCAGGCCGGTGACATGATTCACAATATCCCCGAACTGATCGAATATGCAACGTCACTTATTACTGTATTCCCTGGTGACGTGATGCAAAGTGGTACTTCCGGTGGTACTGGAGCAGGCCGTGTACAGCGCGCCACAGGCTCCGGTTACCTGGTCGATGGTGAGACAATCCAGGCCAGCATCGAAGGGATTGGTACGCTGACTCACACTGTTGTGAGAGAGCGCAGCATTCCTGATGATTTGTCTGGTGCGCAATTGCCACCAACCAGTTCTTATCGCAACCGATAAAAACACTACAATGTAAAAAGCGGCGACTGTATTACCGGTCGCCGCTTTTTTTTTGGCCTGCCGTTTAGCCAATTCCCGGTTGGGATTGAGCCCGAAATGGAGTAGCTTAACGATATATTTCTCGCCAGGTGGAATTACTATGCAGACTACAGTGAAACCTCTTTTTACAGTTGCTTTAATTGGCGCACTGCTCGTGGCCTGTTCCGATCAGGCGCCCGAAGTTGCTACAATTCCCGATCTGGAAAATATCTCTCCTACCAGCATAGCCATCGAAAATGTCACGGTAATCGATGCGGTGGGTGGCATAAGGGAAAATCAAACCGTAATCTTCGATGGCGATGTGATTACCAGCGTGCAGCCAGCATCAGAGCCGGTAAATGCTGCGGGATCCTACGATGGTACGGGGCGTTACCTGATACCTGGCTTGTGGGATTTTCATGTGCACCTGACCTATGACGAGCGTTTCACGCCGGTGATGCCTGATTTATTCCTCAGTTGGGGTATTACAAGTGTGCGTGATACTGGTGGTTTGATTGATGAGGTTTTGCCTGTAGTAGAAGCCATGCGGGAAGAAGACACCCAGGCGCCGCGCGTATTTTTCGCGGGTCCATTGCTGGATGGTGAGTATGTGGTTTATGACGGCGTCGACCGGCCGGAAATTGGCACGCAAGTCGCAACGATCGAGGATGCCGAGCGTATTGTCAGAGAACTGGTCGATCAGGGGGTCAATTTCATCAAGGTCTACGAGATGTTGAGCCCGGAGGTATTCTCGACACTGGTAGCAATCGCTGGCGAGCTGGATTTGCCAATCGACTCCCATGTGCCGTTGTCCATGCGTGCGCGGGATGCCGGTCCCATGGTGAGCTCCATAGAACACCTGCGCAATATCGAAATGGATTGTGCAGCGAATGCAGCAGAGTTGCATGCCACGCGCCTGGAGCTGTTGGAAAACCCAGAGGCGATTCCCGGGGGTGATTTGCGTAGCGCATTACACAATTTACAGCGCTTACCAGCCGTGGCCAGCTATGATGAGGCGGAGTGTGATGTGGTGATTGCTGCCATGGCCAACACCACCATGGTGCCGACACTGCGGCTTAATTCATTCGGGCTGGCACCTTCTTATGAGCGTGATGACTGGGGCGCAGCGTTGGCAGGAACACCGGAGTCGGTGCAATCGGACTGGGGGCCTCTTGGTGAATCACGTATTGGTGAGCCTGCAGGCGACACAACCTTCGCTGAATGGAGCCTGTTTCTGACCGGCCGCATGCATGAAGCGGGAGTGCCATTTGCTGCAGGCACTGATACACCAATTAATCTGTCTATACCCGGCTACAGTTTGCATGAAGAATTGGAGATGCTGGTGCGTGCCGGACTGACTGAACTGGAAGCGCTAGAAGCTGCAACGCTGGAACCCGCGCGCTGGTTTGGCCTGCAAGACGTACTGGGATCAATTGATGAGGGTAAGCGTGCCGATATGGTATTGCTGGATGCCAACCCGCTGGAAGAAATCACCAATACCAAGCGTATTATCATGGTCATATCCAAAGGAGAAATCGTCAATCGCTAGCGATTCGGGTTCTTAACGAATCGAGAACCTGCTATCAGGAATGGAGTCCTGATCCATTGAGGATTCATGTGGCGATTCTTCAGTTTCTAGCCAGAGGCATTACTGCCGGCCGACAGGCAATATGCCCCGCTTTGGTTCACAGATAATGGGCCCTGTCCAAACTCTGGTATTTAGTGCCAGTTTGTAACAAAGACACCGAACAACCTCTCTTTAACAGTAAAATATCCCGCTTTGTTTGCCAGAAACCCATTTCAAGCAGCAGGTAAACCCATGATTTGTCGTTTTACAGTCTCTGCCGTGTACAGAAAATTATTAATGTATCCAATTGTCATTCTGGGATTGGTATTCAGCCAGTTTGCGCTTGCCCAGGACAATGTCGGCGAAGATTCCACTATCGTATATCCGGCATCATATTTCACCGAGTATGCGCCTATTACTGCACAAGATATGCTTGACCGTATTCCAGGTCAGGAAAGTGGTGTGCCTCGTGGTGGTGGCGGTGGGCCACCGGGCGGTTTTGGCGGCAATCCTTCTGCTGGTGGCCGTGGTCTCGGCAGCGGTGACGGTGGGACCGAGATACTCATTAACGGCAAGCGCACCGCGGGTAAGAACAACCAGACGAGCGGCTTGCTGGATCGGATTTCGGCTGACCAGGTGCGTGAGATTCAAATCATTCGTGGCACTTCCGGTGAACTGGATGTGCGCGGCAGTGGTCAGGTGATTAACGTCGTGCTGTTTGAGGAGCTGGCCTCCAACAGTATTGCTTATGAGATATCCACCGCCCGCAGTTACGACAAGCGTTACGAGCCCAGTGGCTCGGTGTCTTTCACCGGACAGTCCGGCGCTTTCAATTATGTTCTGAGCGCCGTCAGTCAGTCCCGTTATAATTTCACCCACAATAGCGAGAACAGCATACTGGCGGATTTTCTCCCCAATGATCGCGTGGTGGAGAAGGTGGCCCGCGACAATCGTCGAAACGAATTGAGCATGAATCTGGGTTACGATTTTTCTGATCGTTCCAGCTTGCGATTCAATGCCTTGATCGGAACCAATGACAGCCCGTCAGAAGTGGATCGCTACACGACCGATTTACGCAGTTCACCTCCCGTCTTGAGCATCGAGAGAGAAGACAATCCGAACGACCAGGACCGCTGGGAAATCGGTGCTGACTATGAATTGACTCTGGACAACGGTGATCGCTTCAAAATTCTTGGCATTTCCAATGAAGATGCCAGTGACCGGATCACCCAGAGATATACGGTAAACGGCAGCGATGAGGACCTGATCCTGTTCCTCAATCTCGACAGCACGACGCGCGAACGTATCGTCCGTACCTCTTACACCACAGATATTATAGGCGGTCAGGATATCGAATTCGGTATCGAACGCGCCCAGACAATTCTCGACTCAGGTTTGCTGCTCGGCCTGCCTACAGCTGGCACGCCTTCGAGTAGTGTGGGTGGTCTTGTCCCGCAGCCAATTAATAATGCCAATTCCTCGGTGGAAGAGATTCGTTATGAGCCCTTCGTGATTCATAACTGGCAAATCAGCCCACGCCTGTCGCTGGAATCCACTCTGGTGTACGAGAGTTCGGAAATTACCCAAAGTGGAGATGTATCGAACCAGCGCGATTTCGATTTCGTCAAACCCAAGTTTGATCTGCGCTATGACATCACGCCAAGCTGGCAAGTTCGCGGGAGTATCGAGCGTATCGTGAATCAGCTTAGTTTTGCCGATTTTGTGGCCTCCAATGATGAGCAGGATACTGACTCGAACACCCAGGCCGGTAATGCACAATTACGGCAGCAAACTCAGTGGAAATATACGTTCAACACAGAATATCGTCTGCCAGACGATGTGGGTGTGTTAAGTGCTGAGATTTATTACGCCGACCACCAGGACGTGATAGATCGCGTCGATGTTTCACCTTCGGATACCAATCTGCAATCAGCCAACGGTAATATCGGTGATGGCTGGGAACTGGTCGGTAACCTGAACGCCAGTATCCGCATGGGCATGATTGGCCTGCCGAATCTGCTGGTAAATACTTCACTTAATCTGCAGGATTCAGAAGTCACGGACCCATTCCTGGATATAGAGCGGCGATTTCGGTTCTATCAGCGCGGGCGCTTCACTCTGACGTTTCGTCATGACATCCCTGAATGGCGCACTAACTGGGGTATGCAATACTTCGATCGTGTCGATGGTGGCATGTTCCAGTATGACGTAGACGATATTGAGTTCACCGTCGGTGAGCCGCGCGTGAATTTCTTTGCCGAGTATGTGGACACTCGTGGCCTGACTTATCGTCTGGATTTGGGTGCATTAACCAATGGTTCACAGTGTCGCCGTCGAACCCGATTCGTTGGTCGCACTGTGGACAATATGCTGGAAGAAATTGAGAGTCGTTGTAGCGAAACCGGTAGAGAGGTGAGCTTCGCCATCAACGGTACTTTTTAATACAGCACTTAGCGCTTTACCGACAAAACAAAGCCCGGGCAATTCACATTGCCCGGGCTTTTTGTATTTCCCTATAAAAATACTATATTAGTCAGATTCGGTGCGCATCTTAAAATCTGCGCCCAGTGCCGGATTGATATAGTCATCCGGTAATACACGATCCGGGTCGGGTCGCACACTCAGGTAATCAACATGCACTGGTACTTCCAGCCAACCGTGGGGTGTACCGGCAGGCATGATGATGATATCGCCTTCTTTAACATGCTTGGCGACCCAGTCTCCTACAATTAGCCCGCTGCAGGAAGGGCCGTTGAGTGTGGTCGTCACATTGCTGTCTTCGGTAAAGCCATTGCCGTTATAGATTTCACCACCGGTGACCAGCGTGCCAGAGCCGGATGCCACGATATAGGTCTCGGTCTGGTGTATGTGCATGATGCCGCGTGCACCACTGGGACGGGAATTATCCTGGGTACCGCAAGGGCGTTCCGGATTTACATTGTCCTGGCCACTGCCACGCTCCACCGCACCGCGGTGGATAATGCCTACCGAAAGATTCAACTTGCCGATATCACGGCTAACTATCTGACGGTCGACACCGGGCAGTTCATTGACCATTTGCCATTGTTCCTCAGTGATATACGTGGCCCATGTCTGGTCACTGTCCTGAGCGATACTGCTGACGCCGGCTGCGAGCAGCGAGGTCGAGAGCAAGAGCTTGAGTTGCCTTTGCATAGGATTCTCCTTGTTATTGTTATTTGGTAAGGGGGCACACAGCTTAGCGCAAGATTTCAGGCCGGGAAACAGGCCATTTATCGCAAGTGCTGGAATTTTGGGGCCATGACTGATAGAACGCTCGTACCGAATCTCAACAATTGTCATTACAAGGTAAATACAAGATGAAACAACTCTCAGTAATATTTTTTTCAGCGCTCTTTTGCGCATCTGCGGCGCAAGCGCAGGAATATGTCACAATCGAGATGGAAATTGATGTTGATGCATCGGCCGAGCACACCTGGTCTCTCGTCGGGGACTATTGCGGTATCAGCGACTGGATGGCGGGACTGGACTGTGAGCTAACCGAAGGCGATGGCGGTATTGGCACGGTGCGCGCATTGGCGGGTGGCCGTATCATTGAGATCATGGTTGCGCAAACCCCGCTTTCCTATGGTTACACGCAGCCCTGGGTAGAAGGTCAGTTCTACAATCTCTACCACGGTTTTCTGGAAGCGCGTCCTGTGACTAATGGTACTTCTACGCTGTACTACACTTTGGTGCTGGATGTCTCCAATCTTGATGGCCAGGCTGCCAAAGATGAGGATGTTGCCCGTCGCCGCGCGACATTCGAGCGTGCGCTGGCGAGTATGAAGGCGCTGGCAGAAAGCTAAAGGTTCCGAACGATGGAAGGTAAAAAAATTGCCAAATGGTCAGGCATCGGCCTCGTTGCATTGATTCTTGTCTATGTGGGTTATGTCATCTACTTCGAAGCGCGCCTGGGATATTTGCAACCGCGGGGCAGCACTTCGCTGGTGATCGCTACATTCGATAATGGTGATCGCCATGAGCGAGTACTGCGCCTGGAACAGATTGGCGGCAATAATTATATTGCCGCCAATCACTGGCCCAGAGCCTGGTACAGCCAGGCGTTGGACAATCCCAACGTAGAGGTGCAATTGCCGGGCGAGGATAGTTTCGAACCCTATGTAGCGGTGCCTCTCGACGGAGAAGAGCTACAGCGCATCAGCGAAATTTACAGCTTCGGATTTGAATTTCGTTTCCGCACTGGATTCCCGCCACGACGATTTTTACGTCTCGATCCGAGATAGGTTGTTGCTTACCCCCGTGGCTTCCTACGTGAACTGTCGGAGTTTTGGCAGAACGAATCACGTATCTCCTTTATATCTGGTGTAAGACAATTCTATTCCTTCAGGGATTTCGAATTGCATCACACCAATACATTTCCTGTTCCATTGTAATGCTGACTCTGTAACCACTGCAGGGAAGCATTGCAGTTTTTCTATGGATTTTGGTTGTAGCTCATTTCCGGAGTACTAAAAATGATTAATTCTACTCAGCGCAGTATTCACAAATCCCTCAAATCCCCATTTTTCAATTTATGCCTGTTTCTAGGCGTCTGCTTTGCAGGAATATCAAATGTCCATGCAGCAGCGTATATGAAAATCGGGGATATCAAGGGAGAGAGTCTAAGAGAAGGGTATGTGGATGCAATTGAGATTCTGTCCTGGAATTGGGGAGTAGACGCAACCAGCAATGGTCCTGGGGTTAGGCGTAGTGCCAGCGCAGCGGCATGCCTGCCAATTACCGCGGTTAAAAACGTAGACAAAGCTACGCCACTACTATTTCTGGCAACGCTGCAAGGAGCAGTGCAGCGAACTGCTGATCTCGAAGTCATCAGGGACGGGCCAGCAAGTTCTGAGCCTTACCTTCGCATCAAATTATCAGACGTCATCATCTCTTCAATCTTTACCGGTAGTGCTTCGGATACCGTGCCGACTGAGCAGGTATCACTCATTTTTGGCAAAATCGAGTTCGAATACAGACCTCAGGAAGCTGACGGCAGAATGGGCGAAGCAGTCCGTTTCGGTTGGGACTGCGAAAGCAATCAGGCACTATAGAATCAACGCCTGCAGCACCCGGCATACTATTTATGCCGGGTGCTATTTTTGTATGGATGTCTTAATCCGTGCGATATACGGCGCAGATTTTGTGGCCGTCAGGATCTCGCAGATAGGCGATATACAAGGCCATTGAGACGCCCTTGCGAATGCCGGGCGGATCTTCAATTGCGGTGCCGCCATTGGCCAGCCCAGCCTCATGCCAGGCATTGACTGCCTCTTCACTTTCAGCCAGAAAGCCAATGGTAGAGCCATTGGCAACGCTTGTAGGCTCCCCATTGATCGGCCTTGTAATGCCAAAGCTGCCGCTTTTGCTCAAATAAAACACACGACCTTTGGCATCTACCAAACCCTCGCGCTGGCCAAGTGCGGTCAGGGTTGCATCATAAAAAGTTTTGGCCTTTTCCAGGTCTTCCGACCCCACCATAACGTGATTGAACATGCGAGTATCCCGTAAAGAATGTTAAGTAAAACAGGATACTAACAAGCATCGTGTTCACCGGCCACTAAGTCTTAATTGATGACAGGCGCGGCTCATCGTCCACAGCACCAGCGGCAGAGATGGCGTGCAGAAAGCAAACAAATTGCAAGTGCCTAGCTCTATTGAAGTTACTTTATTTGAACTGCCAGGTATCGCCTTCGCTCAAAACCCCGAGCGCACCATCGCCAGTTAGCCATTGCAAAGCGGCTACATCGCCTAGCAGATACGCATCCCAAAACGCGGTGCTAAGGGCTTCGATGGTGGGGTGATGTGCCGGATTGCGATCTCCGTTTGCCCCATTGGCGCCATCAGTAAAAGCATTGTGCTCGCCTTCGAATAATACCAGTTCATACTTGTCTCCAGCGGGCAGGGCAGGAAACACGGCCAGCCGATCTTCTACTGTGGTATCACCCACTGGTGACGTATCTTCGGTGCCGGTCATTACCAGCCAGGGAATATCCGCGTCCTGTAGAACTTCTTCCGCAGTTTCCTGATTGGGCACACTGGCACTGAATGGCATAGCAGCCTTGATGCGTGGATCTTTCGTGGCATAGGGCAACCATGGTACGATCTCACCGCTTGTCGTCTGTGTTGTGCGGGCGCCGAAGGAGTGTCCCGACATACCAAGTTGCTCCAGGTTCATGCGTTGGTATAACTCATGTTCCGGGTCGATATTCCACAGTTCCAGCTGGTCGATGATGGCGCTAACATCTCCGATGCGCAGTATCAGATTTTGTGCGCTTGCCGCGGCGTTGAATGCCGCCAGGAGTCCCGATGGGGGAACGCCTTCTAGAATAGAACTGTCGCTTCCCGGGTGCTGCATAAAAAGCACCAGGTAACCACGACCTGCCCAGTGATGGCCAAGGAAGGTGGCAGCGAGCACCGAGCCGCCGAGGCCATGACTGAACAAAACAACGGGGGCCGGATCATTGGTTTCCGGTAGATAGATCAACACCGGCAGCTCGCGCTCACGATCAGTATCAATGACAACGGTTTCCAGTGTCTGTGCCGTATCGAATGCCACTTCCTGCGGGGCGTAAGCTGCAATGGAAATTGACAGGGGACTGTCTGTAAAAATCAAATTATCTGGCTCGGTAGCAACATCATATGCCAGATAGATGTCCAGGGAGGTATCGGCCAGCCCAAGTCTGCCAAGCGCTGCCGGTGGGATGATCTCAAGAGTTTCTTGTGCGGCAAGCAACTGATTGAAACGCGCGGGCTGCAATGACTCAACGGTGCCAGGCCAGGGTAAGAACGCCCCGCCAGATACCTGCATAAATACTGCGCCCTCGGCAGATACCAGCACATAGATGTTGCCGGATATGCCCACATGGGCCGGGTCAATATCAATCAAGGCGCTGATTGCAATCTGGTCAGTAGAAGAGAAGCTGGTCTGCCAGGTTGCGCCTGCGTCGTTAGAGGCGCCAATGGCGATGCTGGCTTGCAGGGCGTCGGGAGCCGGTTTTAACTCTGCGACCTCAAGCTGGGTTCGCTCAGTTTGTTGGGCGCCAGCCACTGGGCCGAACAAACAGGCCAATAACCCGAGAGAGAGCTTCAGCTTGCTGGATGAAAACCGGTTTGGCACAGACATACCCCCATCATACGCGGTGTTGAGTACATTGAATAACGTCTAAGTAGGGAAAAGGTTTACTGCGCGACGCTGGCTGCGAACGTATCGAGCATTTCCTGTGTTAACACCCCGGAATGGGCTTCTGCCTGGTGATCGGCATCATAGAAATAGCTGCGGGGGAGTTCACCATACCAAGCGGGATCAATTGAATAGCGCAGCCGTTCCACGAAACTGTCAGCAAACATCCATGTGGCAAGATTTTCCAAACCGTAATCTTCGAGCACATACAATGACTCTTCGCGCTCTTCTATTTGATCAGTTGAGATTATTACCAGGGGGAAATCCGGCTGACTGGCTTTGAGTTCACCCAGCATGTCGAGTTCGATACGGCAGGGAGCGCAATCCACAGACCACAGGCTCACCATGAAAGGTTTGCCTGCAAATTCTTCCTTGATGGCGGCAAAAGTGTCAGCCTTGAAAGGCAAAAAATTGCCGACTTCAGCGTTGCTGTAACCAGAGGCCAATGACAGAGTCATAATCAAACCGGTGAGCAATTTAGAGAACCTAGCTCGCATCGCTAATCTCCTGAAATATATATCCCAGTTCCTGTGTGTGCCAGCTCAGGTAAACGCCTTCATCATGTTTAATCAACAATGGATGATCCGATCCGGACTGGGTCTGCAATAAAGTTGCTCGTTCGCTCCAGTTTTTGCCATCGTCTATTGATTGCGTCAAGTGCAATTTGGTGCTCATGCCATCAAAACCTTTCCATACCAAATACAGCGTACCATCATGTTGCGCGAGGTTGGGATGGCCGGCGCCGGGCTGATCATCGACAAGCACCTGCTGAACAGTCTCGCCTGAACTATAAGAGTGGCGTGCGTAGTAGATGCCCTGATTGACGCTGCCGTTGGTGAACCATGTAATGTGATACTCATCAGGGGTATCAGATGCGATCATGTCAGGTCCGTGATGAGGACAGGCATTGATATGCCATTCGTCATAAGTTGCGCGCTGCACGTTAGTTACATTGCCTTGAGGGTCCAGATAGGCCACTGCATGGTCGCGAACATCTTCCCCAAAAACCTGACGCCACAGAATGGCAACACCTTCATCACCGCGCGGCGCCATGGCAATTCGACAACATTCGCAGCTGTGGTTGGCGACACGGAAATTAGCCTTGAATGTCTCACCCAGGTCGTCAGAAACCACGCCATACACTGCGGCGCCGACATAGTCTTCGTCTTTTTCAATACTGGCTTCCAGGTCGCGCTTGTCAATCCAGGTAAGGTAGAGGTGCCCGGATTCAGTCAGGAACATGGACTCGAACCGATGGCCAGCAAACAATTGGTCATCATTTATGGTGCGCACGTCTTCGAATGTTTTACCGTAATCGGTAGAGCGAGTGAATCGAATCTCACCAGTGAAACGCGGTGATGTCTTGAGGGTCCATGACAGCAGCATAGTGCCGTCTTTTGTCACAATAATCTTCGGGCGGTTTTCGCCATTGAATTCGGCATCCTCGGGCTCGGCATTAACTTTTACCGGGGTAGAATAAGTTACGCCGCGATCATCCGAACGACTCACGTAAACATGTTGATCCTGCACGAACGTCACCCACAAGCGATCTTGCGAATCAAAAGTTGCGCTGGGTGCGCTGCCGCAATGGACACTGACCACTCCTTCGACACACTGTGTGCGGGACACATCTTCCTGCGCCATCATCACCGGGGACACCACCCACAATAGCAAGCAGGCAGCGCCGAGGAAGCCGCTGCCCTTGAGAGAATTGTTGCTGTGCCTGTGATTAAAAATCATAGGAGAAATTTGCATAAAAAGTCCTTGCTGGCCATGGGTGAGCAACAAATGATTTTTCGTCTGTCAGGTTATCAACACCGAATCCAAGGCTAATGCCATTATCCATCCGATAGGTGGATTTGAGGCCGACGCGAGTGTAACCATCCTGCGCGCCGTAGACCTGATCTTCAAGGTCGCTATTATCAGTGCGCCCAAAACTGTCATCAGCATATTGCACACTCGCACCCACATCCCAGTTATCATTCAAATGATAGGTGGCGAGCAGGTTACCACGCCATTCAGGCATGCGTGGATAAACATTGCCTTCAATCGAAGGGTCGGGGTCATTCTTCACAATCTCGGAGTCGGTATATACCAGGTTGAAACGAACGTCGAGATTCGGAACGAACAGATCGTATGCGTTGGTGATGAATTCGATGCCATTGGTTTGAATTTCATCTACTGGCAAGAAAGTGCGCAATGAAATGCCGCTATCCAGCGTGGTGGATTGTGATTCGATTACGTCACTGATCTCTTCACTGAAAAAATTCATGCGGACATAGCCATTGGCCAGTTCTCTTTGCACCATGAAGTTATAATGCAGGCCATCTTCCGGAGCCAGGCCCGGGTTTGCGAAACTGATCGCATTGTATGCTTCAAATTGGCTGAACAGTTCTTCTACGATAGGAAAGCGATAGGCTTTGCCAACTGAGTAACGATAGCTCCAGGTGTTGTTCGGCGTATAGCCCACTGAAAACTTCGGCGAAGTTTCACTACTGGTGCGTTTGGGAACAGAAGTGATGTCGAGACCAGGTGTAGCCGGGTCATCGTTATCGAAGTAACCGTTGGTGCTTTCGAAGTCTTCATAACGCAGTCCAAATGCCAGGTCCCACCGATCATTTAACAACCAGTCAAACTGTGCGAACACAGCGTTGATTTCAGTTTTGCCGCCACTACTCGACTGCAAGCTGTCTTTGCTGCCTGCGACATAATTATTTGAACCGTAGACGTCGAGGTTAAGTTCATATGCTTCGTGACGTACACCGGTTACCAGCGATAAGCCGTCCACGCCGAGGTCATCGAAATACAGTTTTGCTTCAGCTGTATCCCAGCCGGTATCGTCGAAATCTTCAATCTGGCCATCCAGGGTGTAGTCAGGATCATCAGGGTGATAGCCGGAGCTACGAGTCTCATCGCGATTGACCGAGAAGCGGCTGACATTGGCTTCCAACTCAATTGTATCGGTAAGTTGGCCGCGTAGACGTAGTCCTGTAGACAAGCTGCGGCGCTCCTGGTCACTGGTAGCGAAGCGGCTGCCTGGAACAGAGAATTGCACATCATCCTGAATAACATTGCCGCTGTATACCGGATTACCGTTGGTATCGCGCAAGTAAGTGTTGGCTGAATCACTGAGATTCTGGCGATCCTCAAAGGCTACATTCAGTAAGGCAGACCAGTTCTCATTGAAGTCGTGACCGACTTTGAATTTGTAGTTGTTGGTTACGGTGTCGGCGATGCCGGTATCCATAAACCAGCGGCGCGTTGTGCCGCGCTCATCGGGTTCTACCAGAACGCCGGTGACTTCCACAGGATTGGCTGCATTACTGCCGCCACCAAATCGGAATGTCTGGGGTTGGCCTTCGCTGTCCAGACGATTGAAAGAGAGGTACACACTGGTGTCACCGAATTTGTCACCGTAGGACATGAATGTCTTGTAACCGGTTATAGTGTCGTCGAATCCGTAGTCATCATAAGACTGGGAAAAATAGGAACTGTCGAAATGAAATTCCTGTTGTTGCGGAATAGCAGTTTCTATTTCAACAACACCACCCATGGCGTTGCCACTGTATTCAGCAGAGAAGGGGCCATAGAGCACTTCAACCTGGGCTATTTCGCTGGCTGAGACCATAGTCCAGCGCGGTGCGCCATTCCAGCGGGATTGCAGCAGGTAATGCAAAGGCACGCCATCGGCGAATACCATGGAGCGCGAGGTCTGGAACATATTGGAACCACGCATGCCCATCACACCATTGGAGTCACCGATAAAGCGGCGACGAATAACGACGCTGGGTTCATACTTCACCACATCTTCAGTCGTGGCGACGTTGATGCTGACCAGGTCATCCTGTGTCAGCAAGCTGACCGGGCTGGTGTTGCCTGTGCGTTGATCGCTGCTGGAACTCCAGACCACAATCTCTTCCACAGGCCGTTCCTGTGCGACTACTTGTTGACCCAAGGTGGCTGTCATCACAGCGACTGCCAGTGTCCGTTTCCTGAATTGCGGCATTTCCGGGGTTCTCCCATATAACTATGGGGCGAATTCTAGGTTGTACCTATATATAGACAATGTGACACGTTGCCGCGCGACAATTTGTCGCAGCTGGCAATCAAAAAATATGCTTAAAATTCAGATAGTTAAAGAAGGAGGAGGCAGGTGCGCCAATTGTGGCAGATTGTAGCTAGGCGGCCTGCACGGGGATTGTGTTGCTGGTGCGCTCTACGCTGTTGTCTGCATTGAGGTAAACGAGCCTCGGTTTGAAGTTTGCGGCCTCAGCTTCTTCGAACTGACCGTAGGCAGCAATGATGACCCGATCGCCGACACTGACCTTGCGCGCGGCGGCGCCATTCATGGAGATAGTGCCTGAACCTGCTTTGGCTTGGATGACGTAGGTGGTGAAGCGTTCGCCATTGTTGATGTTATAAATATCAATCTGCTCAAATTCACGCAGCCCTGCCAATCTAATCAAGTCGGCATCGATGGCACAGGATCCGTCATACCAGAGTTCAGCCTGGGTGACTGTGGCCATGTGGAGCTTGCCTTTGAGGAGGTTAATCAACATCTTTGTTCCGTAATCTTGGTGCCTGATACAACGCGGAGGCGCTATTTTACGGAATTGTGATGGATTGACAATACCCGGAGACCGAGCGCTGGTTCGGTTAGCGGTGAGCGGTAAGGTCGCACAGGATGCTGCTAGTTCCCGCCAGTTTTATCCAACTCGCCCTTAATCCGTACCAGCACTTGTTCAATTTTTTCGATCGAAAACGGTTTGGGGATACTGCTAACTACATTCAATTTCATTTCGCGACCAAGATCGCGAGTCATCTGGCGCTTCGCTTGATCCATGCCACTGACCAGAAGAATGAATGCGCGACAGTTCACTTCGGAGAGAAATTGCAGTATGGCGAGTCCATCAAAACCCGGCTCGGATAAATCGAAGTCTCCATCAAACCCCAGATCCAGATCGAGGAAAATGACATGGGGCTTGAATTCACGATAGGTGCGTTTTATCAGGCTGGCGTCGTTGACGCAGCGCACTTCATAGCCCGCGTCTTGTGAAACTTCGGCGAGTATATCCGTGATGTCTGCGACATCATCAATCGCCAGGACTCTATAGCTGGTCCCCAAGTACTTTCTCCTTATCCATATCCGGCCAGTTTAGCCAAGACACATCCCTGCGCTATTGCGCTACATCAAGGCGCAGCTTCGAGCTGTGACAGCAAATCAGCATGCGGTCCACCGGATGCAAAAGAAGACGCAAAGCGCTGATCACCATCCAGATGAAGCTTCAGCCAGGCAATGGCGAAATGACCCAGACTGGCCAGATCTTCACCAGCATTGGTCGGTAAATTATGCGTGCCTGTAGCAAATTCCACGTACGCTCTGTCGGTGCCATCAGCAATTGCGTTGTAAAGTAGTGCAGCATGCTCAGCAGGGGGTGCAATTGTATCGGTTGCGGTGGCAACAATCATCGTAGGAACAGTCAGGTCGGCAAAGTCGCCGTCAAAGGATTGTCCGAGTTCGCAGCAATAAGGTAACAATGGTATTGCAGCCTGGATTTGGTCGCCCAATGTTGATGCTGCATGCAGGATTGCCCCGCCACCTAAAGAATGACCCAGAATGGCAAGCTTGCTTGTATCGATCTTGCCCTCTATAGGACTGGTGGCATCAGAATTCTCTCGGCGCAGAAAATCCACTGCAGCAACTAAAGCGTCTCGACGTTGAGCCAGTGAGTCTTGCGGTGTATTGGTATCGACAATCATGACTGCTATCCCCAGCGAGGCGAGCAGTGGCCCCCACCAGTCGTAGTTCTCCTGGGTGCCGGTATAACCTGGCATCAGCACTGCAGCACCAAAGGGAGGTGCAAAACTGAGTGTGAGCGGGTAGAAAATAGTAGCGGCGGAAAACGCTTCTTCTGCTGGTTCAGGATCGTAGGTTCGTACCTCGTAGACTTGCAAATCGTATTCACGGCCCAGAGCTGTGGCGATCTGGCGCCCTTGTGGTCGATAACGCCCGCTTTCGAATTGGGCATTGTTATCCTGCGCCGAAGCAGTCGGTGATGCGAGTAGCGCAATAGATGTGAACACTGAGAGAAAGGTGAGCAGTTTGTACTTATTGATTATTTGCATGATTTACCACCTCAAAACTGAACGAACAGCGCATTGAGCGCCAACCAATGCTGAATATAACAAAGCCTGAATCCCAGAGAAACCGGGCGATTGTGCGATAACTGCCATTCCGTTCGAATACATATCGCGCTACTCTTGGGCTAATCCACAATATAAGGCGAGGGGGTAACATGCGAGGGCTGATATTTATCATATGCGGGCTGCTGGTGGCCTGCTCGGAACCGGGAAACTCGCCTGCGCCGATTTCCAGCGCGGAGCCAGATGCGGCGCCTGTGGCCAGTGCAGATGCAGTTACTGCAGAATTTCACGCCTGGCTTGATGAGCAGTACCAGCAGGAGTTGGATTTCAGTCCAATGACCAAATCCCGCCTGGGTGACAAGAGTGCCCACGGGGAACTGGATGATGTTTCTCTGGCTGCAGCGCAGCGTGAACTCGAATGGTTTCGGGACAGCGTGGCAACCATGCAAGCCCAGTTTGATCGCGACTCTCTGAATACCCAAGGCCAACTATCATGGGACTTGTGGGAATACCGGCTGGAATTGGCAGAACTCAATGAACCTTATATGGGTTATGGCTATATCTTTGGCCGCAACGGCCCCCAGGCCGGATTGCCGCAAAATCTGATCAGTTATCACAATGTCGACAATGAGCAGGACATGCTCGATTACATCTCTCGTCTGAATCAGTCTGGGCGCTATATGGGGCAGTATCTGGAGCGAGCACAGCAAGCTGCGGAGCGAGGTATCCGGGCACCCTATTTTGATTATGATCGCGCCATTTCGGAAATCGGCCGTGTCATGAGTGGCGCGCCATTTGACAATAACGGTGAGTCTGATTTGTGGCTGGATATCAACAGCAAACTCCAGGCTCTGGTTGATGCAAATGTAGTGTCTATAGAGCGCGCCGATGAACTGCGTGAGCAAGCGCGCGCAGCTATCTTGAATACGATGGCCCCTGCGTACGAAGAGATACGCAACTGGCTCGTGGCAGACCGGGCCAATGTGCCAGACGAAGCCGAGGGGGCCTGGGCATTACCAAATGGCGCAGCCTACTATCAAGCCAGATTGCAGACCATGACCACGCTGCCCCTGACCGCACAGGAGATTCATGAGATTGGGCTGAGCGAAGTCGCCCGTATCCAGGCTGAGATGGATGAGATCAGACGGCAGGTGGGATTCGAAGGTTCATTGCAGGAATTCTTCACATTCATGCGCACCGATGACCAGTTTTATTTCCCCAATACAGATCAGGGGCGTCAGGACTATATAGACCTGGCGGACGAAATTCTTGCGACCATGGAGCAACGCTTGCCTGAGTTTTTTGGCATCCTGCCAAAGGCAGGACTGCAAGTGCGCAGGGTAGAGGCTTTTCGCGAAATTCCCGGTGGCGCGGCGCACTATGCCAGGGGCACGGCTGATGGATCGCGGCCGGGCACATTTTATGCGCATCTTATCGATATGCGAGCAGCTGCGGTAAACCGCCTCGAAAACCTGGCATATCACGAAGGTTTACCGGGGCATCATATGCAGATATCAATACAGCAGGAGTTGACTGATATTCCGCAATTTCGTACAAACACAGGTTATACGGCTTTCTCGGAAGGCTGGGGTCTTTATGCAGAATTTCTCGGTAAGGAGATGGGTGGTTATAATGATCCCTATGCGGAAATGGGCCGGCTGTCTGGGGAAATCTGGCGTGCTGTCAGGTTGGTCGTAGACACTGGCATACATGCCATGCAATGGACTGAAGCAGAAGCAGTTGAATATGCATTACAGAACTCACCGCGCCCTGAATTGTCAGTGCGATCTGAAATTCAGCGCTATTTTAACAATCCAGCACAGGCTACTGCATACAAGATTGGTATGATTACGATTCAGGATGTCAGGGCCCGGGCAGAAGCGGCACTGGGCGATGATTTTGATATCAGGGATTTTCACGATACGGTGCTGGGAGCAGGGCAACTTCCCATGCCGGTACTGGAAGCGCGAATAGAGGATTGGGTAGCACAGCAATTAGCCCAATAAATTGGGTCACTGGGCTGCGACTATTGCATCAACCTCAGCGCGGAAATCCGGTGCGTACCATTCCCGGGTCGCGCGCCACTGGGAGGCTGCTGCAGGCATTTGCATCTGGCTGCGCCAGCGTCGCATCCGTGCCTGGAATTCGTTTTCTTGAAACAGGCCTTGCTGGTACTGGTAGTAGCTGTTTTCCCATTCACGCCAGACACCCGCCATGAAATAGGCAAACATCATGAACTGGTCGGGTGTCATGCTATCAGTACCCTGATTGGCAGCGACAAGAGCGGTAGCCATATCCGGTTCAGTCGTAACCCACTCGGAGAACATCATCTGTTTTTCGGTGATTGCATCCCTGGCCTGGGAGCGCATCATTTCTGTGTTCTGGCGGATTTCCATACCAAGAAAAACGATACCGAGCAGTACCCCGATGCTCGCGGCGGCATTCATCCAGTTATCAATATGGCGCATGGCTATACCTCTGTTTAGGCAGGAGACCGTGTTTAATTTGTCGGCCCGAGTCTGATTGAAGTGAGGGTAAACTGGAGTCGTTACCACTTGTTACAAAAAAACCGGCTTTGCCTGCCAGAATTGTGTAGCATACTGGCATTCTCCGGATTGAAAACAATTACCCGGAAAGAAGAATAAGCAAAATATTATAAGAAGTAGAAGAAGCGAAGTAGTAAAAAAGGAAGCGCCGCCATGCCGGTTTGCAGTACCCGCCGCCCACGCAATCCCTTCATGCAATTGTGCCTGACCCTTTGCGGGCTTTTCATTCTTATTGGTAATTCTTCAGCACAACCAGCCATTGCAGTGGATGAGGCGGTGATGCGCGAGGTCATGCCTGATGCCGAACGCTTTGAAGCAAAAGCCGGTGACCCTCCTGTGTACCGCGCATCCGCCACCGATGATAATGGCAACGACACGCTGATTGGCTATTTGTTCGAAACCACTGATTTGCCTCCGCAAGAAGTGGGCTACAGTGCGCCTATCGAGATGCTGGTTGGTATGGACCTGCAGGGCAACATCAGTGGAATGAAAGTACTGTATTACCGCGAGTCCTATAAGAGCATTCGGGGTGATTTCATCAACACAGAACGCTTTCCCAATCAGTTTGAAGGCATGAGTCTCAGCGATGGATTTCGGGTTGGGCGTGACATCGATGGTATATCGCGCGCCACGATCACCAGCTGGGCGGTCTCACGCGGCATTCGCAATGCCGCTCGGCGCGTTGCGCGATCTTACCTGACAGACTCCGATTTTGTGCAGAATGCCAATTCCGATGCCGTGGCACTGGAGTATCTGTCGCCGCTTAGCTGGGATGACATGCTCGAAAATGGCATGGTCAAACAAATCACAATTACCCAACCTGATGGCACCGAACTGATACTTGCCTATGCATTTATGGGACATGAAGGGCTTGGAGAATTACTGGTCGGTGCTGACGACTACTCCCGCGCAGATCGGGAAGCCAGCAATCGTATTGAAGATGGTCACCTGATGCTCGTCGGCATCGATGGCGATGCTACAAATCCATTTCGTCAGGAAAAGCTGGCGATCGAGCAAGATGGGATTTTGCGTCCCTCGCCACGGCGTCAATTTGTATACGTTGGCAGTGCCGACACGGCAAAGATTGCCGATCGCGTGCGATTTGCCGGTGCCATGGTGCTCGGTGCCGATGTGGATCTGACGCGACCCTTCACCATTCATTACGATACCGACTCCGAGATGGGGCGCTTCGAAAATCTGGCGAGCGTGGAATATCAAGTGGCACCGATACCACTTGCATTGGCCACAGGAACGCCACTACCGCCTGAGTTGTTTGACGCTGATGAAGACGGCTTTGGAGAATATGCGGAAGAAGGGGTGTGGGCGAGCCTGGTTAACAATGCTCCATGGCCGGCAGTTATTGCCCTGCTGGTATTACTGACGCTAGTGATGACAGCATTTCTGACCAAGCGGGAATCAATTCGCTGGGCAGCACTGGCTGGCACGCTGATCTATCTGGGTTTCATCGACGGTGGGTTTGTTTCTGTTTCGCATATCACCAATGGGATAAAGCTGGGTCCAGGTATGTTTTTAACGGATCTGCCAACTTTGCTAATCATCAGTTTTACGTTAATAACAACTATTATCTGGGGCAGGGTATTTTGCTCCTCCTTGTGTCCATTTGGTGCTCTGCAGGATTTTATTTCGCGCTTCCTGCCGCGTCATTTCCAGAAAAATTTACCCGCCGCGTTTCACGATAAAGCCATCTATATAAAATACGCGATTCTGGGTTTTCTGATTGTCATGGCACTCGCCTATAGCGAGTTAAGTCTGTTTCAATACTTTGAGCCTTTCGGCACGCTTTTTTACCAGAGCCAGTCAGTAGTGCTTTGGTTGATATTGGCTGCCTTCATGATCGGCATCGTTTTTATCAAACGTTTTTATTGCCGCTATGTTTGCCCATTGGGCGCGGCGCTTGGCGTAATCTCTCTCGTTTCTCCTTTCCGCATCAAGCGCGTCGCCCAGTGCGAAGTTTGCACACACTGCGAACATGCCTGTCCGACTGGTGCCATCAAGGCTGAGAAAATAGACTTCAAGGAATGTGTGCGTTGCGATATTTGTGAAAGCAAACTGATTGCACGTTCTGGTGTTTGCAAACACCCTGTTGAAGAAGTGCAGTCGCGTCTGAAAGACTGGCAACCGGTGACTGTAAGTTAAACAAACGTTTTTGCAGTTGGAAAACCTGAAGCGATTAGCTTTTCAGAAGTTGAAGTTTAATTTGATGCGCGTCTGTCGGCAGCTCTGCCGGCACTGAGAATATTCTTGATGGCGTGGTTGCCTTCGTGGCAGGCGTATTCATACATCACGTATTCTGGATCGCGGGTTAGTGGCATCGAGATTGTGAAAGGCTGGGTGTAAATCTCCGGATCCGTCACTGTGACTTCCCACATCAGTGTATCCTGGCTTACGCGCGTGAAGCGCTCCACCACGTGCAAGTCTTCTGTGACTGGTACGCCTTTCAATCTGCCGCCAGCCATGCTGTTGGCCAGCATGCCGCGGTCATTAAAATTCGTCGTTTCAATCACCAGCGTGTCGCCTTCATAACGGGCAACAGAGTCGCCCATCCACAGTTTGATCTTGTCATCGATATGTTCGGACTTGTTCAGCGGAATGATTCGTACATCATGAATCATTTCGTAAACGATGGTGACAGTATCTTCAGTCTGAATGAAACGATATGCGTTGTTATATCCCGCCGGCAACATGGAGCCGGGTACGCCGCGTGTGATACAGCGGTCCCACACCGTATGATAGATGTAGTCGTTTTCCACATTGGCGAAGTAGAAATCTCTTTGCTGTAACGCAGACTCGCGAATTGGAGCGCGTCCATCAGGTGGATCGACAATCATTGCAGTCTGGCCGGTAGAGAGGACCGTGTCGCCGGAATCGAGCCATACCTGGTTGTAACCACCAACGCTGCCGCCGGCGCTGACTTCTATATTATTGTCAGCTTGAGTGCGGCGTTCGGCTATCCGTCGTTCCATGGCAGCGATTTCATCATCGCTAAGATAGGCTCGCCCGGCGAGGGATTCGGGGCGTTCTATAGGGGTGATGGTGTCATTGGTCCAGACGCCCTGAAAATCAGGCTGTCCATCAGGCAGGCGCGCATTTACCCAGGTGTTATCACTCTGGCCCAACACTGAGCCTGCCAGCAAGCTGGCAGTCATCAGTGATATATATCGAGGCTTGAGTGCCAAGGGTTAACACCCGCTACTGGCTGTCTTCGGTAAGCCAGCTGAAGTCGTCCTGACTCTGGTCGAGTAGGTCAGCCCGTTCGCGGCGCAGCGCTTCAGCAGCGCGAGCAGTTTCCAATACATCCTGTGGCATGTCCTTGCCAACCACGATGCCACGCTTGGTAGTGGGTGCATAGTAGATGCGGGCATTGGCCATTTCGTCGGTTGTAGCCGGGCCGTACACCACGTCCTGAGTTGGATCAGGATTGTAGCGATTGCCTTCGGAATTATCGAACCACCAGCTCATGTGCATGGTTGATCCTGCAGGGATGAACTTGGGTACTTCGTATTCGTAGAGGAACTGCCAGTTAAAATCGTATTTGGGTACCCACAGCAATACTTCACGTTCGCCATCGGGATATTCCAGCTCGTATCGCATGGCCTTGCCGCGGTAATGCATATGCGGCCCCATGGAGAGCAGGTAAATGTCTTCTTCGATCTCGTGTGTGTTGGTGACCTTGTAGTTGGGGTCGCCAGCAGGAATGGTCCAGCCACGATGAGGAAGCAGATTGGTTTCAACCACATGATCAATCACATCACCATCATTGTAGAACTGGAAGCCTGCACGGGTATTGTCATACACCGCCGTGCCTTCACCCGTATCCTTGTGGTAATGCATATTCACCGTGATAAAAGGATCTTCGGGTAACAACACACCCCAGCCTTCCGGATAAGTGAAAGGCCCGCGTCCCGGTACGCCAACTCCCATGTGGCTGGAAACAATGTGGTGAACCCACGGACCACCGGGATCCAGTTCCGCTTTGGATATCCAGCGTGGTTCATCGAGGCTGCCTTCCTGGTAAAGCATCTGCACTGTAGGCTGCCAGTCTTCCACTTCATCGGGTACGTAGACCGGCTTCTCGAAACCAACTACCAGATCCGGATCACCAATCCACCAGCCAGACTCTGGCAACACCGTGGTGCCAGCAGCAGCGGTATCTTCAAAATAAACAGGGTTGTTCGGGTCACCTTCCAGTGCGCCACCATCTACCCAGGCAATTAGCAATTCTTTCTCATGGGCATCGATGTAGCGTTCATCCTTGAATTCTCCCCGGTGGCGTTCGTGTGCACCCCAGGGTGGCATGTAGCCAGTGGCGACAGCATTCTTGATGAGCTGCGCCCAGATTTTTACCTCATCGTAGTCCAGGGCCGAAAACGGCGCTGAAATACCGCCAACATCAGGGCCATCAGGCTGGTGACAGGCCGCGCAGTTTTTCTGAAAAACCGGCAAGGCATCCTGATAAAAGGTGGGTGCATCTTGAGCCAGCACACCAGAAAAGCCGGTAGTGGTCAGAATCAAGAGAGTGGCGCGTAAGAACAGGGATTTAGCAGGCATGGGTCAGCCCTTTTGTTGATTTAATTGAGAAAGAGAGTAAAGCCAAATAAATCGAAAGTCTAACATTTCCAGCCCGATGCACCGCATAGCGAGCCGGGTAGTTTTCCCCGTGATACCAGTGACATAGTCGCGCTCTGCCGGCTGTAAAGTAAATCTGGCAGGGATTCAAAATTTCAATCGTATTAAACGATCAATCAGATCGATATTAATCATTTTACCGATGGTCATATCTGCCTTATTCTGGCTCCCATATTCGATTAACCCTATTTGGAGTACAGAATGCAGAAGATAGTTCCAGAAGTTTGTTTCAAGACCCGTGTACGGGACGAGTCCATTGGCGGTGAAAACCCGTTTGTTTGGAAGGACCTGAACAGCAGTGAAATATTTAAAGGCAAGCGCGTTGTTCTGTTCGCGTTACCGGGCGCGTTTACACCGACCTGCAGTAGCACCCATTTACCCGGCTATGACGCGAAGTACGACGAGCTCAAGTCGCTGGGTGTGGATGAAGTCTACTGCCTGAGCGTGAACGACGCCTTCTCCATGTTTCAGTGGAGCAAGAATTTGCAGGTCAAGAACGTGAAAATGTTACCCGATGGCAATGGCGAATTCACCAATGCCATGGGCATGCTGGTGAAGAAGGAAAACCTCGGTTTTGGTGCTCGTTCATGGCGTTATTCAATGCTGGTGGAAGATGGCGTGATTACCCAGATGTTTATCGAACCCGGCAAGGTCGACAATTGTGAGACCGATCCATTTGAGTGCAGTGATGTAAACACCATGATTGGGCATCTCAAGACTCTTCAGACACAGGCTGCCTGAAGGTAGACTTTCCCAAGGTCTCCTCTCCCCAACACAAGGGGCAGTTTGTGTCTTTTATAACGGTGGTTTTGAAGTTTCAGCCACCGTTTTTTTATTGCGGGCCAGAATTGAAGCTGGCCTTTCTGGCGTTCTGATATTCAGCCTTCATCTCTCCCAATTGCATTAGCGAGTTGCGGTAGTCTTCATTCTCCATGGCGATGCGCAGCATTTCTTCATTTAGCTGCTCATACTTGCTGGTTAGCTGAATAGCGAGATTACTATCTGATTCCAGTAAATTCATACTGTTACTGATGACTGCCTGGTTTAATTCTCCGTTTTCGCCGAGGGCATCGCGCATGCTGGACATGAATTCACGAGATTGTGCCTGCCGTATATGGCCAAGAAAAACCGGTTCGCAGGTGCGGGTTCTGATATGTGTGGAGGTGTGTCTGACAGTTTTGCAATGAATGTCGAGAGAGTCGTCTGAATTCAATTCATTGAATAATCCATAAAGGCTGTCTTCCACGCGCCTGATGGCATTTCTCATGGAAAGGAATGTGCGCCGCCCGGTGACATTAATTTCCTCGATAGGGCGCGAATCGCTCACTTGTTCCTCGGCGTCAGTCGAGCTGGTTTGCGCCTGTGCAGTACAAACAAGCAGTCCGAAGCAAAAAATTAAAGATGCTGACAAGTTTTTATGCATTGTCTTGCCTGCTCAATTTTCATTAACGATATTCTTCAATGACTGCAGCCAATCTGTTTGGTGTTTTATTTGCCAGTCACAGGTTCAATCTGCAGCAACCAGTCGCACAATCTGACTGCCGGCGTTGTGCTCAAGCAATAGATAGATATTGCCATTCTCGTCCTGTTCAATGTCACGCACGCGCGCTAACGCAGAAAATAGTGTCTCGCGATGCACGAAATTATTATTCGCATCGATTTCAATACGGAACAGGCTGGTGGCTTTGAGTGAGCCCACAAGAAAACTGTTCTCCCACTCGGGAAACTGCTGGCTACGGGAAATAATAAAACTCGATACTGCCGGCGAAGGTGTTAAATCCACCACCGGTTGTTCTATGTCAGCCATTTCCCAGGCGATACCAAGCTCCGGACCATAGTCCACAGGGGTGCCATCATAGTTCATGCCGCGGGATGTCAGTGGCCAGCCATAATTGCGCCCGGGCAACAAAAGATTCACTTCATCGCCGCCCCGAGGTCCATGTTCAGTGCCCCACAGATTGCCTGTGCGGGAATCAAATTCCAGGCCTTGCGGGCTGCGATGGCCATAAGTCCACATAGTGGGATAGATGTCTGGCTGTCCGGCTGCAGGATTGTCGGCAGGCAAACTGCCATCGTCATTCACCCGATGAATCTTGCCATAAGGTGTTTCTATATCCTGGATACCCTGTGCGACTGATGTGCCTTTGGCCCCAACACTCAAAAACACATGACCGGCATCATCAAAGGTAATACGCCCGCCTGCCGCAACATCTGTTCCTACTGAATAGAATTCCTTGTCGGCTTCCCAGATAGTTTCCTGGTCGACCCACTGATTGTCACGAATGCGACCGCGCACCAGTTTGTTCAGCGATACCGGCACATTCTGTTCGCGACTGAGGGTATTGCAGTCTTCGCACAGCTCTGTGTAAAAAAGATACAACCAGCCATTGTTGGCATAGTCCGGATGCGGCTTGATGTCGAACATCCAGCCCAGACCCCATTCCTGGTTAAAGGTAATTTCATAAGTGTTGTCATAGACAGGTGGGGTGCCGGCAATCAGCTCTGACTTCTCACCTTCAGACGAGATAATGCGCAGTCCATGCATTTTCTCTGTGACCAGTATGCTGCCATCGGGTAAGGGTGCGATTGAGAAGGGCTGCTGGTCGAGATCGGTGACGATGGGTTCGATGCGAAAATTATGTAATTCACTTTCTATAACTTCATCCGGAATTTCCAGTGGTTCATTGTAGTTAAATGTCACATAGCCAATATTGACTCGCGATTCAAGAATAAAGAGTGAGACGTTGCGGATCTGACTTTCTGTCAGCACATTCCCCCAAACCGGCATACCCACATCTTCAAAACCATTGCGAATGCTGTTGCTGATTGCAGCCATGTCATCACCATGGCGGAGGTCACCGAGTAATGGCACACCCAGTGCGGCACCCTCCAGATTCTCGCCATGACAGACTGCGCAGTTTTCCTGGTAAAGCTGAATCGAATCACTCACGCCAGCCAGTTGGGCCAATGTAGTGGTTGCGTGTATGCTGGAGAATATGACGAGTGACAGGTGAATGAGTCTGACATGGATGGATTGAGGGTTGCTTCTCATTATTGTTTTCCTCTCAGCTCGGCCTGAGTGGGCCAAGTGTACCGGTAGAGAATTTGCCGTCCTTTGTCGGACGCAACTTATGCCCGCATGTTACACGCCTCAGGCCCAGGGGTCATCCATGGCATTGAAGAAGTCCCGGTGGCCATTGATGATGCGTGTCGTGGCTTCAGGATCGGGTTCAGTTGACCAATTGTTCCGTTCGAATGTGCCGCCCAGCAAAATTCCGTCCTGGCGTGGAAACATATATAAACCGCCATTGCCGATGATCATGTAATTGACTTCGCGCTGTGGTAGGAGAAAGGTAAGTTGGCCTTTGATCGGAATCAGTTCTTCGTCGTCAAATAAAGTTCTGGCGCCCAACCCGGTGCAGTTAAAGATTACCGGTTCTGCCACAGTGAGCAGATGGTCCCGGTCCTGAAAATTGCTGATGGTTACCCTGCCCCCGGCGGTATAAAAATCTTCCAGCATCTGTGGCAGGTAAATCGCTGGCTCAATCAGCATAGAGTCGAAGTGTCTGACATAAGGGACAGGGAAGGGATGTTCACCAGGTCCTTGAACTTCCAGTTGCGGATACAGGTCAGCATAGCTGTTCCGAATCGAATCCGGGTCGGGGTAAGAAGTATGGGTCTGGTAATTACTGATCCATGACACACCGTACTTTGGTCCTACGAGGTCCTGATAATAACGATAGGCAAAGCGTTGCGCCGCATCGAACTGGGCTTCGAATTCCGGCGTCAGGTAAGGTTCATCATAGACGGAAGTGGGTGACCATTGGCCGCCCGCTACATTGGATGTGGTATTCGGTGGCAGGTCACGGGTATAGATTTGCACATCCCAGCCGCGACTTTGCATAAGGCGTGCAGTTGCAAGTCCAACCGCACCAGCACCGATAACGGCGCAGCGCTTGTAGTCAGTTTGCGAGGCAAGTTCCGCCGCCAGGTAGGATGTGCCAGGCGACAGCGTTATACCACCACCGCCATGGCCATAATTGTGAATGACCAGTTTATCTCCAAAGGGTTCAGCGCCGACTTTGAAGCCACTGCGTCGAAAGGGTCGCAATCCTGCAATAGTCCGAATCACACGTTCTTCTGATACCTGCACGCGGCGTAATGGCACACCCGAAGGCGAATAGTTGGCGGCCCCGCCGTTAGCAGTTACCCCGCAGGCGGTTAGCAAGGGGATTAGCGCGCTGGTTTGCAGGAATTGTCTTCTTGTCGTCATGGAGAATTTACGTCTTTGCAGTCGATGAATGCATTCGAGCATACCCTATGCGCAGCACTCGTTAAACCTGCGGAGTGGCCGGATTTGAATGGCTGATCAAACAGGCACAAAGCAGGTGCAATCTATCAAATCTGGCTGGATTTTAGCTAGAGTCGTGCCCACAAATGTGGCAGGCTCTTGGTGCAAGGGATTTATTAAATCAGGAGGGAATTCTAATGTATCAATTACGTCGCATATCTTTGTTTGGGCTGGTTCTGTTACTGCTGGCCGGTTGTGCTCAAACTCCATCTGGAAACTCATACATTAACGAAGTCGGAGCCAACGGCCTGCCGACACCACGTGCACTTTTTGCCCGCCATGTTGAAGCCCTTGGCGGTGAGGCTGTCTTGCGCGACCACGAGTCGACCACATTACATGGGCGCTTCATTCTTGGCGGGTTTGGAATCGAGGGTGATCTGACCATGCGTGTGGCGGCGCCGAATCTGAGTTCACAGCTTATCGAAATACCGGGATTGGGTCAGATCAATGCAGGCTATAACGGCGAAGTCGCCTGGTCGGTGGATCCGATGCAGGGCTCCCGCATTCTCCAGGGGGATGCGCTGACTGATCTATTGCAGCAATCAGATTACTACTTGCCCATGAATCATGAAAAGCTGTTTGAGTCAGAAGCCACCGTGGGCCAAATCACTATTGCAGGTGCGCCGGCCTATCATGTGGAGCTGACTGATGCTCGCGGTCAGGATACCCATATTTATTTTTCTGCAGAGTCCAATCGTATTGTGCGCACAGCCGCAACGGTTTCCACGCCGATGGGTGCTGTGAATGTAATCACCCACACAGAAGAATATGCGTTGTTTGATGGACAGTGGGTGGCAGTTGCCATGTCCATTTCGCAAGCCGGGCAGGAATTCAGGATCGAAGTGGATGAAGTGTCATTCAACGATGTAAATGACAGCCATTTCTCGCCTCCGGCCGAGATTCAGAGTCAGCTCTGAGGTCGACGCAACAGCCTGAATTTGGCATTAAATTACGCTATGATCGCAGCCTTCGCAGATTTAATTAGCAAGGTCACAGGAGTACTGCATGCGTAATCTGGCTGTCATTTTCTTAATGTTTTTTGGATTTCAGTCTTCACTGCTTGCCCAGACGGAAACCTATGTCTGGGATCTGACAGATATTTATCCAACCGTATCTGAATGGGAAGAGGCGATGGCAACCATCGCCTCTCGCATTGAAAACCTGCCTTCCTACCAGGGTACGCTTGGCGAAAGCGCAGAGTCACTCTATACCGCGCTGCGTGAATATTCAGATACCCAGAAAGAAGTTTATCGCGCTTATGTTTACACCAGCCTGGAGCGAGACGCAGATCAGCGCCAGCCCGAACCCCAGGCGCGCTTTGGTCGTGCCCGCCAGATGTTGAGCAACATCGGTGAAGCGACTTCCTGGATCAGCCCCGAGATACTGAGCGTAGGCGAAGAGCGCATCCGTGCTTTTCTGGCACAGGAACCGCGCCTTGCAGATTTCCGCGTGATGCTGGAAGACACACTCCGTCAGGCACCACACACGCTTGATGCCGAAACTGAAGCCATACTGGCACAGGCGGGCCTGGTGCTCTCATCTGCAGAACAGATTTATGAGAACTATGCCAACGCCGATATTCCCTGGCCTACTGTCACACTCAGTGAAGGCGAAGAAGTCACGCTGAGCCAGGCTGGCTATTCATTATGGCGTGCGGCACCAAATCGCAACGATCGCAAGCTGGTATTCGATACATTCTGGGCTACCTGGAACCAATACGCCGACGGCATGGGTGCCACGCTGGCGACCGAGGTGCAGTCCAATGTGTTTCAGGCACGTGTGCGCAACTATGATGGCGTGTTGGCACAAAACCTGTTTGCTGATGGCCTGCCGCCGGAGGTGTACACACAACTGGTAGAGCAGGTAAATGATGCCTTACCGGTGTTCCATCGTTATCTGCGCCTGCGCGGTCGCATGCTGGGTATCGAAGATCTGCGCTACTACGATATTTATCCGCCACTGGTGCAGGTGAACACCGGAGAGTTCGATATGGAGCGCTCCAAGCAAATTACATTTGAGGCTTTGCGGCCTTTTGGTGAGGAGTATCTCGGCTTGCTGGAATATGGTTTGTCTCAGGAGTGGATGCATAGCCACCCGCAACCCGGCAAGCGTTCCGGTGCCTATGTAAACGGTTCAATCTACGATGTGCATCCTTATGTTTTGCTGAATCACAACGATGATTATGAATCCATGTCCACTTTTGCCCATGAATGGGGGCATGCGGTACACAGCCTTCTGGCCCAGGCCAATAATCCATTTGAGACCGCAGGTTACTCTACGTTCCTGGCAGAGATGGCCTCCACCATCAATGAGATTCTGTTACAGGAATACATGATCGCCAATGCCCGCACAGATGACGAGCGTTTGTATTATCTGGGTGGTGCGCTGGAACAGATTCGTGGCACCTTGTTCCGCCAGACCATGTTTGCTGAATTCGAGTTGGCAATTCATGAAGCGGCAGAAGCGGGTGAGCCATTGACCGGACCACGGCTGACGGAGATCTATGGAGACCTGTTGAAGCGCTACCATGGTCACGATGAAAACGTGTTAACTATCGATGATGAGTACACAGTGGAGTGGGCATATATTCCTCACTTCTACTATGACTTCTATGTATTCCAGTACGCCACTTCAATCAGTGGCGCTGCCTGGTTTGCCGAGCAGTTCCTTGCTGGCGACGATGATGTGCGCGATGCGTTTATTCGGGTACTCAGTGCAGGGGGTTCAGACTACCCGCACAATATCCTGCTGAATGAAGCAGGGCTCGATATGACCCAGGCTGAAGCGTACGAACCTGTGCTGCGTCGCATAACGAATCTGATGGATCGCATCGAAGCATTGTTGTAATCAGGGCAGGGCCAGCGCTATCAGTTGTTCCGGATGGCGCCGCGGCCCTCCGCCCAAAGCCAGTACGATATATTGTTTGCCTTCGGCAAGATAAGTGATCGGTGCTGCATGAAACCTTCCTGGTAATTGCAGCCACCAGATCTCCTCCCCGGTATCCTTGTCATAGACCCCCAACCTGTTGGTTTCAAAGCCTTGACCAATGAACAGCAGTGACTTGGTTAATAAGGGGCCGCCGAGTTTTTCAAAATTACCCATGGGTGGCAGTTCCAGATCACGCAGCAACTCATGATCCTGTGGTCCTTCGCCGACTGGTATGTGCCACAGCTTTTCACCCGCATTCATATCGAACGCCACGAGTTGCGAGTAGGGTGGTTTGAAAAGTGGCAGGCCTTCGGGCCCGCTGACTTCTCGCACTACGGGCCTGATTAGCATGTCCGATTGAGGGTCTTCTGGTGGATTCATGTGCACGAGGTTGAAATGCGCCCAACTTGGCACTATCAATCTTTGGGTCTCAGGGTCGAAGGCAGCACCCCACCAGTTGGCGCCACCGCTCCAGCCAGGTTTCACAATATTGTCTCCAGCTGCCAGAGGGGTATAGAGAGGGCCGCTGTTATATTGCCGGAAGATTTCCAGCGCTGCCTCGTGTATCTCGGGTGTGAAATCGATAACGTCTTCTTCAGTTGCACCGTTAGTGAGAAACAGCGGTGGTCGGGTAGGGTAAGGCTGGGTCGGTGCAGTTTGTTCTCCTACCAGAGTTGATT
Organism: uncultured Pseudohongiella sp.; assembly: GCA_964405225.1. Lineage (GTDB taxonomy): Bacteria > Pseudomonadota > Gammaproteobacteria > Pseudomonadales > Pseudohongiellaceae > UBA9145. Next base: position 48,896 of record CAYOND010000011.1, read on the forward strand.
GCGGCACCGGGCGTTCCTCGATAGGCCACACTGGCTCGCCAGTTGCGCGATCGAAGACAAAGGTGAAACCCTGTTTGGTAATCTGCGCCACAGCCTTGATGAGTTTACCCTCCACTTCAATATCAATCAGATTGGGTGCGGCGGGCGGGTCGTAGTCCCATACGGCATGGTGCACGAACTGGAAATGCCAGACGCGTTCACCGGTTTCCGCATTCAGGGCAACAAGGGAATTGGCGAACAGGTTATCGCCATGCCTGTGACCCCCGTAAAAATCAGAGACTGGAGTGCCTACAGGCAGATAAACATAACCAAGCTCCGGATCAGCGCTCATCAACGTCCAAACATTGGCGCCGCCACTGACCAGATTGGAGTCGCCTGCCCAGGTGTCTGCGCCGAATTCGTCACCCTGTGGAATGGTGTGGAAGATCCACTTCATTTCGCCGGTATGGACGTCAAATCCACGGACGTGGCCCGGGGGCGCCTCTCTCATACCAGTTCCTTCAGTCATGGCAGAGCCAACTACGATCGTGTCATTAACAATCATAGGTGGCGAACTCACAGTGTACTGGCTGGGGTCGATGGTTCGACCCAGGCCATTTTTGAGATCTACCTGCCCATTGCGTCCGAACTGCGGGTCAGGTCGCCCAGTTGCTATGTCTATGGAAAGCAGGATGGCGCGACCAGCGGCATAGATAATTCTTTCCTTGTCACCGTCAGTCCAGTAACTCAAGCCTCTGGATAAAAATCCGTGCACTGCTGGTCGCCCGTCCAGATATAACACCGGGTCAAAACTCCAGAGTGTTGCCCCGGTTGCCGGATTAATTGCTGCCAGTTGCCCCAGATTGGTTGTGGCATATAACACGCCATTGACCATCAAGGGCGTCATTTCGTAGGCGTATGTGCGGAAGGAACCACGTTCGGCGATAACCGGATTGTTTTCCCGTAGCTGCTCATCCGGCGAAGTCCAGGACCATGCAATCTCGAGCCGCTGTACATTGTCCGCGTTGATCTGCTCCAGTGCGGAATACTTGGTATGACCACTGTCCCCACCGTAACTGTGCCATTCTCCTGCAACTGCACCAGATTGAGCGAAAGCAGTCGTACTAAAATATATGCAAGAAAAAGTGAGGCACAGATTTAGTGCAGGCATAACTCTTGAGTGAAAATGTGAATGGCCATACTGGTGCATGAGAATCGACCTCCAGCTTGAAATGCAAAAGAAATTACAGCATACACCTTTGCAGTAAATTTTCGAGATGCGAATTCAGATTGTGTAAACAAAAACACCCGCACTGTTGCCAGTACGGGTGTCGGTATCAACTCAGGCTAAAGCTGATCAGGGCTTCGGGTGAGCGTAAAGCCACTCGATAACCTGTTCAGCGAAACTGTCTGACAATGGAGGTACGTGGGAACCAGCGGTGATGGTCCACAACTCGGCAGATCCGCCTGCGGCGCAACCATTGTTATAGACCATCACGCCGGTCTCATGACCGGGTAAACTGGCATCGAGATCGCGTACTTCCCGCGCATAGCCCCGATCCTGGCATCCATTATAGGAAGCCCAACGTGACACCGTGCCAATTGCACCGGGATAGCGGTTTTCCTGAATCTCTCCACCGCCATAGGCAATAGTGTCATCGGCAGTTCCATGAATCTGCAGGATATGCACCGGCATCGCGGGCGCATCACGCTGTTCAATGTGATTAGCACCTGCCAGGCTGGCAATGGCAGCGATGGTTTCAGAATGCTCATAGGCCATGCGATACGACATAAAGCCGCCATTGGAATGACCAATCAAATAAACACGCTTGTCATCAATGTTGTAGTTGCTCTTGATTTCTTCAATGATGGACCGAATATAGGTAGAATCATCGACTTGCGTGGAGAAGAAATCACAGCAGGCATTACTGGCGTTCCAGTATCGCGCCTGGTTACCGCCCGGCTCGCGATTGCCATCTGGCGCGACCATGATGTAGCCATAGCGATCGGCCAGGTCACTGAATCCCATATAGGAATCCTGGCTGGCACCGGAAGAAGTGTAGCCATGTAGTAACACAACAAGTGGCACCGCGATCTCACCGTCATATCCTGCAGGCACAGTGAGGGGAAGCTCACCGCGACCCAGGTCTACAGACTGTGCCGCAAGGGATGTGCTCATCACTATCGCGATCAACATTAAGCTCAAACGTGATAAAACTTTCATAGATTGTTTCCTGTTTTTCTATTGCTAAGAATTGTGTATCAGGGTGTCAGTATGACCTTCCCGGTCGTCTTGCGTCCTTCCAGTGCCTCATGCGCTTGCACTGCATCACTCAATGGAAAGAAATGTTCCAGGCGCAGCTTCAGTTTGCCTTCGCCAATCCATTTAAAAATATCGCCACTGCGCCAGTCCAGGTCTTCTCGTGTTGCAAGGTAATCGAAGAGAGTGGGGCGGGTAAGAAATAATGATCCCTTTGGTCCTAAAGTCGCTGGATTGAATTCGGTTACCGGGCCGCTGGCATTGCCATAGAGTACCATGTAACCAAAACGGCTCAGACAATCGATGCTTTTATCAAAAGTTGCCTTGCCAACAGAGTCGTAGGCAACATTAACACCTGCGCCATCGGTGATGCGTTTAACTTCTGCCTCGAAATCCTGTTTAGAATAGAGAATGACTTCATCGGCGCCAGCTTCTTTTGCCAGTTGTGCCTTCTCTTCAGTCGAGCAGGTGCCGATTACGAACGCGCCTGCCATTTTCACCATTTGAATCAGCAGCAAACCAACGCCACCGGCCGCGGCATGAATCAGCACGCGATCACCGGCCTTTACCTTGTAGGTCGACTGGCTCAGATAATGCGCAGTGCAGCCCTGCAACATGGCCGCTGCGCCTTCATTAAAAGAAACGCTATCGGGCACACTGACCAATTTGTCTTCAGGCACCGCGGCATATTCGGCGTAGGCTCCTGCCACATTGGTGTAGGCAACACGATCTCCGGCTTTGAAACGCGTGACATCGGGGCCGACTTCCTCAACTGTGCCCGCTGCTTCCAGTCCCAGCGTGGCTGGCAGAGGAATCTGATACAGGCCGGAACGTTGGTAGGTATCGATGTAATTGATTCCTGCAGCTGCAATTTTGACCAGGACCTGGCCTGATTCGAGCTTGGGGGTGTCGACGTCTTCATAAGACATGGCCTCAGGCCCGCCGTATTCCGTGACTCTTATTGCTTTCATGGTTCTTCCCTTAAATAAATGTAGATATATCTGCTAAAAAGCTCAGTAGAAATCTGTAAAAGGTGCTATTTATCGCAAAATTCCGCGCTGCTTACAATTCGGCACCAGTCCGGCATGCTGGACGCCATGCGGGTGTGGGTTTATCCTGCAACCAGCTCATAAAATTAAAATTACAATTCAGGAGCAAGTCATGGACCATTTGTACGCATATTGCCGCTCGGGGTGTTGGGTTCTACTGCTTGGCAGTCTGCTGGTTTCCACTTCGATGGCCCAGGACTCCCGCGTTGAACTTACGCGCGATATGGTGCGCGCAACCGATCATTTCCTCTCCACACTCAATGAGCTGCAGCGTAATAATGGCCAGTTCGATTTTACTGATGAAGAGCGCCTTAATTGGCACTTCATCCCTCGCACGCGCCAGGGCGTGCCATTAAAAAGTATGGATGCGACACAGCGGCAGGCAGCCAGAGACCTGTTGCAAACATTTTTCAGTCCAGCAGGGTTTGCCAAAACAGAGGCAGTACGCGGTCTCGAAAACGTACTGGCGGAAATAGAAGTCGGCGGGCGTTTTGTGCGTGACCCGGAACTGTATTATCTCAGTGTCTTTGGTGAACCCTCATTGGATGGCACCTGGGCACTACGTTACGAAGGTCATCACCTGGCATTTAACTGGACCTTCGTTGAGGGGCAAGGCATTGCCAGCTCACCCCAGTTCTTTGGTAGTAATCCGGCCGAAGTACGCACCGGCACATTGCGTGGCACGAGGGTGCTTGCTGCGGAAGAAGACCTGGCCAGGGAACTCGTGACATCTCTCGATACGGATCAGGCAGCGATGGCAATAATTCGCCGTGATGACGTGCCACCTGACATTTTTACCAGCGCACGAGTAGATATCGAGCCGCTGGAAGCAAGCGGCATTACCTACGCCGATTTGAACTCCGAGCAGCGCCTGAGCCTGATCCGCCTGATTGAGGAAGTTGCTGCGGCACAACCGGATAGTATGGCAGAGCAGCGTGTGGCAGATATTCGTGCGCAAGGACTGGATGATATCCAATTTGCCTGGATTGGTTCGACTGCATTTGGTGAGGGCCACTACTGGCGAGTCCAGGGGCCGGGATTTCTTATTGAGTACGACAACATCCAGAGCAATGCCAACCATATTCATTTGGTGTGGCGTGATTTCAATGGCGATTTTGGCCGTGATCTACTGCGCCTGCACTATGATGCCGTGGCACACACCAACCCTGTTGGCGCGCGAAATTGAGAATTTGGAAGTTTGAAAGTTTAAAAGTTTGAAAGTTTGAAAGTTTGAAAGTTTGAAAGATTGAAAGAATGAAAGTTTCATAGGTTTTTGCGCAGATGATTCATCTTGCCACCTGGCTTTCGTATCTATGACTTCAAAGAAAGAGAACATGATGAAAAACTACTACACCTTGTTCGGTTTGAGCCTGATCCTGATTACCAGCGGCAGCGTCATTGCCCAACCGGGTGAGGTAGAAATTCCATCAATCACCGAACCGATTATTATCGAGACATTCGAAGTGCCACAGGTTCGTGTGGTTCCAGTAGTTACCGGGTTAGCCAATCCGTACGCGATGGTATGGCGCAACAATGGTGACATTCTGATCACCGAGCGTTATACCGGCCGCATTCGCGTAGTGCGTGATGGTGAATTGCTCGCAGAATCTGTTGAAGGTGTGCCCGAAGTCTATGGTGAAGAATGGCGCGCAGGTCTTATGGATATAGCCCTCCATCCCGACGATGACCAGGTTGTTTATCTGAGCTACACCCAGGCCATGGTGCTCGGCGATGAACCAGAGTTCGCCGTGACTCTGGCCCGCGGGAGACTGATAGAAGATCGTCTTGAAGGGGTGGAAGATATATTTACCGCTAAGGGCGTTGACCGCAGCTTCGCGGCTGCAGCACTGGAATTTGCCCCCGATGGCAAACTTATGATGAGTGTCGGAGGAGCGTATGTGTACACCGGTCTTGGTGAGTATTCCCATGACCCGGCGATACATTACGGCAAGCTGCTGCGATTGAATGCTGATGGTAGCGCGCCAGCAGACAATCCGTTCGTCGCCAGCAGTGAGTACTTGCCCGAAGTGTATTCCATTGGCCATCGTAACCAGATGGGTTTGGCATTTCATCCTGACACGGGTGAGTTATGGGCCAGTGAAAACGGCCCGCAGGGTGGCGATGAGGTCAATATTATTAAGCCTGGAGCTGACTACGGTTGGCCGACGGTATCGTTTAGTCGACACTACCGCGGCGACTGGATTGCCGGCCAGCCCGGGCATGATGCTTTCGAAGCACCAGCGGTAGTCTGGTGGCCGTCAATCGCACCCGGTAATCTGACTTTTTACACCGGCGACAAGATTCCACGCTGGCAGGGCAACCTGTTTGTTGGCTCCCTGCAGGAAGGCCGTATTCCTTATACGGGACACCTGGAACGTATTGTAATCAATAGTCGCGGACAGGAACTGCGGCGCGAAAGTTTGTTAACGAACCTCAAGCATCGAGTCAGGGATGTGCAACAGGGGCCAGACGGCTACTTGTATGTACTGACTGATGAAGTGGATGGCGCGTTATTGCGCCTCGAAGCAGTCGAATAAAACACAGTTTGTGTAAATTGCTATATCAAGAGTCGTAGAACTCCAAGGAATACTATAAAAGAAGAATAAATGTCAGAAGAAAATGACAGGAGAGCAGGTCATGGGAAGTCTGAATAAAGTAAAGTCAGCACTGTTTATCATCTGTGCGTTTGCCACAGCGATAGCGCATGCGGACAGCGTGGAGCGTGTGACAACGGAAGCCGGGGTTTATCAAGGGCATAGTTCATCTCATGCCGCAGGCGTTACCGTCTTCAAGGGCATCGGCTACGCTGCACCACCGGTGCGGGATTTGCGCTGGAAACCCCCGGCAGATCCAGTGCCTTTTGCCGGTATAAAACAGGCTACCGCAGCCGGGCCGGCTTGCTGGCAGGCGCAAAACTCAGACGCTTCCCTATATTCGCGTGGCAACCTCACCCGCTCTGAGGATTGTCTGTATCTAAACGTGTTCACTGGCGCTGCCGACAGCGGCGATAACTTGCCAGTCATGGTGTGGTTTCATGGCGGGGGCAATACTGCAGGACATGGCGCACCGCTGATATTCGATGGGTCCAACCTGGCTGCACGAGGTGCAGTTATTGTCACTGCCAATTACCGTCTTGGCCCACTCGGGTTTCTTGCCCATCCTGGACTGACGAGCGAATCGGAAAATAATTCATCCGGAAACTACGGCTTGCTGGACCAGATTGATGCGCTTCAGTGGGTGCAGGCCAACATCAGCAATTTTGGTGGGGACCCTGATCGGGTCACAATTTTTGGCCAATCAGCCGGCGGCACAGATGTGTGTTTGCTTATGAGTTCACCACAGACTGAGGGCCTGATCTCAGGCGTGATAGGGCAGTCGCCCGGGTGCATCAAGGACAGCCGGATGCTCACTAGTGGCGACAATTCCGGTCATGACGCTGGTGAGCAATATGCGCGTGCACTTGGCATCACAGGTAGTGATGCTAATGCAGTATCTCAATTGCGTGATGTTTCAGCGCAGCGACTCATTGAAACACCCGGTGGCAGCGTTGGACCATTAATCGATGGCTGGGTGATACCCGAGGCCCCCTATGATCTGATGGCTGCCGGGCGCAATAATAGAATCCCGGTTATGGTTGGTGGTCTGGCCGATGAATATTACGGCCTGAGTCACACTGCTGGTCCAATTACCGAGGCACAACTGGACAACTATCTCGCTGCTGCGTTTGGCGATGCCGCTGCAACGATCAAACAGACTTATAGCGCCGAGCTGGCCGAGTCTCCACTGGATGCGCGTAAAACGATTCAGGGTGACAATGGTTTTCTGCTTTCTTCACGCCTGTGGGGCAGATTAGTTGCGGAACGCGGTGATGATGCATACGTCTATTTCTTTGATCAGGCGCCACCGGTATACAGGTTATATACCCCGGATAATCCAGACTTGACCGGGGAAGGCAGGCAGCGCTTGTTTGGTGCCTATCACTCTGGCGAACTGGCCTATGTATTCGATAACCTGGATCTGGTCGGATTGGACTGGAGTGCTGCCGACAGACGACTGTCAGAAACGATAGCCGATTACTGGGTAAACTTTGCTCGCTCTGGAAATCCGAATGGGCCGGGTCTCCCACAATGGCCAGCTTATGATCCAGAGCAGGATGTCGTACAAATTCTCGGACAGGATGTGCACTCGGGTATTCATCCCCGGCACGATCGTCTGATGCAACTGGAAGAAATTTTCCTGAGGCAGCGCTAGTTTTTCCGGAGATTCTAGCTGAGCAGCTTGCGGATTTCGCCGACTTCCGTAAGCTCGCTTAGCCAACCAAAAGTGCCCTTTTCGAGCATTTCCTGGCTGGCAGAGTAGAGCGCCTGCATCTGGGCCCAGGCCAGTGCGCCACCAACACTCACGCGCTTGGCACCCGCCACTTCCAGATCCTTAAGATTGAGATCACGAAAGAAAACACCCAGTACGTTCTGCGGTTTACCGATTTCATCGGCGATAAGACGAACCTGTTCGAATTCACTCAGTCCCGGTGCATAAACCACATGTGCTCCGGCGTCGCTATAGGCTGACAAACGCTGCAAGGTGTTGTCCATATCTTTGACTTCGTGCAGAAAATTTTCACAACGAGCAGTTAACTGAAAAGGCATATTCAGGCTGGTTACTGCTTCGACTGCCGCTGCCATGCGTTCCACAGCTTCAGTCTCGTCATAGAGTTCCTGTTTATCCCTGTTGAAGTCTTCTATGGAACAACCAGCAACACCGGTTTCTGCCAACCTTAGTATATTTTTCGCCACCTGCTCGGGAGTATCACCATAGCCGTCCTCGAAATCCACAGTGATCGGGATGCTTGTTATTTTTGCGAGGTCGGTGCAATGTAACAGCTTTTCAGACAGGCAAACTGTGCCATCCAGCCCGCCGCGAGTCATGGCGAAACCTGCACTGGTCGTGGCCAACGCTTTGAAACCCATACCTTCAAGAATCTTCGCAGAGCCTGCGTCCCAGGGATTGGGAATCAGGAAAGCTTCATCCTGCTTATGTAGTCTTTCAAACTCAATGCATTTCTTTTCTTGCGGGCTCATAAAAAATTCCTGTAAATCAGGGGCGTGGAGTTCTGGATTTGGGCCCCAACTGACTTGGCAATATGTCATAGGCCAGTTTGACCCAGTCGCAAAGTAATGGGCGCGTTTTCCTTGGATCAATAACCTCTTCTGCCCCAAAAGCTTCTGCTGTGCGGAAAGGGGAGCGGTATTGCTCGAGCATGTCTTCCAGCTCACGGCGTCTGGCTTCGGGGTCAGGCGCGGCCTCGATGTCGCGACGGTAAGCTGCCTGCACACCGCCTTCTATTGGCAATGATCCCCAATCGGCGGAAGGCCAGGCATAACGCAGATTGAGTCGATCAGAATTGCCGTGTCCGGCGCCTGCCACACCATAACAGCGACGGATTATCACCGACACCCAGGGCACGCTCGCCTGATACATGGCCATAAGCGCCCGGCTTCCCAGCCGCACCGTACCTTCTTCTTCGGCGGCAATGCCTATAAGAAATCCGGGATTGTCGACCAGATTCACCACTGGCAGGTGAAAGGTGTCGCACAGGTCAATAAAGCGCATCATTTTCTCTGACGCGGTAGCGTTAACTGCCCCACCATGAAAATGCGTGTCGTTCGCCATAATGCCAACAGGATGTCCATTCAGCCTGGCAAGGCCAACGACAAGTGATTGACCATAGCCCGGGTTAATTTCAAAAAATGAATCTGCATCCACAATCGGATTAATTACATTCCTGATCTCATACATCTGGCGCCTGTCTCTGGGGATGACGGCCAACAATGATTCATCACAGCGATCTATCGGATCGTTGCACTTTAATACCGGAGGGAGTTGCCAGACATTTTGTGGCAGATAAGAAAGGAAGGATCGTATTGTCGAGAAAGCGTCCTGTTCAGTATCGACTTCATTGTCTACCGCACCGCTACCATGGGCATGAATCTGGGAGCCGCCGAGCTCATTTTTCTCCACAGGCTTGCCGAAGCCACGTTCCACAACCGGGGGGCCAGCGACAAATAACTGACTGCTGCCTTTGATCATGAGTGAAAAGTGAGAAATCGTAACGCGCACGGCACCGAGGCCGGCGACCGAACCCATGCAGGCGCATATCACTGGTACGTGCCCCATCAGCTTCATCGTCGTTTCGAAGCCATGGAGTTCGGGAATATAGGAATGACCGACCATTTCCAGCGTCTTGACGCTGCCGCCACCACCACTGCCATCTACCAGTCGAATCAACGGTAAACGCATCTCCAACGCATATTGTTCGCCGTACTGGGATTTGTTACCTACCTTGGCATCTGCGGCTCCACCGCGCACAGTAAAGTCATCGCCGCCAATCACGACACGGCGACCGTTGATGTCGGCAGTGCCCAGCACAAAGTTCGAAGGCGTAAAGTCCTGCAGCTCACCCGCATCGTTGTAGGTTGCTTTGCCGGCGAGGGCACCGATCTCATGGAAAGTATCAGCATCAGCAAGAGCGTTGATACGTTCGCGTACAGTTAACCTGCCATTGTCATGCTGGCGTTTGATGCGTTCTTCGCCGCCCATCTTGTGTGCGAGTGCTTCGCGTTTGTGCAGCTCCTCGACTTCTTTTTCCCAACTCATGGTGCTTTGGCTCTGTACAGATCAGGCTTTGTAAGTTAATGGATTACTGGGAGCCCCGCAAGCTAAGGTAAGCGCTGCGGGTTACTGGTGACGCAGGCTCTTCCAAAGTTGTGCGGGTCGCATAGTGAGGTGAGCTTCAGAGATCTGGCGTTCAGGATTGCCGCAGTATTCGGCAAACCCCTGGAAGAAGTATTTCGGTACGAGAAATAATCAGGAGTTGCTCAGCCTGGGAATCAGGACCGGTGTATTCGCTACATACTCTTTGTAAGCGGGGTCGGACCCCCAGCGCTCCTGTGCACTTTTTTCCAACAGATTGACGCCACTCACCCTGGTCAGCAACAGGATTACGAATATTGGTGAGATTAACGTAACCCACTGCCAGCCTTGCAATATCGGCATGGCGATAACGGCAACCCCGATCCAGAGTACGATCTCGCCAAAGTAATTGGGATGACGCGAGCGCGACCAGACTCCGCTGGTAATGAATTTATCCTTGTTCTCAGGTTTAGCGCGGAAGCGGGTCTTTTGTGTATCTGCAGTCACTTCAATAGTGAAGCCGGCAATCCACAGGATGAGTCCGCAATAAAAAGTGATATCCAGTGGCTGTGGAGATGCAGTTGTCATGGCGGCGAGACTGGCTGCCATGGTGATAAATACCCAGGCGCCACCCAGGGTCCACGTAAAAAGGAACCGCCAGAACTTCGTCTTGATTTCGTCAAACCGCCGGTCGCGACCATCACGCTTGACGCGCATAAAAAGAAAGCTGCCCAGTCGTATCGCCCAGGTCGCAACCATAATAACGAGTACCAGTGCACGAATATCCAGTTGTGGATGCAGTATGACCACGAGGGCAACCGTTGCAATGTAGGATATCGAACCTGTCAGGTCGAAATAATGTTCCGTCTGAAAAATAACAGACGGAACGAATACCAGCCAGTGCAATATGAAACCGACGGCGGCGCAGAGCACAAACAGGGGCAGGGTGCCAATCAAAACGCTGTTCTGGGCACCCGCCAGCGCTACCAGAGCGCTAATCGCCAGCACAACCAGAATGGCAAATATTGGTTTTATTATAGTCATGATATTCAGCCCGATCAGGTGTTATATCGGCATAGTACGTGATGTGTCGGAATCTGGATTAACCAGACGTGATATTGGCCACATTGTCGCAAATATATGCATTGGCAGGGCACGGTAAATTGACTAAGCTTTTGGTCGAACTTTCTGGCCCTGGATAATAATAATGGCTTCGGACCAACAAACAGTTCTAATCAGTCCAGATAAACTACCCACGCAGTCGCCTGCTTCATTGCCTTTGCCAGTGAGACTGGCGGAATATCTTGTTCAATCGCTGTCCCAACCTGTGTTGATGACAGGCGGGACAATCTTATTGGTCTTGTTTTCCTGCTTCAATTTTTCTGGTGCCATGGTACCCGTCCCAGACGCAGCATTATGGGATAATCCATTGGAGATAATCGGGCTCTTCCTGATGTTCTCTGTTATGCCAGCGTATCTGTCTATGTGTTTCATAGCGACCACCCGAGCAGGCAAGGAAATCATTCTGTCACTGCAGAAGTTAGATCCAACACAACGTAATACTTTGATAAATCGCTATGAACATGGACATTACTGGGGGGTGGCCGTGTTGATTGGTATGTTCTATGCGCTGGGATTTAATGTCGGCTGGGGTAGTCTTAGTTTCAACACCAACAATCCGTTGTTTGCTACCAGCGTGGCGCTCGTGGTTGGACAAAACTTTATGTGGATTGTTATTGCTATAGTCCTGTACTTTACAATTACCGACAGTCTGTTTTTGCGTAAGCTTGGTGGTTCAGTAAATATCGATTTGTATCAGTTGGATCAGTTAAATGGTTTCGGTCGTGCGGGACTGAACGGTTTGCTGATGGTAGCGGGCGCTCTTACACTGACAATATTACAGTCGTTAGACTTTCGCTTGCGCTGGGATAATTATTTCAATGGCTTGATAGTAGGAGTTCCGGCAGCGCTTTTAATATTTCTGGCACCTACATGGAGAATTCACCGTCGGATAAAACAGGCACGGGCAGTAGAAGTGCAAAAAATTAATGCCAGGATCGAAAGTACTTCCCGTGAGTTGGATGAGAAATCGCTGAGTGAACTCAATGCCTTGCTGCAGCGTCGCGACATGGTGAGCAGTTTACGCACCTGGCCGCTCGATTTGTCTTTGGCGTTTCGATTTATATTTTATGTGTTGATCCCGCCTATCGCCTGGACAGGCGCCGCGCTGGTGGAGATGGTGGTGGACAGATTTATCCAGTGATGGGTTAGCCGCGGCAATGAAACTCGATTGATTCCCTGCCGCTTTCTACGTTCTGAACCACTGCGCCCATAGTGACTGCCCCGGAAGAGGCCATACGCTGGCGGCGATCTGTCATATAGGATTCAAATCGGCTCTGGGCGGTCAGGGGCAAAATTGCTTCTATATCTGCCAGCAATACCCTGTAGTAACGCGCGACAAAGTCTTTGGTAAATTGATGGCGACGGCTATAGGCATCCAGAGCTTCCTGTATGCGCGCGTCCCCACGCAATTCTGAATTGTCCCAGGCTCGGCACATAGCACGCACGCTAGCCATTTCATTGCCGTTGATGAAATTGCGGGCATTGGAAATGGCAACGAAAATATTTTGCAGCGTTTGTTGACCCACTCCCAGGCGCTGTGCTGTGATCTCAGGCTCCTGTACGATTTCCTGCATGAGTCGATTCAACACCGCGCGATCGATTTCTTCAGGAGCGAGAGTAGGAGTAAGAACGCGTGGCTGTCGAGGTTCTTCGCTGCGCCGCAATATCTGCGGCGCAAGCTCTGGTTGCAAGCCGTTGCCGGCATTCAGTGCCGGAAGTTCCTGCCCGGCTACACCTGATGTCATGCCCGCGGTGAATACGCAGGCGATGATAACCATTGCGTGTTTGTTAACGAATAACATCGGCCTCAAGCTGCGGGTAATCAATACCCAGCTGTTCGAGATAAGTATCGAATTGCTGGGGGTCATAGTAGTACTGTTCCAGCAGGGGTTTGAATTCGGCCATGATTCCGGCATTACGCTCTATCGCTGGCGGGTCATCCGGGCCAATAAATGGCATGTACTGTTCTTCGGCGGTTTGCACGTCGGTAAAATAACTTTGGGCATTTTCTACCAGGCTCTCATCCTGCAACAGGTCCAGCATAGTTGCGGCGATCACCTTGGCGCCGGCAACAGCTCCCTTGTGCGCAATAGGCGTGGCCATCGCCATGGCGCTGGACCAGTGATGACCTTGCAAACCGCGCACGTTGGAAGGAAAGCGCAGGGTGACAGTTGGTACATTCCACGCAATATCGCCGATATCATCTGAACCTCCTGATATCGGTTCTTCCAGATCCACGCCGATTTCATCCAGTTCAGTAGCCAGACCTTCCGGGTCATCAGCCCCCATCAGTTCCTGCAAGGCACGAGCGAACTGCTGGTCATCTTCGGACCAACTGGGCAAGCCAACAGTCTGGATATTTTTATACATGGCTTCGGCGATGGGCCGGTTGAAGTGACGCGGATAAGCTGTGCCGATAATTTTTCGTGTGACACTGGTATCAGTCATCATCGCCGCACCTTCGGCAATGCGTTGCAAGGTGTCGAAGTTCTCGCGAATGCCCTCTGCCGTGACTTCCCTGACGAAGTACCAGACACTGGCATAAGAGGGCACGACATTGGGTTGGTCGCCACCGTTACTGATTACGTAATGGGAGCGTTGCAATGGATGCAGATGCTCACGCCGAAAGTTCCAGGCCACGTTGGTCAGTTCCACAGCATCGAGTGCGCTGCGTCCGTCCCATGGATCGCCAGCGCCATGGGCGGCGACGCCCTCAAAGATATATTCAACAGAGACAAGTCCTGTGCCGCGGGCGCGCCCCCAACTGACAGACATATTGTTAGAGACATGCGTAAATAATACGGCGTCAATGTCATCGAACAAGCCATCACGCACATACCAGGCTTTGGTTGCCACCAGTTCTTCAGCGACACCTGGCCACAAGACGATGGTGCCTGGCAAATTATCCCGCTCCATGATCTCCTTTACCGCCAGTGCTGCTACGATGTTTACCGCCTGGCCAGAGTTATGGCCTTCGCCGTGGCCGGGAGCGCCTTGAATCATCGGTTGGCGATAGGCAACGCCGGGCATTTGTGACGCGCGTGGAATACCGTCAACGTCAGAGCCGAGCGCAATCACTGGTTCGCCGCTACCCCAAGTGGCCCACCATGCAGAGGGAATACCGGAGACTCCCAGTTCAACATCGAAGCCATTCTCAACCAACATATTAGTGAGGTAGCGTTGTGTTTCGAATTCCTGAAAACCCAGCTCGGAAAATGAGAACAACATGTCCACGATTTCCTGGGTGAGTTTTGTCATCCCTTCAACTGCGGAGGCGGCCTCAGCCTTGTATCCGGTTAATACCGGTTGGGCCTCATCCTGTGCGATGACTGGAAGCGATAGGATGGTGAGAAGCAGCAGGCTCAATGCGCGCATGGCAAGGTCTCCGAAGCAATGGTCTGTGCTTCAAGCTTACGCGGTTTTCAGAGACTTGCCCATACGATCGAGTGAGGTTTCCGCTTGTGGGCACTTGTTAGTTTGAAAATTCGTCGCGCAATTTCTCTGCAAGTGTCGGAAATTGCCATTGGAAGCCCAGTTCCTGCAGTCGCGCCGGGATTACACGAGCGCTGGACAATAACAGGGCATCGCCCATCTCACCGAACAACAGGCGCACAACAGGTGCTTTGAGGAATGGTGAAATTGTTGGACGGTGCAATGACTTCCCCAGGATTTTGGTAAATGTATGATTGGTGACAGACTCGGGTGCAACCACATTCACCGGGCCATTGACCCCTTCGTTTTCCAGGCAGAGTAATGCCACTGCAACTGCGTCTTCCAGACTCGTCCAACTCATCCATTGTTGCCCATTACCTACCACGCCGCCGAGTCCGAGCTTGAATGGCAATAGCATTTCTCCCAGTACGCCAGCTTTTTTGGTGATTACTACGCCAAAGCGCAAATGCACTGTCCTGATACCTGCTTCTATAGCCGGTTGCGTGGCGGCCTCCCACTGTCTGGCCACATCTGCCAGAAAACCTGATCCTGAAGGGGCGCTCTCATCCACGGATTGAATGCCCGTGGGGCCATAAAAACCAATTGCTGAAGCTGAGAGGAATACCTTTGGTTGTTGGGGTGAGCGCGCGATTGCGGAAGCCAGGAGGCGAGTAGTTCGTGTGCGGGACTCAATGATGCGGCGCTTTTGTCTTGCGTTCCAGCGTTTGCCGGAAATGTTCTCGCCGGCCAGATTGATTACAGCCTGGAGTGGGATATCCGGATCGAGATGTATTTTTTCGAGCCCGAGATCAACGTGAAAAGGGCTGGTGGTTGAATGGCGATCCAACGCATATACCTTGTAGCCGACCTCTTCCAGCTGCGCACCAATTGCGGTACCTAAAATGCCAGATGCACCACTTATAAGTATATTTCCGGTTACATCTTGCATCAGAAAGACCTCGAGACAGTAGATTACGTACGTTTGAAGGGTTTGGATTACCCAATGAAAATATATTTATTCCAGTGATCTGGCTGCTTGTCATTCACCGTTACTACACCCGCTAACGTAATTTTTCTTTGCAACTAATTTTGGAGTTTGTCATGAAAGCAGTAAAAGGTTTATTCGCCGGCGCGCTGGTGCTGGTATTAGGTATGTACAATGCTTACGCGGATCACCATGGTGAGATGCCGGCTAAAGATATCGTTGACACCGCTATAGAAGCCGGGCAATTCACCACACTGGTTGCTGCGGTCGACGCGGCCGGTCTGGTGGAAACCCTGAAGGGCGAAGGTCCATTCACTGTGTTTGCCCCTACTGATGAGGCTTTTGCCGCATTGCCAGCAGGCACTGTTGAAAATCTGCTGAAGCCGGAAAACAAGGATCAGCTAGTTGCTGTACTAACTTACCATGTAGTGCCCGGTAAGGTAATGTCAGCAGATATCGCTGGGCAGTCGCTGGAAGTTGCAAGCGTGCAGGGCAGTGAGTTGACCATTAACGCGACGGACGGAGTCAAAGTTGATAATGCCACGGTGGTAATGGCTGACATCGAAACTTCGAACGGCGTAATCCACGTGATTGATCAGGTGGTATTGCCAGGCTCATAAAGGCTTGCGCCATCTTGAATACTGGCGCTAAAAGTTAGCGGCGATGAACTGGTTGATCACCTTGGCCAGTTCCTCGCCTTTAGCTTCTTGCAGGAAATGTCCTGCTCCTTCAATAGTGACGTGTTGCTGATTCTTTGCACCGGGAACCAGTCGCTGGAAAATCCGTTCACCTCCTCCGGTAATCGGGTCGCCATCACTGAATGCAGTGAGAAATGGTTTGTCCCAACTCTTCAAAACTTCCCAGGCTGCAAGATTGGCTTTGCTGGCAGGATCATCTTTGGAAATCGGCACCAGTAAGGGCATGGCCAGTGGTCCAGCCTTGTAGCGTGCATCCGGAAACGGAGCATCGTAGGCAGCAACAATCTCAGGGCCAAAGTCTCTACCCGCGATGACACCGATAGGCATGTCGCCGGCTTTTTGCATCTGCTCGGCCTGCCCGCGCCAACGCATGAATCCTTCACTCATTTGCGCCTCACCCTTTGGCAGTCCACCATTGGCCAATACAATTCCGGCAAAACGCTCGGGATTCTCGGCGGCAACTCTCAGGCCGATCAAACTGCCCCAGTCCTGACACATCAATATAATATTGTTGAGTTCCAGTTCCTCAATAAATTCTTTAATGGCTGCCACATGAAAGGCGTAGGTATGCGTAGAAATTTCGGCAGGTTTATCTGATTTGCCAAAGCCAATCAGGTCCGGGGCGATAACGCGATGGCCAGCATCTGCCACTGGCGCAATCATCTTGCGGTACAAATAACTCCAGGTTGGTTCGCCATGTAGCATTAATACAGGGCGTCCAGCGCTGTTACCTTCATCTACGTAGTGCATGCGGTAGTCGAGCACATTCACGTAGTGATCCGCGAAGTCATAGCCGGGCAAATTCTGAAATTGGGAGTCTGGAGTGCGTAGTACACCTGGGCGTATCTGGTCGTTCTGAAAAGTCATAGGGAATACCGGAAAATATTTATGAAAAGTTTAAGTGTCGTTGCGTGAGCGTATTTATTGCTGATAGCCTGAACAGCTTCGACCTACGGCATTAACTCGCCGTGTAAATCGTACTCATCGCAATCAGTTATGCGCACCGTGAGGATGTCGCCTGCGCTTATTCCTGCAGTAGCGGGCAGAATCACCAGGCCATCGATTTCCGGCGCATCGCCTTTTGAACGGCATACAATGGCATCTTCTTCTATTACATCTACCAGTACTTCCTGTTCCGTGCCTACTTTGGCTTGCAGACGCTTTGCGCTGATGGCTTGTTGGGTAGACATGAAGCGTTCCCAGCGCTCTTGTTTCACAGCTTCTGCAACCGGGTTCGGTAATTCATTGGCCCTGGCACCATCCACCGGTGAGTACTGAAAACAACCCACGCGATCCAGTTGCGCTATTTGCAGAAATTCCAGCAGCTCTTCGAAATCTGCATCAGTTTCACCCGGAAATCCTACGATGAAGGTGCTGCGGATTGTGAGATCCGGACATGTTTCGCGCCACTTCTCAATGCGCCTCAGGGTATTTTCGGTTGCGGCTGGACGTTTCATGGCCTTGAGCACGGACAGGCTGGCATGCTGGAAGGGAATATCGAGGTAAGGCAGAATTTTACCTTGCGCCATTAGCGGCAATATATGGTCTACATGAGGGTAGGGGTAAACATAATGCAGCCTTACCCATATCCCTAATTCTCCCAGCGCTTCGCACAATCCCTGCATATCACCCTTGACCGGGCGACCATCCCAGAATCCGGTACGGTACTTCATATCGACGCCAAAGGCGCTGGTGTCCTGGGAGATAACGAGGAGTTCCTTTACGCCAGCATTTACCAGTCGCTGCGCTTCGTCCAGCACCTCTCCAACCGGGCGGCTGACATGTTTGCCGCGCATGGATGGAATGATGCAGAAACTGCATTTGTGGTTACAACCCTCAGAGATTTTCAGATAGGCGTAGTGCCGTGGAGTCAGCTTGATGCCCTGCGGTGGCACCAGGTCGGTGAATGGGTCGTGTTGTCTTTGGGATGGCAGGTGTTCATGTACCTGCTGCACCACTTGCTCGTAGGCCTGTGGGCCAGTCACTCCCAGCACCTTGGGGTGGGCATTGGTGATGATGTCAGCTTGCGCACCCAGGCAGCCGGTTACAATGACCTTGCCATTTTCACTGATCGCTTCGCCAATAGCCTCCAGCGATTCCTCTTTGGCGCTGTCGATGAAACCGCAGGTATTAACGACGACCAGGTCGGCCTGATCATAACTGGGGACTATCTCGTATCCATCAGTGCGTAACTGGGTAAGGATTCTCTCTGAATCTACCAGCGCCTTGGGACAGCCGAGGGAAATGAAACCTACTTTGTTGCTCGCGCTCATAGATGTAAACCTGGACGCCTTGTTGGTGCCAGCCAGAAAAGGAAGCGATTATAGCGATTTACTGCTGGGACTGCAGTGGCGAGGTTTCCGGAGTGAGTTTGACGGCGTTCCTGTTTTTCAAACGCAGGCGTCGGGTACGGCGGGCTGGGGGTTTTTCCAGATGTTGTTCGGCTTTACGATGGAACGTAGTCTGATTGGCGCCCAACAGCTTGGCGGCAGCAGCTTTATTGTTATTGGTGGTACGCAGCGCTTCCAGAATCAACTGACGCTCTACTTCCTTGTCCCATTCCCGTAGCTTTAGGCTATTCATATTCGTAGCAAGTTTGAAAATGATGCGCCACTTGACCTTGAAAGTAACAAATTCACCGCGTTCATCAAGCATCAGTATCCACAGGAAGAAGGTTGAGGCTATTGGCATTACCAGTGCAGATGACGAATCGAAGCCCAGCAAGCGCAGCGCCACGACACCTAATCCGACTATCGCAAGTGGCGCGATAGCAATAAGCGTAGTCTTGCTGCGCTCGCGCACAGTGTCATCTCCCCAGCGCATACCCAAGAACAGCGAACCGATACTGGTCAGTAATGCGGATACAACGAAGAGTTGAAACAGTGGATAGAAAGCACCTTCATTACTGATGATGGTGTAGCCAAGTACGATATAGCCCTGCGCGATGAGACCACTGAAATGCAACATCACGATAAGAGCAGTGAATCCGGCAAAGCCCAATGAAATCCACTGACCAAAGCGGGCCTGGGTGACTGTCATGCAGAAATACACGAGGCTGCCGGCCACCAGATACAGGCTGATAAACACCCCATCAACCATCAGGGTGGGTATTTGGCCGGTGTTGGCTATCATGAAGCCGGTGAGAAATTCGAATGCGTTCTGGGCAATCAGGGCCAGACACACCAGATTCAGCGCAGACGTTAATCTGGACCGGGTGATGACCATTGAAAGTATTACAGACTTGAGTACGCAGGCTGCGAGCGCGATAAGTCCTAAATAGAAGAAATGTTGCATCGGCTTTTGAGTATTTCCTGTTGCTGTCCGCTTCCCACTAACTTAATGAGGTTACCGCAATTTGCCGGGCCCTGCAATCTCGGGGTGCCATACAATACTGTGCGAGAAATCCCGCAGCGGGAGGCGGGACTCCTCTACAAGGCGCGCCCCACGGCGTTATGGCTAAAACTGCAGACCCAGCTGGGTTGCCACGATACCACTGCCGGTAGATATAACGAACGCTCGTTGCCCTTTTTCGATATTACAACGATCGAAGCAGGCGGGGATCGAGGCGCTCGCTAAATTGCCGAATTTCTCATAGATAATTGGCGATTTTTCCGCGGTGCTACGCAGCATATTGAGCACGACCCGGTAGGGTTTACAGCCCACCTGGTGCTGAATCAGGTGGTCGATATCTCCATAATCCCAACCCAGATTGCTCAGAGTTTTGGGCACCATTCTGCGTACCAGGCGCATGGTTTTGGCACAAATTTCTGCCATTTCCATACCGAAGCTGGGCTTGATGCCGCGTTCGGCGCCAAAGATATCGTAGTAGCACAACTTGGACTGGCTGGAATTGGTGCGGCTATTCACTATCTGGATACCAGTGCCGTCATCCGTTGCGCCGAGCACCATGGCACCGCCCGCATCGCCCAGTGAAAACACACCCAGTGTGTGTTGCACGTCCTTCACACCCAATTTGTTGTCAGCAAACAGATCGCTGATATAGCGGGCCTTGCTGCTTGAGCGTTCACCCGTGCAAACCAGGGCATTGCGTGCCATCCCGCTCATGATCAGCAAGTTCGCCGTTATCATGCCTGAAGTGAAGCCGTGGCAGGCGTCACTTTGGTCCCAGCAATGATGGGCATTGATACCCAGTTCATGGGCGACTCGGTGGGCGGTCGCTGGTTCACTGTAGTCACGATCGATTCCGCAGAAGATCACAGCGTCGATTTTCTTGGCATCGATGCCGGACCGGCGCATGGCGACTTCACCTGCGGCAATGGCCAGATCCCCCGGCCGAACAGAATCCGGACAATGACGCACGTGCGTGATGCCCAGTTCCTGTTCGATCAGGTCTGTCTCCAGCCCCATAGAATTAAATTTGGCCTCTTCCAGGAGGCTCGACGTTGGCACTTCGTAGTCTCCCAAAATTGAACCGGTTGATAGTACTCTGGCTCGATGTTGCATGGTGTTCCTCCTTATTCCCTGAAAAAAGTGTAATGGTCCGACTATTCAAAAATGCAATAACACATTGTAACCATTAACAGGCTAGCGGCGAGGGTTTTTCATTATTGAAATAAGGCTTTAATCATCGGAGGAACAATGACTTAGCCAGAGGAGGAAAAGCGGAGAAAATTTGGCAGTAAAAAGGGGGCCTACCAGGCCCCCAAAATGACTCCCATAAGCGTTAATGCCACAACGCAATAACCGGCATTGATGAGCCAGGCCTTGATGGAGCGATTCTCGAACAGATAGAGGATGCCGAGAAAAGCGGCGACCCATCCGAGACCGGCAGCAAAGCCGGCTAATGCACCAAAAAACTAGCGTGGCATCCACACCAATAAATGCGGCCAGGTTGGTAGCGGCAATCAGGCTCAGTTACCATGCCAGGCCGAATACCTTGGGCATATTGCGATTTGCCATGTCTGCGTCGGTGATGTTGAACTCGCGCATCCAGGCTTTGCCAAATAACGGCCCGTACCAGATGCCACCGACAATAAACGCCGAGACCGCAGCGGTCAGCACAGCCAGCAGATTGATAGTGACTTCAGTTTCCATATTTAATCCCCCTGTTGCACAGATTGAGTGTCTTAAAGCCTAGAGTTCTCTAGACACCAAGCGCGGCGCGTTCTTTTTCAACCAGTACCCGGCGCAGAATCTTGCCCGAGGCTGATTTGGGTATCTCATCAACGATCTCCACCTTGCGCACCTTCTTGTGAGGTGCCACGTTATCGGCCACAAACTGCATGATTTCTTCAGCAGATATCTTGTCCTTGAGCACGACGAATGCCATGGGGATCTCGCCGGCTTCTTCATGCGGGCTGGGAATCACTGCCGCATCGGCGATGGCAGGGTGACTGACCAGTAAGGCTTCCAACTCGGCCGGGGCCACTTGATAGCCTTTGTATTTGATGAGCTCTTTCACACGGTCAACGATATAGAAGTAGCCATCCTCATCCACATAGCCAATATCGCCGGTGTGGAACCAGCCGTCCTTGTCGATGCAGTGATCGGTGGCTTCCTGGTTGTTCAAATATCCCACCATGACGTGTGGCCCGCGGATGCACACTTCACCGCGCTCATTCACGCCCAATTCTGCACCGCTTTCCACACCGACAATTTTGGACTGGGTATTGGGCAACACCTGCCCGACAGCGCCCACCTTGTTTTTGCTGCGGGGGTCAGCCAATGGCAGGATGTGTGAGGCACCCGCGACTTCGGTCAGCCCATAACCCTGATACATCTGGCATTTGAGACGTTCAGCGCAGGCTTTCTCCAGTTCCGGGCCCAGTGGCGCGGCGCCGGAGCTGATCAGGCGAATGCTGGAGAGGTCATAATTATCCACCACCGGATGCTTGGCCAATGCCAGTACCAGGGGTGGCACCAGGTTCATGCACGTCACCTTGAAGTCCTGCACAATCTGCAGGAATGGCTCCAGGTCAAAGCGCGTCATGGTTATCAGTGTGGTCCCGCGGTAAATACCGAGGCAAAGAATCAACACCATCCCGTAGATATGGAAAAACGGGAGCACGGCCATGAGAATGTCATCGTCTTCCACTTTATTCATTTCGCAGCTCAGGACCATGTTGGCAATCAGATTGGCATGGGTGAGCATTACGCCTTTCGAGAGCCCTGTAGTGCCGCTGGAATAGGGTAGTGCGATCAGATCTTTCTCGGGATCGATGCTGACATCAGGCATTGGACCATCTTCAGCCAGCAGTGCTGCAAATGGCGTTGCGCCTTCGGCCTCACCGAGCACGAATACTTCCTCGATACCTGCCTGTTCGGCAGCGGGTAAAGCGCGATCCAGAAACTGGGGAATGGTTAGCAGGTATTTCGCTTTGGAGTCAGTGAACTGATGCACCAGGTCTTCAGTGGAGTAAAGTGAATTGGCTGTGGTGTTCACGCCACCGATGGCAGCTACTCCGAGAAAGGCCACCGCGTATTCGGGGACATTGGGGCAGAAGATTGCCATGACATCGCCTTTGCCGAAGCCGCGTTTGTCCAGGCCAATTGCCAGTCGACGAAATTGTTCGCTGAGTTGATTAAAGGTGAGTGCGCGTCCGCTGGCACCATCGATCAGTGCGGGTTTGTCGCCCAACTCGGCGGCGCGGCCAAGCACAACGGAAGTTAAATCGGTATTGGGGAGGTCGATCGGGGCTTGCTGACTTTCAGCTATCACTACACTTCTCCTGCAACAGCCTCATCCAGTGGTAACCGGTGTGGCTTTGAATTATTTGCTTGCCACTGTATTAGTTTCTGCGAAAAAGCTCAATCCAGCAGTTGGGCGGGAAACGGCGGATAGCAAGGCTTGAAGGATAATGAGAGTGCTGACAGAAAGGTCAGTTTCGAGAGTATTAAGAGTATTAAGTGAGGAGAGAATCAAAGGGTGGCGAAAGCAGGGTGGTAACGCACCAGGCCCGAGACGGCGGCCAGGCTGCCAGACTGTAACTCCAGCGCCATGAAATGCTCATCTTCCACGGGGTATTCGCAGCAAATGCCGAATGTGCTGGCGGGGCGAAAGCCAAACCGGGGATAGTAGTCCTTATGGCCGAGCACGATCACCGCGGCATAACCCAGAGCCTGACATTGTTCGAGCCCACCATGGACCAGCTGTGAGCCTATACCCGAGCACTGCAAATCTGGCCGCACGGCCATTGGCGCCAATCCCATGACTTTAAAC
Source organism: uncultured Pseudohongiella sp. (assembly GCA_964405225.1). Lineage (GTDB taxonomy): Bacteria > Pseudomonadota > Gammaproteobacteria > Pseudomonadales > Pseudohongiellaceae > UBA9145. The sequence continues at coordinate 72,291 of CAYOND010000011.1, forward strand.
TCTGGGTCGCAGTCGAAACAGGTGGGAGAAAAAAAGATATGGCCGGCGATTGAGTTGTCATCTGTTTCAATGGCCACAAGAGAAATGTTAGGGCAAGCCTGCTCGCGTAATAACTGTACAAGCCTGGCCTCATCGTCACCGTCGAATGCCTGCCGCAGGATTTTGTCTACGCAGGAGTAATCAGCTATTACTTCTGCGCGAATGGCCACTGACATCGTTAAGTTAAATCAGGAATGGCGAAGTGGTGACTGTTAATAACAAAACCTTCGCGCAAATAAAACTTGTGCGCGGAAAAGCGTTGCACACCTGAATCCAGGTGAAGTTGTTGGCAGCCCTGGGCGATGGCATAGTCTTTCAGCCAATCCATCAGGCATTTACCGGCGCCGGTGGAGCGCTGTGTTTCACTGGTGACCAGGTCATCTACGTATACGTGCTTTTGCCAGGCCAGCTTTTCACCGACCACAAAACCGGCAACCGAAAGTATCTGGCCCTTGTCTTCCACATAGGCCAGCATATAACCCAGCTCGCGCTGCTTGTGAATCTGGGCAGTGAGTTCTGCCGCGCTGTATTGGGGGCGCAGTTCACGCATTACGGGCACGATTTTTTCAATTTCTTCAGTTGTTTCTGCCAGCTTGGCTTTCATGCTGCGGCCTCCTGTTCACGTAACATCCACATCAGGTCTGTGAGGCCGGACTCCAGCCCCATCTGATTGTACAGGGTGGTTAATTGCCCGCGATGATGGGTAGCATGGTTGAAAACATGTTGCAGCAGGACTTCCAGCCGATCGCGATAAGCACTACCTTCGGTGCTGCAGTAATCCAGTTCACTGTTTAGCTCGTCTTCGCTCAACGCTGCTACGAATGCCAGTATGGCGTTGTCCATGCGCTGACGTTCGGCAAATAATTCGCTGATGTCTGCATACAGGACCTCTTTCAGACTGCCCGGGTTTTCATGGTCACGAAAAAGCTGCAAGTTGGCAAAATTGGCCTCATGTGAGGCCATGCGCTTGAACCACAACACATCGGCGACCATGATGTGGTTTAACGTGCCGAGAATGGATTTAAAAAAAGCGCCCTGATCTTTTACCAGGTCCTCGGCGGAAACTTGCATTGCCACCGTATAGAGTTTGTTATTCATCCACTGGTTATATTGTGCCATCCGCACAAGCTGGTTCTTCATGACATTTGTTCTCCTTGTCAGGCAAGCGGAATCAGGCCGCTCTGTGCAATACCGTCGAATATAAACTGTACTGCCAGTGCGCTGAGCAGCACGCCGAACACGCGCGTCACCACATGCATACCTGTTACGCCAAATAGCTGATTGACCCGGCTGGCCAGTAACAACAGCACCAATGTGAGCAGAAGAATCGCCAGCAGAGAACCGATCACTACGGCCTGCAAGGCGTAGTCACCTTCTGTGTCTGCCATAAGCAGGATTACTGCGCCCATGGCACCGGGGCCTGCCACCAGTGGCGTCGCCAGGGGAAACACTGCGATGTCTTGTTTGCTGAGGGCTTCCTGTTCTTCTTCTTCAGTAGTTGAAGTGCTACCGGAGGAGCGCGCAAACACCATGTCGATGCCGATCAGTAGCAGCAAGATGCCACCTCCGGTGCGCAGTGCCGCCAGCGAAATGCCCAGAGTCGCCAATAGCGCCTCGCCGATGAGGGCAAACAGGATCAATATAAATGTCGCGACCGCTACACCACGCAGCGCCATGCGCCGCGCCCGCTGGGGTGGGTGCGTTGCAGTCAGGCCGGCATAGACGGCTGCCACATCCAATGGTCCGATGGTGGCGAAGAATGTAGCCAGGGCTACTGTTGCGGTTTCCAGCATTGATCGATCCCGTTATTTTGCGATGGCGAATTGCACCGCCTGGGCAGCATGAATCGCGGTGGTGTCATAAAGGCTTATTGCTGTGTGCTGCGGCGTAACCAGCATGGGGATTTCCGTACAGCCCAAAATGATGGCTTCGGCGCCTTGTTCTGAAAGCGCATCTATAACTTCCAGATAAGCAGCGCGAGAGGCGTCTTTGATCTTGCCCAGCACCAGCTCATTATAGATCACCTGATGTACAGTTTCGCGCTGTTGTTCCGGCGGAATGATTACTTCGATACCAAATTTGTCAGCGATGCGCTTGCGGTAAAAATCCTGCTCCATGGTAAAGCGCGTTCCCAGCAGTCCGGCCTTTTTAATGTCATCCGCTTGCAGGGCTGTGCCAGTGGCATCGGCAATATGCAGCAGCGGAATATCCAGCGCGGCCTGCACCTGGTCGGCTACCAGATGCATGGTATTGGTACCGATGAGCAGGCAGGCGGCACCGGCATCCTGCAGATTGCGACTGACCTTTGCCAGCAGCTCGCCGGACTTATCCCATTCGCCGGCCGCCTGCAGGGCTTCGATTTCGGCGAAATCAAAACTGTAGAGCAGGATTTTGGCAGAGTGCAGGCCACCGAGGTGCTCCTTGATGCCTTCATTGATCAGACGGTAGTAAATTGTGGTTGATTCCCAGCTCATGCCGCCGAGGATGCCAATGGTTTTCATAAAAGATTACTGCTGTGGAGTGTGGACAAGGGCGAAGGATAACAAGAAACTTGCTCGAGTAATGGGGTCTTTTTTACTGTTTGTGGCAATCAGCAGGTCATCTCCCTAGAATGAGGCCATTCAGTTGCAACAAATGGGACTATGCAGGGACTTACTGTGTTCGCACGTAACCAGATCGGATTGAAATCGGGTGTACTGATTGCGCTATTGCTATTGGCAAATTCGGCAACGGCGCAAATTCCGGCTGAGTTTATCGATGTGCGGCAGGTAGTGCGTGGCGTAACTATTGATCTGCGCTATTTCAGCCGTAACAACTTCGTTGGTGAGTTCATCGATGGCTATGAAGAATCCAATATGCTCATGACACGGGAAACCGCCGCGGCCCTGATTCCCGTCGAAAACCAACTGCGCGCCATGGGTCTGGGGCTGAAAATCTTCGATGCCTATCGCCCACAGCAGGCGGTGGATCATTTTGTGCGCTGGGCAGAGGATCTGGACGATACGCGGATGAAGTACCGCTACTACCCCAATGTGGACAAGGCCAATTTATTCAGCGACGGCTATATCGCTGCGCGTTCGGGTCATTCTCGCGGCAGCACGGTGGATTTGACCATTATCGATCGGGCTACCGGCGATGAGCTGGATATGGGCACACCCTGGGATTTCTTTGACCTGCGGTCATGGCCGTCGAGTACCGAGGTGAGTGCCACCCAGCGCGCCAATCGCATGTTGCTGCGTACATTAATTATAGAAGCTGGTTTTCGGCCGCTTGAAACCGAGTGGTGGCATTTCACATTGGAAAACGAGCCGTTTCCCGATACCTATTTTAATTTTGTTATCCAATAGTAATTGTTATGAGTGATCTAGATCGAATGAAGAGTCGAGTGCGAATACAGTTCCCCGCTGTTTTACTGACCCTGATCAGTATTATTCAGGCCCTTGCCCTGGAATTATTGTGGAGCAAGACGACAGGGAGTGAGTTTTTGTTCGAGCCTTCCCTCGCTGCCGCAGTCGGCTGGTTGTCAGTGCTTGCGGTGTTTTTCGGCATACTGCAGATCTGGCTGATGTACACCACGCTGGTAATGGGTTTCGAGTGGCAGCCGTTACTGCGGGATTCCATCTTCCCCTTCATCATTGGAGTGCAGGAATTCATGCTGGTGGAACTGATAAGTGAGGGATTTAACCCGCTATGGCTGGTGATCTTGGCTTCGATTTTTATTTCGGCTAATTACATAACCCATGTCAGTTACCGTCGCGCGCGAGCGGAAGAAGCCAATGCCTTCTTTTTTGCTGGCGTGGAACCAGCGACCTGGCGTGATTTCATACTGGTCGCCTTCATCATACTGGTCCTACTGGCCTTTGCGGCAGCCATCGCCCTGGTGCCGGGAGCAGGCAGCCTGCCATTATGGGCGCTGGTCTTCGTGCTAATTATTCTGGCCGTGCAGCTGGAGTTTGCGCGCCGCCTGTGGCGCGCAGTGATTGGCGAAGCCGAATCGCGGGCCAAAGACTAGCTGAATCTATAACCTTTTCCGGCGTGTTTATTCTTCAACCACGCACACTGACCCAGGCCCGTCAGCAATCGTCACGCACATTTGCCCCGTGGGGCAGGATGCGCCCGGATGGGTGCAGGGAATTTCGCAGGTCTGAAATTCCGGACCATTTTGCCCCGCAATACCAAAGTAGGAAATACAGGTTGTGCCGGCTGCACATTGCACATTGGATGCCGAACAGTCTTCGCCCTGCGCGGCAGTTTCCAGTTCACTCACATGAGTTGCCGAGTCGATATTGAAAGGAGCACTCAAATCCACTTTGTAGCGACTGCCCTCAATATCGTTGATCACCAGACTCCTGATGGAAAGAATTTCAGACGTGACATTGTAATCGGGCTCAGGCACGAAATTGGTGTCCACAGTTTCCACGGCGAACAGTGTGCAGCTACCTACGCCACATTGCCCGGGGGTCTCGTAGAAGCGCCCGCTGATAGTGTGCAGGTTGCCGTCGTCACTGACCTTGCTGAGGTCTACAAACGCGTTACCCACTTCCAGCGACAACAGGCCTGCACTGTCGGTGATGCTGTGGGTGCCGCAGCAAATGCCGCAGGCTTGCGGGCAGGCAAGTGCTTCTATGGTGCCTGAGAATGTGACTTCTTCTGCTGCCTGCATGGCAGAGAAGGGCAGTGTCATGGAGCCGAGCAATAGCAATCTGGTTGGGGTGAGTTGTTGCAGTAAAAGGCGAAAGTCCATCTTTTCCTTCCTTTAATATAAATCCAAAACATTGCGGTTATTGCCGGTTACAGGAACCGGGAAGGCTGGCAATCCAGTCACTTATCAATTGTATGCCTTCTTCATGTACCAGAGAACGGCCCAGTTCCGGCATCATTTCATCGGGTTCGGTAGAGTGCATGCGATACAGCAGAATGGATTGCTCGGGTTGGCCGGGGACGATGCTGTATTGCAGGTTGCCAGCGCCACCACCAGCGGCTACCGGTGGTTTGCAGCGGCCCATGCCTACCAGGCTGGAATGTGAACCATCCAGAATCAGGGCAGAGGTGTCGGCGGCGCCATTGGGATTATGACAATGGCCGCAGTTGATATTGAGGTATTCGGTGGCCCGGGCCTGGAGGTCGCCGATGTCCTGATTGTAACTGGCCGTCTCCAGGCGGATGGGTGCTTCACTGAGCCAGCCGCGTTCGACCAGCTTATTCACTTCTAGATTCATAGCACCTGTTTCCGGCGGGTAGCTCTTGTAATGTAATTGGCGAGCTACCGCGGCCAGTGGATGCATCTCGCCATCGGGATGTTCGGTGACATGGCAGCCAGCACACTGGTTTTCGTTGGGCACGAAGTAGTTAAAATCTCTGGGCTCGTTATCACCGGGATAATCCGCCAGGGTCAGCATTGCACTGGTGCCTGCCACGCGCAGAAAGGCTTCGGTGGCATCTGCATTCCAGACATAGGGGAAGGCCTGCCAGCCATCGGCGCGATGCACCAGCAGGCGGGTCTCTATCACACGATTTTGCTCCAGCGCTATGGCGTCGCGTAAGAAAGGAGCTCTGGCTTGCAAAGTCCCATCATCGTTAGCTGGATAGTAGAAAGTCTTGGTGAGGATAGCCCCTACCGGATATTGCAGTTCGCCATCGGCCAGTGTGATTTGCTCGCCTTCCGGTATCCAAACAGTGCGCAGTTTTTGCGCGTAGTCGGTAAACAGTTGATTGGCGGGCGTGAATACCACGGAAGCACTGTTAGGAGTAAGTGCTTCTTCAGTAATAGAGAACAAACCCCACTCCGACAGGCGCTGGGGATTATCCTGCCCATGAAATACCGGTGCAGAATCACTGCAGGCGATCAGCAGGAATAGCAGTGATGCAAATAAGGCGCCGCGACTGCACCGGCGCCAAACACAATTAGTCATCGGCAGAACTGAGGTCGATTACACTGAGGCTGGGCATCTGGCACTGATGTGCACTGGTGTCGAAGGACGGTGCAGCGAAGCCATTCATGGCGTCCAGATTTACAAAGGACTCGCCCGAGTTGTTGTCAATACACAGAATATCTTCAGGCGCACTGCCGGGCACAACAGTGCCATCCCAAACGATATTTGGAATAGGCTGGCCGCCGAGGGCCTGCTGCAGCAATTGCAGGGGTTCGGAATCCGGCGTGGTGCCGCCACCATTAAACTGGTTGTCGTGGATATAGATGGCTTCCGGGAACGGGTCGTAGTTGGGATCTTCAAAAGGTATCTCGGTGATGTAGTAGCTGACAATCATGATGTTGGAGGTGTTGTTGTCGGTAAATTCATTACCAAACACTTCGATACTGTCATTGGCCAGCACCATCAAGCCGGAACCCGCGGGCACGGTGCCGACGATATTGCCTTCAGGCGCAAAGTTGGCGGTGTTGTTATTGATAATCTGATTATTGAAAACACGGGTATTGCGGCCACCCTGCACTGGCAGGTTAGGCAGGTCGAATACCAGTATGCCGCCGGTGTTATTGGTGGCGACATTGTCATGCACATCGGCGAAGGTGGAGTTCTCGATCTCGATACCAGCCACGTTATATTCCGCGCGGGAATTGCGCACGATGATCTGGTTGGACTGACCCACATAGATGCCAGCGTCCGAGGCGCCGATGGCGACAGCACCGTCGATCAAGATATTGGATGACTGCACCGGGTAGATGCCATAGGCACCATTGGTGGTCAGGGCGCCACCAGTCCATTCGGTGCGCACGCGGCGGATAACGACGTTTTCACTGCCATTGATTTTCAAAGCGTCACCAATGGTGTCTTCAATGGCGAGATCTTCAATCACAAAATCATCCGCCGAGACCAGTAAGCCTTCAGCACCCTGTGCCTGATTTCGGAATGACAGGATGGATTCATCCATGCCCGCGCCGCGGATGGTCACACCATCCACATTCAGGGACAGCCCCCGGGTCATGTCATGCACGCCAGCAGGGATTTCGATCACGTCGCCAGGCTGGGCCTGGATAAGCTGCTGTTGCAGGGATTCCTCAAAAGACAGTTCGGGCTCGGCCGGAGGCGTTTCGCCACAGGCGGCCAGCAGGCCAAGAATAGATAAAGAAAGAACAAGACGCGTGGATAAAAATTGCATGAGAACCCCCTTAGTTCTGCAGTGCCTGCTTCCGGCAGGTGCTTGCACGTGAGTATAAGGTCGGCAGCGGTGGGGAGCAAACAGAGGAAAGCGGGGGCTTCTTTACACAGATATGAGGACCCGGCAAAAGCGAGCCACAGGAGGCTCGGATATAAAGCTTCCCCAGGGTTCTATTCCTGCAATTTCAGTGAGATACTGACCGAGAATTCAAGGATAGGGGGACCTCGGTAATAAACGAGCCCGCTTCCTATACAATAGATGAGCAGCTGATCCAAATAGGAAAGTAAGTGCATACGGAACATAACAAACTGTGCAATGGGTTGGCCTCACCACACAACAAATGCGGATGGCCTGCGGCCATCTTATCCGCATTTGTCGCGCGGCGAGACGCACGCCTTAACAAGGGCGTTATGTTTCTAGTTAGAAATAGTGCAATCTTGCAGGGCTAAGAGGGAGCTATGCCAATTCTTACTTCTCAGTCTAAATCGATTCGCTGGCTATTCGCAGAGCTGATGTTCTTGCAGAACAATAGATGCCTTCTTAGATCCTTGTCGGCTAATATGATTTGCATGAAAAGGAGAATTACTATGCACCGAGCATCCATATTGGCCCAGATACTGGCTCTTGGATTATTGCTGTCGGATGGCCAGCTGTCTGCGCAGGTGTCTCCGGCCAATTACAATCCAGTATCTGATGCCCGCCTAGTTAACCCCGAGCCCCATAACTGGCTTTCCTATCGCGGTAATCTCGAAGGCTGGGGCTATAGTCCGCTGAACGAAATCACTGCAGACAATGTGGCTGAGTTACAGCCTGTGTGGTCTTTCTCCACTGGCGTCAATGGCGGCCACGAGGCACCGCCTATTGTGAATGACGGCGTAATGTTTCTCACCACTCCGGAAAATCTCGTCTATGCCATCGATGCAGCAAGCGGTGACATGTTGTGGCGCTATCAGCATGACCTGCCACAAAATCTGATCGCTTTTCATCGCACCAATCGTGGCGTCGCGCTTTATGATGACATGGTCTACACAGCCACGCTTGATGCGCGCGTTGTAGCGCTCGATGCCCGCACTGGCGAAAAGCGCTGGGATACCTCGGTGCAAACCAATAGTTACGGTTACTACATCACCATGGCGCCGCTCGCTATCGACGGCAAAATCATGGTTGGCACTTCCGGTGGTGAGTTGGGCATTCGTGGATTTGTCGTGGCACTGGATGCGGAAACCGGGGAAGAGTTGTGGCGAACCTACACTGTGCCGGGGCCTGGTGAACCTGGCAATGAAACCTGGCCCGGCGATTCCTGGCGCACGGGTGGGGCGGCAGTTTGGGTGCCTGGACATTACGATGCCGAACGCGGCCTGGCCTATTTTGGTACCGGCAACCCCGGCCCGTGGATTGGTGATCAGCGCCCCGGTGATAACCTGTACACCAATTCTGTACTTGCCATTGATGTGGCCACAGGCGAGATCCGTGCTCACCATCAATACCACTGGAATGGTTCATGGGACTGGGATGAAGTGGCAACACCCATCCTGATGCCGGTGGAACGCAATGGCCGCATGATTGACGCGCTGGTGCATGCCGGCCGCAATGGTTATTTGTGGACCCTGGAGCGCAGTGATGATCGTATCGGTTTTGTCGATGCCGAACCTTATGTGTACCAAAACGCCTTCGCCAGCCTTGACCCTGAAACAGGAAGACCAACCTACGACCCCGCCCATAAACCTACCACCGGATCATCCACTTCGTTCTGTCCTTCGTTGTGGGGTGGTAAAGACTGGCCGCCGACTGCTTATAACCCGGATACCGGACTGGTCTATATTCCGGTAAATGAAAATACTTGTGGCGCCATTGAGGGCCGCGAGGTGACCTATCTGCCGGGCAGTGCATATATCGGCGCGCGATCTACCTTCAGTTTGCGTGAAGGCGCCGATCACATTGGCGAAATTCAGGCCTGGGATATGAACACCGGTGAAGAAGTCTGGACACGTGAATTCGAATCCCATAACTGGGGTGGCATACTTACCACACGCGGCAACCTAATTTTTAGTGGCGGCACGTCGGACCGGTTTTTCCGCGCTCATGATGCGTCAACTGGCGAAGAGCTCTGGCGCTTCCGCACCAACTCGGGAATCATCGGTGTGCCATCCACATTCGCAGTTGACGGCAAGCAGTACGTGGCAGTGCAGTCAGGCTGGGGTGTAGATGCGGCCGCCAAGACCGCACGCATCGATCAGGTGCGCGGCACTCGCACTTTTGTCCCGGCTGGTGGAGTGGTCTGGGTGTTTGCATTGCCCGATTGATAAAATTTTCACATTAAAAAAAGCCGTGGGATCAAACTCCCCCGGCTCTTTTATTTTCTCAGTAAGATCTAGTTACCTGCGATCTTGCCGCCGCTTGCTGATGCCATCAATTCTATGATGCGTTCAGTCACACGAGGCTCCAACCCCTCCGTATGGCCTTTATCGAGCCTGACCACATCAGCCACAACCCGGCCGTCATCGCAATTGGGATAGACAAACTCCTCGGCAGTACCAGGACGCGCCGCCATGCCCCACACCGGATAACCCTGGCGTCCGCTGTCGGTAAGCCAGCCCGGTTCGGTATCAACGATCTCGTTTCGCACGCGGGCATCGCAGTGGTATTTTTCTGCCCAGGGTGAATTATCTGGCAGTTCCACGATTTCATGTTCACCTGTTGTATAGATATGGGAGAAGTCGCAATCGGGCAATGCACCATAAGAAGGTGGGCGTGGCCGCGCTGGGGGCGGTGAACCGTCCGGCATGGGGGGTCCAAACCGATCGACAATCTGTGCCTGGCCAATGCGGCCACCGGACAGGCTTAACACACCGTCCACTTTGTCCTTGAAAAAATCAGTACAGACCAGTCTGTGTGAGGTCATGCCACCCTGGCTATGGCCCGCCAGCCACATGGAACGAATATTGTCAGCACCAAAAGCGGCAATAACCTGATTGGTGATGTTTTGCAGATGTGCATCATCTATATCACTCATCCACATGCGAATACCGGAACCGCCGCCGAGACCACCTGAGCCTTCTGCAGTGGAAGTAGCCACCACGAGCCGGTACTCGTCCTTGTAATCAGAGGCAGGGAAGTAGTGACGTTGCCAGTTGGCGATAGAGCCGGCGCCATGAATGTTCAGGATGAACATGACGTCTTCACCAGGATTCAGATCGCAGGGATAATCCAGGAAATACTCGCGACCAGTTTCTGGATCGGTGACATTACCGCGCACCGCAGTCTTGGCGGCGCAATCCCCGGCAGAGCAATGTACCGGGGGTGGGTTTTCGCAAACCACATCGAGCAGGTTCTCATCTGCAGCAACAAATCCGGCGGCCAGCAGTGCTGCTGCACCGGTCATAATCCTTATCAAGCCTTGCATAGATCCTCCTGATTACCTCTATTATTTTTTCGAAAAAACAACCAGACTTACAGTGTAAGGCAGATTAAGTGAGTCATTGACCCAGGGCAAGCGCTTTGTCTCAGTAACAATACTGCTCAAGGCATGGGCGGCGGAACACTGATTGTGAGGCCAAAAAAAAGCGACCCATAGGGTCGCCTTTTTATCATAACGTGCTGGCCTAATTTGATGAACGCGACATTGGGCGTGTGCGCACACCGTGATATTGCTCATCGGTGGTGGCGTCCAGCCATTCAACTGTGCCTTCATAGATCGTCAGTTGTAATGCGTCTACATCTGGATGTGCGCCATGCCAGTGTTCAACACCGGAAGGGGTCCAGAATGGCTCGCCTGGATGGAACTCTTCGATAGCGCGGCCGCGAATCTGGTGCAAACCAATGCCTTCTTCGATCATTAACAATTGCCCCCAGGTGTGGGAGTGCCAGGATGAGCGCACACCAGCCGGGAACAGAATACGAATATAGCGGGCATCATCGGGTTGCGGTGTAACAACCGGTGCACCGCCCTGGAAATTGCTGGACTGGGCCGAGACGATGTCAGTTTGGGTCACGAGTACAGCAGCGCCCAGCACTGCGGCCGCCGAAACAGAAACCAGGAGTTCTTTAATGCGGGAGGACTTCGGATTAAGGCTCATGTTGCTCTCCGATTATTGTTGTAATAAGTGGCCATAGCTTCAACCAATGGGCGCGGGATGTCAATGCAGATGACAGAGGGGATTGGGGCAGCAGGGCAGAGCAGAAAGGGTAATCGACAGACGATTGATTTCCCCATCCAGATGGTTGATGCTTTGAGCCACAATAATATAAGAATCCTCTTCCATGCCCAGTCGCGCAGTTTGCAGCTATTGCCAGATAATTCTCAGTTTCTTGCTGGTGCTTGTGTCTGGCGCAGTATCATCTCAGGAAGTGAATCCACTCGAGGGTGATTACAGTGCAGTGCGGGCTGGCAGCAGCCTGTTCCGCGCCCAGTGTGCAACCTGCCACGGTGCCGACGCGACCGGAATCACCGCAATTGATGCGCCGGATCTCACGCAAATGTGGGGTCGGGATGGCGTAAACGACGCCTCCGTCTTTCGCATAATTCGTGATGGCATTTCCGGCACCATAATGCCGCCACATAGCTTTACTGAATCTGAGTTGTGGATGCTGGTAGCGTATTTACGCTCCATAGGCAGTGGTAACACAGAATTACCCGCAGGAGACGAGGCAAATGGGCGGGATTTGTTCGCTACCAATTGTGTCCGTTGTCATCGCGCCGGTGGTGAGGGCGGTAGCCTGGGCCCTTCCTTGCAGGGCATCACGCGCCAGCGCTCGCTGGATAGTCTCATTGCCTCGGTCAGAAATCCGTCTGCCAATATACGCCGTGGTTACAAACCAGTCAGTCTTGTTACCCAAAACGGCGAGCGTGTTATGGGCATATTAAAAAGTGAAGATGCGTTTTCGTTACAAATAATGGATATGGAGCAACGGCTGCGCGCATTTCCGCGGCAGTCATTGCAAGCGCTGAGCTGGCCTGAAGAATCCCTTATGCCGGCATTTGATTCTGCAAGTCTTGATGCGCAGGAGTTAATGGATGTATTCAATTTTCTCCATGCCACAGAATAATGGTAGGTAGCAAATGAAAAAACTGGGTTTTCTGATTCTATGTTTGTCGGGTTTTATTCCCTCGGTGATGTTGGCTCAAAGTGATGGACCGACGTTCGAGGATATCCTGGCCGGTTTTGATGATCCTGAACGCTGGTTAACTTATTCAGGGGATTACAGTGGCAAGCGTCACAGCCCGCTAACCCAGATTACCCCGGACAACGTGCACCAGTTACGCCCGATCTGGACTTTCCAGACAGGCACCACAACGCGTGGGCGCGGGTTTGAAACCTCACCGCTGGTGGACGATGGTGTGCTCTATGCCACCGGCTCCAACAACTATGCCTGGGCGATCGACGCCAGAACCGGCCGCGCCTTCTGGAGCTATCGCCGCAACCTGCCCAATGACCTGACCTATGGGGCCAGTGCGCCGGTTAACCGCGGTTTCGGCATGTTAGGCAATCAATTATTTATGGTCACGCTCGATGCTCACCTGATGTCATTCGATCGGCGCAGTGGTGAAGTATTGTGGGAGAGAGAACTGGCTGACTACCAGATTGGTTATGCTGCCACGCTGGCGCCGCTGGTACTGGATGACAAGGTGATCGTGGGAATATCCGGTGGCGAATACGCCACGCGCGGATTTATCGATGCCTTCGACCCGGTTTCCGGAGAGCGCCTGTGGCGCTTCAATACCATCCCCGGTCCAGGCGAACCCGGCAGTGAAACCTGGCCTGATGACCCCGACGTGCTGGCACGGGGCGGGGGTGGCACCTGGATGAATGGTAGCTACGATGCGGATCTCAACCTGGTCTACTGGGGCGTGGGCAACCCGAACCCGGACTACTATGGCGACCAGCGCCCGGGCGATAATCTTTATTCTAATTCCCTGGTGGCACTCAATGCCGATACCGGTGAATTGGTCTGGCACTACCAGTTTACGCCCCATGATCTGAATGACTGGGATTCCAATCATATGCCTGTGCTGGCAGAAATCGAATGGCAGGGCCAAATGCGCCGTGTTGTGATGGTGGGCAATCGCAATGGTTTCTTTTATGTGCTCGATCGAGTGACCGGAGAACTCTTGTTAGGCAAACCATTCACAGCCACAAGCTGGGCGCGCGAGCTTGATGCAGATGGCAGACCCATCGTATTGAATGATGGCAGCGAAGGCTGTGTGCCGGACCCCTGGGGTTCTACCAATTTCATGCCGCCGACTTTTTATCCCGGCCTGGATTTATTCATACTCACTGCGCGGGAAACCTGCGCGACCTATGTGCCAGAAGTGCCGGCCAATACTCCCGGCGTGGCAAATTTTGGCGGCGTGGTGTACATCGATGGCGAGCAGGGTTACGGGGCCTTGCGCGCACTGGATGTGCACAGCGGTGAGTTGGTCTGGGAATTCACCTATCCCTCACCAACCTTCGGTGGAGTAATGAGCACCGCCAGCGGCCTGGTGTTCGCGGGTGATCATGAAGGTAATTTCATGGCGTTTGATGCCGAGAGTGGGGAAAACCTCTGGCATTACCAAACTGGTTCACGTATCTGGGGAGCGGCTGCCATGACCTTCATGCAAGACGGCAGGCAACTTGTGTTGATTCCATCGGGCACCACGTTAACAGCGTTTGCCTTACCCCAATAAGCAGCCCCCAGTAAGCGCATTACACATCGTCACACCTGCATATGGACATTTAGGCGGCGTGATTCTATGCTGAATCAACAGGAAAATTCTGGTAATGGCGGAAAACCGCCGGCAAAATAACAACTTATAAAAATTTACAGGTACTTCCCGTTCACTGTATAGACGCGAGATGTTCGCGTAACTCTTTAGCGAATGACTTCTCCGGAGGGGCACACCATGATCGCCAAACGACTCTCACTACTGGCTCTGTCCACTGTGTTTTTCACGCCCGCTGTGCTTGCCCAGCCACACGATGCCAGCGTCGCCAACCATGGACTGCATTATTACGATATTGCTGATTTCGGTATGAATGGCACTGATGTTAACTATGCCGAACATATTGCACCGATCCTGCAGGAAAGTTGTCAGCAATGTCATCGACCCGGTGGCGCAGGCCCAATGTCATTTACCAGCTATGACGAAGTCCGGCCCTGGGCGCCGGTCATTATGTATCGCACGGCAATTCGCGACCGCATGGGCGCCATGCCGCCGTGGTTTGTAGAAAAGGACATCGGTATTACCGACGGTTTCGAGAGTGATTATTCATTGTCGGACCGCGAACTCGCCATGATCCAGGCCTGGGTAGCCAATGGTGCGCCGCGCGGTAATCCGGAAGATGAACCAGAGCCCCTGGAATTCGCCGAAGGCAATGAATGGACACTGGGAGAACCGGAACTGGTTCTGCGCGGCCCCGACATGACCCGTCCCGCAGTTGGTCCTGACTGGTGGGGTGATCTGGGACTGGTACCTACCGGTATGACCGAAGATCGCTACGTGAAATCCATCGAGGTGCGGGAAATCAATGATATCCCCATGGACTCCGGCACCAGCACGGTGGGTGGTCGTTACATATTCCACCATATGACTTATCAAAGTGGCATTCTCAGTGGAGATGGCAGTTATATCGAGCCTGAGTCATCAGTGAGCTGGCCAATCCACGAAGTGGGTCGTAATGCTGATGTGTTTCCGGAATCTGCCGGGCGCTTGTTGCAGGCCAATTCGGCACTGCACTTAACGGCGGCACACCTGCACTCGAACGGGCGCGAGACAACCGGTCATCTGGAATTTGGTATCACCTTTTTTCCAAGGGGTTATGAGCCTGAGTACACTCGTCGTGGTCCGCGCACCGGTAACGGTATTGATCTTGATGTGCTGCCGGACAAGGCCAACCAGGAATTGCACAACTATGTTGTGCTGCAGGAACATACCAAGATCATGGCGTTCGAACCACACCTGCATGCGCCTGGTGTGAGGATGTGTATGGAAGCCATTTGGGGCCACAATATTTTTACGCTCAATTGTGTTGGTTATGACCATAACTGGGTGAAGCAGTATATCTATAAGGACGACAGGGCTCCGCTCTTGCCAAAAGGTACCATATTGCACACTATAGCCTTTATGGACACCACCGAAGCCAATCCCAATCTGGCTGATGCCAGAAACTGGGCAGGTGGTGGACGGCGTTCGGTTTCCAATATGTTCATCGACCTGGGTTACAACGTGACTATGACCGAAGAGCAATTTCAGGCAGAGATGGCCGAGCGACGCGCTTCGATGAAAGACCGCAACGAATATGATGTCGGCTGCCCACTATGCTGGGCACCGGTACCGCAGTATGAGACTGTCGCGGGCAGTGAGGACTGAGGTTTAGCACACTATGAAGCAGAGCGATTCGAAGTTTAGAAGTCATATCGCCCAGGGCATTATCCTGATGGCTGTTGTAGCAGCGAGTTTGCAGTTTGTCGATGCACAGGAGCGCCGTATGGTGCTGTCCGGTGAGATTGTGTCACCAGCGTTCGAAGGCTGGTGGCCCAACGATGATGGCACCTATAAATTGTTTTTCGGTTACATGAACTCAAACTGGAAGCAGGAGTTCGATATACCAGTAGGGCCAGGAAATTATTTCCGTATTGTCGATGCAGGCGAACTTGATGACCTGGAGACAAGCGGTTTCGATGCCGCGTCCGCGGACATGGGTCAACCGACGCATTTTTATCCGCGCCGCAATCCTTTTCTTTTTACTATCGATGTGCCAGCAGACTTTGACGAGAAAGAAGTCGTGTGGACGTTGCGGTCGCAAAACAATCTGGCACGGGCCTATGGCAGTCTGGCTGCAGATTACCGCATCGATCCCCAGGTGATTTCCACCGAAGTGGGTGGCGACTATGGCAGCCTTGATGACCGACTGCGCGACAATATACCGCCCGTACTTGAGGTAGTGGGCGATGAGTATCGTGTTGTGAATGTGGGTGAGCCTTTGTCACTGGCGATTTACGCTGAGGATCCGGACAATATGCCACCGCGGCGTAGCAGAGGATTACCCAGCACGCCAGATCAGATTTATCGTCCACCGGCATCGATTGTTGCCATGAGCGGGCCTGGTCTGCGGTTTGCCTGGTCGGTGTATCGTGGTCCGGCTGCGGCAGCGACGTTTGAGCCGACACAGATGAAGACTTATACCGATACCCGGGTGTATGCCAATTCAGCCTGGTCACCACCGTTCTATATCCCCGAGCCTCCAGAAGATAATCGCTGGGAAGCCGAGGTGGTATTCGACCAGCCCGGTGAATATGTGCTGCGAGGTGTTGCCAGCGATGGTTCGTTGTTCACGTATCGCAATATCAATGTGACGGTAAATCCCTGACCTTATATTGCGTTCAGGTCTTGCCGGAAAGCAGCAGAACCAGGGTGATTCCCAACTAATATTTCATTGTGGGTGCGCAGTTTCTCGCACGCTATTAGCCTGTTTCCTTTGTGCTGAACGCAAAGGCAAGATCGTTTTTACTCTGCGCTAAAGCGCGCCAGCACTCTTTATCTTGTTAGCCCGCCATCTCGTCTGACCCTGTGGCAAACTCCACAGGCCTGCGCTATGCTAGCCGCAGAATAATTAGAGAATTTCTTATGTTGCAGATACTTAGCGTCGCGCGCATTGCTCAGCGACGTTTGCAATTGAGCCTTCCATCATTTCTCCTGTTTGTGCTGGTCTCAACGCCCGCCATGGGTCAGAGCACTTTTGTACCAGCCACAGACGGCATTAGTTTACCCAGAACCATCGCCTGGTCAGCCTATCCCACAGGCACTGGCGGCTACAGTCAGGCAGTAGCACTCGGCAATATCCTGCAGCGCCAATACAGCACTAACCTCCGTGTGATTCCGGGGCGGAATGACGTCTCCCGGCTTGCCACTTTGCGGGCAGGCCGCGTGCATTTTTCTGCTGGTGGCTCTGAAGCGGTTTATGCGCAGGAAGGCATTCTTAATTTTGCTTCCAGGATTTGGGGGCCACAACCGATCCGGGCTTTGTTATCGAACTACTCCGATTCATGCTCGTTTACTTTTATTACGGCCAGTGACGCCAATATCAATGAGATAAGCGACATGCGCGGCAAGCGGCTGACATTTGTACAGGGCTCTCCCTCATTAAATAACGCTTCTGCCGCCTTGCTGGCTTATGCTGGTTTAACCTGGGATGATGTAACGCCAGTCGAAGTAGGCGGGTATAACGCCTCCATAGACGCAGTACTTAATAATCGTGCCGATGCTGTGGGCGGTGCCTGCAACTCGCCACCATTCCTGCGCATCGAGGCGTCACCGCGCGGCCTGACTTTTCCGGAACTACCGCACGATAACCCGGAAGCCGTTGCCCGGGTGCGCGCGCGATTGCCCTGGTATGTACCCCATATCGCCATTGAGGGGCCAACTATCGGGCCCGAGGGGATTGAAGTTTTTACTTCGGCCTACCCTTTGCTCGTAGGTCTGGATTCTTCCGATGAAGAGATGGTCTACAGCATTGTTAAAATAATGCATCATCACTTCGAGCAATATAAAAATAATGCACCTGGCGCTACTGGTTGGGCCATGGATCGCCAGAAGCTGGACCAGGCATTTTTGCCTTATCATCCTGGCGCTATTCGCTATTTCAAAGAGATTGGGGAATGGACAGAAGCAGCCCAGACCAAGCACGAAGAAAATTTGTACCGACAAGATGTATTGGCAAAGGCCTGGGAAGATTTTCTGCCATCTGCCCCCGAAGGCTATGAAGAATTCCAGGAAGCCTGGCTGGCTTTTCGAACTCGCGCACTGGAAGCAGAAGGCCTGATCACATTGGCGGATACCCAGTAGCCTGAACCTATGACAGACGCCAAAAAGATACTCGATCTGGAAGAAGTGGAAGAGCGCAACGTGCTCGCAAGCCGCTATCGTGCCTTGTCACCGCGCTGGCGCGCCATAATGGCGGGCCTGACTGCAATTTCCATCGTGTTGGCGGTGAATCAGATATTCAATCTGGGTTTCCTGATGAGATATGTGATGCTGGACAGCCGGTATATGTATCTCATTACCGGCGCCATGCTGATCATGGTGTTTATTACCTTCCCCGCCAATAAGCACAGCCTGGATCGAGTACCCTGGTACGACATTGCCATTATGGCTGTCATCGCTGTCATGTTTTCCTACTATGCGTTTTATGCCGAGCGCATAGTATTGGAAGCCTGGGAGTATGCTGCTCCAGACATTGGCGTCTGGCTCGCCATGATTACCTGGGTGATCGTATTAGAGGCGGGGCGACGTGCTGGGGGTTGGCCGGTTTTCATTATCGTCACGATTTTTTCCCTGTATCCGATCTATGCCGATCGCCTGCCCGATGTTATCGCCGCGCTAAGCATTCCAATCACTGACGCTGCTATCTTCCATGTCATGGGCGAAGAAAGCCTGTTCGGCATTCCCATGCAGGTGTTTGCACAGCTTGTGTTTGGCTTTCTGGTGTTTGGAGTGTCTTTGCAATTTACCGGCGGCGGCCCATTCTTTATCAACCTGGCATTCTCACTGCTGGGACATCTGCGCGGCGGACCCGCCAAGGTATCTATCTTTTCCAGTGGCCTGATGGGGTCCATGAGTGGTGGGCCAATCAGCAACGTCCTGACCACGGGGCCGCTGTCTATTCCAGCCATGCGACGTATCGGATTTACCAAGGAATATGCTGCCGGGGTAGAAGCCTGTGCATCAACAGGTGGTGTATTCATGCCACCTATTATGGGTGCGACTGCCTTTGTCATGGCCAGTTTTCTTAACATTACTTATGTGGAAGTGGCCATTGCCGCCATTGTGCCTTCAGTACTGTATTTCTTTGGCCTGTACATGCAGATTGATGCCTATGCTGCACGCAGAAATCTGCAAGGCCTGCCACGAGAAGAATTGCCAAAACTGGGACAGGTATTCAAGGAAGGCTGGTACTTCATTGCGGTATTCGTGGCCCTGATCTGGATGTTGGTGGTCATGCAGCGTGAGGCGGCAGCGCCTTTTTACGCCACGGCGATTTTGTTGATAGTTAACCAATTCACTTCCCATAAATTGTCACTGGAAAAGTTCATGTTGCTGGTTGCGGCAATGGGGCGCTTGTTAGCCGAACTGGCAGGTATTCTTGTTGCCATTGGCCTCATCATCGGTGCGCTGGCCGTGACAGGAATTGCCGGCACTATTGCCAATGACCTGGTTTACCTGGCAGGTGAGAACGTCATTATCCTGTTGATTATGGGCGCCCTTACCAGTTTTATTCTTGGCATTGGCATGACGGTGACTGCAGCCTATATCTTTCTTGCAATTGTACTGGTGCCTGCA
The DNA here is from genome assembly GCA_964405225.1 of uncultured Pseudohongiella sp. Taxonomy (GTDB): domain Bacteria; phylum Pseudomonadota; class Gammaproteobacteria; order Pseudomonadales; family Pseudohongiellaceae; genus UBA9145. The sequence goes on from CAYOND010000011.1 coordinate 91,765, forward strand.
CTGATCAATTCAGGGATGGATCCGTTGGCAAGCCATATGTTTGTCATGTACTGGGGCATGCTGAGCTTTATTACACCTCCTGTTGCACTGGCTGCTTTTGCCGCGGCTTCGGTTGCCAATGTCACTCCCATGCGAGCTGGCATAGAAGCTATGCGCCTTGGTGCCATCATTTATTTTGTGCCGTTCTTCTTCGTATTTAATCCTGCCTTGCTACTTCAGGCCAGTTGGATGCAAAACTTCCAGGCTATATCCACCGCGCTGGTGGGCGTGGCACTGGTGGCTGGCGCACTACAGGCATACCTGATCGGCGTAGGTAATCTTGGTACAGGCAACAAGGGGCTGGTGGTGCGCTTGCTCATCGGATTTTCCGGTTTGACTCTGGCGCTGCCGGCGGGCGGTATGTTTGGCCTGAGTCAGCTGCTGTTATTTAGTATTGCAGGCATTTTGCTGGTCGCGGGTATTGTCCTGCGCAAGGTATTTCAGCCAGCTCCCGCTGCGGCCTGATCGCGTTGCAAAGCCAGTTTGGCTGATTTACTCTGAAACCTGAATTCCCTCGCGAAACTAACTCACCTTTCTAAAGTTGCAGCGTGTTGCAGGCTGGTTTTGCGAGGCACAAGCAAGAGGTATCTGCTATGGAAAATAGAATATCGACTATTCAAAAATTGATCTGTTTCACACTTTTTGGCTGTTTCGTTCCTGCTGCGCTGGCACAACTGGAGCCGATCAATGATCGGCCCAATCCATACTCGTCTGTTGATGGGTGGGCAACGCTGCCGGATAACCGTGAATGGGGTTCGACTGCCGGAGTCGATATTGATCCCGATGGGCGACACCTGTGGGCCATTGATCGCTGTGGTAGTAATAGCTGCGCAGGTTCCAATATCAATCCTATCGTAAAGATTGATCCTGAAGGCAACGTTGTCGAGTCGATTGGTGGCGGCCTGATGCTGTTTCCCCATGGTCTGCACGTTGATCGTGATGGCAATGTCTGGGTCACTGATGCGCGTGGCCCTGACCCGGATGATCCCAATACCGCTGGCAAGGGTCATGCGGTATACAAATTGAGCCCGGAAGGCGAAGTCCTTCTCACCCTGGGTACACCAGGTGTTGCGGGGGATGGTACCGGTGCATTACTGGAGACTCCCTGTGATGTGGTCACCGATGCCGACGGTAATATCTATGTAGGGGACGGGCATAGCGGACAGAATACGGATGCTACGCCAGACACTGTAGCGCGCATCGTAAAGTTTGACCGTAATGGCAACCTGATCAAGCATTGGGGTGGCTGGGGTACTGAAGCCGGCAAGATGAAAACGCCGCACGCCTTGGACATCGATTCGCGTAATCGTCTGGTAGTTGGTGATCGTGGTAATAACCGGTTACAGATATTCGACCTGGAAGGTAACTACATCGGTGAGTTCAGGAGTTTCTCTCGGCCCAGTGGTATCTATATTACAGACGATGACACAATTTTTGTTGCCGATTCTGAATCTGAGTTTGATGACGTGCGCAACCCGGGTTGGGAAGCAGGTATTCGCGTCGGCAGTTTGCTGGATGGCATAGTG
>CAYOND010000012.1:0-93090 GCA_964405225.1 uncultured Pseudohongiella sp.
TGCTTGCCGTAATCCATGATTTTGCAAACCACGGGGTCTGCGTCTGGCGCAATCATCACCAGATCCAGCTTGGCATCCGCTGCCGCCTCCCTGGCATCTTCGATTGACACGATGCCGGCTTGGTTACCTTCGGCATCTACCAGTCTTACTTTTTCCGCCTCAATGAATTCATTGATTATTGGCTTTTTGGAACTACTCCTCATGATTTGCGCGAGCGCTCATACCTCGTATTCGATGATGTGGGTTTTGCCAGTCTGATGCTAAGCATCCTGACTGTTTTCACTGCGGCCAAAACGGGAAACATCCTGGCTTAAGTGATTGCAAAAGTCATCGAAAGTCATAATTCCCAGGTCTTCTCCTCCGCGAGTTCGTACGGCTACTGAGCCGCTTTCGACCTCTTTATCGCCGACTACCAGGAGATAAGGGGTCTTCTGTAAAGTGTGCTCGCGGATTTTAAAGCCGATCTTCTCATTTCTCAAGTCCAGAGCCACTCTAAACCCTTTATTTTTCAAGGATTCTTCAAGATTTCGGCAATATGGGGCCTGCTTGTCGGTAATATTCAGGATTACAGCCTGTTCGGGGGCCAGCCAGGTCGGCATGGCACCGCCATAATGTTCGATCAGGACCCCAATAAAACGCTCAAAGGAGCCCAAAATAGCCCTGTGGAGCATTACCGGGGTTTTGCGGGTGCTGTCTTCATCCACATACTGGGCATCAAGACGTCCTGGGGTGAAGAAGTCCACCTGGATTGTGCCGCATTGCTGAATTCTGCCCATGCAGTCTTTCAGGGAATACTCGATCTTCGGGCCATAGAACGCCCCCTCACCGGGCACCAGTTCCCATGGCATGCCGGTGGCATTCAAGGCCTCAGTCAGAGCCGCTTCAGCCTTATCCCACAATTCATCGGAGCCGACCCGCTTTTCTGGTCGTGTTGAGAGCCGCAGAATTACATCGTCGAAACCGAAATCCTTATAAACAGCAAAGAGCAGTTCCATGAAATCAGCAACTTCCGACTGGATTTGTTCCTCCGTACAAAAAATATGGCCATCATCCTGCACAAAACTGCGTACACGCATAAGGCCATGCATACTGCCAGAAGGTTCATATCGGTGGCAGGAACCAAACTCGGCAAAACGTAGTGGCAAATCGCGATAACTCTTCAGGCCCTGATTGAACACCTGAATATGACAGGGGCAGTTCATCGGCTTGATAGCGTACATGCGATTGTCTGATTCCACGCTAAACATCTCTTCAGCAAATTTGGCGGCATGACCGGAACGTTCCCACAAGCTGTAATCCACCAGCTGCGGTGTATTAATTTCCTTATAGCCATTGGAATTTTGCACCTGCTTCATATAGCCCTGGATGATCTGGTAGATAGTCCAGCCCTTGGGGTGCCAAAATGGCATGCCAGGTGCTTCTTCCTGAAAGTGAAAAAGATCGAGATACTTACCGAGTTTGCGGTGATCACGCTTTTCGGCTTCTTCCAATCGCTGTAAATAAAGCTTCAGGTCTGCTTTTGAACCCCATGCAGTACCATAAACCCGCTGCAGCATTTCGTTATCGGAATTGCCGCGCCAGTATGCACCGGCAACGCTGGTCAGTTTGAAAGCTTTAAATTTGCCAGTGCTGGGTACATGCGGTCCTCGGCATAGATCGACAAAATCACCTTGCTTGTAAAACGATAGCTCTTCATTGCCCGGAATGGATGAGATGATTTCAACCTTGTACTCCTCTCCCATGTCCTTGAACATCGAGATAGCTTCATCGCGCGACATCACAGAGCGCTCAACTGGCAAGTCCTCTTTAACGATATCCTGCATGGTCTTTTCAATCGCCTCGAGATCTTCGGGCGTAAACGGTCGTTCATAGGCAAAGTCATAGAAGAAACCATCTTCAATGACCGGGCCAATTGTGACCTGGGCGTTCGGGAATAGTCTCTGCACGGCCTGTGCCATCAGGTGAGCGCAGGAATGTCGCAGGACTTCGATGCCATCATCGTCTCGCTCAGTGATTATGGCTACTTCAGCGTCGGTGTTCACCACATGAGAGGTGTCAACCAGTTCACCATTAACGCGACCAGCCAGGGCCGCCTTGGCCAACCCGGGACCGATAGATTCTGCAATTTTGGCAACACTAAGCGGTTGTTCATATTCCCGCTTGCTGCCATCAGGAAGCTTGATTTGAAGCATGTTAAAACTCATCAATACTGTTTGACCGGAGTGCGCCTGCATACCAGGCAGGGAGCACTGTGAGAGTATTTTCAGGACCTGCAATCCAGATTCAACCTGTCTGCGGAACTGGTAGGCACGACCAGATTCGAACTGGTGACCTCTACCATGTCAAGGTAGCGCTCTAACCAACTGAGCTACGCGCCTGCATGCCAGCCTGAAAAGATTCGCGATTATCGGGGAAATCAGCTAAGGAGTCCACCATCGCGTGCGCCAATTCAGGCTTTCTGCAGCAATAGCGCCTCTCGCAGCGCGGCGAGTTTATCCCGGGTATTGGCAGCATCTTCGAACGCCAGATTTTTTGCTTGCTCGTACATTTCCGCTTCCAGACGGCTTATCTGGGTGCTGATTTCTGCCGCACTGGCCGGCTCGCCCCAATCGAAGACGCCTTCTTTCTCTGCCACCATACGTTTGCGCTGCTTACCACGCTGCCCCGAACCCGAGCCATGCGCCCCCTCCATGATGTCCAGTACCCGCTTCTTTACGCCTGCAGGAGTGATATTGTGCTCTCGGTTGTATGCCAGCTGGATATCCCTGCGACGCTGTGACTCATCAATGGCTCTTTGCATGGAGCCAGTGATGGAATCCGCATAGAGAATGGCTCTGCCGTTGAGGTTGCGAGCCGCCCGGCCCACAGTCTGGATCAGTGATCGCTCCGAGCGTAAAAAGCCTTCTTTATCGGCATCGAATACAGCCACCAGTGAGACTTCCGGAATATCCAGACCTTCTCTCAGCAGATTAATACCAACCAATACGTCAAAAGCACCCAGGCGCAGATCCCGAATAATCTCGGAACGCTCCACCGTTTCAATGTCTGAGTGCAGATATCTTACGCGCACATCGTGTTCCGCCAGGTAGTCGGTAAGGTCTTCTGCCATGCGTTTCGTTAACACCGTCACCAGCACTCTTTCACCCGCTTCGGCTACTTGCCTGACCTTAGACAACAAGTCATCAACCTGGGAAGATGCTGGTCGAACTTCCAACTCTGGGTCTACCAGTCCAGTGGGCCTGACCACCTGCCGCACTAGCTGGCCCTGATGTTCTTCCTCGTAGGGGCCTGGCGTGGCCGAGACAAAAATTATCTGTGGCGTAGACGCTTCCCATTCGGCAAAACGCAAAGGCCGGTTATCGAGCGCTGAAGGTAATCGAAAGCCATACTCTACCAGCGTTTCTTTGCGCGACCTGTCTCCCTTGTACATGGCACCTAGCTGCGGGATTGACACATGAGACTCATCCGCAATTACCAGACCGTTGGCTGGCAGGTAGTCATAGAGCGTGGGGGGTGGCTGACCCGACTCCCGACCCGACAAGTAGCGCGAGTAGTTTTCAATGCCGTTGCAGTAACCCAGTTCCTGGATCATCTCCAGATCATACTTGGTGCGCTGTTCGAGTCGTTGCGCCTCCACCAGGCGATTGTTAGCTCGGAGTTGTTCCAATCTTTCGCGTAATTCTGCCTTGATACTATCCAGAGCATTGAGCAAGGTGTCGCGCGGTGTGACGTAGTGAGATTTGGGAAAGACAGTCAGCCGGGGGACTTCATTGATCACCGCTCCGGTCAGTGGATCGAAATAGGAGAGCTTCTCGATCTCGTCATCGAATAGTTCAATACGGATCGCGTTGCGCTCGGATTCAGCCGGGTAGATGTCAATCACATCCCCTCTCACACGGTAAGTCGCACGCCTTAACTCCATATCATTGCGGGTATACTGCAAGTCCGCTAGCCGCCGCAGCAAATTGCGCTGGTCTATCTGATCGCCCTTGTCCAGGTGCACCACCATCTGCAAATATGAACCTGGATCACCAAGGCCGTAAATTGCCGAGACGGTTGCTACTACAACCACATCCTTTCTTTCCAGCAGCGCCTTGGTGGCCGAAAGCCGCATCTGTTCAATGTGGTCGTTAATTGATGCGTCTTTTTCGATATAAAGATCCGAAGACGGCACATAAGCCTCAGGTTGGTAGTAGTCATAGTAGGAGACAAAATACTCCACAGCGTTTTCCGGGAAGAATTCGCGAAACTCACCATATAACTGGGCCGCCAATGTCTTGTTGGGAGCCATAACAAGCGTTGGTCGTTGTACAGCTTCAATCACATTGGCAATGGTAAAAGTCTTGCCCGATCCGGTTACACCCAGGAGAGTCTGGGCATGCAGGCCATCAGTAAGACCTTCAATCAGACTGGCAATCGCCGCGGGTTGATCCCCCGCGGGCTGGAAACTGGAATGGACTTTGAATGCTTTGCTCATTGCTTTCAGGCGTGAGGTGACCAAACCCTATAGGGTACAACATATTGTCTGCCAGCACCCATTGCATCGCTGGGCGGTTGACCGCCTAGGCATTTCTAATTACTATACGCGCCGTTTTGCAGCTATACTTGACGTAATACGCCAGCGTTGCTGCCCAATAGCTCAATGGTAGAGTAGGTGACTGTTAATCACTTGGTTCCTGGTTCGAGTCCAGGTTGGGCAGCCATATTTATTACACCCCTGAATTCCATACCCCAACCAGCTCGACTAGTCGAATCTACCCGTTCATCGGTGGTTCAGCCGAGTTCAAATAATGTATAGTAGCAAGCCGATTTATCGACATATTTCTGTACGGGAGTTCTTCAATGCGCGCTTTAATACTTTCTGCCTTATTCATTCTGGCCAGTGTGAGCCAGGCTCAAGATAATCCAGTGGTCGTCATGGAGACCAATAAAGGCACAGTCACCATCGAGCTATGGGCTGACAAGGCTCCGATTACTGTGGAGAATTTCCTGCGTTATACAGATAACGAGTATTTCGACGGGCTGGTTTTTCACCGGGTAATACCCGGCTTCATGATCCAGGGGGGTGGTTACGGCCCTGACCTGGTCGAAAAATCCACCTATGACCCGATCGAAAACGAAGCAAAGGCAGATGTACCCAATAATCGGGGTACTCTTGCAATGGCGCGCACCAACGTGATCAACAGCGCGACCAGCCAGTTCTTTATTAATTTGGTGGACAATGACTTTCTCAATCACACAAATGAAACGCCACGGGGTTTTGGCTACGCGGTTTTCGGTGAGGTAATCGAAGGCATGGAAGTTGTAGACGCTATCGCTGCGGTCGAAACAGCTGCCGGCCGATTTGGCCACCAGAATGTACCAACCGAACCGGTCATCATTGAATCAGTAAGACGCCAGGACTAACCAGGGCTAAGTTAAGCCTAGTCCTTAAACAATGGCGTTACCTTGGTGACGCCATTGGCAGCTTCAGATTTCTCCGAATCTGTCGCCGTATCCCCTTCGAGCCATTGCCAACGTGGGTCGCTGACTTCAGATTTAGGCTCAAAGCCATCAACAGCCTCAATCAGCACGGCACGGATCTCATGCAGATCCATCTCTGCACACGCCGCTGCGAGCCGCGCAAGCAATTTCTCCAGTGATCCCCAGCGCAGGAATCCCTCTTCTGCACGCATAATTTTGGGATGCTCAGTACCTGTCACGGATTCACCAATCAACAACTCCTCATAGAGTTTTTCGCCTGGTCTTAATCCGGTGTATTCAATCGCAATATCACCGCGATAGGAATTCTCATCCTTGATGTCATAGCCCATCAAGTGGATCATCTTTTTTGCAAGATCAACAATACGAATAGGTTCATGCATATCAAGTACGAAAACATCACCACCCTTGGCCATTGAGCCAGCCTGAATGACCAGTTGCGCTGCTTCCTGCACTGTCATGAAATAGCGAGTCACCTCAGGATGAGTCACGGTTACCGGACCACCGCTGGCGATTTGTTGACGGAACAGGGGAACTACCGATCCGGAGGAACCCAGGACATTACCAAACCGTACCATGCTAAACCGCGTCTGCTTCTGATCCTGGGCCATAGCCTGCAAAACTTGTTCTGCAAATCGTTTCGTAGCACCCATAAAATTGGTCGGGCGCACCGCTTTGTCGGTGGAGATGAGAACAAAATTTTTGACTTTGTGCTCAGCCGCAGCCTGAGCTGAGGTTAAGGTGCCAAATATATTATTTTGTACGCCTTCGATAATGTTTTTTTCCACCATGGGAACTTGTTTGTATGCCGCAACGTGATAAACAGTATCTATTGAAAAATTCCCGATAACGTTTTTCATTTGCGTCAAATTACTCACAGAGCCCAATAACGCGACTATCTCGATCTGAAGCCCAGACTCAGTTGACTTGAGCTTCTCTCGCAATTCGTTTTCAACTTTGTACAAGCCGTATTCAAAAGTATCCAGCAGCACCAGACGAGCAGGATTTATACCGACTATCTGACGACACAATTCCGAACCGATGGAGCCCCCGGCTCCGGTAACCAACACAGATTGACCTTTAATACAGGCACCGAGCAACTCAGGGTTAGGTGGGACAATATCCCGACCCAGCAAGTCTTCGATATCTACCTCGCGCACCTGATCCACGCCTGCCTTACCCGATACCATATCGAAGAGATCCGGCACGGTTTTCACATGCACTGGCAGATGTTCCAGGCGATTGAGGATCTCCTTTCTTTCGGTATGGGTTGCTGACGGAATTGCCAAAAGAATCTGGCGTACTGAAAAGCTTTCAATCAATTCGTAAAGTGAATTCGGGCTATGCACGCGAATACCGTGCACCGTACTACCAATCATGCGCTGGCTATCGTCAACAAATGCCACTGGCAAATATTGATTGCCATTCTGTAGTGCAACCAAAAGCTGCATGCCAGAACTACCCGCGCCATAGATGATCACCGGCTCCTTAGGGCGAAAATTCTGAATCAGGTTTTGCAGGATGGCTTTTACTATCAGCCGACTACCCCCAATCATTAATACCGTAATCATCCAGAAAATGGGAAACACCGAGTACTGCGAAGAGATTGGAATTCCGGCCAGTAAATAGCTGGCAGCCATCAGGCAAGTCGTTACAGTAACGCCTTGCAGTACTAGGAAACTGGATTGCATGCCCATATACAAAACCAGCGCACGATACAATCCAATACGGATGAAATAGACAATGGAGAGTATTGTGGCAATGGCAATGTAAAAATAGAAACGCTGCTCCTGTGCGAAGAAATTCTCGCCCAGCAGCGCCAATGACAGCGCCAGACCCACCACGATCATGACAGTGTCTGCAACAGCCATAATTGCCTGTTTTACAGTGCGCGAAAGTGGTATGGAGTAAAGGTGCATTAAAATCTCCTGGTCCGATTGATTGCTCTGCCCTAATAGGCTTTATCTATAATCAAACAAGTGCCTTGTCTGACAATTCCGGCGACTTTCCTGCTTCCAGTAATATTGCCAGCAACACCAAAGGTAACAGGCCGACCAAGGTCACGTACATCCCCAATTCGGGCCGTATTACGGTAACCCATGCCAGTGGGGTCAGCCACAATATGTTTATCAATAGCATTGTTATCGTCACTTTACTGTGACTCTTATAACGTTTTGCAGCATGTTGGTAGGCGTGAGACGCATGCCCCTCATACCAGCGCTGCTTGTTCAGCGCTCGCCTGAACAAAGTAACCGTCGCATCAACCACAAACACGCCGAGCAATAGCAACCAGGTCCACACGGTCATAGTGCCATGAATCATGCTCAGCAGAGCGAATACACCCAGTGTAAAACCGATGAAACTGCTGCCAGCATCGCCCATAAAAATCTTTGCTGGCGGCCAGTTCCAGCACAGGAAGCCTGCTGCCGCCACAGCCAATATTCCAGCGCTCAACGACAGGGTGCTGTCCCCAGCATTTATAACAAACAATAATGACATCAGGGTTACAAAAATAACCTCACTGGCAGCGATACCATCAATGCCATCCATGAAATTGTAAAGATTTAGCAACCAGACCAACGCCATTACTGCCAGAATATGCAGGAGCAGACCGTGATCTACCATGAATGGGCCGGCCTGAATCGGTGGAACTTCACCTAGCCAAAAGACACACCAGACCGCCGAGAGAAACTGCACCGGAATCCGATACCAGGCTGGCAGGTGCTTTATGTCATCGGCCAGCCCCAGTACCGCAACCAGCAAGCCACCCAATAACGCCATGTATTCTGATAGGGGAATTTGTCCCTGCCAGTAACCAATCGCCACTCCGGCAAAGAACACACTGACTATAGCGACACCGCCACCAACCGGGATGGCCGCTTCGTGAGCACTGCGCGCGCCAGGGACATCAACTACAGCCCAGGCCAGCGCCAAACGTCTTATCAAACCAGTGAGCAGGAAACTGGCTATGAAAGCCGCGGGCAATAAAACATAGATCCACATCAGCAGTCTGGAATCCCTGAAAAATTCACTGCCGATTATAGCGATAGAATAGTATTTTTTGAATAAAATCAGGCACTTTCAAAGATTAATGAAAGTGCCTTGTTTATACTGGGAGATCAATCGTTTACAACAAGAATTCGATCCCGATTACGCTCGATTGTTGCTGGCCCGATGCCTTGAACTTCGGCCAATTCATCAATAGACGTGAAGTTACCGAACATTTCCCGATATGCCACAATTTCCCGCGCCTTTACCATGCCCACGAAGATCAGCACGCTGGCGATCGTATCAGCATCTGCAGAGTTGATATCGAGTTGGGTGATTTGTTCTGAAGTCTGTGCAGGTTGCTCGGCTGCGAATACTGGCAGCGGCTGCAAACTGGCTAAGACGAACGTAACGATGAGCAGAATTTTAGGATTTAACATAATGATTTCCTTATCGTGTTGAATATGGACCACGGCATGCAGCCGTTCACGAAAAAGTTTAGTTCATATTTCAGCGATCGCTAGCCAGTGCAGAATTAAATTCTGCGAGGGCTGCCGCAGGCGACTCTGCTCGTGTGATAGGCCGCCCAACTACCAGGAAACTACTACCACTGCGCATGGCCTCGGCAGGCCCCACTACGCGCTTCTGGTCTCCAGTTGCATCTTCCGGCCTTCTGATGCCGGGTGTGACCAATAAAAAATCATCAGCGAATTGCTCACGTAATGCAGGTGTTTCTGCAGCGGAGCATACAACTCCATCCAGGCCGCTCTGTTGGCAAAGTTGGGCCAATCTGAGAACCTGCTGTTGGGGTTTGACTGGTACGCCAGTTTCCTGCAAATCTTCTGCAGATAAAGATGTCAGCACAGTGACTCCGATAAGCAGTGGGGGCTCGGTAACGGAATCGGCTGCTTCCCTGGCTGCTTCCAGCATTGCCCGCCCACCGGATGCGTGCACGTTTACCATCCATACACCGAGATCTGCTGCCGCCTTTACGGCACCAGCAACGGTGTTGGGAATATCGTGGAATTTCAGGTCAAGAAAAACCGCAAAGCCTTGTTCGATGAGGTCCCTGACCAGGTTAGGCCCTTCCTTGGTAAACATTTCTTTACCTATCTTCACCCGGCACTGATTTGGGTCGAGGGTTTCCACACAGGCCTGCAACTCGCCCCTGGTTGGGAAATCCAGCGCCACTACGATTGGCTTATCCAAAATAGACTCCTCTACTACCGTTACCGGGCTATTCTACACTACCACCCAATACTGGTTTGTTTCGCCCCCAATGCTGGCAGCTTGGACATTGCCAGTACAAATTACGGGATTCATAGCCACAATGGCTGCAGCGATATCCCGGTTTACGCGCCAGTTGTTCCTGTAGATAAGCATAGAATAACCGCAGGCTATCCACACCTACAGGTAGTTGGTTGCTGATCTGAAATTGCAATAAAGTTACCAGCTCTTCGATGTTCGGCTTGTTGGCCACGCTGGTCTGAAGGTACTTGATAGCCTCGCTTAGCCCTTCCCTTTGCTTCACGCGGTTGGCTATTTCAAGCACTGCACTGGAATGCGGATGATCATGACTGACTGTGCGAAGATAATCCTCGACCTCATTGGCCTGCCCCAGTCTTTCAAAACACTCTACCAATGGTCCGACAACCTGGTCCATGTATTCCGGTCTATTGCTGGCAATACGCTGATATTCTTTCAGCGCACTCTTTACATTACCCATGTTTTTTTCAATGGTCGCCAGCAAGAGTGTGGCCCTGATGTTTTCGCGTGCAAATGTAAGCGCTTTTTTAGCCAGGTCCCTGCCCTTGCTGAGCTGGCTCTCCCGGATGTATTTTTCACTAAGTTCGCAGCAGTAGTGGGCCGTTGAGTTTCTGATCTCCGCATCGCGCTTGAAACTGGCGTTATCCAGCAACTGTTCGGAACAGGCAATGGCTTGTTCCCACTCTTTCTCGGTCTGGTAAATGGTAATGAGGTGTTGCAGGGCCTCCCACTTTGCTGCGCTGCCTTCATTGAGAATTTCATGCAACAAACGCTCAGCGCGATCCAGCAGCCCTGCAGTGATGTAATCGATCGCCAATTGAATTCGGGTTGAATCTGCGAACTCCTGGCTTAAGCCCGGTCGAGCCAGCAGCGCCTGGTGGACAGTAATGGCCTTGTCGACCTTGCCGCGACGGCGTAACAGTGCACCCAGTGCGAGATGAGTCTCGATAGTTTCGCTGTTAATCTCAAGGGCTTTAATGAATGTGTCTATCGCTTCGTCAGGCTCATCATTCAACAGATAGTTCAGACCAACAAAGTAGTCCTGAAATATTGACTCAGTATTGCGAGAACGTTTTTGCCGACGACGACTTCCATAAAACCCCAATGCCCAACCAGCGATCACTGCCAGCAGGAGCAGTAGATAGATTTCCAGATTGGCCATTACTTAAGATCCTGCAACGCCATAGTGCGCAGCTGGGTGATCTCCATCTCGGCATCCTCCAGCTGTTTCTTTGTGCGACGTAATTCAGCTCTTGTGCGTAATTGGCGAAACAAGCCCAGGCCCAGCAACAAGCCGGAGAAGCCACCGCTCACGAAAGCGCCAATAATCCACACCGAGATCGGTTGTGCAGAAAATTCCCAATTGGCGAAGCCAATAGATACAGGCGTGGTATTGAAATAGGAGAAAATGATGCTCAGCACAAACACCAGCACCAGAAACAATCCCGACAACAAGTGACCCAATTTACGCATAATTATTCAACGGCATCTGGCAGGAATTCAATGGCATAGCCCACAAATAAAAAAGCGGCATAACCGGTCGGGTCATGCCGCTCCTGACACGGTAACAAACTACGTGTTAAAGCGTGGGTTCGGAAAACAAACTGTTGTTGACCCGATCGCGGAGTTCCTTGCCCGGCTTGAAATGTGGGACATACTTACCGCTCAGCGCTACCGGCGTACCAGTTTTCGGGTTACGCCCGATACGGGGAACCCGGTAATGCAGGGAAAAACTACCAAAGCCTCTAATTTCAATCCTGCCGCCTTCGGACAACACCTGGGACATGTATTCCAGGATTGCCTTCACGGCCAGCTCAACATCTTTTGACGAAAGCTGGTTTTGCTTACCAGCTATGCGATCAATGAGTTCAGACTTGGTCATAGTTTTCCCCTTACCAGTGCACGCATTCGGTGCCGCTAAACGGTATGTACCCAAGAGTTGTTAGCCTACCATTTCAGCAAGCCAATGCAATCAACCCTTATCCATTTCTGCCTTGATCAGATCACCAATTGTTCCAGGCGACACATCCTTGGCATCCTTGTTCTTGTGATCCTTGATAGCAGCTTTTTCTTCGTCAAGCTCGATTGCCTTAACTGACAGGCTGAGCACCCGGCTCTTGCGATCCACGCTAATAACCTTAACCTGAATTTCCTCGCCTTCCTTGAGGACATTACGGGCATCTTCAACTTTGTCACGACTAATTTCAGAAGCCCGTAGCACACCCTCCACACCTTCTTTCAATGTGATGGTGGCAGACTTGGCGTCCAGTGACGTAACTGTGCCATTGACTATACTGCCTTTTTCAAATTCCGACACATAGTCCATGAAAGGATCTTCTTCGAGCTGCTTGATCCCCAGAGAAATGCGCTCGCGCTCAGGATCAATGGACAAGATAACTGTTTCGATCTCATCGCCCTTCGTGTAGTCCCTGACTGCTTCTTCACCGGTGTCGTCCCAGGAAATATCAGACAGATGCACGAGGCCGTCAATATTGCCTTCCAGGCCAATAAAGATACCAAAGTCAGTGATCGACTTAATGCTACCGCTGATACGGTCGCCCTTCTTGAAATTCTCGGCAAAGCCGTCCCACGGGTTCTGGAAGCATTGCTTGATACCCAGGGAAATACGACGTCGCTCTTCATCAATATCGAGGATCATCACGTCAACTTCATCACCAAGCTGCACCACCTTTGACGGATGGATATTCTTGTTTGTCCAATCCATTTCAGAGACGTGTACCAGACCTTCCACTCCTTCTTCGAGTTCAGCGAAACACCCGTAGTCAGTCAGGTTTGTAACCACAGCCTTAACTTTGGTGTTCTCTGGATAACGTTGCTTAATGGCTACCCATGGATCATCACCCAGTTGTTTCAGGCCCAGGCTGACGCGATTACGCTCACGATCATACTTGAGTACTTTGACATCAATCTCATCGCCAACATTCACTATTTCACTTGGGTGTTTGATACGCTTCCATGACATATCTGTGATGTGCAACAGGCCATCGACACCACCCAGGTCTACGAAGGCACCGTAGTCGGTCAGGTTCTTCACGATACCCTTGACGGACATGCCTTCCTGCAGTTTTTCCAGTAAAGCATCGCGCTCTTCACTACTAACAGATTCAAGCACCGCGCGGCGGGAAACCACCACATTATTGCGCTTGCGATCGAGCTTGATGAGACGAAACTCCAACTGCTGTCCTTCCAGGTGCAGTGTGTCTCGTACCGGACGTACATCTACCAGAGAGCCTGGCAGGAAAGCCCGGATATTATTCAAATCAACGGTAAAGCCACCTTTGACCTTGCCATTAATTACACCAGTAACGATGTCGTTTTTCTCATAGGCAGCTTCGAGTTCCATCCAGGATTCGGCACGCTTGGCCTTTTCTCGCGACAGACGAGTTTCGCCAAAACCATCCTCAACTGTTTCCAGTGCAACCTTGACCTCATCGCCAATTTCCAGCGAGAAATTGCCTTTGTCATCGAGAAATTGTATGCGGGGAATAACGCCCTCAGATTTGAGGCCGGCATGTACAGTTACCCAGTCTGTATCAATATCAATTACGGTGCCGGTTACGATGGCACCTGGGGTCATATCTATGTCATTAAGACTTTGTTCAAACAGATCAGCAAAAGATTCGCTCATTGAATAATTCCAAATATCAATAAGTTACAATATTTTATTTAAGTGTATTGTAACTTTATCCGCACTCCAGCCCATGCGGGGTTATTGCACTATGATGCTCAATTTACCAGTGCTGGTGACGCAAATTGAGAATCCATTTTTTCCGTTATCAGGTGTTACGGAACACTTTTTCACCAAGCTTCTGTTGGACCAGGTCATACACCTGCTCCATAACCTGCTCTATCGACAATTCGGTAGTATCCAGAACCTTGGCATCTGCGGCCGGCTTGAGTGGAGAAACTGTCCGTTGGCTGTCTCGCTCGTCCCGTTCAAGGAGGTCTCGCAAAAGGTCGGGCAGAATAGCATCAATACCCTTACCTATCAACTGCTTATGGCGCCTTTTAGCACGCTCCTCAGCGCTTGCTGTCAGGAAGATTTTTACCTCGGCATCCGGAAAAACTACCGTACCCATATCCCGCCCGTCAGCCACGAGACCAGGGGGTTGGCGGAATTGAAGCTGGCGTTGATGCAGGGCATCGCGCGCTGCGGCGACTTCACCTACACGAGATGCCATCAGGCTACCCTCATCTGTACGTATAGCCAGGCTCACATCATCGCCATCCAAATGCACACTGCCGGGGCCCGCGTGTCCAAATTCCAGCCGCATTGAGCCGGCAATCCTGGCCAAACCATCAGGATCATCGAGCGCGACGCCTGCTCGTGAGGCTGCCAGGCCAAGCGTGCGATACAACGCACCGCTATCGAGCAGCGCAAAACCCAGTTCCCGAGCCAAACGGGCTGATATTTCACCTTTTCCAGACCCGGAAGGCCCATCGATTGTGATAACCGGAGGTTGCATTTCAATTCTGGCCGGTGCTGATCTGGATTCCAGCTTGTTGCGCTAACTGGACAAATCCGGGGAAAGAGGTATTTACATTAGCGCAGTCGTTAACCGTGATCGTGGATGTGGCCCGCAATGCCGCGATGACGAACGACATGGCGATGCGATGGTCGCCCAGGCTCTCAACTGTGCCGCCTACCAACTGTCCACCTTCGATACTGATTCCGTCAGGAAAGGTTTCGGTAATGATTCCCAGTGTATTGAGTCCGTTTGCCATTGCCTCAATGCGATCGCTTTCTTTCACGCGCAGTTCTTCCGCGCCACGCAATACAGTCGTGCCTTCAGCGCAGGCGGCTGCAACAAACAAAACCGGAAACTCGTCAATTGCCAGCGGGATTTGATCCTGCGGAATTGTGATACCTGTCAATTTACTATGCTTCACTGTAATAGTGGCAACCGGCTCACCGCCAACAATATGTTCATCACTAAGCGTGATATCTGCCCCCATCAACCTGAGCAATTGAATTACACCCGTACGCGTTGGGTTGACACCGACATGTTCCAGGCTAATTTGCGCGCCCGGGGTAATGGCAGCGGCGACCATAAAGAAAGCCGCTGATGAAATATCTGCCGGGATATCTATCGTTGTTGCCTGCAGCTCACCACCGCCGGCCAGTTCGGTAACGCGCCCTTCTCCGGATTTGGTCACATCATATCCAAATCCCGTTAGCATGCGTTCTGTATGATCGCGGCAAGGTTCAGGTTCCGTTATGCGGGTAACGCCGTCGGCATACAGACCTGCCAGTAACAGGCACGACTTTATCTGCGCACTGGCGACTGGCAGTGCATAATCAATTGCCTTGAGCTTGCTTACTTTAATATGTAACGGTGGTGTGCCACCGGATGTAGTAGTTATAGCCGCGCCCATTTCAGTCAGCGGATCTGCGACTCGTTTCATTGGTCGCTGACTCAGACTTGCATCACCCACCAGTTCAGCATCAAATTTCTGGGCAGCCAGCAATCCTGCCAGCAAGCGCATGGCCGTCCCGGAATTACCCATATCGAGAGGTTTTCGAGGCGCCTGCAAGCCATGCTTGCCAACACCATAAATCACCAATTTACCGCTTTCTGGACCAACAATGGTAACGCCCATTTCCTGCAGGGCAGCCACTGTCTTCAGCGCATCTTCGCCCTCTAGAAAACCACTGGCCTGGGTAACACCATCTGCGATAGAGCCCAGAATGATAGTACGGTGCGAAATAGATTTGTCTCCGGGCACCCTGATTGAGCCTCCGACGGTACCACCCGCTTTAACTATAAAACTTATTTTTGCGGTTTCTTGCTGCATGACTTCCCCACCGCTATAAAATCTGTGAATAAAGCGATTTCTGGTCTCCTTTGCTCGGGCCAGTTTTTGCAACATGTAGTTTGAATCTTTTTTCTCCAATGCCTGCTTGAATTCGACCAGGTCACTTACGTAGTCATCTAATACTTTTACTATGGAATCACTATTACTGCAGAAAATGTCTGACCACATTTGCGGGTCGCTTGATGCCAACCTGCTAAAATCTGCGAAACCGCCGGCAGCATACCGAAAAATATCATCACTCCTGTTACGCTGCAGCAGCACATCAACGATAGAAAATGCCAGTAAGTGCGGTAAATGACTGGTTGCAGCAAGCACCTCATCATGGCTTTCCAGGCTCATGCCGAGCACATCTGCACCCAGCGACCGCCACAAACTGTTCACAAGTGCCACGGCAGACGGAGACGTACCTGGCTGCGGCGTCAATATGAGTTTCCTTTCATGAAACAAATTCGAGGAAGAAGCCGCGAAGCCACTTTGTTCAGACCCTGCAATCGGATGAGCCGGTACAAATACACTGGCAAATCTTTCTCCCAGCGCATTTGCTGCCGCCACTATTTCGGATTTTACGCTGGCCACGTCAGTCACAATGCATTCAGTCGACTTATATTCAGCGATAGACTTCAGGATCTTTGCTGTGGCCACCGGAGGTAACGCTACAATTATTATTTCGGCTTTTGGACCCAGTTCAGCGAGCGTGCCGGAAGCATCAATAACTTTATCTTTTATAGCAGCAGATAAATAACTGCTGTTTGAGTCAACTGCGGTGATATTGATTTCTGGCCTTGCGCTTTTCAATGCGCGCGCAATAGAACCCCCGATGAGGCCGAGGCCTACAATCAGTATTTTTTGGGGCAGCTGTAAATGATTCATTACCATAGGGTGTAAGTTAGAGTTCTCAACGAACTATTTGGCTCGAGGATAGGAGCCAAGCACTTTGATTTCAGCAGTACAGGCTTGTAAACGGCTGAACAACTCTTTAACGATTTTATCTTCTACATGCCCTTCAAAATCGATGAAGAAAACGTATGCCCATGCCTCTTTCTTCGATGGGCGGGTTTCAATGCGGGTCAGGCTTACACCAAGATTTTCGAATGGTTCCAGGATTCGAAACAAGGCTCCTGGTCGATTCTCGGTATAAATGAGGATACTGGTTTTGTCATTGCCTGTTCTGCTTGTTGCGGTATTACCCAAAATCAGAAATCGGGTGCTGTTGTGCGGTTGATCCTGAATCTTGCGTGCGAGTATGTTCAACCCATATATGTCTGCTGCCAAAGCGCCGGCGATTGCGGCCGTATGCTTGTCAGCTTGCGCTATTCTCGCGGCCTCGGCATTACTGGTACATTCCACCAACTTTACTGCGGGCAAGTTTGCGCTCAACCATTTACGGCACTGCGCCAGGGATTGCTGGTGCGACGCGATGGTCTGCATTTCGCTGAGCTCCACTCCAGGTTGCGCGAGAAGACAATGATCGATCACCACGACCTGCTCACCCGTAATATGAAGCTGACTATCTATCAGACAGTCCTGGGTGTTATTTACCGCGCCTTCTGTCGAATTCTCAACCGGCACCACGCCGTAGTGGCAACGCTGGCTTTCTACTGAAGCGAAAACTTCATCGATGGTTTTGCATGCCGAGATTTCGATAGCGTCTCCAAAATGCTGCCGTACGGCGATTTCAGAAAACGTCCCGCGAGGTCCGAGAAACGCTACCAGCGTGTTTTTGTCAAAATTAGTCGTCACGTTCAATCTTCAATATGCAATATAATTAAAGCAGACGAGTCCGACTTGCCTTGAGTATCAGGGCAGCTATTCGGCGTCCCTTGATTCCTCTCCAGCATCGCTTTGTGCCGCTTCCTGTGCTTTTTCCACCTCATCTTCATCTGGCTCTTCAACCCGCTCCAGACCTACCAGTTTCTCACCGGCTTTGAGACGAATCAGCCGCACGCCCTGCGTGTTACGCCCCTGAATTGACACTTCCTCAACCCGGGTTCGCACCATCGTGCCCTTATCAGATATCAGCATTATCTCTTCATTCTCTGAAACTTGTACGGCGCCAACGACAGCGCCATTACGCTCACTGGCTTGAATACCAATCACGCCCTGTCCGCCGCGACCATAGACCGGGAAGTCGCTGGTTTCAGTGCGCTTACCATAGCCGTTCTCGCTTACCGTGAGAATTTGCTTTTCATTATCAGGAATAATCAACGCAATCATGCGGCTGTCCCCGACCAGTTTGATACCACGCACGCCTCTGGCCGTTCTACCCATAGCACGTACGTCAGACTCATCGAATCTGATTGTCTTGCCGCTGCTGCTCACCAGCATCACATCCTGGCTACCGTCGGTAATCGCAGTACCAATCAATCGATCACCTTCATCGAGTTCGATTGCACGCAACCCCACGCTGCGCTGACGAGCGAAATTGGTCAGCGCGGTTTTCTTCACTGTACCATTCGAAGTCGCCATAAAGACAAAATGATCTTCGGAATATTCTTTAACTGGCAACATGCTGGTAATGCGTTCACCTTCATCCAGCGGGAGGATATTGATAATTGGTTTGCCCCGCGATGTACGGCTAGCGATAGGAATCTGGTAAACCTTGAGCCAGTAAACCTTGCCAACACTGCTGAAACACAACAGGGTGTCGTGGGTATTGGCTATTAACAGGTGCTCAACTATATCTTCATCTTTTACCGCTGCTGCAGCCTTGCCCATACCACCCCGGCGCTGCGCTGCATAGTCTGCAAGCGGCTGGGTTTTTGCATATCCAGTTTGGGAAATAGTCACAACGCGATCTTCTTCAGTGATCAGATCTTCAACAGTAAGATCCTGCTGGGAACCAACAATTTCGGTACGCCGATCATCGCCATATTCTGCTTTTACAGCTTCGAGTTCTTCTCGCACGACATTCAGAAGTCGTGGACGATTATCAAGAATATCCAGGTAATCAGCGATCTGTTTCAATAATTCCTGATAGTCATTGATCAGTTTGTCATGCTCAAGACCAGTTAATCGATGCAGACGTAATTCGAGGATAGCCTGGGCCTGATCCGGGGTGAGGAAATATTCGTCGTCCCTCAATCCATATTGTTCGTCAAGCCCATCGGGTTTGCAGGCATCAGGCCCGACCTCTCCCAACATGGCTAACACACTGTCTGACTTCCACGACCTGGACAGGAGTTTTTCTTTCGCTTCGGCCGATGTTGGTGAACTCTTGATCAACTCGATAACTGCATCGATGTTGGCCAGCGCTACCGCGAGACCTTCAAGAATATGGCCACGCTCTTTGGCTTTGCGCAACAAATACTTTGTACGTCGAGATACGACTTCACGCCGATGCCTGAGGAAGGCGTCCAGTATCTCCTTGAGGTTTAGAAGTCGAGGCTGACCATCAACCAGGGCCACCATATTTATGCCGAACACAGATTGCATCTGGGTTTGTGCATAAAGATTATTCAGCACGACATCGCCCATTTCACCTTTGCGCAATTCGATAACTATACGCAATCCATCTTTGTCAGACTCATCCCGAAGTTCAGAAATTCCTTCAAGCTTCTTTTCCTTGACCAACTCGGCAATCTTTTCAATCAGCTTGGACTTGTTCAGCTGATAGGGAATCTCAGTCACGATAATCGTCTGGCGGCCGGACTTTTCGTCTGTAATCACTTCAGCCCGGGCACGGACATAAATACGCCCCCTGCCAGTTTGATATGCCTGAACAATACCGGCCCTGCCATTAATGATGCCAGCAGTCGGAAAGTCAGGTCCCTGAATGTGCTCCATCAGGCCTTCAATGCCGATATCGGGGTCGTCCAGCAACGCAATGCAACCGGCAATCACTTCATTGAGGTTGTGTGGGGGAATATTGGTGGCCATACCAACCGCAATGCCCGACGAACCATTAACCAACAGGTTAGGTACCTGGGTAGGCAACACATCCGGAATGTCTTCGGTGCCATCGTAATTTGGCGAGAAATCCACGGTTTCCTTATCCAGGTCTGCCAGCAGGTCGTGTGCAATTTTCGCCATGCGGATTTCTGTATAACGCATAGCGGCAGCCGCATCACCATCGATGGAGCCAAAATTGCCCTGCCCGTCCACCAACGGATAACGCAACGAAAAGCTTTGCGCCAAACGTACAATAGTGTCGTATACAGCAGAATCTCCATGGGGGTGATATTTACCAATGACATCACCAACCACGCGCGCAGATTTCTTGTAGGACTTGTTGTAGTCATTACCCAACACGTTCATGGCAAACAGCACACGGCGGTGCACCGGCTTCAAGCCGTCACGAACATCGGGTAAGGCGCGACCAATAATCACGCTCATGGCATAAGCAAGATACGATTCGCGCATCTCACTTTCTAATGCAACAGGCACAACCTGCTTGGCAAATTCAGACATAGACTACGATTTTCCTAACACTTCGAATGGGATATGAAAGATGAGGTAGGCACGGGTAATTCTGATTACTTTAGTTATCAATTCAATCGTTGCAGGTAGAGTTAATTTTATTTATATACTCAAACTTAAGTGGCGCAGTTCGCGGCCTCTTCCCGGATCGCATGGCAACCCTGAATCAGGTGTGCATTACGTAATTAATCGGTTCAGGGGTTTAGTATTTCCTGTTCCGGACATTGCTGTTTTCAGGTGCCAATTGGTAACACTCTGAGCAACTTTTCCCACTATATTTTCAGCGGTTTCCAGCCCACCAAACAGTGCCAAAATGATAACATAAGATCACCCTCGAATGACACTATTTTTAGCCATTCGAATAAGGAAAATTCCCTGTTTTTTCAACAATTTCCACCACCATCAGGACGCCCCGCCCGAAGCCGGATTTCAACGCCCTATTTGGCCATAATCAGGTTATAATTCCCCGCACTTAAGCCACCCCGCCAGACCTCTGGAGATTTGTAATTGAGCAGTCAATATATGGAACCCGTTGATACTCTGATTTTTGCCAAATGGATACTTCCTGTCGTGCCCTCTGAACTGGTTTTGGAAGACCATGCAGTGGCTATTCAAGCGGGTACGATCAAGGCAATCCTGACTGCCGACGAAGCTGAAAAAATCACCGCTGCGCAGGTTATCAGACTGGAAAACCACATCTTGATTCCAGGGCTGATAAATGCACATGGGCACGCACCAATGACATTGCTCAGGGGGATTGCTGACGACATCCCTCTGCAAGCCTGGCTGGAAGAACATATATGGCCATTGGAAGGCAAATTCGTTAGTGAGGAGTTCGTCTATGACGGGGCGTTGCTGGCAACTGCGGAAATGATCAGAAGTGGAACCACCTGTTTTGCAGATATGTATTTTTTCCCGGAACAGGTCGCGCGGGCGGCACTGGAAAGCCAGATGCGCGTGCAGTTGGCAAGCCCTGTTCTGGATTTTCCCACTGTCTGGGCTCAGGATGCTGAGGACTACATAGGCAAATCCACTGCGCTGCATGATGCCTATCGCAACAATGAATTGATCTCTACTGCATTCGGTCCGCATGCACCCTATACGGTTTCAGACGAACCGCTACGTAAAATATCCATGCTTGCCGAAGAACTCGACGTGCCAATTCACATGCACGTGCATGAAACCGGACAGGAAATAGTCGATTCAGTCAACAGCCATGGCAAGCGTCCACTGAAGCGACTACAGGATCTGGGACTGCTAACGCCAAGACTTAATTGTATCCATGTCACCCAAGTGCAAAGCGATGAGATTACGGCGCTGGCAGACAATGGTGTCAATGTGATCCATTGCCCCCAATCCAATCTCAAATTGGCAAGTGGATTCTGTGAAATTGCCAAACTGGCTGGAGCCGGAGTGAACGTAGCGCTAGGTACAGACGGTTGCGCCAGTAACAACGACCTGGACATGCTCGCTGAAATGCAGACAGCTGCACTGCTGGCCAAAGCTGTTGCAAATGATGCCAGTGCAATTCCCGCCCACCAGGCACTGGCAAGCGCCACAATCAATGGTGCACGGGCACTGGGTTTACAGGACTCTATAGGCAGTCTGGAGGTCGGCAAACGAGCAGACATCGCAGCATTGGATATGGGTGCCCTGAACGCCCTGCCCATGTTCCAACCACACTCCCAGCTGGTCTACTCCACAATTTCATCACAGGTCTCACACGTGTGGTGTAATGGTGTAAACCTGCTCTTTGAAAGTGAACTGCAAACACTGGACCGAACGTTATTGGAAAACATAGCGATGCGATGGCAGCAGAAAATAATTGCAGCGTGAATAAATTATGAAAAATGTCGATGAACTGGAAATAAAGAAATTCGAGGCACTGGCGTCGCGGTGGTGGGACCCTGAAAGCGAATTCAGGCCTTTGCATGAGATCAATCCGCTGCGTGTCGGATATATCACCAAGTTTCGCAATCCAGCAGGCCTTAAAGTGCTCGATGTCGGCTGTGGTGGCGGCATCCTGGCTGAAGCGATGGCGCATCACGGCGCTGAGGTTACAGGCATAGATATGGCTGAGGCTTCGCTCGCAGTGGCCAGATTGCATCAATTGGAAAGCAAGCTGGAAATAGATTATCGATATTGCTCTGCGGAGGAACTGGCGGAAGAAAATAAGGCTGGCTACGATATCGTTACCTGTCTGGAAATGCTCGAGCATGTGCCGGATCCATCACTGGTAGTTAAAGCCTGCCAGGAACTGGTCAAACCCGGAGGTCTGGTATTTTTTTCCACTATCAATCGCAATCCGAAATCTTTTGTGTTCGCTATTCTGGGTGCAGAGTACATATTGAACTTGTTACCACGCGGCACCCATGAGTATGGCAAATTTATCAGGCCTGCTGAACTTGCCGCCTGGTGTAGAGATGTGGATTTGACCCTGCTTGACCAGATCGGCATGGGCTATAACCCGATAACGCGCAACTATTCCTTGCAGAAAAATCTCGATGTGAATTACCTCGCCGCCTATCGCAGACCCGAGTCGCAATGAACACATCATTACAAACCTCTATCGAGTGTGTCCTGTTCGATCTTGACGGTACCTTGATAGACACTGCCCCAGATTTCGTTGTTGCGGTTAATCAGCTTGTAAGTGAACAGGATACAGACCCTGTAAGTGCAGAAGCCATTCATCAAACAGTTTCGGACGGCGCGCGCGCACTCACCAAATTGGCCTTCGGTATAGACGAGACGCATGCAGACTTCGCCAGCCTCAACCAGCGCTTGCTCGACATTTATGAAACGACAATTCAATTCACCAGAGCAAGCCTCTATCCTGGATTGCCTGCGCTGCTTGATAAACTTGAGTTACAACAAATCCCGTGGGGCATTGTCACCAATAAGCCGGAACGTTACACACGTCCGCTGCTCGACAAGCTGGGGTTGCTCCATCGCGCCGGCGCTGTGATCTGTCCCGATCATGTCAGCGAGCGCAAACCTCACCCGGAGGCCATATTGCTGGCATGCAAGCAATTGCAGCGTGAAACCGAGAAAACAGTATATGTAGGTGACCACATCCGCGACATGCAAGCGGCCAAGAACGCCGATGTCATCGCAATCGCAGCCGCCTATGGATATCTTGCAATCGATTCTGAAGTAGAAGCGTGGCAGGCAGATTTTATTCTGCAAGAATCTCAACAACTCGAACCCTTGCTCAACACACTAAAATTCAGGTAATACCAGATCATGTTTGAATACCAGCCACCCGATAATTTTCTGCAAGGCAAGACCATCCTCATTACTGGTGCCGGTGCCGGTATTGGCCGCGCCTGCGTTAAAGCCTATGCCAGCTACGGCGCCACAGTGATTGCCCATAGTCGCAGCCAGGAAAAACTCGAAAAGCTTTACGATGAAATGGAACAGGATTATCCGGGGCAAGTCATCATTCACCCGCTGGACTTTGCCCGCGCTACTCCAGATGATTTTACTCTTCTGGGCCAGTCCGTGGCTGAACAATTCGAATGTCTTGATGGTTTAGTTCATAATGCCGGTGCACTGGGCGCCAGAACCCCATTGGAGTTTTATCCCGAAAAAGACTGGTCGGAAGTCATGCAGGTAAATGTCAACGCCGTATTTTTGCTAACACGCGCTGTCTTGCCCTATTTAAAGTTATCCACTGATGCCAGAGTAATATTTACTTCTTCGAGTGTAGGACGTAGCGGCAGAGGCTATTGGGGAGCTTATAGTGTTAGCAAATTTGCGATCGAAGGTATGATGCAGGTATTAGCGGATGAACTGGAGAAAACCAGTACGATTCGCGTCAATAGCCTGAACCCGGGCGGCACGCGAACCAGTATGCGACGAGAGGCTTATCCCGCAGAAGATCCGGAATCGCAGCCTACTCCGGAGTCAATCATGCCAGTCTATCTTTACCTGATGAGTGAAGAAGCTGTGAGCCTGCATGGCGAGGCCTTGAATGTGCGAGACTTCGCACCAGTCGATCATTCAGACTGAGCTTCTACCATTTTTAGTAACTTATCGATTTCGCTTTTTGACAATTCCTGCATTTGCCCGCGTTTGACCGTGCTGGGAATAAAGATAGGACCAAATCTAACGCGCTTGAGTCTGCTGATCTTCAAACCTTGTGATTCCCACAACTTGCGCACTTCCCGATTACGGCCTTCCATCAGTACAACGTGGTACCACTGATTGATACCTTCGCCACCAAAATGTTGTATATCCGTGAATTGACAAACCCTGCCGTCGATTACAACACCTTTATGCATGCGCTGCACCATCTCAGGAACAACTTCTCCCATGACTCGCACTGCGTACTCACGCTCAATTTGCGAACTGGGATGCATCAGTTTGTGGGCTAATTCACCATCAGTGGTGAACAACAATAGCCCGCTTGTATTAATATCCAAACGCCCGATTGCAACCCAGCGTCCGTGTTTGAGAGGTGGCAGTTTGTCGAAGACAGTAGGACGACCTTCAGGATCCTTGCGTGTGGATACTTCATTTTCCGGTTTGTTATAAAGCATAACCCGGCGTGCCGGTTGCTTGCCGCCATGCGCCGCGAGCTTTTTGCCATCAACCAGTATCTTGTCACTATCCTCGACGCGGTCACCGAGACTGGCAATCGATCCGTTCACCCGTACGCGACCATCTGCGATCCATTTTTCCAGTTCGCGACGCGAGCCAAAGCCCGCCCGGGCCAGCACTTTTTGCAGTTTTTCACTCATTTTGGTTGCGGGATGTTAGCGCTCCAGTTCGTCGTCATCATCGACAGCGTACTCGAATGCTTTGGAGTCGGAATCATCACTTTCCATGCCATCTTCTTCGTCCATGTCGTCATCGGAATCTTCGTCTTCCTGATTTTCTTCTTCGACTGGAGGAAGGTCTTCATCGTCTGCGGGCAAATTCTCAGAAACTGCAGGTTTTTCTGTTGATTCAGCTGGTTGGTGTTCGCGATCTGGCTCTGACGCTGAGTCTTTCTGCGGTTCAGAAACATCATTCTCAAGATCGGTATCTTCTTCCGCATCAGCGTCTTGCCGTGCCGGGTCCTGACTTAGAATTTCATCCAGCGGTTTCTTGGAGAGTTCAATTGCCTCTTCCTCGGCCAGCATCTCCGCTGCTTCTTCTTCAGAAAGTTCAAAACTGGCTTCGTCAACGAATTCTTCCGGTACATCCAGCACACGCTGCTGGGCCAGATCGTCTTCCAGATTCACTTCCTGCTCTGATTGATCCAGTTCCTTGATTTCTGCCAGTGGAGGCAGGTCCTGCAAATTCTTCAGGTTAAAATAATCGAGGAATTGTCGTGTCGTTGCGAACATTGCAGGTCGCCCTGGCACATCCCGGTGCCCTACTACCCTGACCCATTCACGATCCAGTAGAGTCCGAATGATGCTTGAGCTAACACCTACTCCGCGTATCTCTTCGATATCACCACGTGTAATTGGCTGGCGGTAGGCAATAAGAGCCAGAGTCTCAAGAAGAGCACGCGTGTAGCGAGGGGGTTTTTCGTCCCAGAGCGCGGCGACCCACTCTGACAATTCCTGCTTCACCTGAAAACGGAACCCGGAAGACACTTCTTTTAATTCGAAGCCACGGTCATTGCAATCCTCGCTAATCACTTCCATGACCGCTTTTAATTCCTTGCGATCCGGCCTTTCACTCTTTTTAAAAACCTGAGCTATAGCGTCAAGAGTTAGCGGCTTGCCAGAGGCCAACAGCAACCCTTCCACGATCATCTTTACTTTATTATCTACTTCACTCATTCCTGCTACTCAACCTAGTGCGCAATCAGCTGCGGGACTTAATGTGGATCGGACCAAAGGACTCGGACTGTACGATTTCCACCAATGAATCTTTCAGTAATTCCATGACAGCCAGAAATGTCACAACAACACCGAGACGACCTTCTTCTCTCACTAACAGTGAAAACAACGGGACAAACTTTTGATTGTTGATTCGCACCAGAATCTCAGACATTTTCTCACGCGTTGACAACGTTTCCATCTGGATATGATGGTGTGTGAACATATCCGCTCGGCGCAGTACTCGCGCCAATGACACCAGCACTTCCTGCAAATCAACTTCTGGATCCGGCGTGATGCGATCAATCTTTGGCAGCTCGGCCCTTGCTATGTGGAGATCCCGGTCCAGCCGGGGCAATTCATCAATATCTTCGGCAGCCTGTTTATAACGTTCATATTCCTGCAGACGACGGATGAGTTGCATCCGTGGATCTTCTTCATCCTCTTCATCTTCTTCATGGCGCGGCAACAGAATACGCGACTTGATCTCGGCCAGCATGGCTGCCATCACCAGATACTCTGCAGCCAGCTCAAAACTGCTCGATTCCATAAGATCTACGTACGCCATATACTGGTCGGTAATGTCAGCGACATTGATTTCCAGGATATCGATATTCTGCCGCTTGATCAGGTACAACAAGAGATCCAGCGGACCCTCAAAAGATTCCAGAAAAACCTCTAACGCATCCGGCGGGATATAAAGGTCTTTTGGCATCTCATTGAATGCCTCACCGCCAATATAGGCCAGTGGCAGTTCTTGCTGTGAGGGAACGTCGGCGTCTTGGGTTTCGGAGTGCTTGGGTGCGCCCCCGTAATCAGGCTTGTTCTTGTCTACTTCAGTGCCGCTGATGGTCAATCTATTTGTCTACTTATTCTGGAGCGATTTGTAGGGCGATCAGGTCGAATTTTACCTCAATTCGCAACTAAAAGCCCATCGTCAACGGCTGGAATTACCAACTTGCGAGACCCATAGCTTCACGCACATCCTGCAGCGTCTCGCGGGCTTTCTCACGGGCCGTTTCGGCGCCTTCCACCAGGATGGATTTGACCATATCCGGGTCTTTTACATACTGCTCGGCCTCCTGCTGAATGGGCTCAAGCTCCACAACAACAGCCTCTGCGACCGGCTTTTTACATTCCAGGCAGCCAATACTGGCGTTTTTACATCCATCCATGACCCAATCACGGGTAGCGTCATCGGAATAGGTCTGATGGAGCTGCCACACCGGGCATTTTTCCGGGTCACCTGGATCACTGCGCCTGACACGCGCCGGGTCGGTTGGCATGGTATTAATTTTTTTCACCACATCGCCAAGCGGCTCTCGCAGGCTAATCGTGTTGTTATATGATTTGGACATCTTCTGACCATCAAGGCCCGGCATCTTAGAAGCTGGTGTGAGCAGGGATTGCGGTTCCGCGAGGATCATTTTGCCACCACCCTCGAGATACCCATACAGGCGTTCACGGTCTCCAATCGAAATATTCTGCTGCTCCTTCAACAAGGCCTGGGCTTTTTCCAGCGCTTCCTGATCGCCCTGCTCCTGAAAAGCAATGCGTAATTCTGAGTACATCTTGGCCGCTTTCTTACCCATTTTTCGAATAGCCGCGCGGGCGGTATCCTCAAATCCCGGCTCGCGTCCGTACATATAATTGAAACGCCGTGCCACTTCACGTGTGAGTTCCACATGGGCAACCTGGTCTGCACCAACTGGCACATAGCCCGCACGATAGATAAGAATGTCTGCAGCCTGTAACAAGGGGTAGCCGAGAAATCCGTATGTATCCAGCTCCTTGTCATGCAGTTTGTCCTGCATGTCCTTGTAGCTTGGCACGCGTTCAAGCCAGCCCAGCGGGACCAACATTGACAGCAGCAAGTGCAATTCGGCGTGTTCGGGTACTTTGGATTGGGCAAACAATGCTGCGGAGCCGGGGTTGACTCCAACCGCAAGCCAATCAATCACCATTTCAATTACGTTGTTTTCAAATATTGTTGGATCACCATAATGGGTTGTCAACGCGTGCCAGTCAGCCACAAAAAAATAACATTCGTATTCATGCTGTAACTTGATCCAGTTCTTAAGTACCCCGTGTAAATGGCCCAGATGCAATCTTCCCGTGGGACGCATCCCTGAAAGAACCCGCTGCTGTGAATCTACCGTAGACAATCTGATCTCCTGTATTTGATGCTGAATGTACTGCGCTGCCGATGCATGACCCAATTATAACCTGAGACGAGAAGCTCTTTCATAACTCCTATCGAAAGGGCTCGGGGTCACCTTTGCCCACTCGCATAATCTTCGGCACGCCCTCTACGAGATCGATCATGGTTGTCGGCTGCAGACCGCAATTACCGCCATCAACAATCAGATCGACGAGTTTGCCGAGTTTCATGCGCATCTCAAATGGGTCCTGTAACTGTACATCCACATCGGGCAGTAACAAACTGGTGCTCATCATGGGCTCGCCCAGCTTCTGCAGGATCGCCTGCGAAATCGCGTTATCGGGCACTCGCAAACCAATAGTTTTACGTTTGGGATAAGTCAGTCTGCGCGGGACTTCCAGCGTCGCTTTTAAAATAAATGTGTAAGGACCCGGCGTATAGGCTTTTAATATCCTGTAAGCACTATTGCTTACTTGTGCGGAAGTCGCCAGTGATGAGAGATCTTCACATACGAGCGTGAAATTATGACGATCAGGAAGCTGGCGGATCTGACGAATACGCTGCAAAGCGGCTTTGTCACCGATATGACAGCCCAAAGCGTAAGTAGAATCAGTCGGATAGACAATAACCCCGCCATTGAGCAGTACGTCAACAGTACGCTGAATATGACGAGGTTCCGGATTGACCGGATGCACCTGGAGATATTCGCTCATAAAGTCGGTACTCAATTAGAGATTCATGCCTGGAGCAGGCAGGAAGTGCTGCCTGATTCTATTACATTGAGACCCAAAAGCAGACACCCGAAGCGAAATCAATTAGTATCTGGCCCTTGAGTCGCCAATACACCGGCGGACAGGCTACGGGTTATGAAACAATTTATTGATTACATTCCATTGCTGGTGTTTTTCACCGTATGGGCAATAGATGAACGCCCCATTACGGTATTTGGTTTCGAACACAGTTTGGGCGGCATTTTCAGTGCTGCCGAGTTTCTGCTTGTTGCCTCGGTGCTGGTATACGGATCGCTGCTCATAGTGCAGCGCAGGCTCGACAAGTTTCAGTGGATCACTGTCACAGCGGTTGTGCTGTTCTGCATACCTACCATCATATTAAGAGATATCGATTTTCTTAAGTGGAAGGCGCCGATAGTCAACTGGATTTTCGCGGCAGTCTTCATCGGATCACGGTATATAGGAAGCAAGCCAGCAATTGAACATATGATGGGTCATGCCATCAAAGCCCCAGCTGAATTATGGGCGCGCCTCAACACTATCTGGATTATTTACTTTATTACGCTAGGTTTTATCAACCTTGCAGTTGCCTTTATGCTTAGCGAAGCACTCTGGATTCAGTTCAAGGTATTTGGCAATCTAACTCTGACTTTTGTCTTTATCTTCGGGCAAATGCCAATGCTCGCAAAATATATCGAAGTAGAAGAAGAGCCTGGGAAAGACAAACCGGCCAGCAAGGAATCTGTTTAGCACGGAACTACTAACCTTATGTACTATGCCATCCTGAGTCGCGATGTCGACAATAGCCTACCCAAGCGTAAGTCAGCGCGGCCAGCACACCTGGAACGCCTGGAACAACTTGCCAGCGAAGGCAGGCTTCTGACTGCCGGCCCCCACCCTGCTATCGATTCCGACGATCCGGCAGAGGCTGGTTTTACTGGCTCACTGGTGATTGCTGAATTTGCCAGTCTCGAAGCGGCTCAAGCCTGGGCTAATGCGGATCCTTATGTAGATGCCGGCGTATATGAAGAAGTGACAGTCAAACCTTTTAAAAAAGTATTCTAGCAGGCATAGCGCTACTGCTATTCCTCGCTTATTGCTGGCTTCAAGTCCGGAAATTCCTGATCCAACGTGGCATTCCAGTCCGCAAGAACTGCGGCTCTGCGTCTGAATAATGCAGTATAGTCACCTTCAATCGTTATACTGTTTATCACATCCCCACGCCTTATCTCATACACAACCGGCAAGCCCTCAATGACTTTACCGAATACTGAATGGATGCCATTCAAATGTGGTGTTGCCAGGTGTGTAATAAAGAATTGACTGCCATCAGTCCCGGGACCAGAGTTCGCCATGGAAATTATCCCGGGCTGGTTATGATTAAGAATTGTCTCGCCCTGAAAGCGATATCCCGGTCCGCCGCTGCCATTCCCCAATGGATCGCCACCTTGCACCATGAAGTTTCGCTCAACGCGATGGAACCTGAGCCCATCATAGAACCCGCGCGTGGCGAGATTAACAAAATTTGCCACTGTGGTTGGCGCAGCCCTGTCGTTTAGCTCAACCCTCATCGTCCCTTTGTTTGTGTCGATCTGTGCGATCAATCCCTGTGCGAACGAGGAAATTGACAAGGTGGCCAGACAGCACACCAACAATAACTTTACCCAAATAACCTTCATGGAAAATTCACCTAAATCCTGTATTCGATTATGACTGGAGCATGATCAGAAAAGTTTTCAGTCGTATAAATCTCGGCTGAAATGATCTTGTCTTTCAGGCCTGGAGAGACCACGTGGTAATCCAGACGCCATCCGACATTATTAGCCCTTGCCTGCCCCCTGTTTGACCACCAGGAATATTGCTCTGGCGCCGGATTCACTTCTCGGAATGCGTCAACAAAGCCTACTTTGTCATACAACTGATCAAGCCAGCTGCGCTCCTCCGGCAGGAAGCCGGAGTTCTTCTGATTACTGCGCCAGTTTTTAAGATCTATTTCTTTATGACAGATATTCCAGTCGGCGCAAATGATGAACTCCCTCTTCTGTCTGCGCAGACGCTGCATATGTTTCATATAGTCCTGCATAAACGACATCTTGCGCGCCTGTCGCTCATCACTGCTGGATCCTGATGGCAAATAAAGTGAGGCTACGCTCAGTTCGGTATAGTCCGCCTGGATATACCTGCCTTCTGTATCAGCAATATCAAAGCCCAGGCCTTTCTTCAGTTTGGCCGGCTCCGTCTTGCTAAATAATGCAGTACCAGCATATCCCTTCTTCTCAGCATCAAAGTAGGTATGGGTAGAGAATTGTGCAGGAAAAAATATTGGGTCAGTGAGTTGCTCCTCATGCGCCTTGGTTTCCTGCAGACATACGATGTCAATATCTTGCCCTGCTAACCAGTCGAAAAAACCTTTGCGCGCCGTCGCTCTAATCCCATTGCAATTAAATGTCATGACGCGCATAAGTTAGTACCTGAATAGCATGAATAAAAATGAACAATTTTAGCTGCGCTCATGGAATCTGGCTACCACTCCCGCGCGATGATGATCATGAAGAAAAAAGCTTCTCGCTCGCACGCACCAATGGTTTCATAAAATATGCACTCTCCGGAATCGCTTGCGCTTCGACTCCTATTTCTCGTAACTGATCGGCAACAACCGGGCCAACCGCCGCCACAGGCGTTAGCGAGAAGCCCTTTTTAAGTTCAGCTTCAAGATTGTTTTCACGACTGACTTCGAAGAGACGACGCACCTGTGGTTTGCTGGTAAACACCACCAGATCTATCTGGTTAGCCGCCATTGCCCGGCACAATTCAACTACTGCAGATGTGTCGCTGTCATCACCATAAACATATGGCGACACGGGAAGTATTTCCGCAACATTGCGTGAACGCAGATATTCCATGAGTTTCAGGTTTGGATCTTCGCCATACAACTGCACCCCTACACGTTTACCATCCAGATCTAGCTTACCAAGACTGGCAATCACACCATCGGTAGTGGGCATTTCCGCTCGAATATCCTCTTTTAACCCGATTTCTTTCAATGCCCGAACAGGTTTCGGACCCCGGCTGATCTTGCACGTGCGCTGCAACGCTGACTCCAGTTGCGCTTGCAGGTTGGCGCGCGCGGCACAGGTACAAAGCCTCCTGAGCCCCTCACCGGTTAAGAAGATCAAATACTCAGGCGGGTCAGCAATCAATCCCGTGAGCCATCGTGTAACCTTCTGCTGATCAGGGTGATCATGAATCGAAATCAGGGGAATACGCCTGACCACTGCCCCACGGCGTACATACAGGTCCGCCAGAATATCCAGTTGCCGGCTCTCGGCCAGTGCCACCACTTTGCCGCTGAGGCTGCTTTTCACCTGCGACCTGGTCAACGGTTTAGTCCTGGATTGACAGCCTGACCTGCGCCAGGAGGGGCGGTTTTCGATGTGTAGATCATTAAGTGTTACCCATGGTTACATATGTGATTCTGATCACAATTTCAGCCATATCTTTGTATTTTGGTGCATTAATCAGAGATTCCCGTCAAGTTGTTTAGCTATTTTCACTTCCCTGTTTTGGCCGTTACGGCACACTAAAACCCTTAACCATATGATTTTTATACAAATAAATTGACATCCGCAGAAATCTGACAAGAATTTGTTACTTTTCTTGTCACCATCACTTTTTCACCCAAAAACGTTACCATTCCGCACACATTGTGTTACTATACGCACCGTTCTCTGGAGAGAAACAAGAATTCAAGAAACGGTGGGAGTGATTAAAGGAGCGAACCATGAGTGAAGCATTTAAACGAATTCAGCCTGTTATCGAAGCAACAATTATTAGCGTTGCCCTCGTAGCAGCGGCCCTGGCTGTACCAGCGGCCATTATGTACGTCGCAGTCTAAGCGACAATCAACCAGAATTTATCTGCGCTGACTAGACACCGGCTTCATTGCCCCAAACTTTGAGGTCGGTGTTATTTTTTAGTAGTGCCAGATCCCTTACTGTCCCGCATCCGGCACCTGCCCGCTTAATCCACCA
Source organism: uncultured Pseudohongiella sp. (assembly GCA_964405225.1). Lineage (GTDB taxonomy): Bacteria > Pseudomonadota > Gammaproteobacteria > Pseudomonadales > Pseudohongiellaceae > UBA9145. The sequence continues at coordinate 32,729 of CAYOND010000012.1, forward strand.
TCCCCATATCAAGACTAATCGCTGTGTGAACCTGTATTCAGCTTGTCGGTGAAATTACAAGGCTTATGTGTGCTGTCCAGTTGTTCGCGGATAATGCCATCCCAACCGGTCTGACAAGCGCCAGGTGAGCCTGGCAAACAAAACACGATTGTCCCGTTTACCATTCCTGCAAAGGCGCGAGACTGAACTGTTGATGTTCCGATTTCCGCATACGACAAGTGCCTGAATAATTCACCAAAACCGTCGATAGCAACATCCAGCAGTGGCGTGAGCGCGCGCTGGGTATTATCACGTGCGGTAAAACCAGTGCCACCAGTGGTGAGGATAACGTTTACCATCGGGTCTGCGATCAGTGTGGAGACAAGCGCGCGCAGCTGATAGACGTCATCTTTGACAATAGACTTTGAATGCAGGCGATGGCCGGCTTGCTGGATACAATCAACCAGCACTTTTCCTGATTTATCATCCGATTCAGTTCTGGTGTCAGACACAGTCACTACTGCGATGCTAAGGGGATTGGCGTCACTCACTCACTAACCTCCGGTCATATTCATCAATCTAACCGGCTGCTCATGATCTTTGTCATAAAAATAATGGCGCTCAGGCTTGATCGCCATGGAATCCAGCAATGCCTGTTTAAGATCACTGTCACCAGCGTCGGGATTACGGAGAACAGACCTTAAATCGACAGAATGCTCATTGCCCAGACACAGGAGCAGGCGGCCCTCGACGGTTACTCTAACCCGGTTGCAGTCCTCACAAAAGTTATGACTGACCGGTGATATAAATCCAACCCTCGATTTTGCTCCAGCTACCTGGGCATAACGCGATGGACCAGCGGTTCGGGCTGCACTGTCGATCAGCTCATACTTCTCTTCTATAACTTTTCTAACCCAGTCATTGCTGCAGGTCGTCGAATTGCGATCATGATCGGATGCTTCTCCCAACGGCATTTCTTCAATGAACGCGATATCCACACCTTTGCTTATAGCAAAATCTGTCAGGCCTAACACTTCATCCTCATTGTAGCCGCGCATGATGACGGCGTTCAGCCTGATTCGTTCAAATCCTGCCGCAATCGCTGCATCAATGCCTTGCAATACCTTGGCTAACTTACCTACTCGGGAAATGCGCTTGAACCTGTCTGCATCAAGGCTGTCGATGCTGATATTGATACGATTCACACCTGCGGCATACAGAGGTTCCGCATATTTATCCAGCTGCGCACCATTGGTAGTCAGGAGCAATTCTTCAAGACCAGGCAATTTACCCAGTCTTTCGATGAGGGACATCACATCAGTGCGAACCATGGGTTCACCGCCAGTTAACCGAATCTTCTTAACGCCAAGCTCAGTAAAAGAACTGGCGACACGATAAAGTTCTTCCAGGCTGAGAATCTGCTGGCGCGGGAGGAACTTCATGTCCTCCGTCATACAGTATACGCAGCGAAAGTCACATCGATCAGTGACAGACAGGCGCACATAGTCCACTCGCCGTCCGAACCTGTCGATCAATGCTGATGCTGAGTCTGTCATTCAAAATACCCTCTCAAGACCTTCTACTATAACGCAGGTTGCACCGTTCTGTAACGTTCGCCCTGCCTACCGCAACGCCCTATTTACCCATTTATACTGTGAATCCAATCTGCAGAGCGAGCAGTATGAGCACGATGCCCATTCCGCGTTCAAACCAGGCGCCGCTGCGCTGGAAAAAGCCTCGCACCGACTGTCTGCTCAGTAGTAGCGACAGCACAGCGAACCAGGCAAAAGTAGCCAGCGCCAGATAGAAGCCGTAGCCAACCTGAACCAGGGCTGGCGTGGTTGGCGCGATGACTACTGTGAACAGGGCGAGGAAAAACAAAGTAGCTTTGGGGTTCAACCCGTTGGTCAGGAAGCCTGTCACAAATGCCCGCCCGAATTGTGTGGATAAATCACCTGGGGCAGTATCGTTCACAACTCGTGCAGCAAAGGAGTCTTGTATAGATCTTATACCAAGAAAGAGGAGGTAAATTCCCGCTATGATCTTTGTCCATTGGAACAGAACAGGAGACTGCGACAACACCAACGCCACGCCCAACAGGCAGTAAGTTACATGAACCAGAATGCCTGCGCCTACCCCAGCGCTGGTCCAAACTCCCAAACTAGTACCACCTCTCACACTTTGTTTCAGCACGATCGCGAAATCAGGACCCGGAGAAGCAACAGCAAAGAGATGAGCAATAGCGATGGTTATAAATTCTGCCCAGTACATTATTGCGTCCTGCAATACACTCAGGGAATTCTGTCAGAAACTTCCAGCTCTATAACTGAGTGTTGGTTATTATGGCTGAAATTTTCAGACACTGATCGATAATCACCTGATTTTGCGTTTGCTGTCCCGTCACTTGAAATCAGGACTGACACGTAGACAGTGTCTGCCGAGGCAAGATTAAACGCACCAACAGCAGTGTTGTTATCGAGCGTGACTGTCGCTGGCAACTGAGCCACAGTCAAAGGTACTACAGCCAATGGCGGCATCCCTTCTCTTTCCGCATTGCGCGCGGTAACAAAGACTCGGGTTTCCGGAGCCAGTTGCACGCTGTCCGCCAGTGAAATATTGACGTCGATGGCCGGTCCGCCCTCGGCTACATCCTGCCCCAAAACAGTCTGGGCTCGCGCGATATTTTGTCGCAGCACCTCAGCCTGGGGAGAATTGGGATTTATTTGCACCAACAGGCGCCAGTATTCAATCGCTTCTTCATAATCCTGTCGTTCTTCAGCATCTGCCGCCAACAATTGTAAAACTGAGGCCTCTCTGGGGTTCAACGCGCGCGCTTGTTGTATGACCGACATCACTTCATCAGTTATCATAAACTCGGAATTTATATATTTGGTGAGGGCTACTCGACCGAGGACCAGCGCTTTCTCCGAACCTTCTTCAAGACGATCTGCGGATTGTTGATAGGCGATTTCTGCTTCCGCGAACATGCCCAGTGCGGCAAAATTTTCCCCCAGGAAATACCACGCCCACTCTCGGTTCTGATCTGCTTGAACTACTTCTCCAAGCTTCACAATCAACTCTTGAGATTCAGCCTGATCTCCCTGGTTACTTACCGTCCGCTGAAACAAATCCATCAATTCCACATCGTCAATATAACCCCACTCGGAGTACATGAGATATGCCACAACGGGCATGATGGCAATCAATACAAGAGGCAGCGCATAAGTGCGCCATTTGCTGGTCTGGCGTTCAGAAACCGGCGCTGCTGCAGGCGCTCCCGCATCGGCCAGCAAGTTCTGTTGTAGTTCTTGCAAGAGTGCATCGAACTGGGCCTTGTCAATATTGCCGGAGTTAAGCTCCTGCTCGAACTCATCGCTTCGCTCCTGGAACAAGGCAATATTGGCATTGCGACGCATTACCTCGGACGCATAGCTTCCTGCGCCGGTGCGCAGCAGTAAGGGCAGCGCTACAAACAGTGCAGCGACTGCAAATAATACAAGTGTAATTATCCAGAAAGACACGAGTTAGGCGACCATCCTCTTTTATGAATCCTTTTGCCCGAGCAAATCCCTGAGCTTTTCCTGCTGATTGACATCCAACTGCGGTGCACTATTTTCCTGTTGCCTTGCGCGTCGCCAAATACCGAAGCCAGCCGCAGCCCCGATTAGCAAAAATACCAGTGGCCCAAACCAGAGCAGCAGGGTTTCTGCCCTTAGTCGTGGCCGGTAGAAAATAAAGTCCCCGTAACGCTCAAACATGAATTGTTCGATTTCTTCATCAGTCATGCCTTCCATAATCATGCGGTGTACTTCGCGCCGCAAATCTTCAGCAACACCTCCAGTAGAGCCTGTCAGGTTGGTGTTTTGACACATAGGACAGCGCAGCTCATCAGACAAGCGGCGAAAACGCTGCTGCTGCTCTTCCGTATCGAATGCAAAGGTATCTACCGCGGCTTGGGCGTCGCTCAATTGCAGAATTGCTACTGCGAAAAAAACCACTGAAAAACAACTCAGCAACTTGCTGGATTGCCAGCCAGGCCCATTGCGGGAATCGCTCTTATTGGATGTGAGAAACAAAATGCTTTTCATCAATTTGCAGGCTCAGCGCGTAGCTCTGCAATTGCTGGCAGGAATTCATTTTCCCAGATCACTTCATCCAGCACACTAACGTGGCGATAGCGAATGACACCATCACCATCGACAAGGTATGTTTCAGGCGCGCCATACACACCAAGGTCAATGCCAAAGCGACCATCTTCATCCAGAATACTGAATGCAAAAGGGTCCCCGTTGTCATCCAGCCAATCAATTGCCAGATCCTGTCGGTCCCGGTAATTCACACCCACCACAGGAATCGTCCCTTCTTCTGACAATCGCATCAGGGTCGGGTGTTCAACCAGACAAGGCAGGCAATAACTTCCCCATACGTTTAACAGAAACATCTCGTCAGGCAGATCGGCATTGGTCACGGGAGCGCCTTCCACTGTACTCATGACAAACTGCGGCATGGGCTTGTCTATGAGCATTGAAGGTAGCTCACCCTGTTCCAGATACAAACCCCGCCACAACAGAATGGCTAGTGCAAAAAAACCAATAACAGGAATGTAAAATTTTAACTTACTCATATTTGTATTAACTTGCCGGCTGCATGCCTGCACCCAGTTTGTCTTGTGTAGTTTTTGCCTGGCGCTGCTGTAGACGACGATAACGTTTGTCTCCAGCGGCTACTGTGCCACCGATCGCCATAAATATAGCGCCTAACCAGACCCATCGTATAAACGGTTTCACGTATATAGTCATTGACCAGGCCCCATCGGGTTTACGCTCGCCGAGTGTGACAAACAGGTCTCGCAAAAATCCCGCGTCAATGGCCATCTCAGTTGAAGGGGTGCCACTGGCGGTGTAGACACGACGTTGGGGATGTAATGTTTCAATCGCCTCACCTTCACGCGTCACTTCGATAGTCGCCTCATCACCGATATAATTAGGTCCCTGTACCGGTTCGCTACCCATAAACGCAAATGTATAGCCACCCAGATCAATACTGTCTCCTGTGTCGAGCAACGCACTGCGCTCTATCGAAAAACCTGTGGAAAGTGCCGCACCGATCAGCAAAACAGCGGCGCCAAAATGTGCCACCTGCATACCATAGTAACTGAATGTCAGCGAGCGCAGCCCCTGCAGTCGCGTGGGTTTGTTCGCGGTCTTGTTCGAGAGGTCCTTCAACATGGTCAGTACAATCCATGCTGCCAATGAAAGTGTAATCGTGGCGGTCATGGAAAATTCCAGCAGGATAATCAATGGCAGAACTATCCCTATTACCAGGCTCGCCAGCACGACCTTGCCGAGTTGTTGTACCAGATAGGCTGGTGAAGTTTTTTTCCAGCGGCTCAGCGGGCCTATACCCAATAACATCACGAGCAAGATCATCAACGGCACAAATATCGTGTTGAAGTACGGAGGGCCAATTGAAATAAGGTCATCAGTGATCGCCTGATAGACCATAGGGAAAAGCGTACCCAGAAATATGGAGGCTGCAGATACCACCAGTAAAATATTGTTACCCAGCAGCAGCATCTCTCGAGAACATAAACTAAACCCTGCTTCGCTCTTCATCAATGGAGCGCGCAGCGCGAACAGCAGTAGGGAACCACCGATCGCCAGACCCAGAATGCCAAGGATAAACACGCCACGAGAGGGATCGCTAGCGAAGGCATGTACAGATGTGAGCAGCCCGGATCTGGTAATAAATGTGCCAAGCAGACTACCCGCGAAAGCCAGTATTGCCAGCAAGACAGACCAACTCTTGAATACTCCGCGCTTCTCGGTGACCGCCAGGGAATGTACCAGTGCTGTACCGAATAACCAGGTAATCAGCGGCGGGTTTTCAACCGGATCCCAGGCCCACCAGCCGCCCCAACCGAGTTCGTAGTAGGCCCACCAGCTACCCAGTGCGATACCGATAGTCAGTATGGCCCAGGACACATTGGCCCAGGGTCTGGACCACCGCGCCCACGCTGCATCGAGCCTGCCGCTCAGCAGAGCTGCGATTGCGAACGCGAAAACCACCGAGAAGCCAACATAGCCCATATAGAGTGTGGGTGGATGTATGATGAAACCGAAGTCCTGCAATGCAGAGTTCAGGTCCGCACCGTCGGCCGGAGGTAACGGCACAATACGGGCGAACGGGTTGGAAGTTGCCAGCATAAACAAGATATATGCACTGGTCAGTATGCCAAGCACGCCGAGCACCCGGGACACAAATTCCAGCGGCATACTCTTGCTAAAAATGCCGACCGCCAGCATCCAGCCTGAAAGCATGAATGTCCAAACCAGAAATGACCCTTCGTGACCACCCCATACAGCAGTCATCTTATATCGTGTCGGCAGGAGGGAGTTGGAGTGCTGCGCAACAAATTGCACAGAAAAATCATCAGTAAGAAATGCATATGCCAATACAGCGACACAAAGTGCGAGAAAGACAAATATACCCGCGGCAATCGGTCGCGCCAGGCTCATCCAGACGACGTTTCCCCGGCTCGCACCGATCAGCGGTAACGTGCCAAGTATCACACTAAGGCAGAATGCAAGAATTAATGAAAAATGTCCGAGCTCAGGAATCATAAAACCTCTCAGTCGTAGTCGCCTTCGCTATTGCCGAATTCATGATTGGCAGGTGACGCCCCGGCACGATCCAGCGCTTGTTGAACTTCCTGCGACATGTAATTCTCATCGTGCTTGGCCAGTACACGTGAAGCCTGAAACACCCCAGCCTCATCGAGTGACCCTTCGACAACGACGCCCTGCCCTTCACGAAACAAATCCGGCAAAATACCTTCGTAATGGATTGCAACATCGTTGGCGTAGTCAGTAGTGCTGAATACAACTCTCAGGCTGTCGTCTGCACTGACTATTGATCCTTCTTTAACCATACCTCCCACCCTGATGCGCTGGCCAGGACCAACCTCACCATCTGCAATCTGCGTAGGCGTGTAAAACAGATCTATGTTTTGGCTTAAGGCATACAATGTCAGCCCTATCGCTGCGGACATACCCACCGCGATAAAAATAATAATACCTAACCGCTTGCGTCGATGTGGTTTCATGACTCTTCTCCGGTAGAATCCGCCATTCCTGCGACTGCGCCTTCTTGCTGAAAATACTGGCGGCGCTTCTGCTCTTTGAGTATTTGTTTTTTGCGCAACAACGGAAAATAAATATTAATGAAGAAAAAAACGGCAAAAAGGACATATACAGACCACACATTAAATGCGTAGCCTCCCATATTGAGAAACTCGCCGAGACTTGAAAATTTTATTGCTTCCAACATTCAGCTAGCTCCAGATTTAAGCTTCCCGCTTAACCATGTCTTGCACCCATTGGGCGCGCCTTTCCCGAATAAGAATTTCATTGCGAGTCGACAAAATAAGACTCACAGCAAAAAATAAATAAATCGCCGCAATCATAATTAGCAACGGTACCCAAATCTCCGGACCGTTAGGCGACTCATCTGACAGACCGATTGGGCTGGATGGTTGATGCAGCGTATTCCACCAGTCCACGGAATATTTAATAACCACAACATTGATGCAACCCACAATTGAAAGCACAGCACAGGCTTTTGCAGCCGCCTCACTATCTTCAAGAGCCGAGCGCAATGAAATGATGCCGATGAGAAGGAAAAACTGCAGCAGCATCGACGTCAGTCGCCCATCCCATATCCACCAGGTGCCCCAGATATCGCTACCCCAGATCGAACCTGAAGCCAGCGCCAGCGCAGTAAACCATGCGCCCAGTGGTGCCGCTGTTTTGGCGACCATATCCGCCAGTTTCATGCGCCACACCAGTGTAATGGTGCCGGCGACTGCCATAAGTGGAAAAAATGCCAGCGATATACTGGCGAACGGCACATGGATATACATGATGCGAATCGTATCGCCCTGCTGGTAGTCAGGCGGCACGAACAAGAGTGCCCACACAATGCCGACAAGCAATAAAATGGACATTGCGGCAACCAGCCAGGGTAGCCATTTACCTGACAGTTCGTAAAACCACTTGGGTGAACCCAGCTTTGAAAACCACAGCCACATTTTCGATTGTTCCCGTCACCCTTTTACTACTGAAAATGACTATATCACGCCCCAATATAGGGGCCTTGTTACGTATTGTAACGCAGTGTAATTACGAGGTAATGCCTATTTCAGACCACTATGGACTCAGTTAACGCTTATTTTCAAAGCTGCAGCCGAAGCCAGTGGAGCCAGCGAAATCGCCCCTACCAACATGGCACCGAGAATCGCAAGAAAACCAGCCAATGAAGCGCCGTTTTGGGTCTGCTCAACTGCCAGTGTTCCGGCAATCAAGACCGGCACACACATGGGTAAAGTAATAACCGCGAGAATCAATCCACGACTTCCCAGTCCCACTGTCAAGGCGACACCAATAGATCCCAGCAAACTGAGTACCGGCGTACCAAGCATCAAGGTCAGGAACAGCACCAGGTAGGATTCAGCAGGCAAATTGAGCATATACGCGATCAGGGGTGACACCAGGACGACCGGTAATCCACTTACCAGCCAGTGGCTGATGTTCTTTGCCAGCACCAGAAAATAAAGTGGGTGGGGACTTAGCAGTAATTGTTCGAGCGAGCCATCTTCGTAATCAGCACGGAACAGGTTATCCATGGAAAGCATGGCTGCCAGTAAGGCGGAAATCCACAATACCCCGGCCGCCACCTCCGCCAGGCGATCCGGCTCGGGACTGATACCAATGGGAAACAGACTGGCAACGATAAGGAAGAACATAAATGGATTCACCACGTCGTTCTTCCTTTTATAGGCAACAATCAGATCCCGCTTCAGGGTATGGCGGAAAGCATCGAATGTTGTGGCTGTCTGGCTTTCCATAGAATTATCCAAGACTGAGCACACTCAGGTTGTCCACCCGGAGTTGGTGATGGGTCGTAATCATCACGCCTCCCCCTGCACTGGCGTGGTCGTGAATAAGTTGCTCCAGCCATTGCACGCCCGTCGCATCCAGCGTGGTAAAAGGTTCGTCTAGAATCCAAATTGCAGCAGGACAGGCCAGCAATCTTGCGAGCGACACACGTTGTTGTTGCCCTGCCGAGAGAGTAAAGCATTGGGATTCTTCAAAGCCTCTGAGGCCAACCCGAGCCAGGGCTTCCAGCAACTCCTCATCATCCGCGCGTACCTGAATGCCGCAACTCCAGCGCAGATTTTCTAATGGAGTCAATATCTTGTTCACACCGGCACGATGACCGATGTAAATCAGGTTAGCCAGGAAGGCCTCAAAATGACTGTTGGGATCGTCGGGCTGCCATTCGATCGACCCTTCATAGCTATCATTCAAACCACATACCATGCGTAACAGCGTGGTTTTCCCGCTGCCATTACTGCCGGCAACCTGCATCACCTGCCCGCGTTGTAAATCAAAACTCAACTGGTCAAATAACACACGTTCTCCGCGTTCGCAGAACAATCTGCGCGCGCGTAGCAGGCAATTAGAAGGAGATGCAGCAGCAACAGTTTCAGTCATATCCGGGAGTATAACCGGGCTTGAGCAACAGTGGTGTACTGAAACCGCGAGGGCACAGCAGAGTCAGAGCAGAATTGCGCTCAATTCCATTCAGTAAGTCTGGCCCGCAGACGCATGGCGGCCTGGCTGTGGATCTGGCTAACGCGAGATTCACTCACGCCGATGACTTCGCCGATTTCTTTCAGGTTGAGCTCTTCGTCATAATATAGCGCCAGTACAAGCCGTTCCCGTTCAGGTAGGCCTTCAATGGCACGTGCGAGATGCGCCTTGAAAGTCGAGCGCTGCAAGCCATCGCATGGGCCAGGCAACTCACCCGCCGCCAGTTCAATCGCCGAATCGTCGCCTTCCATAATGTCATCGAAGCTGAACAAGCGACTGCCTGACGCGTCCTGCAGAATGGTGTAATAGGCGTTCAGGTCGATATCGAGCTCTTTGGCAATCTCTTTATCTTTGGCGTCTTGTCCGGTTCTGGCTTCAATTGCCTTGATCGCTTCAGCTACTTTTCTGGATTTGCGATGCACTGACCGTGGTGCCCAGTCGCCTTTGCGCACTTCATCCAGCATTGAGCCGCGAATGCGAATACCAGCGTAGGTTTCAAAACTCGCGCCCTTGCTTACATCGTATTTACGCGCAGCTTCCAATAATCCGATCATCCCCGACTGAATCAGATCATCAATTTGAACACTCGCGGGCATACGCAGTAGCAGATGATGCGCAATACGCTTCACCAATGGCGCATAGCGCTCAACAACTTCGCATAAGTCCTGATCCGTGACTTCTTCCCCGGATTGCAGACCCTTGATTGGCGATGCGCTGCTTGCTGAAGTCATTGTTGTTGCCCCGTTCTCAAAATAGACCTGGAAACGCTCGGCCCACTGCCGACGATGTTTTTTTGTTTAATAGGGAGGGTCGGACGTGAGAGTAGCCCGCGAAGCTGGAATAGGCTGCACAACTACTACCTACGACGCATTTGTGGTCGGTCATGCCTTTGCATGCTCCTTATTATTTATTTACTACTGAAATTCCATTTAATTGTTTAACTAAACTAAATTCTGTTTCTGACGATTTACTCTTTAGTTCGGGCACACCTTGTGCCGAATTAAGATGCAAGTCGGAATTCAACCATTAATCGCAGTCGAACCAGCTGTGTTGCTGAAGCAGAGCTGCGTTTGTCCCCGTTCGAATTCTCTAGACAGAACTTTGTACTACTGTGTGCAAGTTCCGTTCCAAACTGGAATCCCGATCTTTAATATAGCTACAGGCCACATATTAATTGGCCTTAATGCAATCAGGCACATAACAGTGCGAATCCATATTTATTGAATTCGTCAGAATCTTGACGACAAATTCGAAGATTGGGCGTAGAAAAATTGACGGATCAGGCTTTGGGAGGGGTCACGCCAGTTTGTCCCATGTACTTGCCACCGCGCTGCTTGTACGTTACTTCGCATTGCTCATCAGATTGATAGAACAACATCTGGGCTACACCTTCATTGGCATATATTTTTGCGGGCAATGGTGTGGTATTGGAAAATTCCAGCGTTACATGCCCTTCCCATTCCGGTTCAAGGGGGGTGACGTTTACAATAATACCGCAGCGTGCATAAGTGGATTTTCCCAGGCAAACTGTTAACACGTCTTTCGGAATACGGAAATATTCGATGGTACGTGCCAGCGCGAAGGAGTTGGGGGGAATAACGCAAATTGGCTCATCGATGGAGACAAAACTGGTCTCGTCAAAATTTTTGGGATCTACTACCGTTTGGGTGTGCACATTAGTGAATATCTTGAATTCACTGGCACAGCGCACGTCATAGCCGTAGCTGGAAACGCCGTAAGAGATAACTTTCTGTCCATCGACAAACCTTACCTGGTCCGGTTCAAAGGGTTCGATCATCCCCTCTTCACGAGCCATGCGTTTAATCCAACGGTCCGACTTGATTGTCATGGTGCGATTCCTGCCTGTTAACCTCAGAGTGAAAAGGAACGCGCATGATAAAACCTATTCAGACTCGAATCATCTCTTAATTGGCTGCAAGTCAGATATTGCGGCTCTTGAGGGCTGAAATTACCTTTTCTTTGCAGTATGATGCCTGCGCTTGTGGAGTTCACCCCATGGAGGATTTGGCGTACAGCAATCTACGCGATCATCCCCTTCTTCTTTAGACCAGCACCCGTCTCGAAAAGCGCCTGGTTCGCCCGGGGAACTGCATAAACCATACCCAGCAGCAGGAGAGCGAGTAATGAAAAAATGGCAGTGTCTGGTTTGCGGCTTCATTTATGATGAGGAGCAAGGATTACCCGACGAAGGAATAGCACCCAGAACTACCTGGGATGAAATCCCGGATGACTGGATGTGCCCGGATTGTGGTGTGGGCAAAGAAGATTTCGAGATGATCGAGATTTAGCGGCTACCCTGAACCGCTACGGATAGGCAAACTGAATAGGAATTATCGTGAAAAAACGCAAGATCCTCGTAACCGGAGCCCTGCCTTACGCTAATGGGGCAATCCACCTTGGACACCTGATGGAAGTCATCCAGACAGACATCTGGGTGCGCTTGCAAAAATTATGCGGACACGACTGTGTGTACGTCTGTGCAGACGATGCCCATGGCACCGCCATCATGCTTAGCGCCGAAGCACGAGGCATAACTCCAGAGCAATTGATTGCCGAAGTTAAAGCCGCACATGAGCAGGACTTTGCCGATTTCCTTATTGGGTTTGACAATTATCATTCCACTCACAGTGAGGAAAATCAGGAACTCACTGAAAGCATCTTTAATACATTGGATGCCAACGGCCACATCGCCCGCCGCATTATCACCCAATTATTCGATCCGGAGAAGCAACTGTTTCTCGCAGATCGCTACATCGTCGGTACCTGCCCCCGTTGCAAAGCTAATGGTCAGTATGGCGATAATTGTGAAGTGTGCGGCTCCACGTACAGCCCCGCAGAGCTCATCGATCCCAGATCAAAAATTTCAGGCGCGACTCCGGTAGAGAAACAATCTGAGCATTTCTTCTTCACCCTGCCAGTCTTTAAGGAAATGCTGCAAAAATGGACACGCAGCGGAACACTGCAGGTGCCAGTGGCTAACAAGCTAAGCGAGTGGCTCGACGAGGAATTGCAAGAATGGGATATAAGTCGCGACGCGCCTTATTTCGGCTTCAAGATTCCTGGTACGCAAGACAAATATTTCTATGTGTGGGTGGATGCGCCGATCGGTTACATTGCCAGCCTCAAGAACTATTGCGATCGCAATGGCTCCGACTTTATGGAGTACTGGAAGCCGGATTCATCTGCAGAGGTGTATCACTTTATCGGTAAGGACATTATCAATTTTCATACATTGTTATGGCCGGCCATGCTGAGCAGCGCCGGTTATCGCACACCCACGGCTGTGTTCGCGCACGGATTTCTTACGGTCGATGGCACCAAGATGTCGAAGTCCCGTGGCACCTTTATTAATGCGCGCACTTATCTTGACCACCTCAATCCGGAATACTTGCGCTATTTTCTTGCAGCAAAGCTATCTTCGGGTGTGGATGATCTGGATTTGAATCTCGAGGATTTTGCACAACGAGTCAATTCTGATTTAGTGGGTAAGGTAGTCAACATTGCCAGCCGTTGCTCCGGTTTCATTACCAAAGGCTTTAAAGGGCAACTGGCCACTGAGCCGCACAACCAACAGTTGCTTGAAGAAATGCAACAAGCCAAGCAAGGCATTACTGAACACTTTGAACAACGGGAATACAGTAAGGCTATACGCATCATCATGGCCCTGGCGGACAAGGCTAATCAATACATTAATGACAAACAGCCCTGGGTGATCGCCAAAGACGACAAACAATCCCCGGAATTACAGGCTATATGTAGCACTGGTATCAACGCATTCAGATTGTTGATCTGCTACCTCAAACCAGTATTGCCCGCAATGGCAGAAAAGGCAGAGCAGTTCCTCAATATCCCGGAGTTGGTATGGGATGATGCTGACACCCTGCTGATCGATCATAAAATCAATCGCTTCGTACCCTTGATGACAAGGGTTGAAACTGACAAGGTGAACGCAATGGTTGACGCAACGCGCGATGAATTTGAAGGCCAACAAAAACCTGCTGCGCAGCAAGCAGAGAAGCCAGGAGATACAACCGGTTTCGAGGCAGAGATTGATTTTGCAGCCTTCTCTGCCGTCGATTTACGGATAGCCCGAATTGTCGAAGCCTCACACGTAGAAGGCGCAGACAAATTACTGCAGCTTAAGCTAAACCTGGGTAACGACTCACAGGGAAACCCTATCGAGCGCACCGTATTCTCGGGCATCAAATCTGCCTATGACCCTGCTGATCTGCAGGGTAGACTCACGGTGGTCGTTGCTAATTTGCAGCCCCGCAAAATGAAATTTGGGGTTTCTGAAGGCATGGTTCTCGCCGCCGGTCCCGGTGGCAAGGATATCTGGCTACTGACACCGGACAGTGGTGCCGAACCGGGTATGCGAGTCACTTGATACCCCGGCCAGTTATAAACTGGCACTCAATTGAAGTTCATAATAAGCTTCTCCGGTCTCCTTTTGTTATCAAGAACCGAGAAACCTGAAATACAAGGCTGGCTATATGATGAATCGACGCCGCAATTCACTGGTCCCTGTCCCTGCATTGTTCTGTAGTGCTATGCAATCATTGTGCATTGCAGTTGTTCTGCTTTTTGGCAGTGTGCAGGCAGTGGCGCAGTTGAGTGAAATCAGGGCGATAGAAGATTCGGTAATAAAAATCTATACGACCCAGGCAGCTCCGGATTATTTCACGCCGTGGCGTCTATTAACGCCGCGCCAATCTACCGGCTCGGGGTCGGTAATTGCAGGCAACCTCATTCTGACCAATGCCCATGTCGTCGCCGATGCCAGCTATGTGCAAGCACAAAAACACAATGACCCACAACGCTATCTCGCGCGCGTTGTATTCGTCTCTCATGAAGCAGATCTGGCATTGGTTACAGTTGACGAGCCTGGATTCTTTAGCGACCTGAAGTCATTGCCAATTGGTGACTTGCCCGAGCCGCTGCAAGAAGTCTCAGTCTATGGCTATCCATTTGGCGGTAAATCCCTGAGTATTACCAAGGGCATCCTTTCCCGCATGGAACATCAGGTATATGCCCATGCCGGGTCTTATTTATTCGCTGGTCAGATCGATGCGGCAATCAATCCTGGTAATAGCGGCGGCCCGGTGATCGTCGATCAGGAAATTGTGGGAGTAGTCATGCAGGCCAATGCTGGTGGCCGGGCTGAAAATCTCGGCTATTTTGTGCCGCCCAGCATTATTCGCCACGTGCTGCGTGACAGCGAAGATAATACGCTCGATGGCTTCCCCGATCTGGGGTTTCGCACGCAAACTCTGGACAGCCCTTCGGCCAAGGCTGCATATGGACTGACCACTGACCAGAACGGCGTGCTGGTTATCAAGGTGTTCGATGGCGCTCCCGCCCAGGGTGTTTTGCGGGAAAACGATGTGATTTTGCAAATAGATGATTTCGATGTCGCTGATGATGGCAGCATACGTATATCTGAAAATTTGTTAACCGATTACAAACATGCCATTGACCTGCATGACATCGGCGATGAGGTGCAAATCACTTATGCTCGCAATGGGCAGGTTAGCACTACTGCCATTGAAGCCAGGCGCGCACTTGACAGCTACAGCCTTGTTGCCGGTGAGAAGTTTGACGAACTGCCAAAATATTATATTTACGGCGGTGTTTTGTTTGTGCCACTGAATATGAATCTGATCAAGCGTTGGGGCAATGACTGGGCCCGGTCGGCACCTGTAAGCTTACTGCAGGCGCGCAACGAATGGAGCTCGCCTGAGCGGCGCGAAGTCGTGGTCGCACTGCAAGTACTGGCGGCTGATGTCAATCTGGGCTATCACGACTGGCGCAACTGGGTAGTGGATTATGTAAATGGAGAACGCGTTCGGGACTTCGAGCAGTTTACCCATATACTGGAGCGCAACTCCAGACCTGATGTCGTTTTCGAAAATGACAATGGCTATCAAATGGTCATCAATCATGAAGATGCGGTGACTTCCGAAGAACGAATTCTGACCCAGTATCGCGTTCCTGCCCCCTATTCACCCGGTTTGTTTCCCGAGTAACTCGTTCAGAACATCTCCCATTCGGGCACGCTGAGCTGGTCGCTAGCCACGTGCTAGAATCACCAGCATGAATCCCCTGACCACAGAGTGAGAGTCGGACCTCCGTGACTGAATTTTTCAGCATCCTGATAACAGCCGCAATTCTCAATAATATTGTACTGGTGCAACAACTGGGTATTTCCTCTCTGTTTGCTTTCAGCCCCCGCTTGCAAACAGCTGCGGATATGGCAATTGCGAGCTTTCCCGTCATGGTTCTCAGCACCATTATCAACCTGACGCTCCTGCGTCTGGTACTGGTGCCGCTCAATCTGCAAGCTCTCGCACTGGTACTATTCGTTTTGGTGAGTGCCGGCATTGTCACTTTGCTCGCGGCAACCGTCAGCAAAGCACTCCCGCTAGCCTGGCATCGTCATGGTCTGGAACTTCTGCTGCTGTCTGGCAACAGCGCCATCATTGGACTGGCTCTGAGTACAACCCTGACCGCTGCACCGATACCTGTCTTGCTTGCGTCTATATTTGGGAGCGCATTGGGATTCTCCGTATTGCTGCTCCTGTTTGCTGCCTTTAATGAGCGCCTGCAACTATTACCAATTCCTCCCGCATTTGCCGGTATGCCAATCAGGCTCATCAGTGCCGGCATTGTTTCGCTCTGTCTGCTGAGCATGTCGGGGGCAGCCTAATGGAAGCGCTTGCAAGCAACCCTCAATTTCTCGTCTGGTTGTCTGCAATCTGTTCTCTATCCCTGCTCGCCTATATTGCTCGCATCACATACGGCTATTTGCGAGATCAACGACGCAAACCAAACATCATTGACAGTATCAACAGCATGCTTCCGCAAACTCAATGCGGACAGTGTGGACACCCAGGTTGCCTCCCTTATGCCGAGGCTATTGCCAGGGGCACACCTTTCAATCAGTGCCCACCAGGCGGTCAAACCACAATCCGTCGGCTCGCTGCATTACTGGCCGCCCAGCCCCGGCGCCTTAATCCAGCCCATGGTGAGGAGCTGGCATTGCGTGTTGCCGTTATTCGCGAAGCAGAATGTATCGGATGCACCAAATGCATTCAGGCCTGCCCGGTTGATGCGATTCTGGGTGGACCAAAACTTATGCATACGATTATCAGTTCCGAATGTACGGGTTGTGATTTATGCGTCGATCCCTGCCCGGTGGATTGTATAGACATGCTCCCAACTGAACCTGCGCATCAATTACAACTGATTGGACTCTCCACAAAAGGCCAATCACTTCCAACGCGCGTGGCTCCCTGATGTTGTGGCGCAGAGCACTCAAAGGTATCCGCCCTATTGATGCAACCACATCTGCATTGCGCTCTCGAATCGTGCCTTGCCCGGCGCCTGACAAACTTGTGCTTGATCTGAAAAACCTGCACGAATCTGGCGAATTGATTGTCAAGAAGGGTGATCCGGTACTCATGTATCAAAATCTGACGATCCCATTTTCTGATGCCGCGCCAATTCATTCACCCACTTCGGGACTAATTGACAATATTTGCACGTCAGGTGCTGGGCCCTCACAAATAATAACCACAATTACTATCGCCAGCGATGGTGCGGAAGAATCGATCGAGCTTTGCAGCATTGATGATTGGCGACAGCTCATGCCGGATGAACTGCTGCAGCGGATTACCGATGCAGGTATCCGTGATCCCAATAACCATTTGGAAACGTTGACTGGCTTATTGAGCGAGCTAAAGGTTCAGGGCGTACAACACCTTGTAATCAATGCTGTGGAAACTGACCCATACGTGTCAGCCAACACGGCACTGTTGCGGGAACATGCTGATGAGGTAGTCACTGGTGCCAGTATCTTGCAACAGGCATGCGCAGCACAAACCTGTTCTATTGCAATCACAAATCGTAATTCTGCGGCAATGCTCGCGCTAAAAAAAGCGACAGCAGGCAGCGCAATTAGAATAGCCAGAATTCCTGCGATCTACCCGGCCCATGAACCGGTGGTTTTGACCCGTGCCATCACCGGAACCAGACTAAGAAGCGCAGAAGACGCACTGCAAACCGGCGTGGCTATACTCGATGCGGGGACTGCATTTGCCACCAAAGAAGCTGTCATTAACGGCATACCACAGGTGACCCGCATTACAACGCTTACAGGAAGCCCACTTCGTACTCCAAAAAATTTCAAGGTCTGCCTGGGCACGCCAGTTGAATTCCTTTTGCAAGTGTGTGGGCTTGATTCTTCTACTGAACACACCAGTTTTACAGGCGGGGCCATGCGAGCGCATGCGGTTGATGCGTCAAATACCTTTGTTACATGGGACACCAATTGTATTGTCTGTAAGTTCGAGCCTGACATTAATCCGCAAGGCAGTGCTGCGCCATGTATCGGATGTAACCGCTGCTCGGACGTCTGTCCTGTCGACTTATTCCCGCAACAGCTATACCGAGTAGCCGTGCAGAATGACATAGTCGCCCTGGAACAATTTGACCTCGACCAATGTCTGGAATGTGGAGCATGCGACTATGTGTGCCCCAGCCGCATCTCACTGGTAGAAAAATTTCAATCCGCAAGACAGGTTTTGCAAAAACAATTGACTGAACAAAAACTGGCCGAGCATTGGCAGGCGCGCATGCGGCAAAATCGCTTTCGTCTGGAAAAGCCCGACTCCAAAGTGAACATCGTTGCCACGACGAACCAGCATGACCATAGCCGGCCGAACGCAGGTTTTTCCCGCACAACCGCGCAGCAGGAAATCGCCGCTGCTGTCGCACGCGTCAAAGCCAAGCGCGACCAGAGCAATGATACGAAAACCGGGGGTGATACTTGAATCAGATGCACCCGGTATCCCCTTTGCTACACGACAATTTAGACACTGCGCAGTTGTGGCTGCAATTTATTCTCGCTGTATCACCGGGAATAGTAGTCATTTGCTGGAATGGCGATTCGGCAATGGCCGCGAATATATTTTTATGTATCGCGACAGCAGCAATCGTCCATTGGCTTTTACAGACAGCTCAAAAACAAGCTGATCGGACATTGATCAATTACCGGGCATTTTACTTTGGCTTACTGCTCGGCCTTTTGTTACCCGCTGACCTGGCGCCATGGGCCCCCATAGGCGCGGCCTGCCTGATGGTTGCGCTCATCTACCTGTTCGGTGGCGCCAGCGCAGTATTTCATCCTGTGCTTGCCACCTTGCTGCTGTTTGCATCTGCCTACCCTCCAATTGCTGAATTAATCTTTGACACAGGCGCTGATGCTACGCCGGTCGCCAGCCTTTTGCTGTTGGTTGGCGCTGGCTACTTGTCCATAAGAGGCCTGCTGAACAGCTTGGTTCCGTGCATTATTTTGGGAGGATTGTTACTGCTGACTTACCTGCGTGATCCGGGTATTGACCCCTATGTTCTACTGCAAGAGGTATTTACTTTTTCCAATATCCTTGCCGCCTGCTTTTTGGCTCCAATTGGCGGCTGCACGCCTATGTCCAGATTCGGCAGAGCCATCTATGCAGGCGTAATCAGCGTGCTGTTATTCAATCTGGGCAATCTCATCCCAAGCATCATCGCTGTTTGCCTTACGATTTTACTGGCAGGATTCTGCACACCACTGATAGACATGATCTGTTGGTACGGGCTTGGTAAAAATAATATCGAGAGGACGCCATGAGCTTGCGGAACGATTTTAATATCTCTACGCACAATAAAGGACGGCGTTTGCTCGAATGGCAGCTGTTGGCACTGACCCCTTTGCTTGCCCTCACCTCTACTCTATTCCCGGCACTGGCAATTGCCGTTCTTTTCAGTATCACTGCACTGATAAGCAATCTCGCCATTTCTCTGCTTTCAGGCGATATTAAAGCAACCTGGCGCTTTCCATGCTACCTTGCCGTACTAAGCATTACCGTTACAGTACTGCAGCTTTTTTTGCAGAATTATTCCCCGGCCTTGATGTCAGGGCTTGGTATATATTTACCGCTCCTGAGCTGCAGTATGGCGCTATTACTACAGATGGAACTGCATGCCTACAAACAGGCGCCAGTTTCAGCGCTTAAACATGCCTTGATACTCAGCGGCGGGTTTCTGCTGATTTGTCTGGTGCTGGGTGTCACGCGAGAACTGCTTGCCACTGGTAGTATTTTCAACCAGTGGCAGGAAGTATTCAGCTCCCTCTCGGCAGATGAATTACCCGAATTTACTTTTGCCTGGCACTTTCCCACTACGGTACCTGCATCTTTCATCATTGCTGGCCTGGTTCTGGCATTATTGCAGTCATTGACAAGATTGCGCCAAGGTAAATCAGGAAACGAATTACCCAGAGTCAAAAGAGCCAGAATCACCGAAAGGTCATGAACAAAACCAAACGCACAGAAATATTCTCGCGCTGGCGTGCGGAAAATTCTGCTCCTACTACGGAACTGAATTTCAATAGCCATTTCGAATTGTTGGTTGCGGTTATGCTCAGTGCGCAAGCAACAGACGTCAGTGTCAACAAGGCCACAGCGAAGTTGTTCGCCATTGCCAATACTCCAGAGGCGATACTGCAATTGGGAGTGGCGGGGCTGAAGAAATATATACGCACCATTGGACTGTTCAATACCAAGGCTGAAAATGTAATCAAGACTTGCAGGATTTTAATCGAGGATTATCAGTCCCAGGTCCCAGACAACCGGGAAGCATTGCAGGCATTACCAGGCGTAGGACGTAAAACCGCCAATGTGGTGCTTAATACAGCATTCAGGCAATTGGCGATGGCGGTTGATACGCACATCTTCCGGGTTTCAAACCGCACAGGGATAGCACCCGGCAAGAATGTGCGCGAAGTCGAGGACCGGCTGATTCGCCTGGTTCCGGAAGAGTTTCTACTCGATGCACATCACTGGCTGATCCTGCATGGCCGTTATGTGTGCGTAGCTCGCAAGCCCCGTTGTGGGGCCTGCATCATAGAAGATCTGTGCGAGTATCGCGCCAAGACCTCAGACGAATAGAATGCTTACTTGCGTCCCCGTAGCGCCGCTATACGCAATCGCAAGGCATTCAGCTTGATAAATCCGGTGGCATCTGCCTGGTCAAAAGCACCCGCATCATCCTCAAACGTGGCGATGTGCTCATCAAACAACGACTCATCCGATTCGCGACCCACAACAATGACATTACCCTTGTAAAGCTTCAGCCTTACCTTGCCATTCACATGCTCCTGCGAATAATCCACCAGAGTCTGGATGGCTTTACGTTCGGGTGACCACCAATAGCCGTTGTAGACCAACTCCGCATAGCGCGGCATCAACTCGTCTTTCAGATGCGCCAGTTCCCGATCCAGCGTGATCGACTCAATGGCCCGGTGTGCCTTGAGCATTACCGTACCACCAGGTGTCTCATAGCAACCACGGGATTTCATTCCCACATAGCGATTCTCCACGATGTCAGCTCGACCGACTCCATGGGCTCCAGCAATTTCATTGAGATGCCTTAGCACTGCAGCCGGCGCCATTGTCTTGCCATCGACTGCAACGATATCGCCCTTTTCATAGGATAGTTCGATATAAGCAGGCTGATCAGGTGCAGCCTCCGGTGCCACCGTGCGCAACCACATCGCTTCCTCGGGTTCCGCGCCGGGATCTTCGAGAATGTCTCCCTCGTAAGAAATATGCAGCAGATTGGCATCCATGGAATATGGCGACTTCTTGCCGCGCTTCATTTCCACGGGTATATCATGAGTTTCACAGTACGCCATCAGCTTGTCGCGGGAGGTCAGATCCCATTCACGCCAGGGTGCAATAACCTTAACCTTGGGGCTCAGGGCATACGCACCCAATTCAAACCTCACCTGATCATTACCCTTACCGGTAGCACCATGCGAAATGGCATCCGCACCAGTGGCTTCGGCAATTTCAACCAGACGTTTGGCAATTAATGGGCGCGCAATAGAAGTACCGAGCAAATACTCTCCCTCGTAGAGGGCATTGGCTCTGAACATAGGAAATACAAAGTCACGGACGAATTCTTCGCATAGATCTTCTATAAAGATCTCTTTGATACCCATAGCCACAGCTTTGGCGCGAGCCGGCTCAACTTCTTCGCCCTGACCAATATCAGCGGTGAATGTCACCACTTCACAGCCATAAGTCTCTTGCAACCATCGTGCAATAACTGACGTGTCCAGCCCGCCCGAATAGGCAAGCACTACTTTATTAATCCCTGACATTACGATGCTCCGGTGCTACGTGCAGAATTGCTATTAAGTTCGGTTATTGTCCCGGCCGGGCGCAGGAATCGAAATTTCCGCTCCCCGGACAAAAAAAGACGCGTATTCTAGCACCAAGTGGCAATGTCGAGTAAGCCCACCCAAATCAGGCTGAAAACCCTAAGAATGACGGATGCAGGTGCAGAGAGGCCATGTAATTAGCTACAATAGGCCGAATTCGCAGATTGCCAAAGTAAATGAGCGCCGAAACCTTAAGCATTATCCGCCCCGACGACTGGCACCTCCACCTGCGTGACGACACCGCATTGACAACAACAGTGCCCCACAGCGCCAGGGTATTTGCCCGTGCCGTGGTCATGCCGAACCTCAAACCCCCTGTAGTTACCGTCGCTGATGCGCTGGCCTATCATTCGCGTATCCAGGCCGCAGTACCTGCAGACATGCATTTCGAACCCTTGATGACGTTGTACCTTACGGACAACACCTCAAAGATTGATGTTGAGCAGGCCGCTGCCGACGACCGCATTATTGGCATCAAGTATTACCCTGCCGGAGCGACGACAAATTCAGAAAGTGGCGTAACACAACTGTCAAAAGCCTACGATGTCATAGAAAGGATGCAGGAAGTCGGACTGCCACTTCTGATTCACGGCGAAACGACGGACCCAAAAACAGATATTTTTGACCGCGAAGCGCAATTCATCAATGACACACTCGCACCTCTACAACAACGTTTTCCGGAACTGCGCATTGTACTGGAGCACATTACTACCAGTGATGCAGTTCAGTATGTAACAGAACACAGCGCCAACCTTGGAGCCACGATTACAGTGCATCACTTGCTTTACAATCGCACTGATATGTTGGCGGGCGGTATTAAACCCCATTATTTCTGCATGCCAATTCTCAAACGCGACACACACCAGGAAGCGCTTATCCGTGCCGCGACCAGTGGCAATACCAGCTTCTTCCTCGGTACTGATTCTGCGCCGCACCTTGTGGCTACGAAACTTTCAAGTTGTGGCTGCGCCGGTGTCTATTCCGCTCCTGCCGCCATCGAACTTTATGCAACTGTATTCGAGGCTGCAGATGCGCTGGATCATCTTGAAGGATTCAGCAGCTTCAACGGAGCAGATTTTTACGGACTACCGCGCAATACTGATCGCATTACCTTGCAACGCCAGGAGTGGCAAATGCCAGCAAGTTTCAAGTTCGAAGACGATGTGGTTATCCCGATCGCTACCTCACAAACACTGCGCTGGAAGGTTAAAGGGAGTATCGGGTGACGGATCAATCAGAATATCCTGACGCCGGAATTGCAGAGTTCGCCTCACGTTTCCGCGGTTACCTGCCTGTAGTAATCGATGTGGAAACTGGCGGTTTCAATTGCAAGACAGACGCCATACTGGAAATCGGCGCAGTCTTGCTGGAGATGGATGCAGCAGGATATCTGGGTATCGAGCAGACCTTTTTCCACCGGATCCACCCATTTGAAGGCGCCAATATTGAAGCTGAAGCGCTCAAATTTACCGGCATTGATCCTTATCACCCTTTGCGTATAGCTCGTTCAGAGAAGGAAGTATTCCAGGCTATGTTCAAAGTTATTCGCGAATCAATGCGCAATCACGACTGTAAGCGCGCAGTACTGGTTGGGCACAATGCGCATTTCGATCACGGCTTTGTGAACCAGGCGAGCACGCGCAACAACTTAAAACGCAATCCGTTTCATCCATTTTCCAGCTTTGACACAGCCAGCCTGAGCGGCCTGGCCTATGGCCAAACAGTATTATCAAGAGCCTGCGAAGCTGCAGGCATTGAATTTGACAATAACGAAGCGCATTCCGCACGCTACGACGCAGAAAAGACTGCCGAGCTGTTTTGCCGAATAGTTAATTCCTGGAAAGATCTCGGGGGTTGGCCACTGTCAGGGAGATAACATTAGAGTGACATATGGCACTTTACTGGCTATCCGATGCGCCTTCTTCCTCGCCAGATTTTTCAATCAAAGTCTGCAGCTCACCCTTCTCATACATTTCTGTAATGATATCGCAGCCTCCTACGAGTTCCCCGTCGACAAATAGCTGGGGAAAGGTTGGCCAATTGCTGATCTTGGGGAGGTTACTGCGCACATCCGGATTGCTGAGCACATCCACATAAGCGAAGCGCTTGCCACAAGCCATGAGCATCTGCGTTGCCTGTGCAGAGAAACCGCATTGCGGCTGCTCGGGACTGCCTTTCATGTACAGCAATATGCTGTTGGCATTAATTTGTTCCTGAATGGTTTCTTCGATACTCATTATACGACTGCCTCGCGAATACTGGTTTATCAGCCTATTTTACACGTTGCCCCATTTTGATGTAAGTCGTGAAACTCACGCCAGCCGTGTTCAACAACCGTTTCGACTGCTTCACGCAGACTCAATCTGACCCCACCCCCCGCCACCGGGTGTGTGCACGGTAAGTCTGTCGCCGGCTTTGACCTGAACGCAGCATTTGCCTGGTAGTACTGTGCCATTTAACAAATTCTGGCCACTACTGCCGCCGCCACCCGCTGCCAGTGACCATGGTTGCAATCGTCTGCGTTCGGTTAGCAGGCTGAGCTGGGCAGGAGCCAGAAATTCATACTCCCGCGTAATGCCATTGCCGCCTTTATTTAGTCCCATGCCACCGCTGTTCCGGCGCACACTGTACTCTCTTACTCTCAGAGGATAATGCAACTCAAGACTTTCAATCGGAGTGTTCAAAGTATTGGTCATATGGGAATGGGCAGCGTCGAGTCCTGGAAAATTAGGGCCGCCACCGATGCCACCTGCCAGCGTCTCGTAATAGTCCCACCGTGGAGCGCCGGCGCCGGCACTTGCGCCCATGGCGATATTATTCATGGTGCCCTGACTGGCCGCGGGTATATGACCAGACATGGCTCCCGCCAACGCGCCAAATACCACATCCACCAGACGCATTGAGGTTTCCACATTGCCCGCCGCGACAGCCGCTGGCCGCTCCGCATTAACAATACTTCCGACGGGTGCCCGGATAATGATCCGGCGAAACAAGCCTGCGCAGGCGGGCGCTTCAGCCGGCATCAGGCATCTAAAGCAATAGTAGGCCGCAGCCGCGACCACAGATAAGGGACAATTAAGGTTACCTGGCACTTGCTGGGCACTGCCAGCAAAGTCCAGCAGGACTTGCTCTGGCGTAATAGTCATCTTGAGCGCCAGTTTTATACACTCAGTACCCTGACCGTCATCATCCAGATAGTCTTCAAAACGATACTCTCCAGAGACAAGAGTTTGCAACATGCTCGCAGTGATCCTGTCTGCATAGTTGTTCAACTCCTGCATACCCTGCTCATAGCGTTCGTATCCCAGCTGCCCCAATAAAGCCTGCAACCGCTCTACGCCTACATGATTGGCGCCCACCTGGGCAGCCAGATCTCCCGATAACTGATCTGCGGTCATGCCCAGCAATTCCATAGTTGACGCGACCAGACCGCCATCACGCAACAACCATGATGGTGGGATGACAATGCCCTCTTCTTCCAGGTGAGTCGAAATAGGCATGGAACCAGGTGTGTCACAGCCAATATCCGCATGGTGGGCCCGATTGGCAACAAAGCCGCAAGGCCGATCTGATGTTCCGTGGAAAACCGGTGCGATTACAGTGACATCGGGCAAATGCGTGCCACCGAGAAATGGATCATTGAGAATGAGCATATCGCCCCTGCACCAGTCCTGCCCCGATACAATGCTCTGCATGGCAAATGCCATACTGCCCAGGTGCACCGGAATATGGGCTGCCTGAGCAAACAGCTCGCCATCAGGGCCGAACAATGCGCAAGAAAAATCCAGCCTGTCCTTGATATTGGGAGAAAATGCCGCGCGGCGCAGCACCAGACCCATTTCGTCGCAGATAGCAGTTACGCGGCTTGTGAAGAGTTTGAGTTCAATGGCGTTCAAGGCAGATCCTCGCAGGAATTGCACAATAACCAATAGTTGGAGGGTGGGCAATTGCTCCAATCCCTGTATCTGGCTACAATTGCGCTTTAACAGGGTAGCGAGAGCTGCCTTTTTTTATTCATTAAAGAACAGTTTTAAACCTACGACACGGGCATCGTCATGGCGTTGCAACATTTTCGCATACTGCAGGATCTTGATCGGGATACCCTGAGGCACATTATCGACCGCGCAATAGCCTTGAAACGGGGTGATGTGAGCACAGATCTGCCAACACGCAAGACCCTCGGGCTGATATTTGAAAAGTCTTCCACCCGCACACGTGTAGCGTTTGAGGTTGCCATGGCGCAGCTGGGCGGCCACGCGGTGTTCCTTGCCAATGCTGACACGCAGTTG
The DNA here is from genome assembly GCA_964405225.1 of uncultured Pseudohongiella sp. GTDB lineage: Bacteria > Pseudomonadota > Gammaproteobacteria > Pseudomonadales > Pseudohongiellaceae > UBA9145. The sequence continues at coordinate 58,936 of CAYOND010000012.1, forward strand.
GGCCGGGGTGAGCCGGTAGAGGACAGCGCAAGAGTATTGTCCCGCATGGTTGATTGTATCGCGATCAGGACTTTTGAGCACGCCAAACTCGAATTATTTGCCGAGCACGCCACGGTGCCGATCATCAATGCGCTTACTGATGACTTCCACCCCTGCCAATTGCTGGCAGACGTGCAGACCTATATTGAGCATCGCGGCGACATCAGCGGCCGCACCGTGGCCTGGATTGGAGATGGCAACAACATGTGCCAGTCCTATATAAACGCTGCCGCAATATTCAATTTCAACCTGCGTATCGCCTGCCCTACAGGTTTCGAACCAAATGCGGACCTGGTTGCGCAGAATGCTGAATGGGTAAGTCTGGGAGATGACCCGACTGCAGCGGTTGCCGACGCCGACCTGGTAGTGACCGATGTGTGGGCCTCAATGGGCCAGGAACACGAGCAGGCCCAGCGTGGCGCAAGCTTCGTTAATTTTCAGGTAGATGAAAAGCTCATGGCCAGTGCCGCTCCTGACGCCCTGTTCATGCACTGTTTACCTGCTCACCGAGGTGAAGAAGTCACTGTTGAAGTGCTGGAAGGTGAGCAAAGTGTGGTGTGGGATGAAGCCGAAAACAGACTGCATTCGCAAAAGGCCCTGCTGGAATACCTCCTGATGGCAAATTAGGCATATTCGAGCCTTCTGCGCCATATCACCAACCACAATATCTAGTATTGCCAATTTGTCCGGTTTTGCCCCTTCTGGCGGCTGCAAAACGGCACCAGATTGACCCCCGGAATTACCGATAATGCGCCAATTTGGCGCAAACTGGCCGAAAACCATTTTTCCCAGCCACAACAACAAGCTATTCACATTTTGTACACAGATTACTCACATAAAAAGCTCTTGCAATAAGCCCATAACCGCATTATCTTGTGCTGGTGATTTAATGCTTGTCTATATGTTGTATAAATTGAGCTTAAATCAAGAGCTTGGTTCATTCTTGGTGGTCACAGAATTTTAGTGAGGGATCAGTCGGCCATGTATGCCGCCCAGACCCAATAATAAGAGAAGCGCTTGAGGCAAGACTGGCAATATCGCCAAAACCGCGGGATTGGATTAGCAGTAAAATCGGGGCTCAGCGGCCCATTAAAAAAATAATTAAAGTCCAGCCGCAAAAACACAATATATAGTATATGGCTTAATCGCTGCCTGGCTGTTCAGAAGCGAAGTCCAGTGGACGGTATTCCGCTACTGAATGAGTCAGACGGGGGTTTCTTTCCGCCAGAAAAACGTCAAAACGAGCAATTCAGGCATACGCCAGCACACAGAATTATGCTCTCGTTTTCCGGCACAACCCTCACTACAGGGGAAGCACAGAGACATCACGGTGACCTGACCGGGCCCCGATGGTGCAAAAGATGCAACCCCTTCGAAGCGCAAGCATGCGAAGCCGAATAGAGTCGAGCCACTTGGCTCAGACAAGGCTTCCAGGCAGAGAAACTGAAGAGAGTTTGATAAGCAAAGCCAATACCCGGGCGATCTGCCAGTCAGAAAAGCGGGTAACACTAGATTACGAGTATTACTAGATTAAAAGAACATTAAAAAATCAGTACTAGAGTATCTCCGTAGCATCTGAATAGATCCTGGGAGACTAGTAGTAGCGAAACACAACGGAGCAAACAATGCAGACTGAAGTACAACCAACCGGCGGCTCCACGACGGCCGCCACCCCCTCCCAGAAAGACTCCGTATCGGTAAACTCAACAGCCCCGGGCCAATTGCGCGTCATCAAGCGCAACGGTGCCGTAGTGGCCTACGATGAGTCCAAGATATCGGTTGCAATTACCAAGGCTTACCTCGCTGTAGAGGGAGGTAATGCCGCCGCATCATCACGCATCCACGAATCTGTGGAACAGTTGGCGCGACAAATTACAGACATCTTCAGTCGGCGCATGCCATCAGGCGGCACCATTCATATTGAAGACATCCAGGATCAAGTCGAACTGGCGTTAATGCGCACAGGCGAGCACAAGATCGCACGCAGCTATGTGATATATCGTGCTGACCATGCGCGCTTGCGTGAACAACAAAAACAGGAAGCACCCAAAGCCAACCAGCCTGAAATCACTGTAACTTTTGCGGATGGTAAGCAGGGACCACTCGATACTGATCGTCTGCAAACTATTATCAATGAAGCCTGCGAAGGGCTGAATGATGTTTCAGCAGAGCGCATCTACGATGAGACTCTGAAGAATCTTTATCCGGGCGTCAAAATGGAAGATGTCCGCACTTCACTGGTGATGACAGCTCGAACCATGGTTGAGCTGGACCCCAATTACTCTTATGTAACCGCCAGGCTCCTGATGGACAGCTTGCGTTCGGAAGCCCTTGGATTTCTCGGCATTACTGACGCGGCCACTCAATCAGAAATGCATTACCGCTACGCGGCAACGCTACGCCCCTACATTGAAAAAGGTGTGGAACTCGGACTGTTGTCCTCTCACCTGCTGGACTACGACCTCGACGTATTGGGTCAGGCCATGAAAGCCGAACGCGACCAACAGTTTACCTATCTCGGTCTGCAAACTTTGTACGACCGTTATTTTATTCATAGCGAAGGCATTCGCTTCGAATTGCCCCAGGTGTTTTTCATGCGCGTCGCTATGGGTCTGGCGACCAATGAAGAAAATCGTGAAGAGCGCGCCATCGAGTTCTACAACCTGATTTCGAGCTTCGACTATATGACATCGACGCCGCAGTTGTTTAACTCCGGTACGTTACGCCCGCAATTGTCTTCCTGTTTCCTGACTACCGTGCCTGATGATCTGCACGGTATTTACTCGGCCATCAAAGACAACGCCATGCTCTCCAAATGGGCTGGCGGTCTCGGCAATGACTGGACGCCAGTGCGTGCCATGGGCGCCCATATCAAAGGCACTAATGGCAAGTCACAAGGTATTGTGCCGTTTCTCAAGGTAGTAAACGACACTGCAGTCGCGGTTAATCAGGGTGGCAAGCGCAAAGGCGCTGTGTGCTCGTATCTTGAAACATGGCACCTGGATATTGAGGAGTTTTTGGAACTGCGCAAGAACACCGGTGATGATCGACGTCGCGCGCATGACATGAACACCGCCAACTGGATTCCCGACCTGTTCATGAAGCGTGTCTTCAATGATCAGGAATGGACATTATTTTCACCTAACACTGTGCCCGAATTGCACGATCTGCATGGCCTGGCTTTTGAAGCTGCCTATGAAGAGTATGAGCGCAAGGCTGCAGCGGGTGAAATCAAACCATACAAGACAGTCCGTGCTGCGGATTTGTGGCGCAAGATGCTGTCCATGCTGTTCGAAACCGGTCACCCCTGGATGACATTCAAGGACGCCTGTAATGTGCGTTCACCCCAGCAACACGTGGGCACCATTCACTCTTCCAACCTGTGTACAGAGATCACCCTGAATACCAGCGAGGATGAGATCGCTGTGTGCAATCTCGGCTCCATCAACATGGTTAATCATGTTGATGAAAACGGCCTGGATCAGGAGAAATTGCAGCGCACTATCCGCACCGCTGTGCGTATGCTCGATAATGTTATCGACATCAACTATTACTCAGTGCCACAGGCAGAGAATTCCAACCTCAAGCATCGCCCTATCGGTATGGGCATCATGGGATTCCAGGATGCGCTTTATAAATTGCGTATCCCCTATGCCTCCGACAAGGCAGTGGAATTTGCTGATGTGTCGATGGAAATGGTTAGCTACTACGCCATCAACGCCTCTACCGAACTGGCCGAAGAACGCGGTCGCTATCAGTCCTATGAAGGCTCACTTTGGGATCAGAGCATATTGCCGATCGACTCGCTGAATTTACTGGCTGAGACGCGCGGTGATGACTATCTCGACGTCAATATGGAACAACGCCTGGATTGGGAATCACTGCGCAACCGCATCAAACAGACTGGTATGCGCAACTCCAATGTCATGGCAATTGCCCCGACTGCAACGATCGCCAACATTACCGGTGTATCGCAGTCCATTGAACCTACTTATCAGAACCTGTTCGTCAAATCGAATCTGTCTGGCGAGTTCACGGTAGTCAATCCCTATCTTGTCGATGACCTGAAGAAAATTAATCTTTGGGACAGCGTCATGGTCAATGATCTCAAATACTACGAAGGCAGCGTGCAGCGCATTGATCGAGTGCCACAGGAAATCAAGGAAGTTTATGCCACTGCTTTCGAAATCGAACCAAGATGGCTGGTAGATGCTGCCAGCCGACGGCAGAAATGGATCGATCAGGCGCAGTCTCTGAACCTTTATATTGCAGGTGCCAATGGCAAGAAACTGGATATTACTTATCGCATGGCCTGGTTGCGTGGACTCAAAACCACTTACTACCTGCGCGCACTGGCGGCGACCACGACCGAGAAATCGACTGTTTCAGACAATAAGCTGAACAAGGTTTCCAGCGGATCAGAAGCTGCAGCAGTACCTGCAGCCTGCTCGATTGACGATCCTGATTGTGAGGCTTGTCAATAACAAGAATTGAACGATACAGATATAAACGAACATAAAAAACAGAATTAGAGGTATATATATGCTTTCCTGGGACGAATTCAACCACGATGAAGCGCCCGCACCTGTGCAACCCGCACCAGCTAAAGTCAATGTAAAACCGCCGGCAGCGGCCAATCAGGCAATGCACGACGCACCGCGACAACCCGCTGCGGCGCCGGCCCCTGCTCCTGTGGGCAATGAAACTCCGACCGGCTACGAATCCAATATTGAAGCCGCTGACGAAAAAAATAACGAAGCAGCGCTGCAACAGGCTATCAACGACCTGGAAAACCTCGACGTTGAAGCCGGCATCGAAGAACTCGAAGGCACTGCCAATCGGGTTGCAGTAGATGACAAACGCATGATTAATTGCCGCGCCGACCTGAACCAGTTAGTGCCTTTCAAATATGACTGGGCCTGGCAGAAGTATCTGGATGGCTGTGCCAATCACTGGATGCCGCAGGAAGTTAACATGAATGCGGACATCGCCCTGTGGAAGAATCCCAATGGATTGACTAAAGATGAGCGTCTCATCGTACAGCGCAATCTGGGCTTTTTCTCCACAGCAGACTCGCTTGTTGCAAATAATCTGGTGCTGGCTATTTATCGGCTGATTACCAATCCTGAATGTCGCCAGTACATTCTGCGTCAGGCTTTCGAAGAGGCCATTCATACTCATGCCTACCAGTATTGCATTGAGTCATTGGGTATGGATGAAGGCGCCATATTCAACATGTATCACGAAGTACCCTCAGTTGCGAAGAAAGCTTCCTGGGGCCTGAAGTATACCCAATCGCTGTCTGATCCAAATTTCCAAACAGGAACCACAGAGAAAGATCAGGAATTGTTGAAGAACCTTATTGCCTTCTATTGCTGCCTCGAGGGAATCTTCTTTTACTGTGGATTCACCCAAATACTTTCAATGGGTCGTCGCAACAAGATGACGGGCACGTCAGAACAATTCCAGTACATTTTGCGCGACGAGTCCATGCACCTGAATTTTGGCATCGACATGATCAACCAGATCAAACTGGAAAATCCTGCTTTGTGGACCGATGCCATGAAAGAGGAAGCCACGCAAATGATACTGCAAGCCACGCAGCTGGAAATCGAATATGCCCGCGACACAATGCCCAGAGGCGTGCTCGGTATGAATGCTGCCATGATGGAAGAATACTTGCAGTTTATCGCCAACCGCCGCCTCGTGCAGATTGGTTTGCCTGAGCAATTCAAAGGCGTAAGCAATCCTTTTCCCTGGATGTCAGAAATTATGGACTTGCGAAAAGAAAAGAACTTCTTCGAAACCCGGGTTATCGAATATCAAACTGGCGGAGCGCTGTCTTGGGACTGAGATTCCAACCGGTGGTTTTGCTACTGAGGATTACGCTATGAGCGATGAGAAGTACACAGAGAATGATCCGGAACGCACTCTGATTACGCTAGACCAGCTTAGTCAAACCATTGAGGTCATGACCAGCGTAGTGAATCGCCTGCGCCAGCATCTGAGTGAGCAGATCAAGGCACAAACGTTGGAAAAGGAAGCAGACGAGGCTGACCAGCAAAGTGCTACGCAAGAGGCAGCCACTGCTGCTGAAGCTGAGGCACCAAAATCGCAGGAAAGCTTCGTCGTTGAAATCAGCCAACCCGAGACTGACGAAGAGCGCAAGAATAACAAAACACTTCATTGATTATTTGGTTGCTGTCGCGCTCCGTGGCAGCGACCGTTTTTACAGGTAACCCGCAGTGACCGTAGGCGCCTTGATATTGGCAGCCGGATTTAGCCGTCGGTATGGCGGTCCCAAACTCAATGCAATACTGCCATCCGGCAAGACCGTATTTGCTCAAACTCACGCACGTCTTGTTGCAGCCATTCCGGAAGTGCATGTAGTCACCCGCCCCGAACTCGTTTCTTGCATCCTCCCACATAGCAAAAATATTCACGTGTTTGAAAACTCCGAATTAGGCATGGGCGCCAGCCTCGCCTATGGAGTCGCTAGATTACCCACACACTGGGATGCCTGCCTGGTCTGTCTGGGAGACATGCCCTACATCGCTACGGACACCTATCACACTATTGCTGATCGCGCTGACACCGAGCACATTGTTGTGCCATTCCATGCAGGAAAACCCGGAAACCCAGTGGCTTTTGGTCGTAAATTTTTTGAAGAATTAAGCCAGCTTAGCGGTGACAACGGCGGCCGCATCATCGTGAACAAGAACCCGTTAGCTGTGATCGAGCTGACAGCGGATGATTCCGCCATACTGTTCGACATCGACACCCCCGCCGACCTGAGTGCAGCGCCTGAGTCATAGAAAACAGGGTGTTATTGCGCCTTGCTTCGCTTTCACTCTACAATCCTCGCAGACTATTTGCAGATCCCGGGCTCATGAAAAAGCTAAAGAACGAAGCAGAACTATTAAAAGAAGCGATTCGTGTCGGTAGTCGTTACTTTGAGGCACGTGGTGCAGGGAAATTCGAAGCCACTGATCACGCCGACATGAAAGTACGCGCGATTTACCTCCTTCTGGTAAAAGATGGTGTTATACAGCCACTTGCCAAACAAGACGAGAATGTGCAGAACATGCGGCACAAACTGGCTATCTGGATATCCAAAAACCTTCCCGAAGACCATCACTTGCTGCAATAGGTCTATTAATGCTCCCTGTCAGAATCAATCAGTTGTTCATCTCAGCACTGCTCACACTAACGGCTGTGCCGCTGGCGAGCGCAGATATTAATTCGGCAATGTCCAGCATGGAAAACGCCGCTAATCCATTGTTGCTACTAAATTCCTCGCAAGGCAACATCTATATTGAACTGTTCCCGGATGAAGCACCGGAAAACATACAAAACATTCTCGACCTGACTGCCGGGAATGTTCCCCTCTTTGACGAGGACGGCAATGAATCCCTGCTTCCTTACTATGATGGTGTCAGATTCCATCGCGTTATCCCGGGTTTCGTAGTGCAGGCCGGCAGTCCCGTCTTACACCAACTCGGCGCCCCGCAGCGCAGGCTCAATGATGAGATCAATGCGGATTTCCTTGGCATGAATGCCATGCCCGCCGTCAATCCCGACGGTACATTTCACCCTGTATTGAATGTCACTTCCGAAGCCAGCTTTGCTAACGCCGTGTTGCGACCTCTTTATCGGGATATGAACATCGACGCGGCCGGTGATGTGCAACGACGGCAGTATGATATCTCAGATCGAATACGCGGCATGACGGTAAAGGATGTGCTTGAAAACCAGGGCTACCGGTATACCTATGCGGGCCCATCGCGAGCTGTCACACGTGGCGTTGTGGCGTTGGCGAACAAAGGGCCAGACAGCAATGGTCCGGAATTTTTCATTGCCCTGCAAGATGCACCATGGCTAACTGGTCGCCACACAGTAATTGGCAGAATTGTTGAGGGTATGAGTGTGATAGACAGTATCGGGCGGTTCGCTATCGATCCCTTACAGGACTTACGTTCAGCAGCAGTCATATACTCTGCAGAGCGGGTAAACTAGGCTTTGATTTTTAGAGGCAGGACACGGTCTATGTCAAAGAAAAACAAGAAGAAAGCAGAACAAGGTACGTATGCATTGTGCATAACAGCAGGCCTGATCGTTGGTTTGGGGCTTGGACCGCTAATGGGCAATGTAATCATTTCAATGATAGTCGGCGCTGGAATTGGCACTGGGGCCGCCTACTACATAAATCAGCGCCAACAGCGCCGCAAGCACTAGGCGTATTGCAACAGCCTCTAGGCTGAATCCGCCAGTGACTCACTCAGGTCCAGCGTAAGTAATTCACGCCTGTAGGGTGGCAGTGAATCAAGAATGGCTTTGCCGTAGCGCCGCGTCACAATCCTTTCATCGAAGAGTGTAATCTGGCCAGTGTCCTGTTCGTTGCGCAGCAATCGACCGGTGGCTTGCAACAATCGGAATGCTGCATCTGGCACGGCGAGCTTCATGAATGGATTATGTCCCTGCTCTTCCACCCAATCTGCCAGAGTCATTTCGACCGGATCGTTTGGTACAGAGAACGGGAGTTTAGCTATGAGTACATGGGTACAATACTTACTGGGCAAGTCGATCCCTTCTGCAAAGCTGGCCAGACCAAAAATAATGCTCCCCTCACCATCATCCACACGTTTGCGGTGATACTTCAAAAGCTGCGATTTCTGAAAATCGTCCTGACACAACACCCGATCACGCCATTCATCGTCCAGCCCATCGAGCACATCCCGCATCTGCCGTCGACTGGAAAACAACATGAGCGCAGCGTCAGTCGTTGCCAGCAGCTTTGGAATAGCCGCCACAATGAGTTCGGTATGACGCAGGTTGTCAGACGGATCACAATTCAAGCGTGGCACTGAAATCGTCGCGGCTTCAGCAAAGCGAAATGGACTCGGGATACGTAAAAACTGCGTGTGCTCAGGCAGTCCTGCCCGCATTATCAACATTTCAAAACTATCGAGTGAAGTTAAGGTGGCCGAAGTCAGCACCGCAGCCGCACATGATTCCCATAGTCTTTGTTGTAAGTTATCCGCAGCCAAAACTGGTGTAGCGGACATATGCAATTCTTCGGTTTCATCAGTAGAAGCACTGATCCAGCGCGCCATCGGCGCCTTGCCAACAATATCCGGTTGACTAAAGGCCAGCCACAATTCCATATTTGCTTCTGCGCGCTTGGCACTGGCCCCCACCAGAGGGAACCACTGCTCGGCGCGTTCGCTATGATCCACACTTGAGCTTTCCTCTAATTCGGCTTTCAACTGCTCGTTGATTTTCTGCCAGCGAGTTGTCAACTGCGTGAAATAGCCAGCCAGATTATCGGCTTCAAGGAGAATCGCTTCGGGCACAATTCCGGATTTGAATGTAAGCTGCCTCCGGTTTTCGTAATGCTGTTCACTGGACTGCTCATTAACCATATCCAGCAGTATGTAATATGTCTGTTGCAGTTGCTTGCCCGTAGTCGTTAGTAGCGACTCCAGTGCTTCTTGCTCATCAGGCTGGATAAACTCGTCCTGCAATAGCCCGCGACTCATATTTTGTAAGCGCTCTAACCAGGTCATAGTCGCCTTTACAGGTGAGTAGCGGGCAAAATGATTATTGCTTTTCAACGGAAGGTGGTGGGCTTCATCAAAGATATATATGCACTTGCCCGGGTCCGGCAGTATTACACCGCCGCCCAGCGCCAAATCCGATAACACAAGATCATGATTGCTAATTATGCAGTCTGCCTTATCCATCGAATCGCGTGCACGATAGAAGCAGCAATTACTGAAATTGCTGCATCTGGAACCGAGACACCCGGCATTGTCGACAGTCAAAGGTTGCCAATCCCGATCACTGACGATTTTAGGCCAATCATCCCGGTCACCTTGCCAGTTACCTGCAGAAAGCGCGTCGAGCATCTCCTGATAGAGCGCGTGATTGCCTCCCTGAAGATCATCTACCTCTTCACCATAGAGTTCGAGCATGGCCTGGGAACTATCGCTTCCACTTAAATGGGCATCCAGCTTGGACAGGCACACGTAGCGACCGCGACCCTTGGCCAGCGCAAAGCTGAAATCCAGATCCGTACCTTGAAGCAATTCCGGGATATCCTTGAGGATCACCTGCTCTTGCAATGCTACTGTGGCAGTCGCAACCACTACCTGAAATCCCATTTCCTTTGCCAGTGGAATGCTTGCGAGCAGATAGGCTAATGTTTTGCCAGTGCCGGTGCCTGCTTCTATTGCACAAATTGGGGTGTTTTCATGGTCTTCATCTACAAGTTGCGCGATCGCTTTAGCAATTTCGGCAATCATCAGCCGTTGCCCGTAGCGAGGTACCAGATCGTAAGAATTCAACATCTGGCTATAGGCAGCCTGAATTCGGCCTTTGACATCATCTGCCAGCATGAAGCGTACTCTCGGAAGGTGGAAAAAAGGTGGGCATGTACCGATAATTATAGCATTGGGGAGTTTACAGTTCGTAAATTGTTACAGTGTTAATTGATGTCGGCGCTGGAACAAGTTCTGTTACACTTATGTCTTATATATACGTCTCACCCACTTTTTCGGCATAAATATCTCGAATAAAAGATCAGTAATTCATGTCATCACCAGCCAAGGCCATAGCCGACACGAACCCCGCTCCGAAAACTGCAGAGAAACCTGCTGACCTCGCCTCTCAGGTTCAGCAGTTAGTGGCGGTCACCAGTAAACTATCTCCACGCAATACAGCAAAACTGAACAAAATCCAGGGCGAATACAAGTCGCTGAAAAAACAGTGCCAAGACACTGACGAAGCAATATTAACTGGCCTGCAAGAGATTGAAAAATACCTACAAGCCAAACAGCTGGAGAACGATAAATTTCAGCAGGAATTGCTAACAACCTCCAATGAACTAATTGAAAAACTGAGCGTGGCATTGGAAGAAGGTCAATCACAGATTGCCATGGAAAATTGGGATCGGATCCAGGGCAATATCAGCAATACCAGCGGAAAAACCCGCAATCAATTGCTTAAATCGGTTAACCCTTTCAAGGAAAAACTGGATGAACTGCGAGATTGGAAAGTCTTTGCAGCGACGGAGAAGAAGAAAGAACTCATTGAGCAGATGCGTAACCTGCCGAATCGCAAGCTGACTCCTCCGGAACTCTCTCGCACGATAAGCAAAATGCACAAGGACTGGAAGAACCTTGGCCGATCCAATGAAAATGAACGCATGTGGAAACAGTTTAAAAAATTATCTGATCTGGCCTACACCCCATGCAAAGAATTTTTCAAGCAACGCAAAATACAAATGGCTGAAAATCTTGTCAAGCGTCGGAATATTTGCGAGCAGCTTGATAAAGCGCTGGAAGAAATCGACAAAGACAATGTAAATATTGGCCAATTGAATAAGTTAGTCTCTGAAGCCGAGCGTGATTGGAAGCAATATGCACCGGTTGAGCAATCGAAAATCAAGACCTTGCAGAAACGTTATTACGGTTTGGTCAATCAGCTACGCAAACTCCGCAAGGAGAATTTTCGTGATCATGCACAGGCAAAAAAAGGCCTGATAGACAAGGCCAAAGCGTTGTTAACCGAAGACGACAATCGGCAAGCAATGGAAGCTGCCAAGGGAATTCAAAGAGAGTGGAAGCAAATTGGGCCAACTTCATTTAAGGAAGACAGAAAGTACTGGGAGGATTTCAGAGCCATTTGTGATCAGATATTCGCTAAAGGCAAGCAGGAAAAGTCTGTCAAACAGAAGGAATTTCAACAAACCGATACACAACTCGCGGACAGCCTTAAGCAGCTTCAACAATTGGCAGAGATATCTGATGACGAATTGAGAGCCAGAAGAAATGATGTAAAGGATATCAGTCAGCAGTTTAATCTGGATCTTGACAACAGTGGCAGGAAGCAGCGCGATCAATGGCTGGAAAAATTTAATACTGTCAAGCGCAAAATAGATTTTAGATTAAAATCCCTGCCAGACAAGAAGCAACTGGAAGAGAAAAACGCCATTACCAGCGCGATCAATGCAATTCGTAATCTGGAACAATCCTTATGGGAATGCACAGACGAGGCAGCATATCCTGAACACACGCAACAGCTTCAAGAATATCCGCTAGATGACCTGATGAATTCGCAGCGGCCCTCCAACACTGCCTGCTATGACTTGCTGCAGAAACGTTTACAGAGTTACAAAAATATCGAGACACGAGCGCAGCTTGAAGAGGTCGCAACAAAAGCAGAACACGCCTTTCGACGTTTGTGTATAGAGCTGGAAATTCGGGCCGGGATTGAAAGCCCCGCAGAGGATCAAGCCGCACGCATGGAAATTCAGTTACAGCAACTCAAGGATGTGTTTGGTCACGCCAAACCCAACGCGAAGCAGAATGCTAAATTTGTATTCGATCTCGAGATGCGTTCGCTATGTATTGGCCCGCTCGAGCCGAAAACCTCATCAGCACTGCAGGATCGTCTGCAAGCGGCTATCGCAAAATTGCGCTGACTACCAACCTAGCTGCAGAGACCGTAACGATTCAACACCGGGTTGGCGTAGCTTAAAAGAAAGTGTTTGTGTAGCGTTTCATCTACCTGGGCCAGCCGTTCGTTGAACGCAGCAAGGCTGCTGCTACTGACTTGTCTGGTCGGAATCTCACCAAGATCCACCGCTTCCAGCATACCTCTCTCTTCCAGCAATTGTACTGCAATATGATTTGAGTCATTCAGCCTATAGTTATGAATTATCTGAGTATCAATCTGTGCCGCAATCTGGTCAGGATCGTCACTGGTGATATCCAGTTCCTCGCCGAATGCCACATGGACTGCTCCTTTCTCACCAATCATACCTCTGACGATGCTATCTATGTCTGACTGATCAGTTTTCTGAAAACTGCCCGTAGTATCAATCGCGTACAGTTCCCTGGCCTTGAGTACATCGCAAGCGTCGTATTCATAGGAAATCGACACGGGGACGATATGTAACTGCGTCAGGCTCTCTCCCAGCGGCAAATCACGGCGCCCCATCGCCAACATCTTTAATAAAGCCGGGTCGGTACGGTCGATGCCATTTTTGGCGCGACCTTCGCGTTGCGCAATCCAGACGTTTTCACCATTTCCGATACAATAATGCATATATTGAGAAAGTTGGCTTAATGACTTTAACAACTCTCTGCCCTTGAGAGATCGACGCACAATGAAACTCTTGTTTAACCGCATTAGATCTGTGACAAAGGGTTTTTTAAGCAAATTATCTCCAATCGCTATCTGTAGTGTGTCGCAGCCCGCGTGATACAGCATGTAATTAACGAACGCGGGATCCATGGTGATATCCCGGTGATTGCAAATAAAAAGGTAGTTCCTGTCCTGACCGAGGTTTTCCATCCCTGAATGAGTCAGGCTGGTGGTCGTGTCCTCAATCATCTTGTCCATATACCCGGCGATGACATCCTGCATGGATTTAACATCGTGCACGGCATCAACCTGCTGCCGCAGTTTGCGCTGAGCCAAATTACGCATAACAGGAGCAAATAATTTCGTCAGGCGGGGATAGTAAAAGCTGGCAATACTTTCCAGAAATTCGGAGTCGGTAATCAGCCGATCCAAAACTGGGCGAATCTCGGCATCCTGATAAGGCCGAATATCCCTAAATTGATCCGTCATTGCATTATTCAATTAAATCAACTAGATAAGTTTATAATCTAAAGTCGTCTGGAGATACGAGCAAGAAAGATGTGCATTCTAACTGCTTTGCCAATCTTTATGTAGCCCTTTATAAAATGCCAAAACCCACCTCTCATTCAAGCGATTTCTCAGCAATTACCTTGCGGTCTCTGACGTCTTAAATCCTTCAAATAGGCTTAACCAATCGATAATAAATCTGCTCGAGCGCGACATATAGGCAGCAATGAATTCACCTACAGAATTAAATTTGCCATACTGTGCAGATTCAATGCTGATTCTGACATGAAGTAATATACATGCCTGTAAATCCTCAATGGTTGTCACAGCATCAGGAAGAGATTCTCGAACCTGAACTACCTATTTGCGACCCTCATCACCACTTGTGGGATTATCCTGATAGCCGCTATCTCGTGCCTGAACTGTTGCAGGATACTGGCTCCGGACACAATATCCGGTCAACCGTATTTGTAGAATGCATGTCAGCCTATGAAGATTCTCTGGGTTCAGCTCTGGCGCCTGTGGGCGAAACCCGCTTCGTCATGCGGCAAACTCAACAGGATTACAATCCTGATCATGCCACGCGAGTCGCCGATGGCATTGTGGCATTCGCTGACCTACGCCTCGGGAAGTCTGTTGAACAGGTGATTGATGCGCATCTTGATGCGGCAGGCGGACGCCTCAAGGGAATCAGGCATGCCTGTGGCTGGGACGCAGATGCAAGTATCCGCAATTCTCATACTAACCCGCCGCCGCATTTGTATCTGGACCCTGACTTTCAGGCCGGGTTTGCCTGTCTGCAAGAATTCGACCTCGTATTTGATGCCTGGCTTTATCACACGCAACTCGAAGAGTTAAGAACACTCGCGCAGCTGTTCCCTGATCAGACATTTATTATCGATCATGTGGGTGGCCCGCTCGGCATAGGTCCTTTTGCTGGCAAACGCGAAGAAGTGTTTAATCAATGGCGCGAATCGATGAGCTTATTGGCACAACAAGCAAATGTACATGTCAAACTGGGTGGAATGGCCATGGCGATAAATGGCTTTGATTGGCACAAGCGGGCTCACCCTCCATCCTCAAGCGACCTCGCAGCAGCAATGGCCCCGTATATCTCACATTGTATTGAGGAGTTTGGTACTGCGCGCTGCATGTTTGAAAGCAACTTCCCCGTGGATAAAGTGTCATGCTCCTATGCAGTGTTGTGGAATGCCTTCAAGCGCCTGGCACAGGATTTTTCCATAGCCGAGAAAGCACAACTGTTTCACGACAATGCAGTGCGACTCTATTCTCTGACTGATTCCAGCAGGCCATCCACATAAGACTCCAGCTCTGCCAGCACGGCACTGCCAGATTCATCTGCACGCTCTATAGCCTCATCGAGACTGGCTTTGAATTCGGCTTGTGCCAGCGGATCCAGCAAGCGTGACTTGCGAAACGCTTCCCAGTCTTCGCGCTCTTCAGATGACAAGGTCTCAGGGTAATTCCGCGCTCGAAACCGCAGTAACATTTCTTGCATCCTCGAGTCCCGGAAAGGCAGATCAAGGCGTGCCAGGTCAGATGGTGCCGTTTCGCGTACAGTCCGCATGAGGGCTTTATCTGAATCGGAGAAGAATCCGCCCGTATAAATCATAAAGTCCGGATCATTGGATGTTTCAACTGGCTCTTCGGAGTATACGGCCTGGAGCTTTTTGATAACTTCAGAATGCCGGGCAAGCAATTCCCAGTGCCGCTTGCACTCATCTATATCCAGTTCGAAGTGCCTGGCGCGTTCCGGAGATAGTACCGCTGGTGATGCAAAGACCGGGCAGCGATTGATATGAATAACCTTTAGCGCAATGCGTTCTGCGTCCTCAGGCATATCTTTACTGGCAGTAAAGAGCAATTCACGTATCTCTTGAACTGGTAAATCAAACCAGCTTCTCGGATCCTGCCGCAGATCGTAAACAATAATGCCATTCTTGTTCCCGGGAAGTTGGCATAAGGGCATAACCAGCGCCAGACAACCGCGATGCGACGGATACATGCCGGATATATGCAAAACTGGTTTGCGTGTAACCAGATCTAATTCTGCCTGCACCCGATGCTTGTCTCGCAAACTGTAGACATACTCAAACAATTTGGGTTGCTTGTCCTTTACAAGTTTTGCAAGCGCAATGGTTGCTTCAACATCTGACAATGCATCGTGGGCATCGCTGTGTTCAATATTATTGGCAGCAGTCAAATCCTCCAGTCGAAAACTGGGATTGCCATCTCCCCTGCGCGGCCATTCGATACCCTGAGGCCGCGTTGCAGCGCACAGTCTAAGCATATCCAGGATATCCCAACGTGAATTACCGTTCTTCCACTCGCGTTCGTAGGGGTCATAGAAATTGCGATATAACAGCTGGCGCGTCATTTCGTCATCGAATCGAATGCTGTTGTAACCCGCCACGCAGGTGCCCGGACGGGAAAATTCCTGCTCTATTGCGGCAATGAACTCGACCTCGATCAAGCCTTCTTTCCGGGCTTTCGCTGGCGTTATCCCGGTGATCAGGCACGCCATGGGGTCCGGGATGAAATCGTCTGCCGGCTTGCAGTACATAACCAGAGGCTCTTCCAGTGGTTCGAGATCTTCGGAAGTACGACGCCCGGCAAACTGGGATGCCCTGTCCCGGCGCGGATTGGCACCAAAGGTTTCGAAGTCATACCAATAGATTGAGTTTTTTCCCATTCCCTGCCTTTTAGCTTCCCCGCAGTCTGATTAGAATAAGAGCGAAATTACTCTCAAACCGCCATTTGTAGTAGTATCCCCTTGATCAGTCAGAACTTGAATAACCATGGATTTTCGCGGCGCCCATATTCTTAGTGTAACGCAGTTCGAGCGAGCCGATATCGATACGATTTTCCAGGTTGCTGACAGCATGATTCCTTTCGCGCACAGGGAACGAGTCACCAAGGCCCTCGAAGGTGCCATTCTCGGCAATATGTTTTTTGAACCCAGCACCCGCACACGCGTAAGCTTTGGCTGCGCCTTTAATCTGCTTGGTGGTCATGTTCGAGAAACCACCGATGTCAAAGCCTCCTCCATATCCAAGGGCGAGTCACTCTACGACACTGCACGGGTAATCAGTGGCTACAGTGACGTCATTGTCATGCGCCACCCCAAGGTAGGCTCGGTTGCGGAGTTCGCCGAGGCCAGCCGGGTCCCCGTCATCAACGGAGGCGATGGTTCCAATGAACACCCATCCCAGGCGCTGCTCGATCTCTACACAATAAAGCAGGAGCTTGTTTCCCAGGGCAAAGCGATTGACGGTATGCATATCGCAATGGTTGGAGACCTGAAACACGGGCGTACGGTCCACTCTCTGTCGCAACTCCTCATGCTCTATAAAGACATTACCTGTACGCTGATTTCTCCAACTGAGTTAAAAATGCCAGAAGACATTGTTGCAGACCTCAAAGCTGCAGGACACAAGGTCATAGAAACCGAAGATATGGAGCAAGGGCTGGTCGACAATGACACCCTTTATCTCACTCGCATCCAGGAAGAAAGATTCACCAATAAACTGGAAGCTAATATTTACCGCGGTCGCTTTCGTCTCAATCAGGCAATCTATACTCGCTTCTGTCAGCCCAATACGGTAATCATGCACCCTCTCCCACGGGATTCCCGCGAAGACGCCAATGAGTTGGACAACGACCTCAATCAACACCCCAATCTGGCGATATTTCGCCAAACTGATAACGGCGTCCTGGTGCGCATGGCACTATTCGCGCTTATACTGGACGTAGCAGACAAAATTGAGACAACCGCTTCGAAAGTTGGTTGGTATACTGAAGGCAGGTTTGACTAGGATAGGTTTGACCATCGAATTATGTGCCCCTGGCCGGGCGCGAAGTCACACAAGAAACGCAAAGAAGGGCTAGACCATGGGATTCAAAGACTTCCTCAGAATGTTGATTGAAAAGGACGGGTCTGACCTGTTCCTCACAACCGGCGCTCCCCCCAGTATGAAGGCGCACGGCAAACTGGTTCCCCTGATCGACAAGAAATTACCTGAAGGTATGGTGAAGAAGATCGCATACCAGATAATGGATGAAGACCAGATCAAGGAATTTGAAAAAAGCCCTGAAATGAATCTCGCTGTAGCCGACCCAGACATAGGTCGTTTTCGCGTCAATATTTTTCAGCAATGTGGCGAAGTCGGCATCGTTGCCCGAAACATCAAAACAGAGATTCCTGACCCTGCATCACTGGGATTGCCACCTGTATTGTCCGAACTGATCATGAGCAAGCGTGGCATTATCCTGTTCGTTGGTGGCACCGGTTCAGGTAAATCCACATCCCTCGCCGCTCTGATTGATCACCGCAACAAGAATTCCGACGGCCATATCATAACGATCGAAGATCCCGTGGAATTCGTTCATCCTCACCAAGGCTGCATCGTCAATCAGCGGGAAGTTGGCGTTGACACCAACAGCTACGAAGAAGCCTTGAAAAATACATTAAGACAAGCGCCAGATGTCATTCTTATCGGCGAGATTCGTAGTCAGGAAACCATGGAACATGCCCTGGCATTTGCCGAAACAGGCCACCTTTGTCTATCAACGCTGCACGCCAACAACGCCAACCAGGCGCTTGATCGCATAATCAACTTCTTCCCGGATGAGCGCCATAAGCAGCTATTCCTGGATTTATCACTTAACCTGGTTGCTTTCATATCCCAGCGTCTGATCCCAACCCCCGACGGCAAGCGCGCCGCCGCCATTGAGATCCTTATTGGCACACCACGCGTCTGTGACCTTATCAAGCAGGGCAATGTAATGGAAATCAAAGAGGTCATGGAAAAATCCGAACAGCAAGGCATGAAAACATTCGACTCTGCCTTGTTCGATCTGTACAAGGCCGAAAAGATCAGCTACGAAGAAGCTCTCAAGAACGCCGACTCCAAAAACAACCTGCGTCTCCGCATACAGCTGGATGAAGGCAAGGATGGCCGCGAAGACGAAGATGAGGACGAAGGCGGGTTCAGCCTGGTTGGCAAGGACGATGATGACAGCGCGACGTTTTAGGTCGCCGTTTCATGCTCACTGATTCTGATTATCGAGGTAATGATGCACTGCAACTTGCTGCTTCGTTACGCAACAAAGACTTCTCTTGTGTCGAGTTGGTCAGTACTGCGATCTCCAATGCTGAAAAACTCAATCCGGCAATCAATGCGATTGTCGCGGAAGGCTTCGAACAGGCCCTCGAGCAGGCCCGCCAATTTGATGCTAATCCACAAATGCTGCAATACAGCGCCCTTGCAGGCATACCATTTCTTATTAAGGATCTGACCCCGATACGCGGTATGTCCTGCCAACGCGGCAGTCGGTTATTTCAAGGTGATGTTGCCGAGCAGGATGCGAACATCGTCACCGCCTATCGACAAGCTGGACTGATTTTCCTGGGCAAGACCAACACTCCGGAACTGGGCCTGACCATCACCACGGAACCGCAGTCGAATGGCCCTTGTCACAACCCCTGGCAACATGAGTACTCAACTGGCGGCTCCAGTGGTGGCGCAGCAGCAGCTGTTAGCGCAGGAATTGTGCCTGCAGCGCATGCCACTGACGGCGGTGGTTCGATCCGTATCCCGGCATCCTGTTGTGGCCTGGTTGGCCTGAAGCCCAGTCGTGGGTTAACCCCTGTGCAGGACAGCCTGGCAGAGAGCTGGAGCGGAATGAGTGCGCACCATGTGGTCAGCCAGTCAGTTGCTGACAGCGCGGCGTTCCTGGATGTGGTTGCGCTCAAACAGCCCATGCTCTATCCACTCCCGGCACATTCAACGGCATTCATAACTTCTATTGAGAAACCCGTCGCACGCTTACGAATTGCGCTACAAACCAATCATCCTTTTGCCCTGGAAACCGATGCCACATGTCGCGCCGCGGTGGAAGAATGCGGAGTTTTGCTGCAATCCCTCGGCCATCACGTGGAAACAATCGACAAACCTCTCGATTACAAAGCGCCGGTTTCAGCAATGGGAAAACTAATTTGCCTGCACACTTATCAGGCCCTCAAACAGCAACTCGAACTGCGCAATGTCACACTCGACTCTGCCAATCTGGAACATTCGACTCGTTCGATGGCGAAAATCGGTGCACAGATGGATGCGGATAGTTATGTGGCCGCGAGAGACACCCTACGTGAAGCAGAACTGGCTATGGCGGCATTTCATGGGCAATACGACGTCATACTCAGCCCCGTTCTCAGCAAGCCTCCTGTTAAGCTCGGTTGGCTGGATATGAATGCGGTGGATGAACCTGAATATGCCCGGCGCTTCAGAGCCTGGAGCGGTTTCACGGCACTCTACAACGGTACCGGGCAGCCGAGTATTTCAATTCCTTTTACAAGCAACACTGCAGGCCTGCCTATCGGAGTGATGTGCAGCGCCGCATGGGGCAATGACTCCCTGCTATTGCAGCTTGCCAGCCAGCTTGAACAGGCCCGGCCCTGGGCAAGGCTGGCACCCGTCACATAGCCTCAAGCGTAATCATTTGCGACATTCAAGTAACAATTCGTGACTATAGCTGCCTGTATATCCACTCGTTGTGATCGTAGAATACCCACCAAATAGGGGTAGAAATGCCAATATCACACCACGGAGAATTGTTATGAGCCCTTTCGGAAAACTCACCAGCCTCGCATTTGCACTGAGCTTAGCAACATCTGCTATGGCGCAGAATAATACGGTCCCTCGCACGGAATGGGGTGTTCCTGACCTGCAAGGGGTGTGGAGAAACAATACGGTAATGCCATTCGAGCGCTCTCGCTCTCTCGGTGACAAGCGGGCTTATACCGAAGCAGAAGCAAGGGCACTGGAACAGCAAGCTCAGGCTCAGGTTGAAGAGGATAATGAACCACTTGACCCTAACCGGCCGGCTCCTGAGCAAACTGCGCTACCACCAGTAGGAAACTATGATTTGTTCTGGACCGACAGAGGTATGTTCTTACCCACAATCGATGGCGAGTATCGAACTTCGGCGATAATTGATCCTCCAAACGGCCGTATTCCGGAACGCGTTGCAGGTTTTCGCGAACGCCTGGCCGAGTTGCGTGGTGATCTGCCAGACCGTAATGATGGCCCGGAAGGTCGCAGCCTTGGTGAGCGTTGCCTGCTGTCCTTCGGCAATAGTTCAGGCCCCGTGATGTCCCCGGTAATGTACAACTCACACATGCAAATAGTGCAATCACCCGGATATGTCACTATTACTGTTGAGATGGTGCACGATGCACGCATCATCAAGATTACTGACGAGCGTAGTCCTGTGGCGGCCACACATCAGAAATGGCTTGGGGACTCCATTGGTCGCTGGGAAGGCGATACACTGGTCGTAGAAACAAAACATTACAACCCCGCTACTACTTACAGGGGTGCTCCTGTTGATAACCTCACTGTGATCGAAACCTTTCGTCGCGAAGGTCCAGATAAAGTGATCTATGGATTTACCGTTGACGACCCAAGTGTATACACCGCCCAGTGGACTGGAGAATATCCACTGACACGCATGGATGAACCCGTATATGAATACGCCTGTCACGAAGGTAACTACGGCATCATTGGCATATTAGCCGGGGCGAGACGTCTCGAGGTCATGGAAGAAGCCGGTATAGAAAGAGAGATCCAGCAATAAAAATTGCGACAGAGCTGCCAGTCGCTGAGCAAGTTATCCGATGAAGGAACAACCTGCCGACAAACCCAAACTCGACACTGAGATTATTGTGCGGGAAGCGCTGGCATTACTGGACGAAGTCGGTCTGGATGGTCTTAGTACCCGCGCCCTTGCAGCGCGCCTGGGGGTCGCAGCTCCCTCATTATACTGGCACATCGAGAACAAGCAGACCTTGCTCAGTTATATGGCTGAGACAATGTTTATGGACAACCTGCCGGATAAGAAATCTGGAGAAGCGCCCTGGCAGGATTGGCTTAAAGACGGTGCACACTGCATTCGCAACGCGGCACTCTCACGGCGAGATGGTGCCAAAGTCATCGCTGCCAGTCGCCCTACCGGAACCAAAGCTATTCTGTCCTTTCCTGGCATGCTGGAACGTTTACGAAACGCCGGATTTGACAAGCAACAAGCGCAAACTGCATTTCTCGTTATGGGGCGGTTTACTCTGGGCTGGGCCATGGCGGAGCAAATGGAGGGAGATGTAGGCGACAGCGATGCCGAGACCGGATATGCAAACGGATTGAACGTGATTGTTGCCGGTCTGGAAAGGCAATTATCCAGCAATTAGGTTTGGGTCATCTCCATGGCGTACTGCTGTAACTTGCGCCATGATTGCGATAGCAATCTCTGCCGGTGTCTTGCTACTGATTGCAAAGCCTATTGGTGCATGTAGTCGATCAATTTCCGCAGAAGTCAGCCCCAACTCTGGCAACCTCTCCCTTCTCGCGGCAGAAGTACGCACCGAACCCATCGCACCTACATAAAACGCATCAGTTTTCAGCGCTTCCATCAAAGCCATATCATCCACTCGCGGATCATGAGCCAGCGCAATAATACCGCTATAAGGGTTGCTGAATTGCTCCCTTACAACATCATCTGGCAGTCGCGCTGTCACCTCAACGCCTTCGACACACCAATTTTCCAGGTAGCGCGGACGCGGGTCACATAGCGTGACATCATACTCAAGTGCTAACGCCATCTCGGAGACATATTTGGCGACGTCTCCTGCCCCAAGTAATAACAATCTATACATGGGACTAAGACTATGCGTCATCACAGCGCCATCAATTACAACAGCTTCCTGATCACTGCCAGGGCGGTACGAAACGTCGCCCGATTGCAGATTTACAATTCTGCTAACAGGAGTATGGTTCGCTAAACCAGAGGCGAGCTCTGCAAAGGTCTTGCGCGCTGCTGAACTGGCTTCAATAAATTCCAGGAGGACATGCAATTGGCCACCACAAGGTAATTTGAGCCTGGCCTGCTCTTCGGCTGTAACACCGTACTTGACTAAAAATGGTTTGCCTGCCTTGTCATACTCTTGTTTAAGACTGCCATCTTGTAGTTGCTGCAGGAAATCCTCTTCGATGCAGCCGCCGGATATAGAACCGACTATCTCACCATCCAGAGTACAGGCCATCATTGCGCCGATTGGCCGAGGCGAAGAACCCCAGGTTTTCAGTATGGTGCACAACCACACGGGCTTCTCTGCCTCGAGCCAGGTGGATACCTGCGAAATAATATGTTGCTGACTACTCTGCATAGATGATAATGGATGTTTCAGACTTGACGCGTCTTCCACTTACCCCTGCTAAAAATGGCGACGCCTACTATACCAGTGAGCAAATCTGAAACAAACACTGCCCAGAACACCCCGACAGGACCGACTTCGAGAGTCAGCGCCAACCAGTAAGCCAACGGCACCTGCACAATCCAGAAGCAGAAGATGTTGATAAAGGTGGGGGTCATGGTATCACCGGCCCCGTTAAAGGCCTGGATAATTGCCATACCAAAGTCCCAGAACACATAGCCATAGGCAAAAATACGCAGACACTGCACGCCATAAGCAACAACGGCGGTATCAAAACTAAACCATGACACCAGAGAGGTAGTGAAAGCCAGCATCGCCAGAGCCGCCAGCCCCATGTAGATGGCATTGTATTTGGCGATGGCCCAGACTGTAGTCTCTGCCCTGTCTGGCAGCCCTGCCCCGAGGTTTTGTCCCACCAGCGTTGCAGCCGCATTACTTAACCCCCAGGCAGGTAACAAGCTGAACATAACGATGCGCACAGCAATCGTGTAGCCGGCAACTGCTTCGCTACCAAACCGCGATACGATTTGCATCAGAAAAACCCAACTCGCGGTCGCTACCAGAAACTGTGCTATTCCACCTGTGGAAATTCTTACGAGCGCGGCAATAATACCCGGTTGCAGGTGCATATTGCGCAGTAATAGTCTTATCCGCCCGCCTGCTCCACACAAATAATATAGCCCATAAAGAGCACCGATAGTCCTGCCAATATTGGTAGCCACTGCCGCACCAGTCACGCCCAACTCAGGAAACGGCCCAACACCATATATCAAGCAAGGATCCAATACGATATTGATGCCATTGGCCAACCATAGCGCTCGCATTGCTATCGTTGCATCCCCCGCTCCGCGAAATATCGCGTTAATGAGAAACAGAAAGACAATAGAAAAGCTGCCACCAAACATCAGGCGGGTATAGTTCGTACCAACCTCAATAACCGAACTCTTTGCTCCCATCAGAGCAAGAATCTGGCCGGGAAACAGGATCCCAATAACTCCGACTATAACCGAGACAAAAATCCCTACCCATATAACCTGGCCAGCGACCAGGGAAGCGGCCGCAGGGTTTTTTTCACCAATGCGACGCGCCACCATTGCCGTTGCCCCCATGCTGAGACCAATAGCTATCGCATACAGCAAGGTTATCATCGCTTCGGTGAGGCCGACGGTCGCCACGGCATCTGTACCAAGCCGCGCCACGAAAAAAAATATCCACGATCGCGAATACTGACTCCATGGCCATTTCCAGAATCATGGGCACTGCAAGCAGGAAAGTCACACGCGGGATGGGACCTTCGGTGTAGTTCAGGTCAATATCGCCGGCTAATGCCTGCTTGAACAATGACCAGGTGTTTTTAATTTTCTCAATTGTCATAACATTTTCTCTGGGCAATAGAATCCTTTACAGCAATTACCTTGCTGCGATTACACCAGGAGATATGACAGACATGACGTCAGGCTTTAAAACCTGCACGACGGGGGTCACGTTTAGTGAACAGTTGAGTCGGGAGTGTCCGCGCAGAAATTGTGGACACGGTAAGCTAAAGCGAGATCGTCAGACTGTCGTTCCTGTTAATTCTGTCTGCTTCATCGTCTTTTCCTCTTGATTAGAAAACGCGCGCATTATAACGGCTGGTACAGAAGCAATTCCACTACTTTTTTGGAATTCAATTCGCAATAACCAGTCAGGGAACGTGAACGTTGCGCCGCTCGAGTTCACGACTCTGCTCGAGCACCCATGGATCACCAAGCACGCGCTCTGCCTGTTGCGCCGCGGCACTGTTGCTATTCATGCGAAAGACATGTTGTTTCGAATCATTGTTCTTGCTTGAGTAAACACTGATGCCCTGCTCCAACTCTTGCTGCAGGTATTCCCGTTGTGCCAGCGGTATGTCTGCATCACTCAAGTTTGCACCGATGTCACCCATTTGCGTTGCAATAGTACGCACGGATTTTTGTGCGCGCGTTTGTTGCCTGACAGGATTCAAGCTTTGATATACAGGATTCAGCAGACTGCGTTCACTTATCGGGGCAACATCTTCCTCACAAGGTCGCACTCCCGCATCACGATCACTGTAATGGCAATCGTTGAACCAGGCTTGCCGGGAATCTTCCGCAACCAACTGATCAATCGACTGTCTGATAGCCAGCAAACCAGATATTGCCGGACTCGATGCCGTGTCCTGGTTTACATTCACTTCGGGCACATCCACTTCACTCTCTGCAAGCTGTGGTTCTGGTTGCTCTGCCGAACTGGATGTCGAATCTGGTGCAGGCGCGATTGGGTTCGATTGTACCGGTGCTGCCCTTTCCATTGTGGCAGAGGGATCTACTGGCTGCTCGGCAATAGGTTCACGAGGCATGGCCGGAACCAGATTGATGCTTACAGACCTGGGAGGCTCCCTGGTGTCTCGTTCTGTATGCATTGTCAGGAACAGGCCCAGAGCAAACAGATGGAATACGATACTGCCAGCAACAGCAGGACCAATAAAAACAAGCCGCTGCGAGATTCTGCCATGTTCAGCATCAGTCTCTGACAGCGCCAATTGGGCATAATCACCGATATCGAATGTTTCCCGCATGGATTCCTTGTTCACGATCGTGTATTCCTGCGACAGCGCGCAGGCACGGGAGTTCCCACATGAGCTTTCGATCAGGCGAAGATTAACTCTGGGCGCATTTGCTCTGCTTCCAACTTAAGCAGAAATTCCTTGGTCTCCAGTCCTCCTCCGAACCCGGTAAGTTTGCCATTGGCTCCTATGACGCGATGGCAAGGAATAATAACCGGGATAGGATTCTGGCCATTTGCTGCGCCCACGGCCCGAGATGCTGCAGGCCTGCCGACGTGGCGAGCCAGCTCGCCATAACTCCAGGTACTGCCATAGGGAATATCACACAACCCACTCCACACTGACTGTTGAAATGGGGTGCCGGCTGGCGCGAGTCGCAAGTCAAAAGCAGTCAATTCACCGGCAAAGTATGCGTCCAACTGGAAACACACTTCCCGAAATGGCACTGCATCACGTTTCCAGCCAGCCTCGTGACGTCTGCGCATTTTACCTTGCGGAAATCCCAACAAGCCCAGATCTTCTCCGTCACCGGCAAGCAATAATTCACCGATTGCTGAACTGTGATAGCAATAATAAGTGCTCATTTTTTACCTTCCTTTTTGATGGATTTGCCGCGCACCGACTGCTGATACTTCTTCCACAGGTACAACACTGCGTATGCGCGCCAGGGTTGCCATGGTTCTGCCAGATTTAGCAGTTGCCTTGGTGTCAACGTGGCGCCGGGTTCTGCAGCGGCGCGACGCAGTATTAAATCTGAATGGGGAAAAGCATTTGGGTCATCCAGTGCGCGCATGGCTATGTAATGCGCCGTCCATGCCCCTATTCCCTTGCACTGACAAATGCGTTCAATGAATTCTTCAGTGGCTGTGTGGCAGCTGATATCCAGCTCGCCATCTGCAACGAGGCGCGCGACCGACTGAATTGCGGCGATGCGCGCTGAAACAATTCCCAGGCCATCGAGAGTGCCGTCTGCCAACTCGCTTGCAACTGGAAATACCCGCGTAAGCGCTGCCTGGTCACAACTATATGCCTGACCGTATTTCGCCACAACGCGTGCCACCAGGGTTGAGGCCGCTTTAACGGTAACCTGCTGTCCCAGAATCGCTCTCACCGCGACTTCGAGGCCATCCCAGCAACCGGGAACGCGGAGTCCGGGGTTACGCTTAACAACACGGCGCAAGCAAGGATCTTGTATCAAGTGTTGCTCTATCTGTTCACTGTCTGCGCGCAAATCAAATATCGACCGCACCCGATCAATAATCTGATAGAGGTAGCGTGATTTGGGAAAATCAATCTGCAGTTGCAGCGCGTTGCTACCTTCACTGAACTGCGCAACAAAATGTCCATGGTAGCCGTCAATTGCAATCGTGCGTGCATAGCTGTTGGCACTGACTACTTCTACACCGGGAATTGCTCGATAAGCGAGAAAGTCCAGACACGCCTGCCAGTCGAAAGGCGGACGAAACGACAGGCTAAGCCGAACACTACCCGCACCCGCACTCCCATCGGGTCTTGCTGCTCGTCGGTTTCCACTTTTACGCAATTCCCCGGGTGACCTGGCATAGGTTTTGTTGAACACCGCGTTAAAACGTCTGACGCTGCCAAATCCGGCGGCGAAGCACACATCTGACAGCGACATATCTGTCTCATCGATTAATTTCTTGGCAAAGTGGAGACGACGCGTTTGTGCAACTTCAACCGGTGTGGCGCCGATATGCTCGCGAAACAGTCGATTGAGCTGGCGCGGCCCAACCTCGAGTTCCGCTGCCAGCGTAGCCACCTTGCCGTTATCGAGCATACCCTGGTCAATTAGCTGCAGCGCGCGCGAAACTTTCCATGAAGAACCAGCCCATGCCGGCGTGCCCGGCGACGACTCCGGCCGACAACGCAGGCAGGGACGAAAGCCTGCGGTAGCGGCAGCAGCTGCGGTGGGATACAGCTGGACATTTTCCTTACGTGGCACTTTCACCGGACAAACCGGTCGGCAATAAATGCCCGTGGTTAACACGCCAACGAAAAAACGTCCGTCGAATCGGGGGTCCCGACTCTGCCTGGCTTCTTCGAAATCATCCGGATTCAACGACATATCTATCACGTGCTCTCGATTTAGCAGCAATCATAGCAGTCTGTCTGAAAAGTTCTGGCCGTTTTCGGACATCATCATCGAAATTTTTCGCCGCTTCGGATGCTCCCTCCTGCATCCGTTTTCCAAGGTCTTTGGAGTCAGTGAGAAATTTGGCTAGCGGGCATGCGGCATCGCACATGCTGGTGTATATTAGCGGCCTCGCATTATGGCGAAGCAGGCCGTGCTTTCTGGCTCAACCTCAGAACCATGTTAGACACACCTCATCCTTTTTCTTAGCATTCTCTGGATTTACAATGAATAACAAGGACTTACGAAAATATTCTAAGATTGTAGTTGATGGCGTGGAGCAGGCCCCCAGCCGGGCCATGCTCCGGGCAGTAGGCTTCGAAGACGCAGATTTCGAGAAACCACAGATCGGCATCGCCTCTACCTGGTCCATGGTTACCCCCTGCAATATGCATATCAACAAACTGGCCGAAGACGTCAACAAGGGTACTGATGCGGCTGGTGGCAAGGGCATTATTTACGGTGTGCCGACGATCTCCGATGGCATTTCTATGGGTACCGAAGGCATGAAATATTCCCTCGTCTCCCGTGAAGTCATCGCTGACAGTGTCGAGACGGTGTCAGGCTGTATGTGTCACGACGCTATCATTGCCATTGGTGGATGTGACAAGAATATGCCCGGTTTGCTAATGGGCATGGCGCGGCTGAACCGACCCTCCATATTCATCTATGGCGGTACTATTCAGCCTGGCCCTAATCACACGAACGTAGTTTCAGTATTCGAAGCAGTCGGTGGTCACTCCGCGGGCAAAGTGTCAGATATCGAATTGAAAGAGATCGAGGATACTGCAATTCCCGGCCCGGGTTCCTGCGGCGGTATGTACACAGCCAATACCATGGCCTCAGCTATAGAGGCTATGGGTATGAGCCTGCCTAATAGTTCCGCTCAGGATGCGATTTCGGTCGACAAGGAAAACGACTGCATTAATGCCGGCGAAGCCATCATGCACCTGATCGAGCACGATATAAAACCCTCAGACATCATGACCCGAGCGGCATTCGAGAATGCCATCAAGGTCACCATTGCCCTCGGTGGGTCCACTAATGCAGTTCTGCATTTGCTCGCCATGGCGCATACCATTGGCGTGGAATTAAGTATTGACGACTTTACAACGCTCGGAAAAGACACACCGATGCTTGCAGACCTGAAACCAAGCGGAAAATACCTCATGTCGGAGCTTATCAAGATTGGCGGTATCCAGCCCCTGATGAAGATGATGCTGGACGCAGGTATGCTAGACGGCTCGTGCATGACTGTGACTGGCAAGACATTAGCGGAGAATCTTGCGGAAGTTGCGCCTTATCCTGAAGGTCAGGACATCATTCGTGGTTTCGATGCGCCCATCAAGAAGAACAGCCACCTGTGCATTCTGCGCGGCAACCTTGCGCCTACAGGCGCCGTTGCCAAGATTACCGGCAAGGAAGGCTTGTCTTTTACCGGCAGCGCCCGGGTTTTTGAATCAGAAGAAGAGTGCATGAAAGGCATTCTCAATGGCAAGGTTGTCAAAGGTGATGTCCTCGTAATCCGTTACGAAGGCCCCAAAGGAGCACCGGGTATGCGCGAAATGCTCTCGCCAACCGCCGCAATAATGGGCGCTGGTCTGGGGGATAGCGTGGCACTGATTACCGACGGCAGGTTTTCAGGCGGCTCACATGGTTTTGTGGTCGGACATATAACACCTGAAGCATTCGATGGTGGACCTATAGCCATCATAAAAACCGGTGATCGCATTTCAATCGACGCGGAAGCAAACTCGGTCACGCTGGAACTTAGCGATGAGGAAATTGCAGCAAGGCTGTCCCAGTGGCAAAAACCTGAACCCCGATACAAGCGCGGTATACTTGCCAAATATGCCGCCCAGGTTGCCTCCGCTTCGGAAGGCGCGGTAACAGACAAGTATTTATAACCAGAAAAACGCATAATAAAAACTAACGTATTTAGAGTATCCAACGGTGCCTGACTTCTTCACCAGCATTGGCCCTTTGCTCAATGGCAGCTTCCTGCAGGAAGGCGCCTTGTGGGCGCTGCGCACTATTCCCGGCTTTCCCCCGATCATACAGACAGTGCACATTCTAGGTATATCGATCGTTATGGGGACAGCTGTGCTGTTGAATCTGCGTATCCTGGGGTGGGCGATACCGTCACAAAACATCACCGAGATGACCAATCGCGTGTTGCCCTGGTTGTGGAGCGCGCTTCTCGTAAACGTGGTTTCAGGCGCATTCTTTGTCTTTGGCCGTCCCAATCGGTATTTCAATAATCCTGTATTCGCATGGAAAATGGCATTCTTGTTACCTGCTGTGCTCTTGACGCTGTTTTTTTATTTAATGCACCGCTCTCAGCAGGGTTACTGGGAACAGCCAGATAAAAAATGGCCGGCCCGGGCACTGGCATTGGTGTCATTGGGGTTGTGGATCATGGTTGCCATGGCCGGTCGCTGGATCGCTTACCTTGAACATCTGCAATACCCCATCTGGAGCATCTGAGATGTTCAAACACGCCACGATCACACTATTTGCTGCGAGTCGTCCTGGAGCTGATTGTGCTGTCTGATTTTCTTAACTCAGAACGCTGGATAGAAATCGAAAACTGGCAATTGGCCTGGACTATTGGCGGCACGAACTGGTTCCCGCTTTTGGAGTCGATACACATCATTGCAGCCACATTTGTGCTTGGCTCTATTTTCTGGGTTGATATGCGTTTGCTCGGCCTGGCAGCCTCTCGTTATCCGATCAGCACACTCTCCAGGGAACTTGTGCCATGGACATGGGGAGCATTTGCCATCGCCTCAGTCACAGGGTTGGGCATGTTTATTACGCGCGCGGCTTCACACGTTGTTAACCCAGCGTTCCAATGGAAGGTTGTTCTGCTGACACTGGCTGGGCTCAATATGGCTTATTTCCATTTTCGCGTATTTAGAACTATCGAAAACTGGGATAGCGTTGTAACGACTTCAGCTCAACTGAAACTCGTCGGGGGCCTCTCATTATTTCTATGGTGTGGAGTAATGCTCGCAGGACGCTGGGTAGGTCATATAATCTAGTTTAAGCTGTGGAATTTTCTACCGAAATCCCTGCGAAGCCAACTATCACCACCTGTTAGTAATGGGACCCGTTTATTGCCCTTCCGGGAATCCTGCTGCTGTAGCTCTGGCATTGCACAAAGCCGGCTTGGTGTTAAACTAGACCGCCTGTTCGCGATAACTACAAGAAGGAGTCAACATGGGCTCTCAAGCGAAAGCCTGGCGGGTATTACTACTTGCCATAGCCACCTGCTTCCCTGTTTCATTCACGCTTCCAGCGTTCGCTGAGGATGGCGGAAACCTCTACAACACACCATTCGATGTCAACGCCGGTGAGCGCTACTTCGAACGTCAATGCTCTCGCTGTCATGGTTTTGATGCTCGTGGCAATGATGAAACTGGCGCTCCAGACTTAACCGGTAGATTGTCGCGTGCCAGCACAGATGTCGGCATATTCAATATTCTGCGGGAAGGGATTGCTGGTACTGCCATGCTACCTGTGTCAGCAGAGTTACCCGATGCCCAGGTCTGGCAATTGGTAGCTTATATCAATTCACTCAGTGACGACCCAGCCAACATTAACCTGCCTGGCGATGCCATATCTGGCGCGCGCATATTCAGTGGTTCTGCAGATTGCGATAGCTGCCATATGATTGGCGGTGTTGGTGGAAGACTTGGTCCCGACCTGTCGCTAGTGGGAGATCGGCGCAACCCCGAAGAACTCATGAGTGACCTGATCAATCCAGATGCGGATGTAAACCCACGCTGGTGGCGGTTGCGCATCACTGATGCAACTGGTCAGATACGGGAAGGTTTCCGCATGAACGAAAGCAGTTTCTCAATTCGCATTATGGATGAAGCAGACAATCTATGGTCGTTTCGCACCAGCGAGATTGTCGACTACGTCAGAATAGAAGAATCCACAATGCCAGGCTATGCCCAGACTTTAAGTGACAGCGAACTGGACGACCTCGTCGCATACCTGTTTTCGCTGCGGAAGGAGAATTAATCCATGAATACATTAAACCGGCTTTTAGCTTTCTGTATGGTATTTGCTATCAGTTTTCCTTCATTAGCGCAGGAGCAGCAGTTTCAAACCGTCATTACACCTGCTTTTACTCCAGTAGACTGGGATCGACTATTAGATGCCAGACAGGAACCAGAGAACTGGTTGATGTACTCGGGCACTTTGGACAGCCAAAGATACAGCCTGCTTGACCAGATCAATACCGACAATGTGACTGATCTTGAGTTGAAATGGTCATACCAGATCCCTGTTATCGATCGTGCTGAAACTGTACCGCTGGTGATTGATGGCATCATGTTCATCACCGAAGCACCAAGTAACCTGGTTGCGGTTGATGCACAAACCGGCGGTGAATACTGGCGCTATGATCACGAACTACCGGATGATTTACGCATCTGTTGTGGTCGCAACAATCGCGGCGTCGCCATACTGGGTGAAACGCTGTTTATGAGCACTCTCGATGCGCACCTGGTCGCCATAGATGCCAGAACAGGAAATTTGTTGTGGAATACTGAAGTGGCCGATCATCAGGCTGGCTATTCCAAGACTGCAGCACCCCTGATAGTCAAAGACAAAGTTATTACGGGTATCGCTGGCGGAGAATTCGGTATTCGCGGCTTTATCGATGCATACGATCCTGCAACAGGTGAACTCATCTGGCGCACCTACACAATTCCCGGTCCAGGCGAGCCTGGCAATGACACCTGGTCTGGAGATTCCTGGGCCACCGGTGGGGCAGCCACATGGATTACTGGCTCATATGATCCGGAGACCAATCTTACGTTCTGGGGCACCGGCAATCCTGGTCCGGACTGGAATGGTGATGTGCGATTGGGTGACAATCTTTACTCGGATTCAGTCATGGCTCTCGATGCAGACACCGGAGAGTTGGCCTGGCATTTTCAATTCACACCACACGATGTACATGACTATGACTCCATTCAAATTCCGATCCTTGCAGACATCGAATTTAAAGGGCGCGAACGCAAGGTCATGATGTGGGCCAATCGCAACGCCTTTTTCTACACGCTTGATCGCACTACTGGCGAATTTCTTATTGGCAAACCCTACGCCACACAAACCTGGGCCCAGGGACTGGATGATATGGGCAGACCTGTGCGAGTTCCCGGTATGGCTCCCACCTATGAAGGAATCCTCGTGTCGCCGCCCATTGTTGGCGCAACCAATTGGTACTCGCCCGGATACTCGCAGGATACAGGCTTGTTCTACGTGACTGCTTTTGATGGCGAACAGGAATTTTTCAAACGCGATGAAGATTACGAAGAAGGCGAGCGTTTTACCGGTGGTGGCGGTCGATACACTCAGCCGATGGATGCCTTTCACAGTTCCATCAGAGCTATCAACCCGGAAACTGCTGAAATAGAGTGGGAATTTCCCATTCAGCCACGCTCCTCTGCTGGCATCACTACAACAGCTGGCGGACTGGTGTTTACCGGTAGTGCGGACGGGTTCTTCTTTGCTCTGGATGCGGCTTCAGGTGAGGAACTCTGGCATATCTCTCTGGGTGCACGCGTGCATGCAGCGCCAATGACATTTGCCGTGGACGACCAGCAGTATGTGACCATTGCTTCAGGGAATGTGGTCTATACATTTGGCTTGCGCGACTGATCTGTCTCGGCGCGCTTTAGCCTCTCGCACCGGTCGAATATAACGGCGAACAGGTTCGAACCTGTTCGCCACTCCAGTGCCATATATTATCTGTATTTGCTATATATAAGGGGCGACCAGGGCTGCGCTTTCATTCCACAAGCGTACCGCAACATCATCAGTGGCAAATCTGGCTGTTTTCGTTTTGCGACACTTATAGAAATAATTTCCATTAGCATTCACACTTGCTTCGTCATTAGAACTGGCGAGCCAGATAAACGTATCAGCACCCTTCTCAATACTGATCATGAATGGATAGAGGATTATTCCTAGGGCGCCAGCCATCGAGCCTCCTTTGCGCCATATCGGTGTTCTCACTGCCCCTGGATGAAAAGAGCTCGACACGATACCGTGCTCGCCATAGCGCCTGAACAACTCTTTGGCAGTCAACAAATTCATCAGTTTGGAGCGTCCATAGGCACGTAGTGTGGAATATTTTTTCCCAAGATTGAGGTCATCGAAATCTATTGGGCTGTGGGTATGACCATAGGAGCTGGTAAAGACTACCCGAGACTGCCCCTGCTCTCCCGCGGCCATCAGTGATGGCAGCAGCACCTGTGTAAGCAGGAAACCGCTCAAATGATTGGTTACCAGGGTGGTTTCGAAACCTTCATCGGTGATTATGCGTTTGCCATTACTGCCGCCCGCATTATTACAAAGCACATCGATGCTTGGATGCTCAACCAGGATTTGTTTCGCCGCAGCGGAAACGCTGACCAGAGAACTGAAGTC
>CAYOND010000013.1:0-43730 GCA_964405225.1 uncultured Pseudohongiella sp.
CGTTTTGCTCACTGAAGGTAAAAGCAAGGTTCATATTGTCCCGGCCTATGACCAGCGGTCCTTCGAATGACCCAAGCAGGGGCGGCAGGGATTCTTCTGCAGAAGCGAATCCGCTGAAGCTAGCCAATATCAGGTAAATATAAGCGAGTTTTTGCATCGGGGTTGATACTAATTCACTGTAGTGGGCAGCGCAATTGGGATGATCATGTCTTTAGTAAAACGGTTAACATCTACCTTGCCTGAAAGCCAATACATGGCACAATGTGACAGCGACATTAAAGAGTAAGAGGACCGGATATGGAAACACCTATCGCCCAGGAATTAGAACAGATTCAGGAAATCTACATGATGATTACCACCTATCTGGTGACGTACAGTTTCCAGATAATCGGCGCGATCATAATCCTGATTATCGGTTTTCTGGTTGGTCGCCGCATGGGCAACTGGATATCTGCGTTGTGCGAACGACGTAATATGGATGTCACTCTTAGTCGCTTCTTCGCAAGTTTTACCCGCATTACGATTGTTGCAGTGGCCTTTGTCATCGCTTTGCCCAAGCTGGGTATTGAAATCACCCCTTTTATTGCCGCTATCGGCGCCATGGGTCTGGCAGCGGGTTTGGCGGTTCAGGGATTGCTATCCAACTATGGCGCAGGTCTTAGCATAATCCTGGCCAGACCCTTCGTCGTGGGCGATACCATTCGTGTGCAGGGTGTCTGGGGTGTTGTTAAAGAAGTGCATCTGGCATTTACTGAACTTACCAATGAAGACGGCGAGATTATCATTGTGCCGAACAGGCATATTGTTGGGGAGATTATTCACAACTCCCAGGCAGATACAGTGGTGTAACTGACTGTTGGCATCGAATACGTCAGCGACACTGAAGTGGCAGTGGCGGCGATACAGAAGCACCTTGAAAAACTTGCAGGTGTTAGTGACAAACGGCCTGTACAAGTAGGTATCGATAACTTTGGAGACAGCTCAATTGATATCGGTGTGCGTTGTTGGGTAAAGACCGAGCAATTTCATGAAACAAGATTCGCTTGTAATCGCGCCATTCAACTTGCCTTGCAGGAAAGTGGTATCGGCATTCCCTTTCCGCAACGTGAAGTACGTATGTTGTCAGAGTGATTGTCAAAATTCATTCAATTCAGTCATGCAGTAGTGGAGAAATCTAAATGGACTATTTACCCGCAGTAGAAATGGAATCTCCACCAGGTAAAGCAGTCACTGCGTCGGTAATCTGGCTCCATGGTTTGGGTGCCGATGGTAATGATTTTGCGCCAATCGTACCGCAGTTAAAGCTGTCGCAAGAATACGGCATACGCTTTGTATTTCCTCATGCCCCGTCAATTCCGGTCACTATTAACAATGGATTTGTCATGCCAGCGTGGTATGACATCAAGCAAATGGATATCGATCGTCATGTGGATGAAGCTCAACTGCTCCAGTCTGCAGCATGGACTCATGCGCTAATTGATCGCGAAGTTGAACGAGGCGTCGCTCCCGAGCGCATCATCGTAGCGGGATTTTCCCAGGGTGGGGCAGTCGCCTATGAGGCCGGGCTTACCTACCCCAAGACGCTTGCGGGCATCATGTCCTTGTCGAGCTATTTCGCCACGGCCAACACTGTCAAAATTAATCCTGTTCAGAATGATATTCCGGTGCTGATTTGTCATGGCACGCTCGATCCCGTTGTGCCGGAAGAGTTGGGGCGCAAAAGCCTGGCAACTCTCCAGAATCTTGGTTTCGTGCCTGAGTACTGCAGCTATCCCATGCAGCATGCGGTGTGTCCACAAGAGATCGATGAAATCGGTGACTGGCTACAGCGAGTCCTGCGCTAAACATGGCTTGATTGAGCGCAACAAATATCAGGGTAGAGCAATACAGCCGAGTTGAATTCCAAGCCGCGCACATCTATCTCATCGTCTTCCGCGCTACATTTGCTTGAAATGCTTGACCTTAGACCCAACTCTAAGGTTTATAATGCCGCCATGTCTATCAATTGCACGTCTGTAGCTTCGGGCATAAGGGTGCTTCATGCTGAAAATCAGTGAGTTAGCTAAGCGCACAGGGCTATCAGCCCATACGATCCGCTTCTACGAGAAGCATGGGCTAATTAACGCTAGTACGCGTAGCGAAGCGGGCTATCGGTTTTACTCCGAGGCCGATTTGCGCCGCGTGGAATTCGTCAAAACGGCTCGCAATATCGGTTTCTCACTCGACGATATCTCTACTCTGCTGTCGATACGGGTTGATAAGGAAAGTCATAGTTGCCAGGAAGTCACCGACATCACCCGACATAAACTGGATGAGGTGAACGAGCGCATCACGGAACTACAGTCGATGCAGAAAACCCTGGAACTGCTGTTGGAAAGTTGCTGTGGTGGGCCGGAGCAGGCGACTCATTGTTCAATTCTGGAGGCCCTAGACGCAAAACTTGCCGGGCCAGTGCAAGTACGGAGTAACTAATGTCTGATTTTCTATCTATTTTATGGGACCTGGTCATCGAGAGTGCACCCTGGTTGCTGCTCGGCTACGCATTGGCGGGAATCATAAAGCAAGTAATACCCAGTGAATGGGTGCAAAAGCAGCTCGCCAAACCAGGATTGCTATCTATAGTCAAAGGCGCTGTTATCGGTGCGCCATTACCTTTGTGTTCATGCGGAGTAATTCCGACCGCATTAGCTATTCGTAAGGCTGGCGCTTCTAAAGGCGCCACGTCATCCTTTTTAGTTGCCACGCCTGAAACAGGCGTAGATTCTATTTCTTTTTCCTATGCAGTACTGGGGCCGGTATACGCAATCGCGCGACCCTTCGCGGCGCTGCTTAGTGCCGTCACTGCTGGGATACTGGTTAACAGCATGGACCGTGAGGATTCATTTGACAATTCTGCCGAGTCTTCTGGCAAGAGCTGTTGCAGTAGCAACCGATCCGCGGTTGTTGTTGAAGAAATTGGATTGGGTCAGAAGTTGATTGAAGCTATCAAATACGGCTATGGGCGCATGATATCTGACACCGCCAAGTGGCTGGTTATTGGCCTGGTAGCTGCTGCAGTAATTACGGCCATGGTCCCGCAATCATTTTTTCTGCAGTGGGGTGATGGTGTAGTTGCCATGTTGATCATGGTGATTATTGGACTACCAATGTATATCTGCGCCACTGCTTCTACACCGGTTGCCGCGAGCCTGTTGTTCGCAGGTATTTCTCCTGGTGCTGCATTGGTTTTTATGTTGACTGGCCCGGCAACTAATATCGCTACGATGGGAGTGATCAAGGAGCACTTGGGTATCCGCTCACTCGTGGCCTATCTGATAGGGGTAATAGGCACGGCTATCGCCTGTGGACTCGTGTTTAACCAACTTTTTCAGGTGTTTGGCTGGTCTCTGCAGCTCACGGCATTAGATCACGGAGAAAGCCATCCATTGTGGAGGCAATTGATGGCGGTCGCATTGTGTGGCCTGATTCTGCGCGTTTGGATACAGCCCTGGGTCAGCCAGTTGCTCACCGCATCGGGGTCAGACAGTGAGATCACCAATACACGAGCCTGAAAACCTTACTAGTTAGTCACCTGACTTGTGATGCGATGGTGAATGTCCAGATCGAATGAGATATCGGCCTGCGCAGGCAATGTGTTCAGGCAATGGCAAGTGAGGCGTTCAAAGTGTTGAATGAAGCGCGCAATTTGCGCCTCGCTCATCATGGCATTTCCGGTCGCACGCTCGCGTAGTTTGTCTTCCTGTAAACAGCGCCATTCCATGACCTGCTCGAAACCTGGTGCTCGCAACATGACGAGCTTGTCGAGTCGCGCAAAGAGTTGTTGATACTCTCCAGCCAATTGCTGGTTTACATACCTGCGCCATTTCCCGTTAGCGTCTTCTTCAGACTCCAGGCTGTTAAGCGGCTGCTCCAGTGCGGTTGCCGATTGGGGCGTTGCTCCGATAAACCAACCTTCCAGGATAATGCAGCGCACCGGCCCTGTTACAGTAGGCTGCTGTTCAGGTAAACAGCAGTCGTCAGTAGCTTTGTTAAATGCGGGCAGTGACAGTGTCTCGCCTGGTTGGCATCGCAGCAGCCGGTCAAGAGTTGTCAGAGCTAATCTGACATCGTGAGTGCCAGGGACTCCGCGACAAGCCAGCAAGGGGTGTACATCGAGCGCCATTTGCCGCCGGTGTGATTTACTGTAGTAAAAGTCGTCCACAGACAGCGAGACAGTATTAAGGCCAGAGGCTTGCAGCAGGTGCTGCAGAAGTGCAGCCAGCGTCGATTTTCCGGTGCCTTGCGCGCCGTTAATGCCGACGATCAAAGCTTTGTCACCTGTTTGAATCTCTTGTATCAGCAATTTGGCCAGTGGGACAAACCAGCGTTCAGCGTCTTCCTGGTAAGTCGCAGGTAATTGTTCTTTCTGGATAAATTCCGCGATTAGCTGTGGATACATTGTGTAAATTCTGTGCAGAGGCTGGGGAAAACACCTTGTTGCTACCAGGAGCTGTGATGATGCGACAATACTTAGTTGCCAGCTTGGTCCTGTGATAGCATCAAGTGCAACATGGCGTCGTCCGACCGGGCCTCTGTCATATCCTTTAGAATGATTAATCCGTTTATTGTACTGTAATGTCTTCTTCAATATTGCCTGAAAGACCACTATTAGTGTCGCCTGAATTGGCGGCGACTATTGGGCTGGAGGAAGCAATTATGCTGCAAGCCCTGGCTGAGCGGATTCAGTTCAGTGAAGGTTGTAACCGTCCAGGACAGGGGGATACGAAGTGGATCAGCCTCAGTGAAGCAGGCATGCTCGAATTGTTCCCGTTCTGGCAAAGTGTGGATATTCGAAGAATCCAGCGCAGCCTGCAATCACTCGGTATGCTGAAAATCGAACCCAATGAAGCCGATGAGAGTACAAGTTTTTTTGCTCTTGATGATTCAGTTGCATCGACTCGAATGGAACCTGAACCTCCTCGAGCGGAGTCGGGTACGGCCCGGGTAGCGGTGGCACGCACGGGCAGCGCTGCCCTGATTGCACCTGACTGGCAACCTGACAGCAATTGGATTCGTCAGTGCACGCAGCAAGGGATTCCAGAGGATTTTCTGAGAGAACTGGTCCCTGAATTTGTCAGTTACTGGCGCGACCGCGGACAGGCGCGATTCTCCTGGGGCAATGCCTTCTACAAGTGGGCGATAAAGGAATGGCGGGCTGAGCAGACTCGACGTGGGCGCTTTGAGCAGGCCAGCGCCATGTCAGCCAACTGGATGCCCAGCGGTGATGCAATAGAAATTCTTATTAACGCTGGTAT
Source organism: uncultured Pseudohongiella sp. (assembly GCA_964405225.1). Lineage (GTDB taxonomy): Bacteria > Pseudomonadota > Gammaproteobacteria > Pseudomonadales > Pseudohongiellaceae > UBA9145. The sequence continues at coordinate 5,295 of CAYOND010000013.1, forward strand.
CAGTCAAAGCTTTATTGAGGATGCAATTCCGGAATTCGTTCTGTACTGGCGCGAACGCGGAGTGGGTAATGCCGCGTGGAACACCAAGTTCATCGAACATATCCGGCGGCAGTGGGCAAAGTTTTCCGCATCCTTTGGCTATGATGATACACCCAAACCCATTGCACCGAACTGGCAGCCAAGTGCTGATTGTTATGAAGTATTGCAGCTGGCTGAAATCGACGAAGACTATGCACGAACAAAGATCCCGGAATTCGTAATGTACTGGCGCGATAGTCAGCAGGCGCGCGCTTCCTGGAATACGGTGTTCCTGCAATTCATTAAACAGGACTGGGCTCGCAGACTGGAGCGTAACGAACTAACGACTGATAACCATGCAGAAGATCAATCTCTTGCTGGAACAAACCAGCAAAGAATTAAAGAAAGGTTCCAGCGCATCGCCGATCGCAGCTGGGCAGACTAGGCAGGATTCCGAATCCACTGCCAGTTCCCGGGACGCCGGCGCGGCAGGGCCTGATCATGTGGATGCCATTAACCAGGTTTTCGCGGAATTTGAGTTCGCCTATCACAATCAGTTTCACCGGGCCTTTCCCAATGGTGAAAGTCTGGCGATCGCCAAGAAGTACTGGCTGAGCTGTTTGCAACAATATGCTCCGGATTGCATAGTCCATGCGTCCAAGCAACTGATCAAAACCCACGAGTACCTGCCTTCTATGGCGGTGATGGTGCAGGCTTGCGAACGCGATCTGACGTTTGGCGGCATGCCCTCAGCTCGGCAAGCCTATATTGAGGCCTGTGCCGCTCCGCCACCCAAGGCAAATTATGATTGGAGCCATCCGGCGGTGTATCACGCGGGGCGTGCCAGTGACTGGTATTTCCTGGCCAGTGAGCCTGAAGCCCGGGCCTTTCCCGTGTTTGAGTACCACTATTTGCAGATATGTCGCCAGGTCAGTGAAGGCAAGGATCTAAACATCCAATCCCCGCCACCACTAACCGACAAGATCGACAAAAATCTGCAGCGGGAAGAGATTCAGTCGCGCATCGCGAAGATGCGCAAAGAACTGGATCTTTAAATCCTCAGGCATCGAGTTTTTTATAACGAATTCGCGTAGGCTCGGCATTCTCGCCCAGTCGCTTCTTCCGATCTTCCTCGTAGTCCGAATAGTTACCTTCATGCCAGACAACCTGGCTGTCACCTTCGAATGCAAGGATGTGTGTGCAGATTCGATCCAGAAACCAGCGATCGTGCGAGACTACAATGGCGCAACCCGGGAAAGCCAAAACGCCTTCTTCAAGGGCGCGCAAGGTTTCCACATCAAGATCATTGGTGGGTTCGTCGAGCAGCAACACGTTGCCCCCACTCTTTAGCAGTTTCGCCATATGCAGGCGGTTGCGTTCACCACCGGATAAATCCTTTACAAATTTCTGCTGCTCAGTACCGCGGAAATTAAAGCGACTGGCATAGGCTCGCGAAGCTACTTCGTACTTACCGATCTGCAATATATCCTGGCCTTCGGATATTTCTTCCCAAACCGTATTATTGCCACCCAGGTCATCGCGACTCTGGTCGACATACGCCAGTTCCACAGTATCTCCCAATTCTATGGTTCCGCTGTCGGGCTGTTCGGTCCCAACAAGCATGCGCAGGAACGTTGTCTTGCCGGCGCCATTTCCGCCAACGATTCCGACAATACTGCCTTTGGGTACACTAAAACTAAGATTATCAATCAGCGCTTTGTCGCCAAATCCCTTGCACAGGTTCTTAACCTCCAGCACCTTGTCGCCAAGCCGTGGTCCGGGTGGAATATACAGTTCCTGAGTTTCGTTGCGCTTCTGAAATTCCTGCGAATTGAGTTCCTCGAATCGATTGATCCTGGCTTTACTCTTGGCCTGCCGGCCTTTTGGATTGGACCGTACCCATTCCAGCTCGGACTTGATTGTGCGCTCGTGTGCGGCCTGCTGCTTCTCTTCTGTTTCCAGGCGCTTTTCCTTGGTTTCCAGCCAGGCACTGTAATTGCCTTCATAGGGAATACCATGACCGCGGTCCAGTTCGAGAATCCACCCGGCGGCATTATCGAGAAAATAGCGGTCGTGCGTAATCGCCACTACAGTGCCCGGGTATTCCTGTAAAAAGTGTTCCAGCCAGGCCACGCTCTCGGCATCCAGATGGTTGGTTGGCTCATCCAGCAGCAACATATCGGGTTTGGAAATCAACAGTCGACACAGCGCAACCCGACGTTTTTCACCGCCGGATAGATTGGCTACCTGGGCTTCCCAGGGTGGCAGGCGCAGGGCATCTGCCGCGCGCTCCATGATGCGCTCGACTTCCCAGCCATTAACGGCGTCAATCTTGTTTTGTAATGTGCCTTGCTTGTCCAATAGCTCATTCATTTCGTCGTCGCCCATAGGCTCGGCAAAACGGTCGCTGATGGCATTGAATTCTTCCAACAGATCGAGAATTTCCTTCATGCCCTCCTGCACATTGCCCCTTACATCCTTGGATTCGTCCAATTCCGGCTCTTGGGGTAGATAGCCGATCTTGATATCTGGCTGGGGGCGCGCTTCGCCATTAAATTCCTTGTCGCGCCCCGCCATAATTCTTAGCAGAGTGGATTTGCCCGAGCCATTGAGTCCAAGCACGCCAATTTTGGCGCCTGGAAAGAATGAGAGCGATATATCCTTAAGGATTTCCCGTTTCGGCGGCACGATCTTGCCGACCCGACTCATGGTGTAAACAAATTGCGCCATTCAAGCTGTCCTGCTGATTAGGAATTGAGGGGCCGCATTATCGCATAAGCGACACGCGATGGTGATGCATGAAAACTGACAAGTGATTCCCAATTTTCGGATGCTCATTAAATGTCCATCATGTAGAATAGCGCCTTCGCAAAATCCCTATATCTAGCAATTCAACCACTTTGGAGTAGCCGATGTTTGACAGCGACACCAGCCTTGCCGATTTTGATCCCGAAATCAGTGCGGCTATAGAGGCCGAAAAATCCCGCCAGGAGCAGCACATAGAACTGATTGCCTCTGAAAACCATACCAGTCCACTGGTAATGGAAGCGCAGGGATCGGTACTGACCAATAAGTATGCGGAAGGCTACCCCGGCAAACGCTATTATGGTGGTTGTGAACACGTAGATGTAGTGGAAGAGTTAGCGATTGCCAGAGCCAAAAAGCTGTTTGGGGCGGACTACGCCAACGTGCAGCCGCACTCCGGTAGCCAGGCCAATGCCGCGGTATATATGGCCCTGATGGAGCCTGGAGAGACAGTATTGGGTATGAGTCTGGCTGATGGTGGGCACCTGACCCATGGCGCCAGTGTCAGTTTTTCCGGGCGCATATATAAATCTGTGCAATATGGCCTTGATAACGCCACTGGCGAGATTGATTATGACCAGGTTCAGGCCCTGGCAAATGAACACAAACCCAAAATGATTATGGCCGGGTTTTCGGCCTATTCCAGAGTCATTGACTGGCAGAAATTTCGTGCAATTGCTGACAGCGTCGGCGCCTACTTTGTCGTTGATATGGCTCATGTGGCTGGCTTGATTGCGGCAGGTGTATACCCCAGTCCGGTGAACATCGCTGATGTGACTACATCCACGACGCACAAGACACTGCGGGGTCCGCGCGGCGGCATCATATTGGCCAAGGCCAACCCGGAGCTTGAGAAGAAGCTGAACTTTGCCGTTTTTCCGGAATCCCAGGGTGGACCCTTAATGCATGTCATCGCGGCCAAGGCGGTGTGTTTTAAAGAGGCAATGAGTGAAGGTTTCGTTGCCTACCAGCAGCAGGTGCTGAAGAATGCCCAGACCATGGCAAATGGCTTCATTGAACGGGGTTTCGATGTGGTATCAAATGGCACCGACGACCATCTTTTTCTACTCAGCCTGATCAAGCAAGGGATAACCGGCAAAGACGCAGATGCTGCGCTGGGTCGGGCCAATATCACTGTAAACAAGAACGCGGTGCCGAATGATCCCAATCCCCCATTTGTGACCAGCGGCCTGCGTATTGGCTCGCCCGCTATTACTACCCGTGGTTTCAAGGAGGCGGAAGCCGCCGAATTGACTTCCTGGATGTGTGATATTCTTGCAGACATCCAAAACGAGGCAAAGATTGCCGAGATCAAGAAGAAGGTTCTTGATATCTGTGCACGCTTCCCCGTTTATCGCAGCTAGTAATTCACCCAGACAAGAACAATAGAGTAGATTTTATGCATTGTCCGTTTTGTGGAGCCATCGATACCAAAGTAATTGATTCACGATTGGTGTCGGAGGGAAATCACGTCCGTCGACGTCGTGAATGCATCACTTGTGAAGAGCGTTTTACTACCTATGAATCTGCCGAACTGGTAATGCCGCGTATCATCAAGCAGGGTGGAATCCGGGAACCATTCGATGAAAACAAGCTTCTGACCGGATTGCATAAGGCTCTGGAAAAACGCCCGGTGAGCATTGAAAAGGTTGAAGAGGCAGTTTCCCGCATCAAGGCAAATCTGCGTGCCACTGGCGAACGGGAAGTCAATTCTCGCGACCTTGGCGAGGAAGTCATGAAAGAGCTAAGACAGCTGGATGAGGTAGCGTTTGTCCGCTTCGCCTCTGTTTATCGCAGTTTCAAGGACTTGAATGAATTTCGGGCAGAGATCGATCGCCTCTCCCAAGACACCAACAGCTAACTTCAGTATCATCTTCCTGCTTCGATGCAGGCTCTCCCCAGGGCAGTGGCTTAATCCTGCTCGAGCTATGTAATAAACCAACCGGTTTCTTGTTATGCGCACGCTTTTAAACAGCGAACTTGATCAACAGTTTATTGACTGGCCAGTCCATATGCGAATGGCTTTCGATCTGGCCCAATCAGTTTTTTCTGCCCGCCCCAACCCGAGAGTTGGTTGTGTGATTGTTAAAGATGAAAAGATAATTGGAAAAGGTTGGCATTGTGCAGCAGGAAAGGCTCATGCTGAAGTTGTAGCGCTGGAAAATGTAGGCAGTGACGCAACCGATGCAACCGTATTCGTTACTCTTGAACCATGCGCGCATACCGGTCGCACAGGTCCGTGTGCCGAAAGGCTGATTGCTGATGGAGTCTCCCGGGTTGTGATTGCGAGTATCGATCCCAATCCGCAAGTCGCAGGCAATGGAGTTAAGAAGCTGGAGGCTGCCGGAATCGAAGTGATTTATTTGGCTGACTTCGACTCCCAGGCGCAATTGCTGAATCCGGGCTTCTATAAACGCCATAAAACTGGTTTGCCCTGGGTACGCTGCAAGTTGGCAATGAGCCTGGATGGTCGCACCGCATTGGCAAATGGCGCCAGCAAGTGGATTACCGGGAGCAGGGCGCGCAGCGATGTCCAGCGCTTGAGACTGCAGAGCGACGCGATCATCACAGGTGTCAAAACTGTAATTGCGGATAATCCTTCACTGACTCTAAGAGTGGGGGATCTTGCCCTCACCAGGGAGCAGAGCATTGCGAATGCCGATACTCTGAAAAGATCACCTCTGCGAGTCGTGCTGGACAGCCAATTGAGAACACCTGGCACCGCCAGATTATTCGACACAGATGGCAAGGTAGTCATTTTCACTTCATCCAGCAAGCAGGTGCTAAATACCCCTGTAGAGAACGTGGAAATTGTTCACACACAGGCTGCGGATGCCGGGGTTAACCTGGAATCTGTGTTAAAATCGCTGGCCCTCGAATACGAGTGTAATGAAGTGTTGGTGGAAGCGGGCTCAACCCTGAGTGGCGCGCTGCTGCAGGCCGGCCTGATTGATGAATTCATAATCTACATTGCACCGACCTTCATGGGATCAGATGCGCTCCCTCTGATTGAGATGACTGGACTGCAGGCAATGGATAAGAGCCTGCAACTTGAGTTCACGGACATCAGCAGTGTTGGTAAAGATATAAGGGTTACTGCCAGGCCGCTGAAAAAAGATTAAGAGTTACCAAGATGTTTACTGGAATAGTTGCCGCTAAAGGAAAAGTATTGAGTCTCACCGATTCCGGCGGTGATACACGTGTACGTATTGATTGTGGTGATTTGTCATTGGTTGATGTGGTGCTGGGCGACAGTATTGCTGTGAATGGTTGCTGTCTCACGGTTGTGGATATTGATGAGCAGGCATTTGGTGCCGATGTTTCGAATGAAACACTGCAGTGCACCACGCTCGGAAATTTGCAAGAGGGCGCTACGGTAAATCTCGAGAAGGCCATGCAGGCAACCGATCGCTTTGGCGGACATATCGTCAGTGGTCATGTCGACTGTGTGGGCGAGTTACTGAGTAAGAAGCCAGATGGCGACAGTCTCCGCTTAGAGTTTAGCGTACCGCAAAAACTGCAGCACTACATTGCTGCCAAGGGTTCTGTTTGCATCGATGGCACGAGCCTTACTGTGAACAAAGTTAATGGCAATCAGTTTTCTATCAATGTCATTCCGCATACGCAACATGAAACCATCATCGGTGAATATACACAGGGACAACAGGTAAACATTGAGGTCGATCTGATTGCCCGTTATTTGGAGCGACTCATGCAGGGTGCAGACCAGGAATCAAATGCACCTGGCCTTACCCGCGAATTTTTACAGGAACATGGCTACAAATAGCCATTGAGTTTTTGGTATGGAATTGAATTCAATTGAAGAGATCATAGACGATATTCGCCAGGGCAAAATGGTGATATTGATGGACGATGAAGATCGTGAAAACGAGGGCGATCTTATCATCGCGGCTGAACGCGTGCGTACTGAAGATATCAATTTCATGGCCAAGCATGCGCGCGGGCTGATTTGTCTTACGCTAACTCCAGAGCGCTGCCAATTTCTCAAGCTGCCGTTAATGGTGAATGAAAACAATACGCCGTATAACACCAGTTTTACTGTATCCATCGAGGCAGCCACAGGCGTGACTACTGGTATCTCGGCAGCTGATCGTGCTCGCACTATCCAGGTTGCGGTGGGTCGGGATTCGCAGCCTGGAGATATCGTTCAGCCTGGGCATATTTTCCCAATTATGGCGCAGCCGGGCGGCGTACTGCGGCGCGCTGGTCATACCGAAGCTGGCTGCGATCTGGCGCGCATGGCGGGTTACCTGCCGGCGGCGGCGATTGTAGAAATAATGAATGAAGATGGCAGTATGGCGCGCCGCGAAGATCTCGAACTATTCGCCAAGAATCACGATATCAAGATTGGCACGATAGTCGACCTGATTCACTATCGTATAGCCAATGAGCACACGGTAGTTAAAACAGAAACATCCATGATGCAAACCCGTTATGGAGAATTTGCAGTACATAAATATGAAGACTCCATAAGCGGTAACCTGCACCTGGCATTTACCAAGGGAGAGATAACTCAGGACGAGCCTGTATTGGTGAGAGTCCACATCCCCAATACGCTGCGTGATGTCTGCGAGGTATTCAATGCTGATCGAACTAGCTGGTCATTTTCCAGTGCGCTAGAGAAAATCAGTGAAGAGGGCAAAGGCGTGGCTGTGCTATTATCCGGCAAAGATTACGGTCAGGATCTTGAGCACACAATCGAGGAGGCGTTGGCTCCGAAGAGCAAACAACGCAATCCGCAACCTGGTACCGATCTTACTATCGGAACGGGCTCGCAAATTTTGCGAGATCTGGGTGTTAGCAAAATGCGATTGCTGAGTTACCCGGCCCGGTTTAATGCGATTTCAGGCTTTGATTTGGAAGTCGTTGAGTTTGTACAGTTTGACAAATAGGCAGGATATCAATATGTCATCGATCAGAACTATCGAGGGAAATTTCCAGAGTGCGGCTGCGCGTTACGCTATTGTCGTGTCCCGGTTCAATAGTTTCATAGTCGACAAATTGCTCGATGGCGCATTGGATGTGCTGTCCAAACATGGTGTGCAGGATAAAGACATTACCATCGTCAAGGTGCCCGGTGCCTTCGAGTTACCGATAGCCACCAAGCAGCTATGTACTAACGAAGAGTATGACGCGGTGATTGCACTGGGTGCAGTCATTCGTGGCGGCACACCGCATTTCGAATATGTCGCTGGTGAGTGTGTCAAAGGCCTGAATCAGGTAAGCCTTGAATTGAATATTCCCCTGGCATTCGGTGTCTTGACAGTAGATACCATTGAGCAGGCAATAGAAAGAGCCGGTACCAAGGCGGGTAATAAAGGAGCCGAAGCTGCGCTGACTGCGGTTGAGATGGTGAGCCTGATGCGACAATTGGAGAAATAGATGACTTCTGCCGCAGGCTCCGCCGGGAATAATTCCAGGCTCAGGCAGCAACGTGTTCCGACAGCGCAGCGACGCAAGGCGCGGCGGCTGATAATGCAGGCTCTTTATCAATGGCGCTTGTCAGACAATGAGCCTGACGAGATTGCCATGGATTTCCAGGAAGGCAGTCACGGCAAAGTGGATTGGGGATACTTCAGTAGTGTGTTCCTGGCCATTCCCCCACAAAAAGCTGCGTTGCAGGCTCACTTCGAAGATTTGCTGGATCGTGACATCGCTACCATTGACCCTATTGAATGGGCGCTATTGATGCTGGGTAGTTTCGAATTGGCCGAGCGCGTTGATGTGCCATACAAAGTAACTATAAATGAAGCGGTCGAACTGGCGAAAACCTACGGTGCCAGCGAAAGTCACAAGTATATTAACGGTGTGCTTGATAAACTGGCCAAAAAACTGCGCCCCGCAGAATTGAAATAATCTCTCCCTGGACAGACTGGCGAGAGACTAACCGGTCGAGCAATGCCAATACCCGAGTTTTCAATCATTGATTTACTTCGTGACTCTGATGCCAGTTTCAGTCGTGCAGGAATTGTGCTGGGAATTGGAGATGATGCAGCGGTTATGCAAGTTCCTGAAGGTCAACTGCTTGTCGCTTCTATGGATGTATTGGTGGCGGATCGTCACTTCCCTGTTAGTGCGCCAGCCAACCGCATCGCGCATCGTGCTCTGGCCGTGAATTTGAGTGATCTTGCTGCCATGGCCGCAGAGCCTTTCTGCTTCACCCTTGGTTTGACTCTGCCAGAAAGTGACCCTGACTGGATCTCGCAATTTATTGCAGGGCTGTCTGATACTGCAAGGGAAAACAACTGCCCTCTGGTCGGTGGCGATATTGCCAGTGGGCCATTGAGCATAACGATCCAGGTTCAGGGCCTGGTCGAACCGAACAGCAAATTGCTGCGCAGCGGGGCCCAGATTGGCGACAAGATATACGTGACCGGCACCCTCGGCGATGCAGCAGTTGCGCTACTCTATGCTGGAATAGATACACATCTCGGCGCAGATGTGCAGTTGGCCGCGGAGGCCCGCACTGATTCCGCGACAGCGCGATACTGCGAGGCGCGTTACTATGAACCTGCTTCCCGAGTGGCATTTGCACAAGGCATTGCTGGCATTGCCAGCGCAGCCATCGATATTTCCGACGGCATAATGGGTGACGTCGAGCACCTGGCTCAGGCCAGTGGAGCAAAAGCGCAAGTTGATCTGGATCGTCTACCACGATCCAGGCAACTACAGGAAAGTATCGCCGATCCCTGGCATCAGATTTTGTTGGCAGCCTGCGGTGGTGACGATTATGAGCTGCTGTTTACAGTAGCAGAAGAAAACATCCCTGCGCTCGAGGCGATCGCGCAGGAGCAGGGTGTTGCGATAACGTGTGTTGGCCAGATGTTGACTGGTAGTGGAATTGAAACATCGAGCATCTTGAGTGGCGACAATAAAATTCACCCCAAGGCATTCCAGCATTTTGATGACCGACCCTGATTCACAATCTGACCCACAAATTATGCCGGTAATCTGGCGTAACCCGACACATCTGTTGGCTTTTGGTTTTGGCAGTGGATTGGCGCCGCGCGCGCCCGGCACATTCGGCACGATTGTGGGAATGATTATATATCTCCTGTTGCCCGCCATGCCGTTATGGGCTTACGGCCTGTTCATTGTGTTAACAGGCGCGGCGGGGGTCTGGATATGTGGTAAAACTTCCGAAGATCTGCGCGTGCATGACCATGGCGGTATAGTCTGGGATGAATTTGTGGGATTCTGGATTACCATGACCGCCGCACCACCTGGCTGGCTATGGGTGGTGCTGGGGTTTGTATTGTTCAGGGTGCTGGATATTCTCAAACCATGGCCCATCAAGTGGGTAGATCAACAGGTAAGCGGGGGGCTTGGTATCATGCTTGATGATGTTTTAGCAGGTATAATGGCCGCCCTGTGTATTCAGGCCCTCGTAGTACTTGGCCTGTAGTTGTAAAAAACGATGAGCAAAGACGACGTGCAGGATTGACGTGCAGGGAGAATCTTTTGACAGTTAATTACATAGCATCGGCCAAGCTCCCCACTGAGTGGGGAGAATTTATGATCTACGGATTCGCCGACGAAGAAAATGGCAAAGAGCACGTTGCGCTGGCGTTGGGAGATCTGAAAACTGCTGAACCATTGCTATGCCGCATTCACTCGGAATGCCTGACCGGCGATTGCCTCTTCAGTCTGCGTTGCGATTGCGGTCCACAATTACAAGCTGCCATGAAATGTATTGGTGAACAGGGAAGAGGTCTGGTTCTGTATTTGCGGCAGGAAGGCCGCGGAATTGGCCTGCTCAACAAGATTAAGGCCTATGCACTTCAGGATTCCGGGGCTGATACAGTAGAGGCCAATGTGCAACTTGGTTTCGAGCCGGACAGTCGTGAATACCAAATTTGCAAGCCCATGCTGGACTTTTTTGATGTCAGAAAAGTGCGCTTGATGACGAATAACCCGCAAAAAGTCGAAGCGCTTAAAGATATGGGAATAGATGTCACAGAGATTGTTCCTATCCACACGAAAGCGAATCCACATAACGAAAGCTACTTGGCAGCAAAAATCGCCAAACTCGGACATATAAAATAGCTCCTTAAAAAATCTGGAGAGAATCTCTGTCCGCGCCAGTCAAAACACTTCTGATCGACCTGTTACGCCACGGCGAACCCGAAGGGGGTGATATTCTGCGTGGTCGAGTCAATCCAGTATTGACCAGCAGGGGTTGGGAGCAAATGCGCACCTCTGCAGGACTATCTTCATCCAATACATCTACCAGCAATACACCGCGCTGGACTCATTTGGTAAGTTCGCCCCTGAGTCGCTGCCGGGAATTTGCTGAAATTACTGCCACTGCCTGCGCACTTGAGGCAGCGGTAGAGGATCAGTGGCAGGAAATTGATTACGGGGACTGGGATGGCATGGAAGTGTCAAAGTGGCGTGAACTGGCTCGTGACCAGTTCAAGGCGTTTCGTGACGACCCGGCCAAGTTGGTGCCCCCCAATGGTGAGGCATTTCTGGATTTTCAGGCTCGTATATTGAATGCATGGCAGTCGCTACATGCACTGCCTGATAACAGCCATATGCTACTGGTTACTCATGGAGGGGTAATGCGAGTCATTCTTCCTGAAGTGTTAGGCATGCCGGTTAACCGAAGTTATCCATTACATATTCCGTTTGCCTGTATGACTCGTGTCAAGCTCGAAGTTGGCAGGCAGAAAAGCAGTGCCAGCCTTGTTTTTCATAACCGCGCAGAGTTTGACTAGCGCGTGCTTTCCAATAATTCACACATCATCTCGGCGCCTTCCAGAGCGCGAGGAGTATGGCGCTGTAACAGTGCTGGGGGAATCACGAAAAGCTGATCCCGGGATACAGCAGTAAGCGATGGCCAAGCTCGCCAGTCATCAAGCCATTCGGGGCGCTCCATATCGATACCGCTGGCGACGATAACATCCGGATTGCCTTGCAGCACAGCCTCTCTGTTAACCTTGGGAGCAACCATCTGCAGATTCGAGAAGATATTTCTGCCACCACAAAGTGAGATTATATCGTTGATCAGTTCGTTTCCGCCGGCTGTAATAAGGGGTGCATCCCACACCTGATAGAAGGTAGATACCGGTGTCGCATTACTGAATCTGGTTTGCAGATCTTGCAGGCGACTATTAAACGTAGTAACTGCGCGTGAAGCAACAGCTTCGCTGCCGGCCAGCGTGCCCAGCCGCGCCATGTGAGCCGGAATTGAATCCAGGCGCTTTGGCTCTGCAACATATACTGTTAGCCCTAATTCCCTTAATCGATTGACAGATGCGCGCGGATTACCCGTTTGCCACGCCACGATGAGGTCGGGTGCAAGGCTGAGTATGCGCTCCAGGTCCAGCATGTCGTGTCGCCCGACAATTTGAATCTGCGTGGCTGCTGGCGGGAAATCACTATATTCCACAACACCAACCAGCTTCGCACCTGCGCCGACTGCAAACAGGAGTTCGGTCAATGATGGCGCGAGGCTGACGATGCGTGTTGCAGGCTGTTGCAACTCAATGATGGATCCTTCGTCATCCTGCACTGCCACTGCTGCAGTGACTATGCTGCTGCAAAACATCAGCGCGGCGGATAAGTGGATCAGGATTGCAGATTTCGTAATTTGCGAGAACATGACTTAGTAGTCGATACCTTTTTGCACTTTAACACCCGCATTAAAAGCATGTCGCGTTTCCTGCAGTTCAGTGACGGTGTCAGCTATTTCCAGAAGTTCTTTGGAGGCATTGCGCCCGGTAACAATTACATGTTGATCCGCTGGTCGATTCTCAATGGCTTTCAGCACAACATTCTTGTCGAGATATCCATAAGTAAGCATATAGGTTAGTTCATCGAGAATTACCACGTCGATGGCGTCGTTCTGTAGTAATTCTTCCGCATGCTTCCAGGTTGCCTTGGCAGCCTTAATATCTGATTCACGATCTTGCGTATCCCAGGTAAATCCAGTATTCATCACATAGAATTCAACAAGGCTGTTGTTCTCGAATAGTTTCTGTTCGCCGCAATCCCATTTGCCTTTGATAAACTGCACGACGCCACAACGTAACCCGTGACCGACGCTTCTTGCCAGCATTCCAAAAGCAGAGGAGCTCTTGCCTTTGCCGTTACCGGTTAATACCACCAGCAAACCTTTGTCGATCGTCGCTTGTGCGATACGGCCATCGACATACTCTTTCTTGCGCTTCATGGCGCGCTTGTGGCGTGTGTTTCTGTCAGTGTCGTTCACGGGTTACTCCGATTGCATGATTACCTGGAAACCTTCCCTAGAATTCTAATCTGAATCCCAGGTAAGACGCGCGCTCTGGTGCTCTGAAGCCGATTACTTCGGCATAGGAAGCGTCGGTGGCATTCTCCATGCGGGCGAAGATCTCAATAGAGTCGGAAAATGCGTACGACGCAGTTATATCCAGCACCTCGTAGTCTTCGAGTGGTGCTGGCGCGCCAAAAACCTCATCTATTGCATCGCGCGCGATGCGATAGAATCCATTGACATGCCAGCGCTGATCACTCGAAGTATAACGCAGTCCCAGATTAGCCAGATGTTCCGGACGTCGCAATCGTTGCGTGCCGTCGGGGCGCTCGGTTTCGTTGTATGTGTAGTTGCCGCTCAATACGAACTGCTCGCCAAGCGGGAGGTCTGCAGTGAACTCGACTCCGTCAGAGGAACTGGTTCCGGTATCCTGCAAGTAGCCACTGAATCCGGATAGATCAAAAAGAATGGCATCCTCAACTTTCTGGTTAAACCACACCAGTTCCAGATACAAACCGGAATTGGCTGTGTATTCCAGGCCAGCTTCAATGCCGCGACTCGTCTCTTCTTCCAGGTTGGTTCCCGATGCGGGAGGAAAGGCGAATGGGCCGGCGTTGTAATCAATTTCAAACAGGCTGGGCGCGCGGAAACCGGTACCATAGCTGCTTTTCCATTTCAGTTGTCCCGACTGAAGACTAACGAGATACGCGGCAGAAATCCTGTAGCTCGTATGTGCGTCGTAGTCATCATTGTCGTCATGCCGCAGGCCGGCCGTCAGAAAAAAATCTGTGGAGAAATCGCTGAGGTACTCCAGATAATAGCCGGCATTGTCTCGTTCAACACTACCGTTTTTCTCGCGTTCAAGATCAATCCCGTAAACCAGATCGAAGCCGGGTAACTCCGTGGCGGCGCCAACATACTCGAAGCGTTGTAGCTCGCCAGTGGAATCGAATGCCAATGCGCTCAATGCCAGATCTTCCCGCTCAGTTTCTGTTTGTGAGTAAGCGAAAGAATGTGAGTAAGCATCAGATCCATACTGCAGGCTCAAGCGGCTTGCTTGTAGCTCATAGATTGATTCGCAATCGTGCACAGTTACACCGGAGAAGCAACCATCGTACTCGGCGGCGCCAGCAACATCGCGATGTACCACCTCAGTGCGCCAGCCATTACCCAGGTCTATGCCGGTTCGAATATGTATGCTGGTATTTTCATAGCCGTCATCATCGCGTAGCACCGTATCGGATTCCCGCACGTTAAATCCATCGGTAGCGATATCCTGCGCCGAGAAAAAAAAATCTGCTTTGTCACCTGCAGTTGCCAGCGTGACTCCGGCATTGCGTGACCCACGACTACCACTTTCACCTTGCACGCTTACCGATGTGCCAGGCTCGGTAGAAACAGAGCTGATGCTGATTACGCCACCGGCATCGGCTCCATAACCAAGGCCCTGGGGACCGCGCAGTATTTCTATGCGCCCAATACCCTGGCTTAATATATGTTCTATGGAGGGCTGGACCTGCGGAGCGCTGGGGTCAGCGAGCTTCAGTCCATCAAATATGGCCAGTGTACGAAAACCTTCTTCTCCCCTGATCCTTAGGGCGCTGGTACTACCTACGCCGCCATTACTACTAGCGCCAACAGCGGTCGATTGCCTGAGCACTGAACTTAGATTGATGTTGCCGTGATCCTGAATCTCTTCAGAATCTATTACAGATACTGAAGTGGCGACCTGTCTTGCGGGTACCGGAATCCGGTTTGAGATAACAATTATTTCTTCGAGTGTGGATTCCTGCGATTGGGCCAGAACCGGTGCACAAAGCACGAGCCCCAATCCAGCCAGCAGGCTATTTTTGGTCTTGAAAGACATTTTTAATACTCCCAATGAATGCGCCAATCACTTTGCGATTGAACAGTAATATTCATCAGGGAGGGGGGTCAGGTAGTAGAGTAAGACTCTGCCACTGATGTAGCCCTCCGCTGCATCAAGTTTGCGTTGTCATTCAGGCTGGTATCGGACTTGTCGGGCGAGCCGACTTACCGTTGCGGGGGCAGTGTTGGATTTTCACCAACTTCCCAATTCTTCAGTAAGAACTGAACCTGATACAACATTCTTCCCGCGCACTAGCAATAGGAAGATGGCGCGCAGTCTATAGTGGCTGGGCTACACAGTCAATTCAGGAGAACTAGGCAGATTAAGCTAAACGGCTTCGGATTGTATCTTGCAGGCCTTGAGCTTGGCCTTGATTGAGGTAATGATGCCTTCGCTATCAAGGCCAGCATCAGCGAGCATTTGCGGCACTTTGCCCTGGTCAATAAATTGATCCGGCAGGCCGAGGTTGAGAATTGGAATGCGGTAGTTACTATGCAGTAATAATTCATTGACTCCAGAGCCTGCGCCACCAGCAACCACATTTTCCTCGATTGTTACTATAAGGTCATGGTTTGTGGCCATATCCCCAATAAGCTGTTCATCGAGTGGTTTGATGAATCGCATGTCGACTACTGTAGCGTTCAGTTTTTCAGCGGCGGTCATAGCAGGTAGCACCATGCTGCCGAAGGCGAGCAGTGCAACTGACTTGCCCTGACGTCGCACAACACCCTTGCCAATGTCCACCGTATCGCTCGTTGCGGTTATTTCCACGCCTGGACCTTTACCCCGCGGGTAGCGTACTGCAGCCGGGCCGGTGTGTTGGAAACCAGTATTGAGCAATAGCTGAGTTTCATTCTCATTACTGGGCGCCATAACAATCATGTTTGGTATGCAGCGCAGATACGAAAGGTCGAAACTCCCCGCATGTGTAGGGCCATCTTCTCCCACCAGGCCCGCTCGATCTATCGCAAAAAGCACATCAAGATTCTGTATGGCAACATCATGAATGAGTTGATCGTAAGCGCGCTGCAGAAAGGTCGAGTAGATGGCAACGACTGGTTTTAGTCCATCACATGCCATGCCTGCAGCAAAGGTAACCGCGTGTTGCTCAGCGATGGCAACGTCATGAAACCGATCGGGGAATTTTTCGGCAAATTCCTTCATGCCCGAACCTTCTCCCATAGCCGGGGTAATACCGACGAGCAATGGATCTTGCTGCGCCTGATTGCATAACCAATCGCCAAACACTTGTGAATAACTCAGGCTGGGTGTATTGCTAACTGACTCGTCTTTAACCTTTTCCAGTTGCGAGGGGGCAATCTTGTTTAGCGCATGCATCCCAAATGGGTCATCTTCTGAGGGTTTAAATCCTTTACCTTTTTGAGTAACGATGTGGAGTAATTGCGGTCCGCGCAGTGTTTTTATATTGCTTAGAATCTCTACGAGGCCTTCTGTGTCGTGACCATCTATCAAGCCAATGTAGTTAAAACCAATTTCTTCGAAAAGTGTGCCAGGTGACACCATGCCTTTCATATATTCTTCGGCGCGATGGGCAGCCTTTAGGGCAGGGGGGATTTTTGACAGCATGCGTTTACTGCCCGTGCGAATAAAGTTATAGGGCTTGCTTGCCCACATGCGAGCGAAATAACTGGAGAGCCCGCCCACGTTATTAGAGATCGACATATTATTGTCGTTGAGAATGACGAGTATGTTGTCATCAAGATGGCCAGCATGGTTTAGCGCTTCGAATGCCATACCTGCGGTCATCGCGCCATCTCCGATTACAGCGATATTATGATGTTCGTCGTCCTGCATTCGGCCGGCGATCATCATTCCCAGCGCTGCACTTATGGATGTGCTGGAATGTCCTACACCAAAATGATCAAACTCACTTTCTCCGCGCTTGGGAAATGCCGCCAAGCCGCCAGCCTGGCGAATAGTCAACATCTGGTCGCGTCGCCCGGTGAGGATTTTATGAGGGTAAGCCTGGTGCCCCACGTCCCAAATAAGTCTGTCGTGCGGAGTATTGAAAACGTAGTGCAGTGCGATGGTGAGCTCAACCACGCCCAGACCAGCACCAAAATGACCCCCGGTTTGTCCTACTGAATAAAGCAGGAATAACCTGAGCTCATTAGCGAGCTCATCGAGTTGATCCAGCGCCAGTTCTTTCAGATCATCAGGATTGTTGATCTGGTCAAGTAGTGGCGTATTTGGACGGCTTATGGGAATTTCTTCCAGCATGGTGGTATTTCAACGCTATAAGGGTGTTTTTTCAACTATTTTGACAATCTGAATTCTGGCCACGTACATTCTAGTGGCCTCTTGACGCTATATATATCGCCAAAGCTCGTAATGGTTCAGCAGCTTCGCCAAAACCTGAAATAGCAGATTGTGCTTCATCTACCAATTCCGCAGCTTTTTCTCTGGCCCCAATCTGGCCGAGCAACGAAAGATAGGTTGGTTTATTGGAATTGTGATCTGATCCCTGGGGTTTGCCGAGAGTCTGTGTGTCGGCGGTGCCATCCAGAATATCGTCCTGAATCTGAAATGCGAGGCCGATACAATCCGCATAGTGTTCCAGGCTTGCCAGCTCCTGTTCTGTCACAGATTTGCAGCTCAAGCCGCCGAGCAATACGCTGGCACGGATGAGCGCTCCGGTTTTCAGTTTGTGCATAGCGGCCAGTTCGTCTACCCGCAGTGCGGTGCCAACAGCAGCAAAATCCAGCGCCTGGCCAACAACCATATTTTCAGCTGCCAGACCCAGTATCTTTATCATTTTAAGATGAGTCGCAGCATCCAGAGTGCCAGGAGTACCTGATTCAGCCAATAGCCTGAATGCCAGTGATTGCAAGGCATCACCGACGAGTATTGCGGTCGCCTCATCGAAGGCTTTATGCAGCGTAGGCTTACCGCGGCGTAAATCATCATCGTCCATTGCCGGCAGATCGTCATGCGCCAGCGAGTAACAGTGTATTAGTTCCACGGCCATCGCTGACCGGTCGGCATCGGCAAAGTCACCACCAACAGATTTCGCCGCACCGTATACAAGAACGGGACGTAACCGCTTGCCACCATTGAGACAGGCGTAACGCATGGCATCGCTCAGTGATCTGGAGGCATTATTGGGTGCCAGAGCCTCCTGCAAGCAGTGTTCAATGCGCTGTTGGCACTGGTTGAGAAAGTCATCCAGAAAAGAAGAAGGGCGGTTCATGACAGATTAATCGTTTTCAGGCAGGTCCAGGTCTTCGGTAGCGCCACTTTCGTTCATCAGCACTTGAACCTTTTGCTCTGCCTGTTTGAGGGCAGCCTGACATTCGCGGGTTAATTTGATGCCTTTTTCAAACGCGGTGAGGGACTCTTCCAGGCTTAATTCGCCCTCTTCCATGGCGCTGACCAATTCTTCGAGCTCTTCCAAAGCGTTCTCGAAGTTAAATGATGCTGATTTTTTCTTCGTCATATTAAGCCCCTGGACTTCACGAGGAATTGGTACTGTGCACTGGTTCAGGCGAGATTATACGTTAAATATCTGCCTCTGTATGAATGAAGTAGTGAGAGTTAGCATGCTAATCTACCGGTTAGTGCGATAACAAAGATCTGCAGAGTAAGGGTAATAGTGGCTATGTCCAATTCAGGTGGGTCGAGCAGAAAAAATTTCCAGATACAGATATTCCTGAGTTTTCTTCTGATTCCGGCATTTTATTCTGTTTACGCTCAATCTCTTCAAACCCGGGAAACTCTGATGCCTGAACATCATACGCTGGGAACCCTGGATTTTCTGGAGGTGAACGCCGGGTCTGAAGGGAGTACGCCAAGGCAATTGCTTGTATTTGTGCATGGAACACCCGGATCTGCCTCAGCATTCATGACTTACCTGACAGATCACGATATGCAGCAAAATTTTCATATGATTTCGGTCACTCGCCCCGGTTGGGTGAATGAAGAAGACGTCAAAATTCCTGAGTTGGAGGCGCAAGCGGGGGCATTGAAGCCTCTATTAGAGCGTAATCGTTCTTCCAAAGGAGCGATATTAATGGGGCACTCCTATGGCGGGCCGGTCATTGCGCGCGCTGCCATGGATTTTCCGGAACTGGTTGAAGGTCTGGTTTTCGTTGCGACTACAGGAGATCCTGAGCTTAGCGGACCACGTTGGTACAACCGCTTTGCCGTGGTTATTCCGCGTTTCATGCTTGGTCACGATCTCAAAGGAGCTAACGCTGAAATTATGCATTTGCGGCCGCAATTGGAAGCCATGCTGCCAAGATGGCGCAGCCTGCAGACACCTGCAATCATCATACAGGGTGATCGTGACCGATTGGTTAATCCCGATAATGCGTTTTTTCTGGAGCAGCAGCTCGAAGGTAATGTTGTTGAATTTATCTGGCTCGAAAATGAGGGGCATTTCATTCTTTGGGAGCGGTCTGACTTGATCAGGGATGCAATTCTGACCCACTTTTAGACTCGGCCTAATTGATTGACGCCTCACAGGCAGCCGATTACTCTATACAGCCACTTCTGCAAATATTTGTTGGTTCCACTCTATGGACAATGAAGAACAGGATTTGACTTCAAGGTCCTCTAATTCCACCGGCTGGGTTCCCAAAGACTGGCGTATAAATTTTGGCCTGCTGGCCACAATTATCTGGTTTGGCTTTCTTATCACTTATATTTCGCGCAATGTAGGCTTGGGCAATTTTATGGACCTGCCCATCGAAGAGATGGGAACCTTTCTCGAAGGTGCCTTCGCCTTTCTCGCGTTTCTCTGGTTGGTAATTGGTTTGTTTATTCAGCAGTCTGTACTCTCACAGAATAATGAAGAGTTGCGCCTTAATAATCTGAACTCCGAGAAGCAGACCCTTGCCATTGCGGCAACAGAAATGAATGCACGGCAGGAGACTTTCTTCAAAATCGCCGAAGGCACGCGACGTCAACTGGGTGCCATAGCAGGCATGTTATTTATTTCCAGTCAGGGTCCTATCGGTGATGGTCCACACTCAGCAGAAGAGATATCTGAATACTGGCGGCAATTCGCCAGTGGGGATTTCGAAATATTTTCCCGACTCTTTCTTACCATGTACGGTGATAAATCCAATGAAGAAATGGCAGAGCTGTACTATGGCACCGAAATACGTCGTCGTCATTCTGACAATTTTATCGTTGGTTTCGACCGTTTGATGAAGTTGGCAAAAGACTGTGATGCTGAGTTCATCATCCAGGATTCATTGATCTATTCGGCTCATGGGCTTTTAAGCAATCGGCTACGCGAATCTCATCCTGGCCACAGGTTTCCAGTTATCGCCGGAACAAATGCACAAACATATTTGCATGAGATTTTTGAAGCGCAGCAAGACTAATTAAAACAAAGCAGGCATTGGTATTTATGAGGGGAGAGTAAAATGGAATTGGTATATATAGTAGTGCTGTTGGTATTGATCGAATATATGGTATTCAGCATGCTCGTCGGGCGGGCACGTGGTAAATATGGGGTCAGTGCGCCAGCGATTACCGGAGATCCAATTTTTGAGCGATATTACCGGGTGCAGCAGAATACTCTGGAGCAGCTTGCCGTTTTCTTACCAGCTATATTGGTTTACGGCTACTACGGCAATCCGATGTATGCGGCCATAGCCGGTGTGTTTTTCCTCGTGGGCAGGGCTGTATACCTGCACAGCTATGTGGCCGATCCTGGCAAGAGAGCAATCGGGTTTTTGTTAGGCTTTGCGGCAAATGTATTCCTGGTAGTTGGTGGACTCATTGTCCTTATTCGCTCATTGATGACGTGATTCATGTGAAATACCTGGGTTTCCTGGCGGTGCTCCCGCCAGGTTTGCCGCCTTATTCCTTATCTGAAAAACCAAAAATCTTCCCCGCCTGAATGATTAACTGGCACAGACTGCTTGTTCTGGCTCATCGCTATATCGGTATTGGGCTTGGTTTGCTCTTTGTAGTCTGGTTTGTATCAGCATTTGTCATTATGTACACCGGCGGCATGCCCTCATTGACCGATGCTGAACGACTCCAGCATCAGACCAATCTACAACTGTTCGAAGTGCGAGTAACGCCTCAGCACGCGCAGTTGTTAACGCAGCGGTCTGATGCGCCGGTATTGCGGATGGTAATGGGGCGACCTGCCTATCAGTATGCAGCAGGCAGGGGGCCAACCGTGTTTGCCGATGACGGCAGCTTTCTGCGACAAAACCAGGTGAGTTCTCGCGATATCGTGGCCGGGTTTTTTGATATAGACACAGACCTGGTTGAGCGTGTTGGCCGAGTTGATGAGGTAGACCAGTGGACGCTTACCATTCGTAATGAATTGCCCCTTGAGAAGTTTGTCCTGAATGACGCTGATCGAACTGAGGTCTATGTTTCTCAACAAAGGGGTCAGGTGGTACTCGAAACAACAGCGCGCGATCGGTTTCTTGCTTGGATAGGGGCCATACCCCATTGGCTTTATTTCACCAGTATGCGTGCTCATACTGAGACATGGAGCGCTACCGTAATAATTCTTTCGGGAGTCGGCACCGTGATGGCCGTGCTGGGGATTGTGTTGATATTCACCCAGTGGCTGCGCGTCAGACCATTCCGCTTGACTGATGCCATCCCCTACAAGGGCTTGATGCGCTGGCACTATATTGCCGGGTTGCTTTTCGGGCTGGTGACATTGACCTGGGTATTCAGCGGCTTGTTGTCTATGGATCCGTATCGTGTTTACGAACGGCCCATGTTAGCTCTACCCAGTGATGCGCTTCAGGATGGAGTGCTAGATCTCGATGCTTTTAATGCGGTGACCAGTATGGAGGTTGGCACAGCGCTCGCAGGACTGAGCAGCGGGCGCAACCTGAAAGAAGTTCGTTTCAAACGTAGCCTCGGTCAAGAGTACTACGAGTTGTTGGTTAGTGATGAAGAATCCAGTTGGGGATTTACAACGTTATTTATAGATGCCGCTACGCTGGAGCCGAAAACCGAGTTTTACTCACCGCAGCAGATTGTTGAACGGGTACAGGCAGTGGTAACCGGCTATGAAGTTACCGAGTCGAGGGAGCTCAGCAGTTATGGCAGCTACTATTATTCAAGGCCCAATGGAGACTATGCAACGCCACCATTGCCGGCATTGGAAATGCGTTTCGACGACCCGGGTGGTACGTGGGTTTATGCTGACTTGTTCAAAGGTGAGCTGGTGTATCGGATTCACAGGGTGGGGCGGGTACAGCGCTGGCTTTACAACGGACTTCACAGTTTGAATTTTCGCTTCTGGTACGCCAACAGGCCAATATGGGATATTGGCGTGATCGTGCTGCTCACAGGGGGATTGACCTTGTGCGGACTGGGTACTTTCCTCGGATTTCGTCGCATGTATCGAAACCTGATGCGGTGGTTTAGGAATCGCGCAGTAGCATCGCAGTAGGATCATAGCCACATACATTCTGGATATCCTTTGCGATGAGTATGTCTTGTCGCGTTTAGAGGGCTGGGTTATTCTCAAGTGGATTTGGAGGGGAATCCTTAATGACAGATTTAAAGAGCGGGCTTCTGGCACACTTTCGGGCCGGAATCCTGGCAGTATCTGCAGTAATTCTACTTAGTGCCTGCGGGGGCGGTGAACCACAGCTTACTCGCGTCGAACAGGGCAATATTGACGGCGTACTTCATTATGGCAATGGCGCTGAGCCTAAGGGATTAGACCCCCATATCGTCACTGGTGTACCGGAAAACCACATCGTCTCGGCTTTATTTGAAGGCCTTGTAGGTAAGCATCCTGAAACCCTTGAGCCCATTCCTGGCGTGGCAGAAAGCTGGGAAATCAGTCCTGATGCCAGGCGTTACACTTTTTATCTGCGTGAAGACGCCCGCTGGCACAATGGAGATCCAGTTACTGCCGAAGATTTTCGCTGGTCATGGATGCGGCTCCTGACACCTGCACTTGGTGCGCAGTACAACTATCACTTATTCCCCATTGTGAATGCCGAGGCTTACGCCAATGGCGAGATCACTGATTTCGCGGAAGTCGGAGTCACAGTTCTGGATCCTTTTACTTTGCAAGTGGATCTCCGCGAACCTGCTGCATACTTTTTACAAATACTTGATCATTACTCGGCGTATCCCGTGCATCGCGCGACTATCGAAGCATTTGGTGATTTGTCTGATCGGCTTACACCCTGGGCGCGCGAAGGTAATCTGGTAGGCAATGGGCCATTCCGTTTGACTGAGTGGCAGATCAACTCCCATGTGCGTGTGGAAAAAGCCGAGACTTACTGGGATGCTGACACCGTGCAACTCAATGCAGTGGTGTTTTATCCAACAGAAAACCTGGTGACGGAAGATCGCATGTTCCGCGATGGGCAATTACATTTCACTGCTGAAATCGTCCTCGACAAGATTCCGGTATACCAGGCTGAGCAACCCGAAATAGTCAGAATTGTTCCGTGGCTTGGTTCTTACTACTACATGTTTAACACTACGCGGCCACCTTTTGACGATGTGCGCGTGCGCAAGGCCCTGGCTATGACTCTGGATCGGGACTTGCTGGTGGAGTCAGTGATGCAGGGAATTGTCGATCCTTCCTATGCTCTGGTGCCTCCCGATACGCTGGGCTACTTCCCTCCCAAAACTTTTGAATATGATCCGGATGCTGCACGTGCCTTGCTTGCCGAGGCAGGCTATCCGGACGGCGAAGGGTTTCCAGAGTTTGAGTTGTTATATAACACACAGGAATCCCATCGCCGTATTGCAGTCGCTATTCAGCAAATGTGGATGCGGGAGTTGAATATTCCCGCGCAACTCACTAATCAGGAGTGGCAGGTATATCTGGAGAACCAGGACAACCTGAATTACGACGTGTCGCGTCGGGGCTGGATCGGAGATTATGTTGACCCGACAACATTTCTTGAGATGTATGTAACTGATGGTGGAAATAATAAAACAGGATTCTCTGATCCGCGCTATGACGAAATTATTTTACGCGAGGCGCCCGCTACCCTGGACAGGGACAAACGCTATGAACTTTATAAAGAGGCTGAGACGATATTAATTGAGGCAATGGCTATATTGCCCATCTATACCTACAAGACCAAACATCTGGTCGATCCCAGCGTGAAAGGCATGCCGCCGAATATCATGGATCACTATAATTTCAAGTTCATTTCCCTTGAGCCTGTGTCTGACCAAGGATAAAACTGACCTATGTGGCGTTTCTTAGGTGTCCGGTCGCTGCAGGCGATCCCTGTTATCTTTGTCGTTATTACTGTGACTTTCTTTCTGGTGCGAGCCGCACCGGGAGGGCCTTTCTCAAACGAGAAGGCTGTCTCTCCCCAGGTGCAAGCTGCACTGGAAGCCCAGTACCGACTCGATCAGTCGATGTTGCAGCAGTATTTTTCCTATATGGCGGACCTCTTGCGGGGAGACCTTGGACCTTCGTTCAACTTTCCTGGCCGTACCGTCAACGAGATGATATTCCAGGGGCTCCCGATTACGGCAGAACTCGGATTCTACGCCTTGCTGGTCGCATTGATTATAGGCGTGTTGGCCGGAGTCATCGCTTCTCTCAAACCCAATACCGCTCAGGATTATGTGCCCATGAGCCTGGCCATGGTCGGTATCTGTATGCCTTCGTTTCTCCTGGGGCCCATGCTGGTTTTAATTTTCGGCATCTGGTTGGATCTGTTGCCGGTTTCTGGATGGGGAGCCGCTCCGGGAGATAAGGTCCTGCCGAGCATTACGCTGGGCGCGATGTATGCGGCCTATATTGCTCGTCTCAGTCGTTCTGGCATGCTGGAGGTGATGTCTCAGGATTATTTGCGTACTGCCCGAGCCAAGGGGCTGCCGGAAAGGGTGGTCGTGATCAAACACGCTTTGCGGGCGGGGCTGTTGCCTGTCATCAGTTATCTGGGCCCGGCCTTCGCCGGCCTGCTCAGTGGTTCCTTCGTGGTGGAAACTGTATTTCAGATCCCAGGACTCGGTCGCTTCTACGTGCAGGCGGCGTTCAATCGTGATTACACAATGATTCTGGGGACAACAACGTTTTTGGCAACACTAATTGTCGCCTTCAATTTACTCTCGGATTTTATCGCTGCCTGGCTTAATCCACGCTTGCGTTACCAGTTTCAAAAGAAAAAATGAGTCAGTCAGCCAGCGACCTGGATCAAATCACAACTGCCGCTGATGCCATGCCTCGGGGTGTTTCTCTGTGGCAGGACGCCTGGGTGCGGTTGCGAAAAAACAAACTGGCCATGTTTGGGCTCGTGTTTCTTGCTGTGATGATCCTGCTGTGTTTGTTTGCGCCACTACTTACCCCCTATGGTTATGAAGAGCAAAATCTCAGACTGGGAGCAATACCTCCTTCGGCTGCACACTGGCTGGGCACAGACACCTTTGGTCGGGATTTGCTGACGCGCATTCTCTACGGTGGCCGCGTATCGCTAATGGTTGGATTCATTGCGACTTCGGTGGCACTCGTTGTGGGAGTCACATATGGTGCTATCGCAGGTTATGTGGGTGGTCGTGTCGACGCCATGATGATGCGCCTGGTTGATATTCTTTACGCACTGCCATTCATGATCTTTATCGTATTGCTAATGGTAGTGTTCGGCCGCAACTTGTTGTTACTGTTTCTGGCAATTGGCGCAGTAGAGTGGTTAACCATGGCGCGTATCGTGAGAGGGCAGGTGCAGGGCATTCGCCAGCAGGAATATGTCGAAGCTGCCATCTCGCTTGGTTTGAGTCCCGCCGCAATTATTCGCAAACATGTGATTCCCAATGTGCTTGGCCCGATAATCGTCTACACCACACTTACCATTCCCAATGTCATGTTGTTGGAAGCGTTTCTCAGCTTTTTGGGGCTCGGAATTCAACCGCCTATGTCATCCTGGGGATTGTTGATCTCCTATGGTGTAGAGACCATGGAAGAGTATCCCTGGTTGTTGATCTTCCCGGGAATATCGCTGACGCTTACTTTGTTTGCGCTTAATTTCCTCGGTGATGGTTTGCGTGATGCGCTGGATCCCAAGGCATCAAGGGATTGATTGCCATGTCACTACTCTCTGTCAAAGATCTTCGAATTCACTTCCACACGCGTAATGGCCTGGTTAAAGCTGTGGACGGTATCAGTTTCGATCTACAGCGAGGCGAAACACTGGCCATCATAGGCGAATCCGGTTCTGGAAAATCTGTGGCTTGTTACAGCTTGTTGGGCCTGGTACCCATGCCTCCAGGCAAAGTTGAATCTGGCACGGCTTTGTTCCAGGGTCAGGATTTATTGGCTTTGTCTGAATCTCAACTACGCAAGATACGAGGCAAGGGCATATCCATTATCTTTCAGGATCCTATGACTTCGCTCAATCCCTATTTGCGTATCGGTACGCAATTGATTGAGCCATTAGTTTTGCATTACGGGATGCAGCGCAAGGAAGCCTGGAAGAAGGCCACCGAAGTTCTCGAAGAGGTTGGGATCAAAAACGCCGAGCAGCGGATGAATAACTGGCCGTTCGAATTTTCCGGCGGCATGCGGCAGCGCGTTATGATTGCAATGGCGCTAATTACTGAACCAGAGATTATTATTGCAGACGAGCCGACAACTGCGCTCGATGTCACGGTGCAGGCACAAATTCTGAGGTTGCTTAAGGAACTGCAGGAGCGTCGCAATATTGGCGTGATTTTTATCAGCCATGATCTCAGTGTTGTGGCTGATATCGCGGACAATATCGCAGTTATGCAATATGGTGAATTTGTCGAGCAAGGAAGTCGCGACAGTGTATTCAAGACAGCCTCTCACCCCTATACCCAAAAACTACTTGCAGCGGTACCTGATAAAGAAAAACAACCGTTGGAACAACCTGCAGTGTCTCAGTTGATTGAAGTCAGCAATCTCAATGTGTGGTTTGGCAATGAATCCCGAGGTGATCTGGTAAAAGCCGTGGATGACGTGTCGTTACAAGTAAAGCGCGGTGAAATACTGGGGCTGGTCGGAGAATCAGGCAGTGGAAAATCTACATTGGGCCGTGCACTGTTGAATCTGGTGCCTGTCACCAGTGGCAGCATTCAATTTGAAGGACAGGAACTTCAGGGGCTGCAGGCTAAACAGATGAAACCGCTGCGACGTCATATGCAGATGATTTTTCAGGACCCTTACGCTAGTCTCAATCCGCGCATGACAGTGTTCGACACGCTGGCGGAACCCTTGTTACTACACAAGATCGTTGCCCGCAAACAACTGGATGCTGAGGTGTTTAGGCTGATGGATTCAGTAGGATTGGCGCGTGAAAATGTGCTGCGTTATCCCCATGAATTCTCGGGCGGTCAGCGTCAGCGCATTGCCATTGGGCGAGCAGTAGCAACGAAACCTCATTTTATCGTGGCAGATGAACCCGTATCGGCACTGGATGTTACGATTCAGGCGCAGATTCTGGATCTGCTTTTGGAACTGGTCGATCAGTTTGAATTGACCATGCTGTTCGTATCCCACGATCTCGGCGTGGTACGTTATTTGTCCGACCGCATCCTGGTCATGAATACCGGAAAACTGGTTGAAACAGGTACTGCACATGAAATCTTCACACAGCCGCAGCAGGAGTACACCCGCACGTTACTGGACGCAATACCGGGCAAGTCATTGCTAGGAGTGGAAGGCAGCTTCTAGTCTTTCGCGGGCTCTTCCATTTCTCGCACCAATGCTGTCAACGTGCGGAAGTCAGTCTTGCCGCTGCCCATGCGCGGAAATTCCTCCACAGTGACATATTTCTTTGGCAGCGCCAGATTGGGAAGTGATTCAGCAAGACGTTTGCCGACCTCATGCTTATCAACTTTGTTATTGGTTACGGCAACAATTTTTGATCCCCGTTTGGAGTCGGGCAGTTCCACTGCACAGCATTCCACTTCTTCAGGAGTTACTGCATTCAGGCTTTCTTCTACCATCACGAGCGAGATCATCTCTCCGCCAATCTTCACGAAGCGTTTCAGCCTGCCCTGGTGCCAAATGTAGCCGTCTTCGTCGAGATAGCCGAGGTCGCCCGTGTCATACCAGCCTGATTTCAGGCGCATGGAAGACTCCTCGACATCATTCATGTACCCCGACATCACGCCTTCACCGCGCACGAGTATTTTGCCGACTTCCCCGGTGGCACAGGGGTCGCCTGATTCATAATTGACGATCTTGACCTCGGTACCTGGTATGGGAATGCCGATACTGCCGGGTTTGTTGGCAGTGCGTGGATTGGCGGAAATTACCGGGGATGTCTCGGTAGTGCCATAACCTTCAAAAATTTCCAGGCCATGTTTATCGCGATATAGTTTCCGTAGATGCTCCGGACACTTGTCGGCGCCAGAGACGGCCAGCTTGATGCTCTTGAAGTCGCCTTCATTTGATTGTTTGACATAGCCTTCCAGAAACAGCGGCGTACCGACCAGCAATTCAGGTTGTTCTTCCCGGATGATTTTGGCAATGGTCTTGAAATCCAGCGGATTGCCATATGTGATTGATGTCATTCCCAGACACAGCGGAGTCCATAGATTAATTGTGAGACCAAACACATGAAAGTAAGGCAGTACAGCAAGCAGGCGATCCATGCCGTAGATGTCCATCATGTCGGAAAATGAATCTATGTTGGACAGGATGTTGCATTGTGTGAGTTGTACTACCTTTGGTTCCTTTTCGCTGCCGCTGGTAAATAAAATAACGGCTGGTTTGTCCATTTTTTTTGCCCCACACAATCGCTTCAATATTCGGGACGGAAGTTTTGACTTGAACAGGGCTAGCGCCTGTTCGAAGCGCGACAAGGAGCTCATGATATCTTCGATAAAGATCATCTGCGGCAAGGGATCGCAACCGACTTTTTCGAGCAAAGCTCGTGCTGTGACTATAATTTTGAAATCACATTGTTGCTGCGCATAGAGGCAATTTCTGCCGGCCCCGGTGGAGTAGTTGATCATCACGGGAGTCAGGCCGCCCATTACGGCGCCGGTTATGGCCAGCGCGGCGGCAGAAGATGTGGGTAGCATGATACCGATACGCCCACGCTCCAGTTTACGAAAGCGTCGGGCCAGGATCAGTGATCCCAGTAACGCACGCTCAAACGTTACATTGCGACCGGTTGTCCGATCGATAAACGCCAGTTTCTTCGGGGCTTTTCGGGCAGAATCAATAAATCTGTGCTGTAACATGATTTCGATGGTAGCCCAATCTGACGGCGCTGGGAATCAAATTGCACCAGCAGGATGGCAAAGCTGGAAGTGTTGAAACGGACGCAGTTCCGGGTGTTTCCGCTGATTATGGTATCCTGCGCATCTTTCCAATTAGCCTGGCAAAATATATGAAGTACAGTGGAGGGTGTCACTGCGAAGGTGTGCGGTTTGAGGTCGAAACCAGCGCTGAGCTGGAACTGGAGCGCTGCAACTGTTCGATCTGCACCAAGAGTGGCTATCTCCATCTCATCGTTCCCAGGAAGAATTTTTCCCTGATAAGAGGAGGCGATTTGTTAGAGACTTATCGCTTTAACACGCAAGTCGCCCAGCACTTTTTTTGCAAAAATTGCGGCATAAAACCTTTTTATATTCCCCGCACAAATCCTGATGGAATTGATGTCAACGCCAATTGCCTGGATGAATTTCCCCATGCGGCTATCGTGAAGAATTTCGATGGGCAGAATTGGGAAGATAATGCTCACAAACTCGCGCACAAAAGCCGCGCGGACTAGGTTACTGGAAGGCGAAGAGTGATTAGGCATCTGAATACGGTTTGGCTGGCACTGGGTATTACTATCCTGATTATGCTCGCCCTTAATCCGCAATTACTTGATCGCCAGGTAATTGCCGGCTACCTGGAGACGCTGGGCCCCATGGCCCTGTCGGTTTACATACTCATGTCTCTGACGCGCGCGGCGTTGTTGATTCCGGCAACCCCATTTGTGTTGGCCGGCGGCATTGTTTTTCCTGAGATACCTGGCGTTGTGTTGCTGGTCTCTTATACTGGTATTGTGGTTGGTGCCTACCTGGTATACAGTTTCCCGTCATTTGGCAGTTATGATGAGCTGCTGGAAGAAAAATTTCCTGACAAAATTGCATTGTTAAAACGCAAAATGCAGAGCCGGCATGTGTACTGGTTCATAATGGGCTGGTCGGCATTTCCGCTGGTTCCAACCGATGCAGTTTGCTATGTGGCAGGAATTGCGCGAATCTCGGCAGTCAAGACGGCTGCTGCCGTACTTATTGGAGAGATTCCTATCGTGATTTTCTACGTATTTGTGGGAGCCGAATTAGGTGAGTGGCTTAGGGCATGAATGCACGATTTAATTTCAGCGATTCCATCAAGCTGATTAAAAACATAAAGACCTCTGGAACTATAACGCCAAGTTCCAAGATCCTTATCGATCATTTATTAGCTCCTATCAATTTTGCCAAAGCTCGGCGTATTGTAGAACTGGGCCCAGGTAATGGTTGTGTCACCAGCCAGTTGCTGGAATGCATGAGTAAAGATGCCACGCTTATTTGTCTGGAAGTTAACAACGATTTTGTCTCTAAATTGAATCAGTTTCCGGACGAGAGATTACAGGTTTACAATGCATGTGCCGCAAATTTACATTCAATAATCCATTCTCTGGATATGGAATGTGTTGATTATGTGGTCTCGAGCTTACCGCTTGCGTTAATCGCCGATGATACAGTTGACAGCATTCTGGAAAACGTCAGTAATTCACTCTGCCCACAAGGTAGATTCTTGCAATATCAATACAGTCTCGCTCATTACGGCAATCTCAAGAAACTATTCAAGCACGTAAAATTGCGCTTTACGTTGCGCAATATGCCGCCTGCCTTTATTTACGAGTGTTCCAACTAGGATCCAAGTCCTTCACTCAGCCCATCACAGCAATCAGGTCGGTCTATCCCAGCCCAAGCCGAATTCTTGAAGCGCCTGAGCCGGAGGCGTAAACTGATGGGTCTGCTGGTTCGCTGTGTTATTCAATCTGTCGGGCCAATATTCATAAAAAATTCGCAATGATAGTTTTAAACTGGAGAAAATAATGTCACTACGTATCAATGATGTAGCGCCAGACTTTACTGCGCAAACCACACAGGGTGAAATTAGTTTCCATGAGTGGCTGGGCGATTCCTGGGGAGTCCTGTTCTCTCACCCCAAGGATTTCACACCGGTATGCACAACTGAGTTGGGCTACATGGCGGGGTTGGAAAAGGAATTTGAAAAGCGCAATTGCAAGATAATCGGATTGTCCGTTGACCCGGTAGAAAACCACAGCGAGTGGGCCAAAGACATCGAGGAAACTCAAGGCCACAAAGTAAATTATCCAATGATCGGCGATCACGACCTGGCAGTGGCCAAGCTTTACAATATGTTGCCGGCAGAAGAGCCGGGCACATCCGAAGGTCGTACTGCAGCAACGAATGCCACTGTGCGCTCGGTTTTCATCGTAGGGCCAGACAAGACGATCAAGTTAATGCTTACATACCCAATGACTACTGGCCGTAATTTTGATGAGATACTGCGCGTGCTGGACTCCATGCAACTAACTGCAAAGCACAAAGTTGCGACTCCGGTGAACTGGAGGCATGGAGAAGATGTGATTATTGTTCCGGCAGTTTCAGACGAAGAGGCCAAAGGTATGTTCCCTGATGGCTGGAACACCATCAAGCCTTACCTCAGGACAGTTAAGCAACCAAAATAGCAGGACACCCTGCTTCTTGAGTCGCCTAACGAAGTTGCAAGCGATTGTTTGGATCAGGTCGATAAATCAGATACGAGATATCTGAATCAAGTTCGCTCCACCAATGGGGTGTGTGACCTGGAATTATTACTACATCACCAGGGTTGATCTTGCGACTGACACCGCCCGCTATACCCTTGCCCCGCATCGAGATGCTGGGTGCGGGTGCCGGGTAGGGGTCGATCAATTCACCACCTGTCACCAGTGTGGCAGAACCCGTTAGCATGTAGTAAATCTCGGTGGTATCAACCGGATGTAAATTGGCATCGCCGATTATGCCCTGCGGGCGAAACACGCCATAAACACCCACTCGGTAATCGCCGGTGACTTCAACGACCCGAATTGGGCGATCACTTACGCTATCGCGTGGCAGGTTATCGATGAATTCCTGTATTTGCTCGGCCGTGATGTCGGTCGCAATGGGTGGCATGGCTGGCGCCGGAGTTTGAGCCGTGACAAATAAAAAGGGAAAGGCTAACAGTGCAGTAGTTATTATTGTTCTCATGATTGTTCCCTGTGCGGTGTTGAGCAGATCAATTGAGTGACATTTTAAAAATCAAGGCAGCGTGAAGGCCAGGATTTCTGGCTCATGTTCTCGATCCCCAATTGAGACCGTAATATATTGTTTGCCTTCGTACATATAGCTGATTGGTGCACCGGTGGTGCCCGCCTCCAGCTCAATTTCCCAGATCACATCGCCGGAGTCCTTGTCGTACGCCCGAAACATCGGACCGCCGCTATTGGTAGCAACCTCCACAGGCATGTCGAAAGGGATTCGCCCGCCGGGGCGCTGATTAGTGAGCCCTTCACCGATAAATAAAAGTGAGCGTGTCAGTAATGGGGAAGGACGCCCGGGCCAGCCAAGCTTCCCCAGATTCAAATGGGCTATCGCCGGGTTGTCACGTGGCCCATCTCCATTTGGGACCATCCACACATGCTCTCCCGTATTCATGTCGATGGCGGTAATGCGGCCATAGGGTGGTTTAAATAGTGGCAATCTCTGGGGGCCGGCGATCCAGCGCCTTGCGCCCTTCACGTAGGCAAGATTGGTAACCTCAGGGTCTCCGGGGAGTACATCAGCTACGAAAGCCGAAGTGATAGATGGAATATACAGATAGCCGGTTTCCGGGTCGAATGCTGCGCCCTGAACATCTGCGCCGCCTTGAGAGCCGGGCAGTTGAATAGTGCCCTGCGTGCCGCCCGGTTCATCACTACGTATTGATGGCGGTGTGAACAAAGGGCCTGTCACATACTGGCTGAATATTTCCAGGGCTTCGGCTCGTAGCTCGGGCGTGAAATCAATCAGGTTATCGACAGTTGCCCCCTGTCGATCAAACGGCGCAGGTCGGGTTGGAAATGGTTGAGTAGGTGATGTGACTTCTCCTGGAACATCTGACTGCGGAACCGGACGTTCTTCGATCTCCCAAACTGGTTCGCCGGTTTCGCGATCAAATACAAAAGCAAATGCCTGCTTGGTTATCTGAGTGACCGCCTTGACCGGTTCCCCATCTACTGTGATGTCCATCAAAATGGGAGCTGCTGGCGGGTCATAGTCCCACAGTCCGTGATGTACCATCTGATAGTGCCAGATACGCTCGCCGCTGCTGGCGTCGACTGCCACCAAACTTTGACTGAACAGGTTATCGCCAATGCGATGGCCGCCATACATGTCGTTGGTGGAAGAAGAAATGGGCATGTAGACCATGTTCAGTTCCGGGTCGGCACTGAATAAGGCCCATACCGGAGCGTGGCCAGTATAAGACCAGGAACGATCCTGCCAGGTATCCGTGCCGAATTGCCCCTGCTGCGGTATCGTGTTGTAAGTCCAGCGCAGTTCACCAGTGCGAACGTCGAAAGCATGCACATCCCCGCGTGGTGCTTCCTTGTTGGAAAAAGTATCCGACATGGCCTGACCGATCACAACAACATCGCCAACAACCATGGGTACGCCACCCCAGCGAAACCGCTCAAACTCAGCCGGAATCAACTGCAGACTCACACGACCATTGTCACCGAACTCCGCAATTGGTTCGCCATTGGCTGCATCAAGTGCATACAAATAAGTGCCACGTTGCACTATTATACGGCTTTCAGCACCGTCTTCCCAGTACGCGACTCCGCGTGTGACTGCACCAGGTAAACCCTCAGCGCCACCTGGAGGTTGTTGCACCCAAATCGTTTCGCCAGTGCCTGGATCAAATGCTTCAACCAGGCCTACACCGTTTGGAATATATGCAACCCCATCGACTACCACAGGTGCGGCCACATAATTGGTGGCGTAGCGCTGGTCAGGATTCAATGCTTGCAGAGAAGCGTCCAGCACCGGGCGGCGCCAGGCAATTTCAAGGTCATTCACATTACTGGCGTTGATCTGATCCAGACCGGTGTACTTGGTGCTGCCAACATCGGCACCGTAGGCCTGCCAGTTGCCATCGTTGGCACCATATTGGGCGAGGCTGACAGAAGCGGGGAATACAAGCATGAGTAACAGAATGCGGGCGGGGTTCACAGGTGCTGACTCCTATTCTTATTTTATTATCTATTCTTATAGCCTTTGCGGATTCTAACTGTTCCGCCGGAGATAGAGAAATCCAGATGGAAGCATGGAATCAACAGGGCGTAATCGCAATATCTGCCTGAAAAGGGCCGTTCTGATGCTGCATAAGGAAAACTGTAAAGAAACACTCACACAAGCTTGAGACTTTTGCAATACAAAGCCACCAGGGCAGTGCGCGCGAATTTTAGTCTGGAGAATCGTTGCGTTCTACAACCCGGGGCAATTGGCAAACGATGCCAAAATCAAGCGAAGTGCCTGCAGGGTGCTGCAAAATTGAGGAATTGGCAGATGAATTGTGGGGCCAGGTTGACTTCCCTTTTGAATACGACCATCGGTTTGGTCGCACTTTAGTCCCTGGAATTATTGCCTGAGCTAGTCGGCGTCAGCTCCAACCAGTTTGTCACGCAGTTCCGGAAAGCGGCTGTTCTCTGCCGTCCAGATTGCGAGAAAGTCCCTGGTGAATGCCGCATCTTCTATCGCTCCGATGAAGCGATCATTGAAGTAGAAATTGCCGTGTAATGCTTCATCCACTTTCAGCACGATCACATCTCCTTTGCTTACATCTGGCCAGATTCCCGACAATTGCTGCAGCCAGGGTTCGGACGCTTCACTGTAGAGGTCAAGATCCTGCCACTCTTCGCGCGTGGTTTCTATAAGGCGTTCTTTAGTGATATTGCGGCGGTAGTCCAGTTCCAGTGCCAGCCCGGGTTGCACACCCCTGAACTCCCCATCACTGGAGTAGAGCGCGCTGTCATAGATTGTCCAGAAAAACACTTTGAGCGTGGCCTGACCCACCGGTTGCAATTCAGTGACAATAGAACTTTTAGCCAGCACCGGGAACGGGTGCAATAGCAACAGGACTAATCCGATCCGCAATTTATGAATAGGCCGCATGATTGTGTTTCCAGTTCTCTTCAACGATCCAGAAAAATAATGGCAGGAGTGCTGCCCATATCACTCCGATAGTAATAAGCGTGAGCAAGTAGTCTTGCCCAAAACTCACTGCCCCCAGACGCTCTGCGACTGCATAGTTGAGTGGCACAATCAGGCCGCCTGCGCAGGCAGCAACCCATTTGTAACCGCCAATAACTGCCAGAGAACTCTCCAGAGTGGTAGAGAAGGCCAGCCACAAAACCATTAGCCAAAACGGCACTAACAGACCGCTACTACTGAACTGAAACATTCCAGCAAGCGTCAGGCTGGCATCGGCGCATAACCCTATAACAATGGGAAGAAATAAATGATGGAATTTCGTCTTGCCACAGTAGAGCAGGAGGCTCGCATAGGACACAACGAGTGGCGCCACGAACCAGAGTGTTGTGTCGCGCCCGGCTACACAGCCGAACCACATGCAATTAAATGCGATCAGGTTAAATGGTTTGGAAAGCAGTACCTGCACATCAATTCCTAATTCTATCAACTAAAGTGCGTGAGGAGCCTTGGTGGCGAGCAACTGTACGGCGCTAATACGACGTTCCCTGAATCCGCCCTCGCAGTATCCAAGGTAATATTCCCAGAGGTTGCGAAAGCGCTGATCGTAACCAAGAGATTCCAATTCATTCCAGTTTGCAAGAAATGCGTTGTGCCAGTCTGCTAATGTGCGCGCGTAATCCAGCCCCATATCTCGCACATTGCGAATCACAAAATCGGTCTTGCGTGCCATTAGCTGTGAAATCAATTGCAGCGAAGGAAGATAACCTCCAGGGAATATATGCCGCTGGATAAAATCTTCAGATCGGCCATAGGCTTTAAGCCTCTGGTCGGCGATAGTAATTGCTTGCAGCATTAGCTTGCCACCCGGCTTGATCAACTCGTTGAGCTTTTCAAAATATCCGGATAAGAAACTGCGACCGACAGCTTCAATCATCTCAACCGAAACGAGCTTGTCGTATTGTCCTTCGAGTAACCGATAATCTCGATTAAGCAATGTAATGCGATCATTTAATCCTGCCTCGGCAATCGCGGCTTGAGCATAGACATACTGGGCGTCAGAGATAGTGGTGGTCGTGACGCGACAGCCGTAGTTGCTCGCTGCATATATAGCTAAGCCACCCCAGCCGCTGCCGACTTCCAACAGGTGGTCATCGGCATTCAATTCCAGCTTCTCGCAGATACGGCGCAGCTTACTTTCCTGTGCTTGTTGCAGTGATTGCTGCGGTGATTCATATAGAGCTGACGAATATTGCAAACGCGGATCAAGGAATCGCGTATAGAGATCATTACCCAGATCATAATGGGCCAGAATATTGCGTTTGGCTTGCTGCTTGGAATTTCTGCGTTTTAACATTCGCATCCACTGCAGTGGTTGGAACAGCCAGCCAAAACGACTATCCCAATAGTCCATCATGCTCAAATTGCGTGCAAAGAAACGTGTTACTTCGGAGATGTCTGGTGACGTCCACCAGCCATCTGTGTAGGCCTCGCCTGCGGCGGCATTGCCCCCAAGTAAAACGCGTTTGTAAACTCTGGTATCCAGTACATTTGCTTCGGCTTGAAGTGGAGATTCGCGATCGCCAATTTCGGCGATTACTCTGCCTCGTTCGCGCAGAAGAAAATGTCCTTCGGAGGCATGTTGCAGCACCTTGATCAGGAGCTTCCTTAAAACTTCCTCAGAACGGGAGGCTGTTGTCGTGCCGGGTGTTGCGACGTCCGCGCCCATTGTTAGTTCTTTCTGATTCATACAAATTTCTTTCCTGTTACGGCTGCACCCTTCTTCGGGTGAGGGTACAGCGGTGCACGTTTTATAAACAGTTTCAGTGCTTGCCAGTGGATGCCTGCGATAATGCTGGCGGTCTGTATCGGTGATCTGATTAATACGCGCCGCAATATACTTTGGTTTAGTGGTTGTCTTTGCAGCATAAGACTGGCATCGAAAACTGGCTTCATACCATGGCCTTCACCTCCCACTTCGATGTGAACCAGGCAATTCTTCTGGACAGGATCGGGTGGAATTATGCGCCAGCGGTAACTCTGTTCCATTGGATTGAAAGGCGAGACATGAAACTTCTTGGGGTGCTCCTGCGGGTCATTGACGTCCACCAGATAGTAGTGACGTTCTCGCCAGGGTGTATTACTTACTTCTGCCAGCATCCAGGTAAATCTGTCTTTGTCTTTAAGGAAATACAGGGTCAACGGACTAAAATAAAATCCCAGGTAACGAAGATGGCCGAGAATATAGACATCGCCTTCCGTGTTAATGGAATTGGTTCCCGCCAACTCCCTGATTTTATTTCGCACAGCCTGGTCGATGCTGTCTATTTCAGGAGACAAATAATTGCTGCGCTGGAAGCGGCCCCAGTTCCAGGGTCGAGTTCCCAACTGCCAGTTATCCTGGAGTACCCATGGAAGTTCATCCAGCTTCAACCACAGCATAAACAGATTAAAATCAAACTCATGCTTAACCGGAGTGAAGCGTCGGTGCCTTACCTTGCCCCGGTAGATGGCACTTTCAAGCGCATCGTTCGGTATGATTTGTTGCTCTTCAGAGCTCATAATCTGGTTCCAAACCGTGCACAGACATCGAGGGCACTGCGCACGCCATCTTCATGGAAGCCGTTATACCAGTATGCGCCGCAGTAGTGAGTGCGATTACTGCCGCAGATTGAGTTACGTTGTGTCTGCGCCATCAATGCGTCGGTTGAATAGACAGGGTGGCTATAACTGAATTCCTGCAGTATACGATCTGGCGCAATCTTGTCTCTGCCATTTAACGTGACAAGCAGGGGTTCCTGTTCAGTCAGGCCCTGCAGGATATTCATACAATAGGTGATAACAGGCGCTTCGTTGGAATTTGTAGCTCCTGCCAGAAAATTCCAACTCGCCCAGGCTCGTTTATTTTTAGGCATGATGCTGGCGTCGCTATGCAGAATTACATCGTTTTCCTGATAGCCGATTGCCCCCAAGACAGCAGATTCTTCCGGCGTTGGATCGGAGAGCATGCGCAAGGCCTGGTCGCTGTGGCAGGCAATGATTACCTGGTCGAATTTCTCTGTATGTTCGCCGTCCTGATCCGTCATGTGGAGGCTTACCCCGGTTTCGCGTCGAGTGATACGCTGCACTTTACAATCCAATTTTACTTGTCCGCGAAACCCTGCAATTAATGGATTGATATAACTGTGTGAGCCGCCTTGCAGGACGTACCATTGCGGCCGGTTTTTGATGTCCAGTAAGCCATGGTTAAGAAAAAACTTGAGGAAGAACTGCAGCGGGAACTCACTGGCCT
>CAYOND010000013.1:43740-85699 GCA_964405225.1 uncultured Pseudohongiella sp.
GGCCTGCCTGGTACTGCAAGACCAGATTGCCGCAACCATAGGATACAGGTAGTCCTCTTTCAGTTCCTCTCCCAGATTGAGGCTTTCAACAAATTCGCCGAGCGTAGATGAAGTAGAACCTGGGTCTGCATTGGCGCTTCTTGCCGCTGAATTGAATCTCAAGATGTTTCTGACCAGCTTGATGAATCTGGGGCGCAGCAGATTCCGGCGCTGGGCAAATAATGTATTCAGGTTGTGGCCATTGTATTCCAGATTGCTGGCAGGATTGCTTACGCTGAAGCTCATTTCAGTTGCTTGCAAATTGATGCCTGCCTGAGACATAAGTTGCAGGAAATTTGGATAGTTGCGGTCGTTGCAGACGATAAATCCGGTGTCTATCCATAGCTCTCTACCGTTTATATCAACAGGCACAGTGTGAGTATGTCCGCCAATATAGTCATTGGCTTCAAACACCGTGATGTCGTGACATTTATTCAGTAGATATGCGGAAGTGAGTCCAGAAATACCACTTCCTATGATTGCGATACGCTGTCTGTCCATTTACAGGTCTCTTTTACTAATTGAGTTATTTCAGAAGTTCTCCAAAAACTTTTTACTCACGTCTAATTGTTGCCCAGGCGCTGTTTGATAAACCTCACAACTGTGCGCAGCACAGGAATATGTTCGTATACCATTGCGCCCATATCAAAATAGTCGCGCTGACAATAAATACTGCCGTTGCGGGTTTTAAGATAACTCGATCCTTCGACGCGGATCACTTCGCCTTTGAGCAGGCGCTTGTGGCGTAGGAGCATGGTCCAGGACAGGAAGATGTCGCTGCCATTATTAATAGATTGATGAAATTTGAACTGGCAACTATCCACATTTTCGAACATTGATTCGAAATAACGCATCAAAGCCGGGCGACCCTGAAAGGCATGAGAAGGGTCCTCGAAGTAGACATCCTCACTATACAGGGATTGGAGCTGACCCAGGCTTGAGACATCCAGGCTCTTATAGCAGTCAATCACTCGCTCCGAGAGGTATTCTGCACTGGTAATGTCTGTTGTTGGCTGAATGGCGATTCCGGCTTTCATGCTTGATTCTGATAATTATTGAAGATATCCGATTTACGGTTATCCTGGCCGAATGGATCACTTGTTATTTTGCCGAATTTCGAGTGATCCAGCCCCTTGGACGTGGCGTATTGGAAGCTATGCAGGAATTGTCACCAACCCTCGATCGGGTTAGCATGAAGTCCTTGAATCTAGGAAGGACGAGGCCCGTGGTCGACGAGGTCAAGAAACGGACAAGTAGAGCTGGTCACGAGGAGGCACGTAGTGATGAGGCATTGCTGATTGCAGTTGGCAATACCCAGGACCGCGTAGCGTTTGAGCAGTTGTTTAGCCGCTTTTCCAGCAGGATATATGCACTGGGAATGAAGCTGACCCGAAATGAACAGCTTTCTCATGATCTTGTGCAGGAAGCCATGCTAACGGTATGGAAGAAGGCGCCGCTCTACGATCTCGATCGGGGCACCGCGCAGAGCTGGATTTTTACGCTGACCAGAAACCGCTGCTTTGACATCCTGCGCAAACAGAAGCGTCAACCTAACTGCATAAGTGCCGATGATATTTGGCCGCAGGATGGAGAGCCGGCAGGCTCGCTGGTAAACGAAGAGACAGCAACTCAGGAAATTGAAGTTTCCCAAATCGAAAGTTTTTACAATGAATTGCCCGATGCGCAAAAAGCTGTAGTCGAGCAGATTTTTATTTTTGATCGCACTCATGAAGAGGCGGCTCGGGTATTGGACATCCCTCTAGGTACCCTCAAGTCACGCTTGCGCCTTGGAGTTGCGAAACTCAAACAACATGTTGGGGTAGACGAATGACAGATCAAAGTAACTTCCATCCTTCTACAAAATTATTGGAAGAATATGCACTAGGTACTTTG
The DNA here is from genome assembly GCA_964405225.1 of uncultured Pseudohongiella sp. Taxonomy (GTDB): domain Bacteria; phylum Pseudomonadota; class Gammaproteobacteria; order Pseudomonadales; family Pseudohongiellaceae; genus UBA9145. The sequence continues at coordinate 45,673 of CAYOND010000013.1, forward strand.
TCCACAGGCATGAGCGTTGCTATATCGGCGCACGTGGAACTTTGTGATGACTGCAAGCAACACGTCAGTGTTGCGGAACAGCACGCAGCGACTGCATGGGCAGGCAGTGCCAGTACAAAATCCAACGGTGCGCCGGATTATTCAGACGTCATCGCATCAATTGTAAGTCAGGTTCAGGACGGGAGTGTTGCGCCTCAAATTTCTGTTCCTGAGGAACTGCACACACCAGAGCACAGCGTAGTATTGCCGCGCGTGCTCGCCAAGGTGGCAGCTGAAGGCTTGGTCTGGAAGAAGTTGGCTGGCGGTATTAACCAGGCCCGGGTTGAACTGGATAATGAGACTCAATGTGAATTTATCTACATGAAACCCGGTAGCAAGACACCAGTGCATACCCATATGGGCAGCGAAGTAACTTTGGTACTCGATGGCAGTTTCAGTGATGAGATGGGCGAGTATGGCCCGGCTGATTTTGTGTTAAGAGACAAGAAAGACCACCATCAGCCATGCAGCGATGAAGGCTGTCTGTGTTTTGCAGTGCTCGATAGCCCCCTGACTTTTACCAAGGGTCTGGCACGCTTGTTCAACCCGCTGATTCGCTACAAATTTCGTCGCGCAACTTCCGCGGGAATTTAATTTATTTGTGCCGCGCATCGATATTCATTGCAATGGAGATGCGCTCGCGATTACCCGTGTAGGGCCTCACACCGTGCCGTAACCAGGCGGGGAATACCACGAGGTTCCCGCGTTCCAGCTTGAACTCAATTTCATACTGCTGTGGTTTGCCATCTGCTCCAATCATGCGGATGGCGGTATTGTGCATGGCCGACATGGGAAAGCGCGGGTCTTCCACGTATAATGCGCCACCCACGTCGCGCGTTTTATCTCCTTCATCACCCATATCAACATACAGCACTGCAGCCCATAAATTCCCTGGGTGTGCATGCATATGGTTGAGCCCGCCTTTTGGGGTGACATTGGCCCACATGCGCACCACCCAGTCGAACTGGTCTGCACTGGATTCCTGAAAATGACTCATGCGCTGCGCAATGCTAATCGCAGTTTCGGCCAGCTTTGCTGCTGGGGCACCGCCCCACGTCAACATATTGGTATCGCTGTGCCAGCCGCCGATATTGGAACGTTTTAAGCCTGCCTGGCTGGACAAGTGCTTGCGTATTACTTCATCCAGATCACTCAGAAGCCCTTCGCCATTATTCAATTTGCAGTAAGCGACCGGGGTTTCAAAGAATCCGACATGCTGCGCCTCGACGCGGTACTTGTATTTTTTGTCATTGCCTTGCATAGAACTCGTAAGACTACGCAAGATATTTTGCAAGTTTGTGACAATCCCATGAATTTTTATCCAAAAAAAATGCCCAAGCAAAGCGCGGTTCAGCTTGTGTTGATCCAATTGTAATAAAACTGCAAATAAATCGTCGCAGAACTGAAATATCACCTACCTATCATATTCCGACATCTTATCTGCAAAACAAAAGACCAAGGAGTCGAAATGAAATCCAAGCGAATCAACATGACCGCGCTTGCCAGTGGGGTGGCATTAGCAGTGTCAGCGATGAGTGCACAGGCTGTAGATCAGCCATTACTTACAGTTGCTGGCCCAAAGAGCGGTGTATCAATTACCGGTGGTGCAACGGTTAATGGCGGTGCCAGCTATCTGGCTGAAGTGCCTGCTGCTACTGCAGCCGACCTGGTAGCCACTATCGAACCGGCATCCGCAGATGTGGGCCAGACAGGCAGTATTGTTGTCGCTGCAAGTATTCCCGGTCTGGGCATCTTCCTGAAGCTTTCAGGAGGAATCTGGATCCAGTACAACGAAGGTGATCCGGTGCAGCCATATAAGACCAAGACGCTGGCAGCGGTTGAAGAAATTAATATTCTGGAAGGTCTGATCGGCGATGACACTAACCTGACTGGCATGCAAATCGATGCCTATGTCGGTTATTACACAGGCGATTTGTCAAACCTGACTTACAACGCAAATGCTGCCAGCCTGGCTATTGCTGAGACTGCCGGTTCTTCATGTCCAACCAATACAACCTCTACGACTGGTACATTCAAAGGTAAATCGGTTTGTGTATTGAGTGGTCGTATTGAGTCAGATACTCACCTGACTTCGAATTTCTCTTACCTGCTGGATGGTGCCGTATTTATTGGTTCCAGCACGCCTTCAGGTGACAAAACCAAGCTGACAGTTGACGCTGGCACTTATGTCTTCGGTCAAACCGGCCTGAATTTCCTGGTAGTTGACCGTGACGGTGAGCTGCATGCCAATGGTGCGCCTGACGCGCCAGTTATCTTCACCTACGAGGGTGACGACACGGCAACAGCTTCAACCACAGGTCAATGGGGCGGCCTTATCCTGAATGGTAACGCCACTATTAATGTCGCTGGTGGTGAAGCAGAAGGTGAAGGTTCCACAGGCGCCTATGGCGGTTCTGATGATGATGACAGCAGCGGTGTGCTGACCTATGTACAGGTTAAATACGCTGGGCAGAACATCACTGAAGAAAATGAACTGAATGGTATTGCTTTCCAGGGCACCGGTTCCGGTACGTTGGTAGATTACGTTCAGGTACACAATAACTCAGACGACGGTATCGAATTCTTCGGTGGTACGACTGATGCCAAGCACATTGTGCTGACGGGCAACGAAGACGATGCGCTGGACTGGACTTTTGGCTGGGATGGCAGAGTGCAATTTGTAGCCATCAAGCAGAACACTGTGAGTGAGCACTGCGTCGAAGCTGACAATAACTCGGATAATAACGACGCAACTCCGCGTGCCAATCCAACTATTGCCAACCTGACCTGTGCAGGCCCCGCTGAAGGTTTTGATTCCGGTTTCCGTTTGCGTGAAGGTACTGGCGTTGATATGTACAACGTGGTCATGAGCACATTCGATTACTGTATCGATATTGACCAGACAGCCACATTCACCAATGCCGGTGGTTCTATTGCAGGTCTGAATGGCAATCTGGCTATCAGCAGCTCGCGTTTCTCAGACGCCTGTGTATTCGAGGATGAAGAGCGCGATCCGTTCACCGTTACTGACTGGTTTGCGGCGCAATCTGGCACAACAACGATGACCCTCGACCTGGATGGTCCGAACGGCTGGGCCAATGGCTCTGCACTTAACGCGGTAGACCCGACTTTTCCTTCCGATGATTTCTTCGTAGAAGTCGACTATATCGGCGCGGTGAAAGACGAGTCTTCTGATTGGACTGTTGGTTGGACATACTCTGACTAAACAGCGCTGCATAAAGCAGGCGCTATTAACGCGCTTTTACATAAAGGGGTGCTCGCACCCCTTTTTTTTGTCTTCGTATATCTGGAGATACAAGAAACCATAATGAAATAAAATTGCAATATTACTGAAATACCACTGTCATAGAACAGCAATAAACTACTCCACCAGAATAATCCTTACCCCGGAGTAGTTACATGACAATCCCTCCAACCCGGCAGCGCTTCCTAGCTCTTTGCATGGCGCCTCTGCTTGCCACAGTTGCCATTGCCCAGCCCCCTGCTATCGAAGAAATTTCCGTAATTGGACAATTCGTTCCAGATGAGAAGCGCGGCACTTCTGAGGTTTCCAATGTGATTGGGGAAGAGCAATTCACGCGCTCAGGAGACTCCAATATTGCAGAGGGGTTAAAACGGGTTGCCGGGCTTAGCACTGTTGGTGGAAAATTTGTCTATGTCCGTGGCTTGGGCGAGCGCTACTCTAGCACGCTTCTAAACGGAGCCATTCTGCCTTCTCCGGAACCGATTAACCGGGTAGTGCCTCTGGACCTGTTTCCAACGGCAGTGCTTGAGAGTGTGTTGGTGCAGAAAACTTATTCTGCCCAATACCCGAGTGAATTCGGCGGCGGATTGTTACAGCTGCGCACCAAGAAATCTACCGACGAGTTCTTCTGGAATATTTCTTCTTCACTAGGCATGACATCCGATGTCAATTTTGAAGAAGGCATGACTGTCAGTGAAGGTGACAGGGCCTGGCTGGGCTATGATGATGGCCACAGAGATTTACCTGGACCGCTTGTTGAAGCTACCGCGGGTGGCAATGAGTTGCGTCGCAAGAGTGCCTTCCTCGGAGGCAGTGGCTATACCCCGGAACAATTGCAGGTGATAGGCCGCAGCCTGCGCAATGAATATACTCCGAAAACCGAAGACATTCCGGTCAATTATGATATCTCCACCTCTCTGGGGAATTTTCACGAGATCGGTAATACCGGCGCCCAATTGAACTACATGGCGGCAATCGACTATTCCAATTCCTGGGACCACAATGAAATTATCCGCAAGAACTACAAGAACAGTAATGCCGGGCTCGAGATAGAAGACGATGGCATCTACGTGGGCACTGAACACAGTATCGATATAAGTAGCATCGCGACAGCAGGCATCGATTTCAACGCTAACCACAATGTACGTTTTACATCAGTAATGTTACGTAAAACCGATGATACTGTCGGCGTCTTCGAAGGTGATGTGGCGGCAGAGGATTATTTGCGCCGCAGCACCCTGGAATGGGTGGAGCGCGAACTGTTCTCGAACCAACTACAAGGCGATCACTACTTTCCTGATTTGAATGAGTTGGTTATCAACTGGCGTTACAGCAAGGTTAAAGCAGAAAGAGACGAGCCGGATACACGCGAGTATCGTTATGACCGTGAATCGGACGGTATGGGCGGTGACGTATTCCGCTTCTCCACGCGTGCTGACGGCAACGTTCGCCGTTGGAGTGTGTTGGATGATGATGCCGAGGACTACGGTGTCGATGCCACCATGGTGTTCTATGGCCCTGGCAACTCTACTATCACGGCACAAGCCGGATATGTTCACTCTGACAAGGTTCGGGATTCTGAAATTCGCCGCTACTCGTTTTTTGACCAGGGCTTTATTGCCCAGGACCAGGATTTACTGGAGAGGTCCATGGAAGAGATCTTGTCGTTCGATAATATAGATCCCAACGGATTTGAACTGCGAGAATTTACCCGTCCTACTGACAACTATGTAGCTAATAACGAGTCAGACTCCTGGTATGTGCAGGGCGAGATTAACTTCGATGATCGCCTGCGCATCAATGCGGGTTTACGAAATGAAGACTTCAGCCAGAACGTTCGCACATTCGATCTGTTCCGCGATGTGGAAATTGCGTCAGGGCAGGAAAGCGAAGAACTGTTGCCAGCAATCAGCGCAACATTTATCAATTATGATCACCAGTTCCGTTTGGCATACAGCGAAACCCAGTCCCGACCGGATTTTCGTGAATTATCTCCTGCAGCTTTTACCAATCCCATTACAGGTAGTGAAGTGGTAGGCAACCCGGATCTGAAAATTGCCTCCATAAAGAACTACGATTTCCGCTGGGAGTGGTATTTCGGTTTCCGTGATTACTTGTCTGCCGGTGTTTTCTACAAGGAATTTGAAAATCCAATAGAGAATTTCATCCTTGGTGGCGCAGATGGTACTGAGTCTTTTACCAACGCTGCAGGTGGTGAAAACCAGGGTGTTGAGATTGAAATTTACAAGAGCCTCGATTTCCTGGAAGACTTCGCATACCTGTTCTCCGATATGTATGTGCAGGCGAACGTGGCCTATGTTGAGTCCGAAGTGCGAATCGCAGAAGAAAACATTGGCATACTGACCAATACTTCTCGACCACTCCAGGGCCAATCAGACTGGTTGTTCAATTTCCAGATTGGTTATGAGCCGTTTTCCGGTACGACCGCAACCTTGCTTTATCACTACTACGGTGACCGGATTAACCAGGTTGGCATTGAAGGGGCGCCTGACCTGCTGGAAGAAGGAACCGGTGAATTGAACTTTGTATTTATTCGCGAGTTGAATGAGCACTGGAAATTCCAGGCCAAAGGAAAAAATCTGACTGATGAACCCTACGAGATTACCCAGGGTGGCCTTATTGTGAATTCCTACAACAAAGGAAGACAGTTCAGTGTGCAGATGGATTATACATTCTGATTGGAGTGTTTCTGTTGGCGAAGGCCAGATCTGCGATGTTTGGGATAAATCTTTAAAATACAGATACTTGAATGCGATCTTAATGCTTCGGTCAGAGCGCTTTTGTCACATAACTGTAATATAATACTGGTTAAATAATCTCTCTGTTCTAATGCGGTAACAGGAGCAACACCCACATTATGAGTGAATCTACGATACTTATTGTCGACGATGAAGTTGCCATTCGGGATATGGTAGGAATCACCCTCGATCTGGCAGGATTCAACAGCATGAGTGCGGCCAATGCTCATGAAGCACACATATCCATAATCGACAATAAGCCAGATCTGGTTCTTCTCGACTGGATGCTGCCTGGCGGCAGCGGGATTGAGCTAGCGCGTCGACTGCGCCGCGATGAGATCACCACCAATATTCCTATCATCATGCTCACTGCCAAGACCAGTGAAGACAATAAGGTGCAAGGACTTAATGAGGGTGTGGATGATTATGTCACCAAGCCGTTCTCTCCCCGTGAACTGGTTGCCCGGATCAAGACCGTGCTGCGTCGAGTGAATGGCAAACAAAAAGACAAAGTGTTGCAGGTATTTGACTTGAAGCTGGATCCCACCAGCCACCGCATCTCAATCGAAGACAAATCAGTTGATATGGGTCCGACGGAATTTCGCTTGCTGAAATTCTTTCTTCTTAATCAGGAAAAAGTATTTACCCGCGATCACATTCAGGATTCTGTCTGGGGCGGTAATGTTTACCTTGAAGAGCGCACGATTGATGTACATATCCGTCGCCTGCGCAAGGCTCTGTCTTCTGTGGAGGGTGCGTCCATCGATTATGCCAGGCTGATCCAGACAGTGCGCGGCGCTGGATATCGTTTCTCTGTTCGCCCGAACTAGTCAGTTGACGATAAACTCTCTCGAGTCTGGGTTATCCAGACTACTCCTCTTCCGCAATTAACTCTTCGCGCTCGCGACGATATTCCTCGTAGTCCATTTGATAGTTAGCCTCGCAGGTCCTGCGCTCGGGAATTGGCCGTTCTTCGCAAGCCTGCAGTCGGTTTTGCTGGATAGCCTCATAGATTTGCTGGTTACTGCAGGCACCCAGCACCAGGCACAGTATCGCCAGGCCGGAAAAGGGGGTGCTTGATTTCAGTATTCTGGAAGCCATGTTCATTTTCACGATTATTCAGCGAAAGGTAAAAAAAGACCTTGTTTGGTGAAGTCTCCGCCTCGATTCAGAGGATACCTCATGAGCCTTGCCCTCTAGTATCCATTATCCCGGAATTCACCTGCCAGAACGTCCCATCAATGCCGTGGCATGGGTTTTTAGGGAAAATTGGCCGTTTCTGCCCTAATTCTGCCCTAAATGTGGCAATTTGTTACATATGTGTCTGTTTGTTTCAGCGCAACCGAGGTAGAATCCGCGCCATGTAGCTCAGAAGTTGTGGGCTACACAAACCATAAAGGAAAAATCAGGCGACAAGATCGAGTGATTCTTGTCCCTGATTTTCATCATTAAGGGGGAACATTAAATGTTCAAAACCAACAAGAAGGCCTCTGCATGGACGCTGGCATTTGCTGCCATCGCCACTGCCGGGTCACTAGGTACGGCTCCCACCGCACTGGCGCAAGAACAGGCGTTGGAAGAGGTAATCGTGACTGGTTCACGTATTCGTCGACCTGGCCTGAACTCTTCGAGCCCAATCACAACGATCGGACTGGAAGACATCGAATTCACGCAAGATGTAGAAGTAGAAAAGATTCTGCGTGATTTGCCTTCCACCATCCCTGGCGACGGTGAGAACGTAAACAACGGTACTGATGGTGTTTCAACCGTCAACCTGCGTGGTCTGGGCCCAGAGCGTAATCTGGTCCTGATCAATGGTCGCCGCCTGACACCAGCAAACTTCCGAGGTCGAGCAGATATATCGACTATTCCCACTTCACTAATTGAAAGAATTGACATTATTACTGGTGGTGCATCTGCGGTATACGGTTCTGATGCTGTTGCAGGTGCTGTTAACGTCGTTCTGAAGAACAATTTTGAAGGTTTCGATCTTCGCGTTAACAATTCCACTACTGCTGAAAACGATGCAGATATGGATAACATATCACTGACTTTGGGTTCAGCCCTGGAAGGTGGACGCGGTAATGTTGCATTGAACGTCAGCTGGTCTGAGCGTGAGCCTCTCTTGCTTGGTCAGCGTGATATTGGCCAGGTTGGTATTCAAACCAGTAACGGCGCAGGCTATTCAGAATTCCTGGCAGGCGAAGGTGCAGTTCCTTCCCCGATCGCAGGTTGTGATGGCCCTGACTCTGTAGCGACTGGTGGTTCTACTACCTCTATGCCAACTCGTGCCAATATTGCTGGCGCTGGTAACGTCGGTCAGTTCCTGAACGACGGTACTTTGTACACAGGCGATGCCGGCACTGGTCTAGGCGCACGCGGTGGTTGTTCGGTGTTCAACTTCAACCCTTACAACTATTTCCGTACTCCACAAGAGCGTTACAACATCTTCGCCATGGGTAACTTTGAATTCAACGAGAATTTCGAAGCTTATTCAACGCTGGAGTACAGCAACATTACTGTTGAACAGCAAGTTGCTCCTTCCGGTACTTTTGGTGCGCAATTCCTGGTACCAATGGCTAACCCACTAATCGGTGCGCAGGCCAAAGCAGAAATTCTGTCTTTCGCCAATTCTGCGGTTACTGCGGGCACGTTGAGTGCTGGCGGTACTGGTGATAACTGGAATGACGTGAACAACAATGGCATCGTTGATGAAGCGGATTACCTGAAAATGCAACTGCGTCGTCGTACGCTGGAGCTGGGTACTCGTTCTGAAAACTATGATACTGAGCACTTCATGATTCTGGCTGGTGCCCGCGGCGAATTGCTGGGCGACTGGAACTACGATGTGTCCTTCCAGTATGGTGAATCCAATCGAACTACGGTTCGTGATGGTTACACTAACCTGACCAATATCCAGAATGCGCTTGATACTACAGACGGTGTAACTTGCGCCAACGGTGATGCGACCTGTGTACCTATCAACCTGTTTGGTGGTTTCGGTACGATCACTCCTGAAATGGCCGCTTACGCGCGTGCGATTGCACTGCAGCAGCAAAAGTATGACCAGACTATCGGTCAGGTTATCCTGAACGGCCCGGTTGATGCGATTCAACTGCCAACAGCTTCTACTCCTCTGGCATTGTCAGTAGGTTTTGAGACTCGTGACGAATTCGGTTCATTGAACCCGGACGAGTGTCTGAAGTTGGCGCCTGCGTCCTGTCAAGGTGGTGCTGGTGGTAACATTCTGCCTATCGCTGGTGGCTACCGTGTAGATGAGCTCTTCATCGAAGGTTTCCTGCCTCTGGTAGACGGTATGGACTTTGTTGAAGCACTGAACTTTGAGTTCGGCTATCGTGATTCCGACTACGATACAGTAGGTCGTGTAGACACCTGGAAAGCTGGCCTGAACTGGACTATCAACGATCAGTTGCTGGTTCGTGTCATGCAGCAGGAAGCAACTCGTGCACCTAACGTGTCTGAGCTGTTCTCTCCAGTAACTACTGGCCTGGACAATGCGACTCTTGACCCATGTTCTATCGCCAATGCGGCTAACATCAACTCCACCCTGGAAGCACTTTGTGTATCCACTGGTATGTTACCCGCACAAGTTGGCGTATTGCAGGATATCGTATCTGGTCAGATCAACGTGCTGTCAGGCTCCAATCCAACCAGCCCACCGGATGCAGAAACTGCGGAAACACTTACCGCAGGTTTCGTATGGACACCTGAAATCGCTGGTCTGGAAAACGTGACTCTGTCACTTGACTACTATGACATCGACATCGAAGACGTAATCGGCGAGTTCTCTGCCCAGCAGATTCTTGACCAGTGTTACGTGACTGGCCTGGCCAGTGCCTGTGCCAACGTTGTTCGTGTTGATGGTGACCTGACTACACCTGCTTCAGGTATCCAGTTGTTCACTACCAACCTGGCATTCGAAAAGGCTGAAGGTCTGGAACTTGGTTTCAGCTTTGGTGTTGATCTTTCAGAGTTTGGCGATCTGCAATTCTCTGGCATGGTTAACAAGTACCTGACTCAGGAATCTCAGTCCGATGCGCTGACTCCAGTCATCGATTGTAACGGCTACTTCGGTACATCTTGTGACCCGGTTTCCGAGCTGCGCTGGACTCAGCGCACTACCTGGAACTGGGGCGACCTGACTGCTTCATTGCAGTGGCGTCACACTGATGAGATCGACGTAGAGCGTCCTGAAGCGGCTGCGACTTTTGCTGCTTTCCGCTCCATCGACAGCTACGACTACCTCGACCTGTACGTTGGCTACAACCTGTGGGATGACCGTGTACGTCTGAGCTTCGGTATCGACAACATCACTGATGAAGAGCCACCAATTCTTGGTAACGAGTCTGGTGATACCTCTTCTAACTCAGGTAATACTTACCCAAGTAACTACGACGTTTACGGACGTTTGTACACAGTTGGTGCGCGTCTGAGCTTCTAATCTCAGTCGACCCAACGGGTAACGAAAAAGAACCCGACTGCTGTAAAGTGGTCGGGTTTTTTTATGCCAGCGATTTATCAGAGGAATTGGACGCAGGTTGGCGTAGCCACGGACAAACGAGTCATACTCATCTGTGAGTTATATTTTAAGCTGCAATTGCCAACACTAATCACTAAACAAATGTAAGGGGGGGGAATGATGGATAGTGCTTTTGATTTTACAGGCAAGACGGTTTTTGTCGCCGGAGGTACCAGCGGCATCAACCTGGGTGTAGCTCGCGCATTTGCCAGACACGGAGCGCGGGTTGCGGTGCTTTCGCGTAGTCAGGACAAGGTGGACGCGGCGGTGGCTGAATTGAATAGTATGGGCCCGGAAGCACTTGGGTTCGCGGCAGATGTACGAGATCCAGAAGCCGTCGCAGCGGCCTTCTCTGCAGTGCATGCACAGTGGGGCGAACTCGACGTGTTGGTCTCGGGTGCTGCGGGTAATTTCCCCGCCAAGGCCGTGGGCATGTCTACTAATGCCTTTAAAAGCGTGGTCGACATCGATCTGTTGGGTACCTATCACGTGCTGCGAGCCGGCTATGGCGTGCTGAAAAAGCCCGGTGCCAGTGTGATCAATATCTCAGCGCCCCAGGCATTTCTACCCATGAGCTATCAAATGCATGTTTGTGCAGCGAAAGCAGGTGTGGACATGATTACGCGCGTAGGTGCGCTGGAATGGGGACCAGAAGGGGTGAGAGTTAATTCGGTAGTGCCCGGTCCTATTGAAGGCACCGAAGGCATGGCGCGGCTGGCGCCGACTGAGGCAGCCAGAGAACGTGTCACCGAGACTGTCCCCCTGGGGCGTTACGGAACACTGGATGATATCGCAAACTGTTGCCTGTGGTTGGCCAGCCCAATGGCATCGTATGTATCTGGCACCGTAATCCCTGTTGATGGTGGCTGGGCCCTCGGTGGTGCCAGCGAATTAGGCAAGACATTTGACGCGTTAATGTAAGTTAAAGTAGGGCGCGATGGTTGTGAAGCAGGCTCAATCTCTTTGCGAGGACACAATCTGTGCAATATTGGACTATTCTATTTTTATTCACGGCTTGTTTGAGCCGATTGAGTTTCGCTGCGGACTCACTCAAAGAAGTAGCAGAGACAGAGTGGGAGTTAAAGCGTGATCGCGATGGCATTCAAATCTATACCGCGGAAATTACCGGCTCGGCTCACAATGCGGTGCGCGCGGAGACAATTGTTGAAGGCGTGCGCCTGTCTGCATTGGTCGCGGTAATTGAGGATGCCGAGGCCTGTGCCGAATGGGCTGATCGTTGCGCGGAATCCTATATTGTCGAGCGGCCCAGCACTACGGAAGCGATTATCTATACGCATAATGATCTGCCATTTCCGGTTAGCGACCGCGACGTAACAGCCAGAGCGACATGGTCTCAGAATCCGCAGACACTCGAGGTAATGTTAGAGAGCATGGCAATATCGTGTGTAATGGATGAGGTTCGCGGTAGAGTGCGCCTTACCGAGGCAACAGTTTACTGGCAGTTTGTGCCGCTGGGAGAGAACAGAGTGCAGATTATCAATCGTGCTCACATCAATCCGGGTTCTGCGTTGCCTGGTTGGGTCACCAATATGTTGCTTGTGGACACGCCATTTGAGACCCTCGAGGGCATGGTGGACTTTGTTAAGCGTCCCGAATACAGAGACGCCGAAATAGAATTTGTGACTGAACCCGAATAAGAATCGTGCAAATTTATCTGCAGATTTGCTGAGGCAGATAGAAAGGAGATACAGGGATGTCAAAAACCTCACTCAAGCAGTTTGAAAAGATTCGCAGCAGGGCAGAGAAGCGCAAGGGCGGGGCGGCCAATCTGAAGAAACTGTTGCCTAAAGTGGCAAGCAAGAAAAAACTCATCGATACCCCAGATGACCGCTACTTGAGCATGATGACGCGCGCCATAAACCAGGCGGGCTTTAGCTGGAAGGTCATCGAAAATAAGTGGCCACAGTTTGAGGAGGCGTTCTTCGGGTTTGATCCAAAGAAGCTGGGTTACCTCTCGCCGGAGCAATGGGAAGCCTATGCCAGTGACAAGCGCGTGGTGCGCAACTGGCAAAAAATAAAGGCGCTCCAGGAAAATGTATTCTTCGTGCAGGACATCGCACGTAAGCACGGGGGTTTTGGCAAGTTTATAGCCGACTGGCCTGCAAGCGATCAGGTGGGGCTGATGTTGTATCTGAAGAAGCATGGCTCACGATTGGGTGGTCAGAGTGCCTTGTGGTTTCTGCGCCGCATGGGCAAGGACTGCTTTATCCTGGCTCAGGATGTGGTGGTTGCTTTACGAGGTACAGGATTGGAGATTGCAGAAAATCCGACGAGCCAGCGCGATTTGAAGAAAGTTCAGGAGCAGTTCAATACCTGGCATGAAGACACCAAACTACCCTACAGCCATATGAGCCGAATACTGGCCTGCTCAGTTGGGGAAAATTATATGTAACGCAGGGTGTGGGTGCTTTATCGGTTGTCAGGAAATTCGGTGTGTTAATCACCGGCCGGTGAAGTGTCGAGGGGACTTAGTGAATTGAAACGGATCATGGATTCCAGATCAGCGATGTATTCTTCGCCCCGTTCAGAGTAATTATCCAAACCTTCCACAAGTGCAGTGCCGGTCAAATCCTGTCCAGTCGCACGCAATGCTGCACGCATACGGCGGAATTCCTGATAGGCCGGGTGATGATTCAGATTGAATACATAGCGTTCAACTGATTGCTGCGGTGAATCGAACGCAGCCACTTCATGACTTGCCCCTTCTGGGCGATCTGAGGGCACAATTCCGCAACCTTCAACATAACACCAGTGGCCGAAGAAATTATTGCCTTGCTCGGCAAAGCGGGAAGTCCCCCAGGCACTTTCATTGGCAGCCTGCGCCAGAGCGAGTGAGGGTGGCACGATATCTACCTTGCGTAGTAGTGTAGCCCAGTGGTCTTCATTGTCCGGATCGAAGTTTTCAATTTCGTATTCCGCGCCAAGGCTGCGCAATCGTCTGCGCTCAAGCCAGGATAGCTTGCCTGCATCCTGCCGTATTTCAAGCAATTCAGATCTTGTTGTCAGGATATCCTCATTAGCTTCGTGAATCAGCGGCAGCATATAGTCAAAAAACGCTGCTTTTCGAGAATCGCCTGCATCATAAGCAGTAAAGTCAGGTGCGGCCTCAGGACGATTCATCAGGACAAGCAACACTCCGGCTAGCACGATGGCGAAACCGAGAGACTTGAATAAGGCGCGTTTATGGTCTTGTTCTGACGCTATATCGAGGGGTTTGAATATCCAGCTAATCTTCTTTAAAAACATATAGTTACAACAATACTTCTTTGACTATGTTCATAAGTATAACGTGTTTGGGGTACGGATGGTTCATCCCGGGAAGTTGCGGGGGGGGGATAGCTTGAATCAGGCGGTATTGAGCGTGTCGAGCAATTCGTTAAGAAAAGGCTCATAGGGCTTCCATTGCTGGGAACTGCCAGTATAAATTTCTTGCCGTACTTGCAGGTTGGAAGCAGTTCTTACTGCACGCTTGCTTTTATGAAACTCCAGACATTGCTCTTCCCATTCGAGCGAAAGGCTTTCAAGCAGATTGCGCGATTGATATTCAGGATCTCGGGTTAACAGGTCATAGTCTATATCGTGTATTTTACCTGGGAACGAGTCATGCCAGAATTTCATGAGATCAACGTACATATTGTAGTAAGTTCCGAGATCTTTCAGGTTGTAGGAAAATTGATTACCGCCACTGTTATACAAACGTTTGAAGTTTGACCAACAGGTTGCAACAGGGTCACGTATAACATTAACGACTCTCGCTTCAGGTATGGCTGTTAGAATATACCCTATAAATCTGAAATTTAGCGGCATCTTGTCTGTGATCAGTGGCTCGCTGGCAGAAAACCTTTCCAGACTATCCAGATAATGAGTTCTTAATTCTGCAAATCCTTCAGCAGAGTGCGCAATTTCCAACAATCCCGAGTCCCTCAAACCATTAGATATGTCATTAAGCTCGCCTGCAGCGAATACTTGTGAATGACTACCTAAAATTTGCTCGATCAAGGTTGTGCCAGAACGGGGCATGCCCAGGACAAACACTGGCTGTTTCTGTTGAGAAGTAGCAGCTGCAACGAGCTGCATAAAGCGGTCAGCAGGTTCGCTGAATTTCTTTTTAATCAGTTCAAAAATTTTGCTGTCTTTGCTTATGGCATAGCCGATTTCCCGCTTGTGTAATCTGTTGGCTTCTTCGTAGTAACCGAATGATGCCTTGTAATCTTCGAGATCTTCGAAAACCTTACCGAGGCTGAAACATAAAGCGGCTCTGTCTATGGGAGGCAGATTGTCATTACCGTACAGCTCAAGTAATTTTTTAATTTGGGGTTCTGAGCCATCGTAAGTCTTCAAATTGGCCAGATTCCTGTGTATTCCCACGTGATCTGGTTTTTTGCGCAGAACCTCTTCAAAGATGCTAATGGCTTTGTCTTTCTCGCCGAGATCACGATATATATTTGCTATATTATTGAGCGTATCCGTCGAATCTGGATTTCGCTTAAGTGCTGCTTGATAGTTCTCCAATGCCGCCTTCTCATTACCATGCATGCGATAGGCTGTTCCCCGGTTGTTGTATAGATAATAAATATCCGGGTCTAGTTGAATGGCCTCATTGTAAATATCGATAGCTTTTTGATAGTTGGTGAGATCAACCTCGGTAGCAGCAATATTGTTAAGAATGGCTATCGAGTTAGGCATGATTTTCAGTGCTTTTTGATAAAGTGCCAGTGCTTTATCAAATTTACGTGCCGCCTTTAGGTCATTTCCCTCAAGCACATATCTTTCTGCGTCGCGTTTTGAGTTTCCATGGTTTTTAGCGCTTTCTGGCGGGTCGCCTCGCAATCGGGCTTTGAGATTGGTGGTGACCTTTGTATCTATACCATTCTTCTCGGCTTCAGCCAGCGCCTTCAATGCTTCATTCGGCTTCTCTGTCTTAATTAATGCGTCGATATAGCTGACCCAAAATTGTTGCAATCCTGAGTTGGCGTCAACTGCCGCTTTGAAAAGCTGCACAGCTTCGTCTTTCTTGCCAACTTTTAAGGCGATAACGCCAAGATTGTGATTAGCTTCCGGGTGTTTGGGATTTGCCTTGAGGATCGCCACATAGAATTTGCGAGCTTCCAATAGATCGCCTTCTTTCTGGGCTTCAAAACCGCGTTTAAGTGCTTCTTCAGGTGTTAGCTGCATGGGGTCGATGTATGTCTGGATCACTTCTTTAGTTTGATTGCCGGAGCGCGCTATAACCCCGTTTGATGCTAGCAATGCTAGCACAAATCTTACCGGATCGATCGCCTCATCTGGCTCGATAAATAGCTTTAAAGGTAGCAGGAATTACTGATGAGGTTGGAGCTGGAGATGCCAGACTTCGGGCTACTTAGCGGTGGACTTGAAGTGCTGGTTACAGAATCAGAAAACTGTGAGACGTGGGCCAGGGAAAGCCTGCAGGCAGAGTTATGTGCTTGGAATTCTGCCTGCATTTTCCCTGGTTGAGTATGAGAGTTGTCGTATCAGGCCTCAATGGCGACGATACTCAACTCCACACGTCGATTTTGTGCGCGACCATTTTCAGTATCATTGCTGGCAATCGGCTGATCGGGCCCAACGCCTTGTGTAATCAACCTCCCTTGATCGATGCCTTGTGTAGACAAGTAGTTTGCTACACTTCTGGCGCGGCGATCGGACAGGTTGTAGTTGTAATCAAGTGCACCAGTTGAATCTGTATGTCCAGTGACCTGCAATCTTGTGTCGGTAAATTTGTAGAGCACTCTCGCAACTGAATCCAGTACCGGAGTGAATTCGGGTCTAACCGTATATTGATTGGTAGGGAAGGTGACATTGCCTGGCATAATCAGTTGCAGCTCATTACCTATGCGTTGTACTCCTACGCCAGTGCCTTCCAGTTCTTCTCTTAGTTCAGCTTCCTGGGCATCCATGTAGGCGCCAACACCTGCGCCAATAGCGCCGCAACCCAATGCTGCATTTCGCGCGCGCTGACCGCTTTCTGCTGCTCCGATCAATCCACAAACTACGGCACCAATGCCGCCGTACTGCACTGTCCTGCTGGTACGCTGTTCACCGGTATAGGGGTCAATAGCTGTACAGCCGGCCATAAAGGCAATGAGTGTAAGACTGAGGACTACGTTTTTGTTAGCGTAATTGGTTGGCATCTGAAAACTCCCTCCGCGAGAGTATGATTCGGGTTCAAGGCTTTAATATTGGGTCTGTTGAGTGAATATTAAAGAGGCGCAGGAAGAAATAGTTGAACTGCTTCACTCTTTATTGATCTTGGCTGAGGTAATTGCCGGATCATGGGAACCCGGCGAATCGGCGGCAACGCATTTCAGGTGGTTACAATCTGTTTAATACTACAATTGGGCATCTGCGCCGAAATAATGTCAGAATGGTTGGTCATGATAAAGACAATAGCAAAATGGCTCGGCATTTCTCTTCTCGGCCTCGTGGTGCTGGTTAGTATTGCTTATGGCGCAATGCGAATGAGTGACGGCCCGGTCGAGTTCTGGCCCTGGTTTACTATCAGCATTGGGGGCCCTTTCCGCAGTGGTGAGACTGTTGAGTCACCATCGAATTGGGATTTCATCAAGGACCGGGAAGAAATCGAGATTCAGACTCTTAATCCGACCACTTCCCGAACCGTGTGGGTGCCAGTAGTCGATGGCAAACTTTTTATAGTCAGCGGTTATATGAATTCTTTCCTTGGCAAGCTCTGGAAGCAATGGCCTTCCTATATGGAAGAGGATAATCGTATTCTCATTAGAGTGGATGACAATATTTATGAACAACGATTGCATCGAATCACTGAAGGGCCAATTGCAGCGGCGGTGATGTCTGAAGTGGGCCGCAAGTACTTTGGCGGTCCTGATGCAGTCAATCCTGCCGCCGGCATGGCGGTAAGCAATGGGTCAGTTTGGTTATTCGAAGTAGCAGATCGATAAAATAATAATGGAGAAGCAGATGTTTATCAGAATTTCGAAGGTGCGTTTTATTCTCGTTGTCAGTTTGATGAGCATGGGGTCTGCTTTGTCGCTTGCACAATCTACCGAGTTTGAAATGCCGAGGACGTACTGGGGTGCTCCAGATCTGCAAGGGACCTGGACCAATAACACCATCACGCCTTTTACGCGCCCCGCAAGGTTTGGTGACCAACTCGTTCTCAGTGAGCAGGAAGCAAGAGAATGGGAGCGAGATGTGGCGGCCTATACCCAAGAGCAGGATCAGCCCAGTGATCCGAACCGTGGTGCACCGGACAAGGATCGTATTGAGTTGGCAGACAGTTACAATAATTTCTGGTTTGACGACGGGACAAGCGTGGCTATGTACAACGGTGAGTATCGCAGTTCCCTGCTTGTTGATCCCGCCGATGGCCAGTTACCAGAATACACTCCGGAGGCTACAGCGCGCATCAGTGCTGAACGTGAACAGCGACAATTGCTGGGCGCATTTGATGGCCCTGAGAGCCGACCGCTTCCGGAGCGCTGTTTATTGTCATTCGGCTCAAGCAGTGGTCCGCCCATGCTGCCAATTCTCTACAACAACCACTACCAGATTGTGCAGTCACCCGGCTATGTGATGATTCTGGTGGAGATGGTGCATGATGCACGCATCATCAGGATTGACGACGAACGATTGCCAGAGGAGTTTAATTCCTGGATGGGAGATTCCATCGGCCGATGGGAAGGCGATACTCTGGTTGTTGAAACCACGCGGTTTCATCCCTTGCAACAGTTCAGGAATTCCTCTGAGGAGTTCAAGGTGGTTGAGCGTTTCACACGAGTTGCCGATGGCACGATCAACTACAGTTTTACCGCGAGTGACCCGAAAACCTTCATCAGGCCATTTACGGCGGAGATGCCACTGAATCGTGCTGAAGACAGGTTATATGAATATGCCTGTCATGAGGGCAATTACTCACTGCCAGGGGTGTTGGCAGGGGCGAGGCTGGATGAGGTTTCTGAGGATTGAGAGATTTGATTAGTTAGTCCGGGAGAATTGGCCGAGAACCGCAACCCTGCGTTCTCGGCATGCCCGCCATCTATGGCGCGCTAACTCGACTTCAAGAGTCAAACAATTTCCAGAATTGCTGGATACCAAAAAGGCCCAACGCTTGCGCGCTGGGCCTTTTTGATTATTGGTGGAGGCGGGGAGAGTTGAACTCCCGTCCGTCAGTTCTTCGCCTTCGGCTCTACATGCTTAGCGTCGTCTACTGAGTTAACCCGTGTCCGCCCGACGGGCAGGGTGACTTGGGCGAGTCTGGTTAAGTTTTAACGGGCCAGCCCCAGACAGCCTTTCCGCGATCCTGTTCTATATGACGATTGCAAAACTCTGGTTTACAGGCATCCCTGAGGCAATCGCTAGCAAGCTATATTAAGCTGCTAGAGCGTAGTTGTCGTCGTTGGCAACTATAAAGTTGTAATGATTGATTTACGAGAGTCATTACGCTCTCGACATGCACCTAAGGAGTTGATACCAGCGTCGAATCCGAATCGCCCCCAAGTACTACAGGCTACTATGAGGCTTTTGCCTCCGTATTTCAATGACCCCTCACAAATCATGACATACAGGCTAGCTGCGAAATATTGGCGTATGAAGCGAGCTTCCGCCCAATTTGTCCGGGGTCAATTGTTATGAAAATTCTTTGGCTACCATCATCGTGGGCGTATAGTGAGGAGCAGCAGCTTAAAAAATATTCTGCGACTACTCTGCTATTAATAAAAGGAGAATCCTATGAAATCAATCAAGATGCTATCTGCATGTTTTGCTTTTGCATTGGCCGTATTCCTGGTGCCAATCCAGGCCCTGGCTGATGTGCCTCAGGCAACTGAATGTCGTTTATTGCAAAATGAAATCAATATACTTGAAAACCAGATCGACAGAGTCGATAACGAACTCAATGCCAATGCAAACCGAGTTGAGGCATTGCACAATAAGATCGATGCAATTAACAACACTCTGGATAATTTCTTTTTCAAGTCGCCACAATACTGAAGGGCATTGCAACGACTGTTTGATACCAAGCGAGATCTTCAGGAGTTGCACTCGAAAAGGGCAAGGCTGCACTCGGAAAGGTTGGATTTGAGTGCTGAACTTAAAGTTCTGCAAATAAAAGCTAAAAAGGTTTGTGCCAGAAAGCATGAGCCGCAACCACTTCCAACCAAGTAACACCAAGTAGAATCTAATGGTAGAAATGAAAAACCAGCCCTGGGGCTGGTTTTTTCTTGTCTGTAATAAAGTGAAGTACTGTTACTTGTTGGCGTGTCGTACGATGCGCTGTTTGTCGATATTCCATTCACGATCTTTGATCGTCGAGCGCTTATCGTGATCCTGCTTACCCTTGGCGAGAGCTACCTGACATTTCACCAGGTGATTTTTCCAGTAAAGCTTGGTGCATACACAGGTGTGACCTTTCTGTTGAGTAGCAGAGAACAGTTTTGCCAATTCGCGCCGGTGCAGGAGTAGTTTCTTGGTGCGGCCCGGATCGGCCACGATATGTGTGCTGGCTGTATCGAGTGGCGCAATGTTGCAGCCCAAAAGAAATGCCTCGCCGTCTTTCATAAGGACATAGCTATCCAACAGCTGCACCTTTTTCATGCGCAGACTCTTGACTTCCCAGCCCTGCAAAGCAATACCCGCCTCAAAAGTGTCCTCGATGAAGAAATCATGTCGGGCTTTCTTGTTTGCGATGATCGTATTATCGGGCTGTTTGTTTTTTCCTGATTTTGCCATGGGGCGGCATTATAGCCCGAACCCCTTCGGATAATGCGAATGGAAAAGGAATTGAACCGATTGTCGGTCGCGTTGTGCTGGTTCTATGGCGCTGGTAGAATCCCTCAACCCTCCACCAAAGCAACATGCTAATAGTCTGAGAAATAAGGGGTTTTGATGGCAGTCGAGCGCGGGCAGTTCAGTTCCAAATTGGGTTTTATTCTGGCCGCAGCAGGGTCGGCAGTAGGATTGGGAAATCTGGTTGCTTTCCCGGTAATGGCATCAAAAAACGGTGGAGCGGCATTTCTCTTCCTTTACCTGTTCTTCGTCGCTTTCATCTGCTACCCGGTCATGATGGCAGAAATCTCCATGGGCCGACGCACTCAGCGCAATCCAGTCGGTGCTTTTTCTCAAATTTCTGGTCACAGCAAGCCCTGGCGCTGGGCTGGACAGCTTGCAATTCTCACGCCATTCATGATCTCCGTGTTCTACACAGTCATCACTGTCTGGCTGGTTGTTTATATGGTGCGGACTGTCAGCGGTGATCTTGACTTTCTTGCAACTGATGCGGCTTTTGGTGAACTCGTTGCCCAACCTTCTTTATTCGGCTACCTCTTATTCCTGTTATTCATTATCTTTTTCATTTTGCTTGGTGGTGTTAAAGGTGGCATTGAGCGATTGGCGCGCATACTTATGCCGACACTTGCAGTCATGCTTATTCTATTAACTATTTTCGTATTAACGCTAGACAATGCAAGCGTCGGCATTGCTTACTACCTTATTCCGGATTTCAGCCGCATTAACTTTGCGGTGGTGAGTGGCGCGTTGAGTCAGGCTTTCTTCTCGCTTTCGCTCGGCATGGGAATCCTGATTACGTACGGTTCATATTTTAGCCGCGAAGACAGCATCCCCCAGTCAACGCGTATGGTAGCTATCGCTGACACAAGCATTGCATTCTTTGCCGGCCTGCTTATTCTACCGGCGATATTTGCGTTCGATCCCAATACCAATACCGACGACCTTTCAACAAGTAGTGTGGGATTGATATTCAGTTTTCTGCCCAAGATCTTTCTGTCGATGGAGGCGGCGGTGGGATTTGGTGGGGCCAGCTTTGTTGCATTGGCATTTTTTACCCTGGTATTTTTCGCAGCACTGACTTCATTGGTATCCATTATAGAAATTCCCATTTCGTATCAGATTGATGAGTGGGGCGTGTCGCGAAAGCGTGCTGTGATTAATCAGGCGATTCTGCTCACGATTTTCGCTGTGCCCGCCACTATGTCTCTTGGTATGAATGATTTCCTCACCAATTTCACCAGTTATGGCGGATTGAACAAATCGTTCTTTGACGTAGTTTCTGATTTGTTTTACGAAACCATTTTGCCGTTTGTTGGATTTATGGTATGCATATTCTGTGCTTATCGCTGGAAGATGCAGGGTCTTGCGTCGGAATTAGTTATCGGTGAAGAAAAACATGCAGGTTCCTTTCTCGAAAAATATCTTAACTTTTCCCTCGGTACGATTATTCCTGTCATTCTCTTGTTTGTATTTGTGAATACTGTACTTTTCCGTTACTTCGGAATCTCCCTCTTTTAATTGATAATTTCGTATGACCACAATTAATCGTAGTGCGCTGGTGCAATACTCGGCTGACCAGATGTTTGATCTGGTCAATGATATTGATAACTACCCGATGTTTATGAGGGGTTGTAAATCTGCGCGCGTAATCTCACGCACAGAAGATGAACTCATTGGAGAACTGGTGCTGGCAAAAGCGGGTATTGAGCAAACTCTTATAACCCGCAATAAGCTGACACCCGGCCGACGTATGGATATGCAACTGGAACAAGGGGCGTTTCGACGTTTCGAAGGTCGGTGGGAGTTTGAGCCACTTTCCGAAACAGCCTGTAAAGTTACCCTGAAAATGAACTTTGAACTTTCCTCCAGTATCCTCGACTTTGCACTCGAAAAGTTTTTCAAAAGCTCAGCAGACAATCTGGTAGAGGCGCTTGTAAAACGTGCCGGTGAAGTCTATGGCTAATACTGCAGAGCAAGACAATCTGATACCTGTGGAGGTCGCCTATGCGACTCCCGAGCGTCAATTAATTATTGCGCTGAATGTGTGCGCCGGGACAACTGCGTTGGAGGCAGTGCGTCAATCTGGCATCGCGCAAGAGTTTGATCAGATTGACCTGGAACAGGACAGCATGGGGATTTTTTCAAAGCCTCTCGATGGTAAGGGAAGGCCGACTCCACGGGAGTATATCCTGGAACCTGGTGACCGAGTGGAAATCTATCGCCCTCTCCAGATTGATCCCAAGCAGGCGCGTTTGGCCCGCGCGGCCAGGAAAAAAGGCAAGCAATAATTAGGAAAGGCGAACGTCCGCCTCAACTTCCAAAGCGCTGTCTGTTCACGCATAATGCGACAAAGGACAAATCATGACGCGATCAAACCCTCACAGTAAAAAACCCAAAAGCCTGCTGGCTCGCATTGAGAAAGGTCTGCAGGAGTATTACCTCACTCAGTACCGCCGTTCATTCGCCCGCGCCCAACGAGACGAAGAAGACTTGTTCATGTTGCTCGTTTTCGCCGAGCAGTTAGGCGTGCCCAATCCTGCTGCTTACTACACCATGGAATTGCTGCCGGTTGTTTACGAGCGCTTTCATGAATGGCACAAACGCATGGGCATGGAACGCTCTCCACTGGACCACATAAGTTGCTGTTAGATCTCGCACGTTCACGCCATATCCTGTTTTTCGGTGGCAAGGGTGGGGTCGGCAAAACGACTGTCTCCGCTGCTACCGCGCTGGCGATGGCCAATGAAGGTCGCCGTGTCATGCTGGTCTCCACAGATCCCGCTCATAATCTTGGCCATTTATTCGATCGCAAAATAGGGTCAAGGCCGGTGCGCCTGGCGCCTGGATTAGATGGGCTTGAGCTCGATCCCCAGGAAACCATGCAGAATCATATGAAGGAGATCAGCAACTCCTTGCATCATCTGATGCCGGTGAATTTACGCGCAGAAGTAGACAAGCACATGAAACTTTCCAAAGATGCGCCTGGTATGCAAGAGGCAGCAATTCTGGAGCGGATTGCGGAAGTCGTAGAACAAGGTCAGAAAGATTATGATCTGGTTGTGTTCGACACAGCGCCTTCCGGCCATACGGCACGCCTGATGGTATTACCGGAAATGATGTCAGCCTGGACTGAAGGGCTGATCAAGCGCCGCGAGAAGGCAGATCGGTTTGCCGAGTTTGTCCGTGAGATGGGCAGCGACTCATCTATGGAAGACCGGGTATTCAAGGATGATGCCCAGAATGAGGAACGGCAGCAGGAATCGAAGATCCGCAGTATCCTCAATCGCCGTCGGCTACGTTTTGCCAACCTGCGGGATGTGCTCGCCGATCATGAGCAGACCAGCTTTGTCATTGTATTGGCGGCAGAACGATTGCCGGTACTGGAAACTATCGAATTGGCAGACCAGCTCAAGCAGGCAGATATCGGTGTGGATTGCCTGGTTGTAAACAAGCGGGTGCCCGCTGATCAGGGTGAATTTCTCAGGCAGCGCCAGGAACAGGAAGAAATTCATCTGCATCGATTAGGCAAGCATCTCGGCAAAATCCCGCGCGACGATATTTATCTGGTGGCACACGACGTGGTTGGTCTCGACGCACTGGAGCAATTCGCCAACTTCCTGAAATAGCCCCTTGTGTCACCTTTGATTTGAAAGAGTTTGTGATTCTTCGGGTCTGCTATAAACTTGCCGAGATGTAACAGGTCGCTTATTGCGATGAGCGACAAAACGATTATTTAAGATGAAAAATGCAAAAAACTGAGTTGGAATTTTCATTATTAAAACAAGCTACCAAAGCGAACAATCGCTGGCAGTTACTTGTTGCAATAGGATTGTTGAGTTTCCTGCTCCTGTTCGTGCAAGCTGCAAATCTGGTGCACAACCATGAAACAGATCTGGCAA
Source organism: uncultured Pseudohongiella sp. (assembly GCA_964405225.1). GTDB lineage: Bacteria > Pseudomonadota > Gammaproteobacteria > Pseudomonadales > Pseudohongiellaceae > UBA9145. Next base: position 69,982 of record CAYOND010000013.1, read on the forward strand.
GTACGATCCATTGTGATATTTGTCTGAAGGCCGGCTCTCTCGAGCATGCCATTGGCAACAAAGCCGCAACACTGCCAGTTCAATCAGTGCTGATTGACTATAATCAGCCAGAACTGCGACTAATCAAATCACCTCACCTGGCGCCAGTAGCCCGGGCACCTCCTCTCACTATCTAGATTGACGTTTTAAAGTATTTTCTGGTGTGTAATATCGCCAGGCCTTGCTGTCAGATTCAGATTTGTAGAGGTTTTTCAATGCAAACCAAACAGTATTCAACTCTCGCAGGTGTGTGCCTTACAGTGGCTGCGCCACTCCTGCTTGCACAAACAGACAATAGTCACCAGGTGCAGCGCCTGGAAGAAATCATTGTTACCACACCGTTCGAACAAACTGCAGCGGAAACAGCCTTGCCTGTGGGTTCCCTGTCTGGCGAGGAACTACGCGAGAAGGTGGCCAATTCGCTAGGTGATACCCTGCGTAATGAAATAGGTATCTCCAGTTCATCATTCGGTCCGGGCATTGGGCACCCGGTAATCCGTGGTCAGTCTGGCAACCGGGTTAGCGTGCTGAGCAATGGTGTTGGTGTTACCGATGCTTCCAATCAGAGTCCAGATCATGCCGAAGGGATAGAAGCCGCCCTAGCCGATCGCATCGAAGTCATTCGCGGCCCAGCGACGCTGCTATACGGCAGTGGCGCGGTTGGAGGTGTGATCAATGTCATCGACCAACGCATACCGGATCGACTGGTAGACAGACCTGAATTTTTTATTGAGCAAAGTCACAATACTGTGAATGATCAGAACAAGACTGTCGTTCGGCTGGATACCGCTGGTGACACAATTGCATTTCACTTCGACGCGTTCCGCCGTGATAACGAAAATGTGAACATACCCGGGTTTGCGCTAGACCTTGAAGCCCTCGAGGAAGTGGGGGAGCTACTACATAACCATGAGGACAATAATGAGGTCCAACATGAAGAGGAGCATGAAGGCGAGCATGGTGAATTCGACAACACCCGTGGCTATATTGGCAATTCCGATAGCGAAGCCGAGGGGGGTAGTCTCGGTTTATCCTGGGTAACAGATCGTGGATTCATTGGATTTTCCTTCAACAGCCTGGATAACAACTATGGGCTACCCCTGGGGACCCATAGCCATGTTCACGAAGAGGGCGAGCATGTAGAAGAGTATGGGGAAGAAGGACATGAAGAAGAACACGATCATGGAGATGTGGAATTTGTGCGCATCGATATGGAAAAAACCCGCTACGATATCAAGAGCCGTCTGGATTTTGCTGATGCCATATTCGACTCACTGACTGCATCTATTGGTGTGACCGATTACGAGCACCGTGAGATGGAATATTTTGACGACGGTGATGTAGAGGTTGGTACGCGCTTTACCAATCAGGGGCTGGAAAGCCGCTTTACGCTGACTCATTCTCATTCAGACATTCGCTCCGGTGTCTGGGGCTTGCAGCTAACGGATACTGAGTTTGGTGCAGTGGGGGAAGAGGCATTCATTCCCGAATCCCAGGTGCAAGGCATTGGTCTGTTTGGTGTCGAGCGATTCATGCGTAGCCGTTTCACTGGTGAACTAGGCCTTCGTTATGAGTGGGGTGATGTTGAAGCTGGCTCCCGTTGTGACAATTCGGAAAATGCATTGAGTGTGAGTGCCAGTGCGCTATATGACTTCAATGATGTGGGGAATATCCATCTTGGCTTGTCACGTTCGCAGCGCGCAGCAACGGTGGAAGAGTTGTATTCCAATATTGATGCATCAACTTGCCGAGAATACACCGACCAGGAAGATCTTACCTTACATGCCGCAACGAATCTGTTGGAAATTGGCGATGCAAATCTGGGCACAGAAACTGCGACAAATATTGAGTTTGGCTACAGGCATTATGCTGGCCCTGTCACTGGCCAGTTCAGCGTGTACCACAATCGCATTGATGACTATATCTTTCTGGATATTGTTGGCGAAGAGTTCGAGGAACTGCCTATCGCGCGTTATTCCGCTCGCGATGCCACTTTCACCGGGGTCGAGGGCGAACTGTCGTTTACCTTGATGGAGCAGGATTTTGCCACCCTCGAGATGAAGGTTTTCGGTGACCTTGTGCACGCCGGGTTTGATCGCGGAGGCGATGTGCCGCGCATTCCTGCGGCAAAGTTTGGTGCCGAATTTCGCTACTACGGCAATGACTGGAGTATGCATCTGCATGCTACGCGGGTTGATGAGCAGGATCACAACGGTGTCAATGAATTACCCACAGACGGCTACACATTGTTGTCTTTCTATGGTGATTACCACTGGGTCATTGCGGGTGACAGCCAGCTCAAGCTATTCGTGCGTGGAGATAATTTGCTGGATGAAAAGGTGCGCAATCATGCGTCTTTCCTCAAGAACTATGCCCCAGAACCTGGAAGGGGTTTCACATTAGGCGTTCGATTCGATTACTGATAAGCGCTTAAGCATCTTTGAGTGGCAGGTGATGGCAATAATGGCATTCGATATCGAATGCTAGTCGTCGCTTGCTTCCTGCTCAAAAGCAGATGGGACGAAGTCGCCATTGAAACTAACCAGCTGATCGTCAACAAAAAAGACCGAGATTCTTTCCTGCCCGCGCACGCCGCCACCAGGTTGAAAGCTGTAGATGTAATCCCAGCGATCCTGATGAAAGGGGTCGCGCACCAGAGGCGTGCCCATGACAAAGATCACCTGTCGTTTGGTCATACCCGGTCTCAGCTGATCCACCATGTCCTGAGTGATGATGTTTCCCTGTGGAATTGAAATCTTGTAAACGCCGGGAAAATCCATTGCACCTATAGAAGCGCAACCTGTCACTAAAAGCAGGACGCAGGCCAGAGGTAACAGGCGAGATTGTTTTGACCATCGTGTCATAAGTTATCGCAATATCAATGAGTTGCATTGGTGGCGCCGGGACTGCCTTTGCATGGCGGCGCGGAGCAGGCATAATACCCCACCTGAAGGATGCGGAAAACCTGCAAGCGCTATTCGTTTGGCGTGCCAGGCAAAGCTAGAGCTAACACGAGACATAAGAAAGACCCTCCAGATACTGGAAATCCCAGCCACCAATCAAACCCCAGAGCCGAGAATAGTATGACGACTGAGAACCAGGAACTGCGTAAGGCGGGGCTGAAAGTCACACATCCCAGAGTTAAGATTCTGCAAATTCTGGAAAGTTCCGACACCAAGCATCTAAGTGCCGAGGACATCTACAAGGCCCTGATCGATGCCGATGAGGATGTGGGGCTCGCAACTGTTTATCGTGTGTTGACCCAGTTTGAACAGGCTGGTCTGGTAATGCGTCACCACTTCGAAGGCGGACTGTCCGTCTTTGAACTCACCTCTGTGGATCATCACGACCACATCGTATGCAACAATTGTGGCTCGGTAGAAGAGTTTTACGATGAAGTAATTGAGGAACAACAGGAAAAGATTGCAGAAAAATACGGATTTCGCATTACTGATCACAGTCTCTACTTGTATGGCGTTTGCAAGAAATGCCGAAAGGACGCCGGCTGATTAGCTGGCCACCATTTGTTCGGCATGTGCAAGTGACTCATCGCTGAACTCATCACCACCCAGCATGCGCGCCACTTCCTTTACCTTCTCTGCCTGCTTTAGTTCCACTATCCGGGTCAAAGCCGATTTGTCGTCAGTATGCTTGCTGACCACCAGGTGATTGTGGGCCTGGCTGGCAACTTGCGCCTGATGAGTCACGCAGATAATCTGGGCTGACTCACCCAATTTTCGCAGTAGTTCTCCAACAACCTTCGCCACGCCCCCACCGATACCGACATCTACTTCGTCGAACACTAATGAAGGGGTTTGAGAAGTTTGGGCAGTGATTACCTGAATAGCCAGACTGATTCGGGAGAGCTCACCACCTGAAGCAATTTTGATGAGAGGTTTCGCTTCCTGCCCCGGATTGGTACTCACTAGAAATTCGACACTTTCAAGTCCATGAGAGGACGGGTTGTCATTGTTAACAGGCATCAGGTTGATCTCAAGTCTGGCGTTTGGCATCCCCAATTGCTGCAACTGCGCATTGACTTGATTGGCCAGACTTTGTGTCGCTTTCTGGCGTTGTCTGCTGACTTTCTCGGCAACCTTGCGAAATTGCTCGCGCAGATCGGCATCGAGAGCCTTGAGCTCTGCCAGTTTTTCGTCACTGTGCTCAATGTCGTTTAATTGACTGCGCAAGGATCGTGTCAGTTCAGGCAGCGCAGTGGGTTCAATACGATGTTTGCGCGCAAGATTATGGATACGACTGAGGCGCGAGTTAATTTGCTCCAGGCGTTCAGGGTCGGCATCAAATCCGTCTGCGAAATCTCGCATCTCTGCAATGGCTTCTGATAATTGAATCTCGGCGGCTTCAAGCAAGCCCACCATATTGGCTATACGGATATCTTTCGGTGCAACCTTGCGCAAGCCAGCCAGTGCCTGGTTGAGCAGGGATTCAATATTGCCACTCTCATCCTCATCGCTGATTTGCAGGCTCGCATTTACAGCAGAAATCAAATCGTCTGCACTGTTCAGGCGACTGAATTCTGTCTCCAGAGACTCCAGTTCGCCTTCGCCTAGTTCCAATTCATCCAGTTCGTTGAGTTGATAACTCAACAATTGAATCTGGGCTGAGTCGTCACTCGATTGCTGACTCAGATTTTCCAATAATTCAAAATTATCGTGCCAGTTTTGAAAACTGTCGCCAAGCTCATCAAGCAACTCGGCTTGCACACCGAATTCATCCAGCAGCCGTCGATGAGTTTGGCGATGCAACAACGATTGATGTTCATGCTGGCTATGTATGTCCAACAGCATTTCGCCCAACTCTTTGAGATTAGTGAGCGTGACTGGTGAACCATTGATATAGGCTCTGGAACGACCGTCGCTGCTGATCACCCGGCGCAGGATGCAAAGTCCTGGCTGGTCGGCGCTTTCAAGGTCGTTATCACCAAGCCAGGTTTGCGCGACGGCAATATGTGCCATATCGAATTCGGCTGAGATATCTGCCTTTTGGGTGCCCGATCGTATTACGGTCTTGTCAGCCCGATCACCGAGAGTAAGTCCCAGTGCGCCCAGTATGATTGATTTGCCGGCGCCGGTTTCGCCGGTAATAGCGGACATGCCTGATTTGAATTCGATGACCAGTGAGTCAACGGTGGCGTAATTCTTGATAGCGAGCTGATGCAGCATGCAGGAAAGTATATTGGATCAATTGGATGAAAGGCACCAATAAATGCTATTTGGCGGGGCAGTTACGGCAAGCCGGCCGCGACCAAAAAAATTGCCACAACAGGCCCCTTAATGGGTTGAAACGAATCAATCAAACCCCCATATAGCGGGCAAGCAAGTCTCGCCATTCCATGCCTGCCATGGAGGGGACAACCGAGCCAGATTACCAGGATTAAGCAGGGGAAGGCATGAGCAAGAAGACTGAAGAAGAGTCCGTGAAGCCAGTATCGGACGAAAAAGACGCCACCAGGCAGGAATCAGAGGAAGCTGAGGCGCAGCAAAGCGTCGATTTCCCTCAGAATGATTCTGACGAGACTGCCCTTGAGCAGATGATGAAGAAATGCGAACAGGCTGAACTCGAGGCCCAGAATGCGCGCGATGATCTGCTGCGTGTGCAGGCTGAGATGCAGAATTTGCGGCGTCGCACCGAGCAGGATATCGAAAAAGCACACAAATTTGGGCAGGAGAAGTTCGCCAGTGAATTACTCACTGTCATGGATAACCTGGAACGGGCGCTGGTTGCGGCCAGTGACAGTGAAGACCCCACAGTCAAGGCGATTTACGAAGGAGTGAATCTCACTCTCAAGAGTTTCAATGAATGCTTCAAAAAGTTCCATATTGAAGCAGTCGATCCCGAGGGCGAGCCTTTTGACCCGCAGTTGCACCAGGCGATGTCGATTCAGGAAAACCCCGAGGTTGAGCCCAATACGGTGCTTGCCGTTATGCAGAAGGGCTACACGTTGCATGGCAGGGTGATCAGGCCGGCGATGGTGATGGTTTCCCGTGAGGGCGCTGGTGAGAATCAGTCAAATTCGGGTGATAAAACAGCTCAGGAACAGCAAGATCAGTAAATACGGGGGCTGCAGAGCAGCACCTAATCCACAGAAAATTTAGGGAAATATCGGTTTGAGCCTTGAAATACGCTGCTTCGGGCCAATATTGACCAGTAATTAGATCAGTACGCGATCGGAGATTTATCAAATGGGTAAGATTATAGGAATTGACCTGGGTACAACGAACTCCTGTGTGTCCGTTATGGACGGGGGTAAAGCCAAGGTTATTGAAAATGCAGAGGGTGACCGCACTACTCCTTCGATTATCGCTTACACGAAGGAAGGCGAAACGCTGGTGGGTCAACCTGCCAAGCGGCAGGCGGTGACCAATCCAAACAATACACTGTACGCAATCAAGCGTCTTATCGGACGGCAGTTCGATGATGAGGTCGTACAGAAAGACCGCAAGATGGTGCCTTACAAGATTATTAAGGCAGACAATGGCGATGCCTGGGTTGAGGTGAATGACGAAAAGATGTCGCCACCGCAAATATCCGCCCAGATTCTGAAGAAAATGAAGAAGACAGCGGAAGATTTTCTTGGCGAAGAGGTCACTCAAGCCGTTGTCACCGTGCCTGCCTATTTTAACGATTCGCAGCGCCAGGCGACCAAGGACGCAGGCAAGATTGCCGGTCTTGAAGTCAAGCGCATCATCAATGAGCCCACAGCGGCCGCACTTGCATACGGTATGGACAAGAAAGGTGGTGATGCCACTATTGCTGTTTATGACCTGGGTGGCGGTACGTTTGATATTTCGATCATTGAAATTGCTGACACAGATGGCGAGCACACCTTTGAAGTGCTTTCTACCAACGGCGATACGTTCCTCGGTGGTGAGGATTTCGACCTGCGCTTAATTGACTATCTGGCCGATGAGTTCAAGAAGGAATCTGGCATGGATCTGCATAGCGATCCGCTGGCCTTGCAGCGACTCAAGGAAGCTGCCGAAAAAGCCAAGATCGAGCTTTCTTCGTCGCAACAGACAGAAATCAACCTGCCTTACATTACTGCCGATTCCAGTGGTCCCAAACACCTGGTCCAAAAGCTGACCCGCGCCAAGTTTGAATCACTGGTTGAAGGCCTGGTCGATAAGACGCTGGGCCCGGTCAAGATGGCATTGGAAGATGCTGGCATCGATTCCTCCAAGATCGATGACGTGATTCTGGTTGGTGGTCAGACTCGTATGCCTTTGGTGCAGAAGAAGGTTGCTGATTTCTTCGGCAAGGAAGCACGTCGTGACGTGAATCCGGATGAAGCAGTTGCGATGGGTGCCGCGATTCAGGCAGCCGTGCTGTCAGGTGATGTGAATGATGTCTTGCTGCTGGACGTAACGCCATTAACTCTGGGTATCGAAACCCTGGGTGGTGTAGCGAGTCCATTGATCGAGAAGAACACAACTATCCCAACCAAGAAAAGCCAGGTGTTCTCTACAGCGGATGACAATCAGACCGCGGTAACGATTCACGTTGTGCAGGGCGAGCGGAAGCAGGCTAGTGAGAATAAGTCACTGGGTCGCTTTGACCTGAGTGATATCCCACCGTCGCCACGCGGTATGCCACAAATCGAAGTGTCCTTTGACCTTGATGCCAACGGCATACTCAACGTGTCTGCCAAAGACAAGGCGACAGGCAAGGAACAATCTATTGTCATCAAGGCTTCCAGCGGTTTGTCAGATGAAGAGATCGAAAAGATGATCAAGGATGCTGAGGCGCATTCTGCTGACGACAAGAAGTTTGAGGAATTGATTACGGCGCGTAACACGGCTGACGGCTTGGTGCATGCCACGAAGAAGACACTGGAAGAAGCTGGTGATAAAGCAACCGACGAAGAGAAGGAAGCGATTAACAAGGCGATTGAAAGTGTTGAAACGGCTCTGAAAGGTGATGACCTGGCGGCTATTGAAGCCAGCACCAAGGAACTGACAGAAGCTTCAACCGGTTTGGCTCAGAAAATGTACGCCGAACAGGCGGAGCAAGCTAAAGCGGCAGGTGATGCCGAAGCGGGTGACGAATCATCCAAGTCTGGAGAAGACGATGCTGTGGATGCCGAGTTTGAGGAAGTGAAGGAAGAGGACAAGTAACACTCGGCGTACAAGGAAGGTGGTAGCGCTGCTTAGATATTAGATACTGCTATGAACCAAGCCATCGAGATGGCGGGGGGACCACTGTTAGAACCTGGAATTTTTCAGGGGATCGCAGTGGTTCCCTGTTTTTGCGTTTGAAGGTCAGAAATTGATTCTGTGCTAATCAGGAAACAGGCGAATTATGTCGAAACGAGATTACTATGAAGTGCTGGGTGTGTCCCGGGACGCTGACGAGGCCGCTATCAAAAAGGCCTATAGACGCGTGGCCATGAAAAACCACCCGGATCGTAATCCCGACAACAAGGAAGCTGAGGATACCTTCAAGGAAGCCAATGAAGCTTTTGAGGTATTGTCTGATCAGCAAAAGCGCGCTCGCTATGATCAGTATGGTCATGCCGGCGTAGAGGGACAGACCAGTCATGGTGCTGCAGATTTCAGTGATATTTTTGGTGATATATTCGGCGATATATTCGGCGGAGGTCGTGGTGGTCGGGGTGGTCGCAGTCATGTGCGCCAGGGTGCTGACCTTCGATACCAGATGGAAATGGATCTGGAAGAGGCGGTTCGCGGTAAAACTGCCAAGATCACCATCCCCACTTCAGTAACATGTAAAGCATGTGATGGTAGCGGTGCCAAGAAAGGTACGACACCAGTCGATTGCAGTACTTGTGGTGGACACGGTCAAGTCAGAATGTCTCAGGGATTCTTTTCTGTGCAACAGACTTGCCCACGCTGTAGTGGTACTGGCAAGCAAATTAAAGATCCTTGTCACAAATGTCATGGCCGTGGTTCAGTTGAAGAATCCAAGACGCTGTCTGTAAAGATTCCGGCCGGTGTAGACACAGGCGACAGGATTCGCCTTACCGGTGAAGGTCAGGCTGGTGTGCATGGCGGTCCATCGGGCGATTTGTACGTGGAAGTACATGTTCGGCCGCATGCGATTTTCAAGCGTAATGGCCGTGACCTCTACTGCGAGATTCCTATCAGTTTTGTCGATGCAGCGCTGGGTGGTGAGTTGGAAGTCCCAACCCTGGATGGTCGAGTAAAGCTGAAGATCCCAACCGAAACCCAAACCGGCAAGTTGTTTCGTTTGCGCAACAAAGGTGTTACTCCGATACGCGGTGGCAGTGCCGGGGATTTACTGTGCAGGGTTATTATTGAAACGCCAGTCAAACTTACTGCTCGGCAAAAGGAGCTGTTGGAAGAATTTCAACAGATTGGTGCCGCCGAGGGCAACAAACAGTCTCCGCGCAAGACTTCCTTCTTCGACAGTGTAAAAAAATTCGTCGACAGCTTGCGCGTCTGAGCGATCAGGCCAGATTCTTTTCAATTTCCGCATGGGCTTCTGCGGGCAGGCGTGGTCCGAAATTCGAAACCACAGTCGCTGCTGCGGCATTCGCAAGCTTGCCGGCTGTTTCGAAGCTCTCGCCTTTGGTTAACGCATAAAGAAAAGCACCAGCAAACATATCCCCAGCGCCATTAGTATCAACAGCCGTTATCTTCGGTGCCGCGACATCAATATAGTTATTGCCGTCGAACAGTCGTGCGCCTTGCGAGCCGCGAGTTATTACAAACTGCTGCGCCTTTTTCTCCATGGCTGCGCAAGCACCTTCGATAGTATCTTCCTCTGACCAGATCTTGGCTTCGTTCTCGTTGCAGAATAACAAGTCAACACCATCGCCAATCAATTCATTAACTTCATCCTTGAAATGCTCAACCATGGAAGGGTCCGAGAAAGTCATGGCAGTTTTTACGTTTTTCTCTGCCGCGAGTTCTCTTAGTGATTTGATGGCTTTGCGAGCTGATGGAGACGTGACGAGATAGCCTTCGAGATAGATGTACTTGGAATCACTCGCGGCTTCGAGATCCAGTTCGGCTTCGGATACATATTCAGATACACCAAGAAATGTATGCATAGTACGTTCAGCATCGGGAGTGACCATGACGATACAACGACCAGTCGTGCCATCCACGCGCTGACTACTGGTGTTGGTTTCAATATTGTGATGACCAAGCTGATTTAAGTAGAAATCACCATTGTCATCATTTGCAACCTTGCAGGTGAGGAAGGCATTGCCACCAAACTGGCTAAGAGCATAGAGGGTATTGGCTGCCGAACCGCCACCAGCCTGGGTTCTTAGCGGGTATTTGGTTTCCAGTACATGCAGCAACTGGTTCTGATTACCCTCGTCAACCAGCGTCATTATGCCTTTTTCAATTCCATATACAGCAAAGAATTTGTCATCTACTTCAAACTCTTTGTCCACCAGCGCGTTGCCCACGCCATACACATCGAACTTCGCCATAAAGTAATCCTGTTTCGTTTTCTATTTCTTGTGTGAGATTGCTGCAAATGCCTTTTCTGCGGCATTCAAGGATATTTCAATTTCCTTATCCTGATGCGAGGCAGAAATAAATCCTGCTTCGAATGCAGAAGGCGCCAGGTAAACACCATTTTCGAGCATTGCATGAAAAAATATTTGAAAATGTTCGTTGTTACTTGTCATCACTTGATCAAAATATCTGACTTCATCAGCAGTGTTAAAAAAACATCCAAACATGGCGCCAGCCTGATTGGTTGTGAAAGGTATGCCCGCAGCGTCTGCCCGCTGCTGGAGCCCAGATAACAATTTCGCAGTCTGGCGCTCCAATTCGTCATGAAACCCCGGTTTACGAATGGCTTCCAGCATCGCGAGGCCGGCTGCGGTAGCCAGGGGACTTCCTGACAGGGTGCCTGCCTGATACACAGGACCATTGGGCGCGATCTTGTCCATGATGTCTTTACGCCCGCCAAATGCACCGACTGGCAGCCCACCTCCAATCACCTTGCCCAGAGTCGTGAGATCAGGCGTCACGCCATATTTTTCCTGTGCACCGCCAAGCGCTACGCGAAAACCTGTCATGACTTCATCAAAAATCAGGACTGCGCCTGAAGAGGAGCATACATCGCGCAGTGTGCTCAGGAACTCGGGCAAAGGTGGCACACAATTCATATTGCCGGCCACCGGTTCTACAATAACGCAGGCTATTTCTTCGCCAGCATTGGCAAATAACTCCTGCAAGGCATCCGCATCGTTGTACGGCAGAACGTAGGTGAGGTCTGTGTAGGCTTTGGGTACGCCTTTTGAATCTGGTTCGCCCAGAGTTAGTGCGCCTGATCCAGCTTTTACTAACAAGCCATCAACGTGACCATGGTAGCAACCTTCGAACTTTACGACTTTATCGCGGCCGGTATAGCCCCGCGCAAGTCTGATGGCGCTCATAGTAGCTTCAGTGCCTGATGTAACCAGGCGGACTTGCTCAATGGATGGCACCAGTTCGCAGATTTGCCTGGCGATTTCGATTTCGGCTTCGGTTGAAGCACCATAACCAAGCCCGGTTTGCAATTGCTGCGCAAGGGCGTCAACCACCTGCTGATTGCAATGGCCGAGAATCATCGGCCCCCAGGCGCCTACATAATCCACGTATTGATTGTCATCAACATCGGTTAAATACGCTCCTTTGCCGGCCTTGAAAAACAGGGGATCGCCACCGACACCCTTGAAAGCGCGGACTGGAGAGTTGACACCACCCGGGATGAATTTTTGCGCTAGTTCGTACAGTTTGTCGGAGTTTTTGGTTTGCATGATTCCAGGTTTAGTTGCGTTCAGATGTTGGGTTGAACAGGCTGGTCAGGTTGCGACTTGCCTTTGCAATATCGCCGCTGCCAAACAGTGCATAAATAACGGCAAGCATATCTGCGCCTGCCTTGATCAAAGCAGCGCCATTTTCCGCATTGATCCCTCCAATAGCAACTATAGGAACCTGGATTACTGTTTTCGCCTGCTCTAGAACCTGTAAATCAGCTCCCCTGGCGCCCGGTTTGGTCTTGCTTGGATAGAAGCGGCCAAACGCCACGTAGTCGGCACCAGCGTTTTGTGCCTGCATCGCCAACTCGATGCTGTCATGACACGTGCGGCCTATGATAGCGGCTGGTCCCAGTTTGTTCCGCGCTGTAGCGATGTCTGCATCTTTGGTGCCGAGGTGAGCCCCTTGTGCGCCTATGGTGGACGCCAGATCCACATCGTCATTAATAATTAATGGGATGTCGTAGCGACTGCAGCACTCCAGCAAGCGGCTGGCACTTTTCAGTCGCGTCGACAGGTTTTTCTGTTTGCTACGGTATTGCACCAGCGACACGCCATTGGCCAATGCCTGTTCCACTGATGCAACAAGAATGGCATCAGGAAGCAGATCATCATCAGTAATGGCATACACGCCGGAGAGATATTTGCTGCTATTCAAGGCCTTCGATATTCCAGTAACTGCGATTCGGGATTAGTTGGCCCATGCCCATGCGTGTGCCATGTTGCAGCGCTTCCCAGGTAAAGCGTTGGGCTTGCTGGATGGCGTCGTGCATGGGCAGACCATGGGCGATATAGCCAGCGACAGCAGCGGCGAGCGTGCAACCGGAACCGTGGTAGGTATTTTCCAGCCTTGGCCAGTTAAACGTGATGACATCCATGTGCTCGGCATAAAAACAATTCACGACATCAGGTGTTGCGGAGTGCGTGCCAGTTAGCAACACATGCTGGCACCCGAGCTCCATGATTTCATTGGCACAGGCATCATGGGAGTCGGCCGTTGGTGATAACCGGGCAATTTCATCGACATTGGGAGTGAGTACAGTACAGAGTGGCAAGAGCAGTGATCGAATCGCATCGATGAGATTCGATTCGCCGAAGCTGAATCCTCCGCCTGCAGAAAGCACCGGATCAATGATCACTGGAATGCCAGGGTAATCATTGAGAACGGTATGAATCACTTCAACCGCTTCGATACTACCGACAACGCCCAGTTTGAAACATTTGATATTCATGTCTTCGAGTACGGCACGGGCCTGCTGCACAATTAGTGTCGCATCTGTGGGTTCACTGCTGATGACATGCTGCGTGTTCTGTACAGTAAGTGCTGTTGCCACCGGAGCGCAATGGCAACCGAGGCTGAACAGCGTCTCGATGTCCGCCTGCAAGCCGGCGCCTCCGGTGGTGTCCAGCCCGGAAAAGCACATTACTATGGGTTTTTCTGAATGCATGATCTTACAGCGTGCCGGATTGAACGAGTTAGAAAACCGGTTTGACGACAATCAGTATGACTATGCCAACCAATAAAAATACCGGCAGTTCGTTAAAGATTCGGAAAAATTTGTGGCTGCGGTTGCATTGGTTCGCGCGTAATTGTCCCAGATAACGCCAGCAGAAAAAGTGATACACAATTAGCAATAAGACGAGATTGAATTTGGCATGCATCCACCACCAGGCCATATAATATTCGAGATTCAGGAATAACAACCACATTCCCAGGAGGACGGAGGCAATTCCCGCTGGCGTAGTGATGCCCCAGAATAATTTACGCTCCATAATGACGAAGCGGTCCCTGCTTACCTGATCTTCGCTCATACTGTGGTAGACAAAAAGCCGGGGCAAGTAAAACAATCCGCTAAACCAGCAGACTACAGCGATGATGTGAAATGCCTTAATCCAGAGCATGAAAAATCCCCAATTTCAGGTGCTGGCCGTTGCATTCGCGCCAGCTCCGCAAAGAATAACAGATTTAGCCTCTAAGCTGTTGATTTGCAAGGCTGTAGTAGCTGCAATTATTGCATTCTGAGTAGTGGCGTGTAACATACGCCGTCCAATCAAATTGAGTCAGGCCATCAGGCAGGCGGACCATTCGTGATTAAAGCAGGCATTATCGGAGCTACAGGTTATACCGGGATAGAGTTATTAAGACTCCTCCTGCCACATCCTGATGTGGAGCTTGAGGCAGTAACTTCCCGCGAGCTGGCTGGCAAATCTGTTGCAAGCCACTTTCCCAGCCTGCGTGGCCAGATTGATCTGGAATTTGTCGCGCCCGATAAAGCCGCCCTGAGCGCCTGTGATGTGGTATTTTTTGCCACTCCCCATGGTGTTGCCATGGATTCTGTTCCAGAGATTCTTGCCACTGGCGCAAAAGTCATCGATCTAAGTGCGGATTTTCGCATCAAGGATATTGCTTTGTGGGAGCAGTGGTACAAGACGTCCCATGCGTGTCCTGATCTGGTTGCCAGCGCTGTTTACGGTCTTCCAGAAACCAATCGCGAGGCAATAGCGAAAGCGCAATTGGTCGCAGCCCCGGGTTGTTACCCAACCGCGATTCAGCTGGGTCTGTTGCCACTTCTCGAAGCGAATCTGGTGCAAACCGGACGCTTGATAGCCGATGCAAAATCAGGAGTGAGCGGGGCGGGGCGCAAAGCCGTCGAAGACTTTCTCCTCTGCGAAGCAACTGAATCCATCAAGGCCTATGCTGTTACCGGACATCGACATCACCCGGAAATAACGCAACAGTTATCTCTTGCCAGTTCGACTGCTGTAGGACTTACATTTATTCCGCATCTCACACCCATGATTCGGGGAATTCTGGCAACGCTGTACGCGCCTGCCAGGGACGGCATTGAGATCAGTATTGAAGCCTTGCAGTCACTTTATGAGAAGCGCTACGCAAACGAGCCCTTCGTTGATGTTCTGCCGCAAGGGCAAGTGCCGGCAACGCGTAATGTGAAAGGTTCGAACATGTGCCAGCTCGCAGTGACTTTCTCACCTGAAACTCAAACTATTGTAGTTTTGTCTGCAGAGGATAATCTTGTAAAAGGTGCATCGGGCCAGGCAGTGCAAATCATGAATATTATGTTTGGTCTGGATGAAAGTTCGGGGTTAACCGGAATCGCATTGGTTCCCTAACTCGATGCGTTTAGATATTGCACTGGAGTAACTGATGCCAAACGTAGTTAAAGGTAGCAAGCAACAAAAGATGGTGGTGGTGCCCCATCGGCCCGGGCGCAAGGCCATCTATGCTGTGTACCTGTTTGCAGTTGTCGTTGTGGTGGCGCTCGGTGCCTATTATGTCGGGCAGTATCGTGCTTATCAGGTCCAGGCAATCTCTGAGTCTGACGTCAGTGAGCTAAGCCAGGAACTCGCAATATTGCGAGCGGAAAATAGTGACTTCAGGCGTCAGGTCGCAGTGCTGGGCCGTTCAACAGTTATGGATCAACGTGTTAACGCCGAAGCGCAAACCACTATCCGCGATTTACGTGAACGCGTCGCACAACTGGAGCAGGATGTTGTTTATTATCGACAAGTTGTGGGTGAAGAAACTGAATCAACTGGTTTGGTTATAGGCCAGTTTGATATAAGCGCCACTAGCGATCCAGATCGCTTCCGCTATAAATTGGTAATGCGGCAACAGGACGCGGATGGGGATTCCTATTTGACCGGGCACGTGAACGTGAGTTTGATCGGCCGGCAGGATAATGATCAGGTGGTCTATCCATTGCGCGATCTTTCTGACAATCAGGAGCAATTGGATATCAGGTTACGGTTCAGGTATTTTCAGAATATCGAAGGCGAACTGGCACTACCAGCAGGATTTCGCCCTGATCGCATTCAAATATCTGCGGTCTCTACTGAACCGGTAGAGAAAAACATTGCCCAGGATTTCAGTTGGGTGGTGGAAGGTGAGTAGTG
>CAYOND010000013.1:85799-90975 GCA_964405225.1 uncultured Pseudohongiella sp.
GTGGAAGGTGAGTAGTGAAAGGCGCATGAAGTCATTATTAGTTCGCATTGAAGTGGATGAAGGAGCGCAATATGTTCGGCAAGTCTAACGACGCGATTAAAAGCCGCGGCCCGGCACACACTTTAATATCGCGTTCAACTGAAGTCGTTGGTGATATTCATTTCACCGGTGAGCTGATCATTGAAGGCAGGGTCAAAGGCAATATCTACGCCGAAGATGACTCCAAAGGGTTGATTCGTCTGGCCGAAAATGGCGCTGTAGAAGGGGAGATTTGCGTACCATCTGCCATAGTTAATGGTCTGGTACAGGGCGATGTCAGATCCACTGACCACCTGGAACTTGCTGCAAAGGCAGTAGTTGTGGGTAATGTTTATTACAATTTGATTGAAATGGTGATGGGGTCAGAGGTAAACGGCAACCTGATGCATATTGCTTCTTCCCAAAGCGAAACCAAGCGCCTGGCAGCAGAGAAGCGCAAACTCTCCTATGAGCAGAATACAACCAGCGAGAGTTGATTAGGCTCACGAACCTATAATTGACTAAATTACTTGGTTATTGCGATAATCGGGAGGTGGCGTCAGGTTTGCCGCGCTCTTTCAACCGGATTTTCTTATGTCAGTCGTACAAGCTCAAGACCCTATCATTATGTCGCTAACAGACAATGCCGCCAACAAGGTGCAGAGTCTGATTACGGAAGAGGGTAACGATAATCTAAAACTGCGGGTGTTCGTCACTGGTGGCGGGTGTTCGGGGTTTCAGTATGGATTTTCTTTCGACGAGGATGTCAGCGACGACGACACAGTCATTGAAAACAAGGGGGCCAAGCTACTGGTCGACCCCTTGAGTTACCAGTATCTGGTTGGTGCCAAAATTGACTATGTAGAAGGGCTCGAAGGCTCACGCTTTGTAGTTAACAATCCAATGGCCTCTTCGACCTGTGGCTGCGGTTCATCGTTTACCGTCTGAGAGCTTGCATTAGCTCCAACATTTATCCCTGATAGATCCCACCCAGGATAACCGGTTGGCTGGCGCCGGTGAGTGTTGTTGTGTCGATAGTTCTGCCGGCCAAAGTTTCTCTGGCAATCCATGCAAAAGCAATCGCTTCTACCCAATCCGGCTCAATTCCGATCGAGGCAGTCGATTCTACGGATGCCGGTTGCAGGAGAGTCTGCAGTCGGGTCATGAGAAAATCATTTTGGGCGCCGCCACCGCATAGGAATACCTGATCGGGTTGCACATGTTCATGGATCGCGGTGGTTATGGACTTGGCTGTTAACTCTAATAGCGTGCGCTGAACATCTTGCGGTTGCATGATGCGGGTGACACGACTCAGGCGCTCTTCTAACCACTGCGCATTGAACAATTCCCGGCCGGTGCTTTTGGGGTAGGGTTCACTGAAATACGGCTCATCCATAAGCTCCATTAGTAAGGCCGAATCGACTTCCCCCTCTGCTGCCCAGGCGCCATCTTCGTCAAAGCGCTCACCCTTGCGCGCTTCAATCCAGTGGTCCATTAGTACGTTCGCCGGACCAGTGTCGAAGGCCAGGCATGATCCGTCTTTACGCAGAATCGTAATATTGGCAATGCCACCGACGTTTACGATGACACGATCAAACTCGCTGCTGGCCAGACAATTGCGATGCAGCAATGGGGCCAGCGGTGCGCCCTCACCGCCGACCGCCATGTCACGACGGCGGATGTCGGCAATGGTCGTGATGCCGGTTAATTGCGCGATGCTATTGGGGTCACCAAGCTGCAAGGAAAATGGCAAATCTGAATCCGGTTCGTGAAATACGGTTTGACCGTGGCTGCCGATCGCTGCGACATCGCTGGCCGCAACTCCTTTGGACTCGATTAATTCCAGTGCTGCATTTGCGAACATTCGGCCAATGGCAATATCAACCTGGCCGTAGATTTCGAGACTGATATTTTGTCCTGTGCAAAGGGCGAGGATTTGTTCGCGCAAGTCTTTTGGTGTGGGAGTAAATGCGGTGCCAATTACCTGGGGAGAGTTACCTTCGAATCTGACCAGCGCACAGTCCACACCGTCAACGCTGGTGCCGGAGATCAGCCCAATGTACAGATCAGCATTGTTCATTGAATTTCATCTCAGTCAGCGTTTTGCTGAGTGAGGGTTAAAAGCCGTGAATCGTGGAGTTCGGTAAACTGCTGTAGTAAAGGCGCGGTTTGTTCCCGGAAACGATCTAATTCTTCCGGACTGACCGATTCTGCTTTGGGAAGACGATCATGTATTGTGCGTGGATTCTGATGTACGCCGTTCATAAGGAATTCGTAATGCAGATGCGGGCCGGTTGCTCCGCCGGTGGCGCCCACATAACCGATAACGTCGCCCTGTCTTACGCGTTCGCCCCGGCGCACTGCATAACGTGAGAGGTGGGCATACTTGGTTTCGAAACTACCGGCGTGTTGCAGGACAACCAGATTACCAAAGGAACCATTGCGTGCCGCCCAGGTGACTCTGCCGTCACTGGTAGCACGTACTGGTGTGCCCGTTGGCGCCGCATAGTCTGTGCCTTTGTGGGCGCGAATTGTATTGAGAATTGGGTGGCGGCGATTGGGATTGAAGTTGGAGCTGATTCGGAACACATCCAGAGGATTGCGCAGGAACGCTTTGCGCATGCTTTCGCCTTCGGGGTTGTAGTAACCCAGTTCACCGGCTTCGTCCAGATAGCGAACAGCAATGTACTGCCTTCCTTCATTTATATATTGCGACGCTATGATTTCACCGTTGCCGATAAATTCTCCGTCAAGGTATAGCTCTTGATAGAGAATACTGAACTGATCGCCGCGGCGTGGATCCAGAATGAAATCGATAACACCACCAAAGATATTCGCCATTTCCATAATGCTTTGGGCGGGGATGGATTCCTGTTGGCCAGCAACAAAGAGGCTGTCGGTAATGGTGCCGACTTTGAATGCAGTCCTGATTTCCGGTTGTTTAAGAATAGTTTCAACCGAGTAATTACTTTCATTGCGCGTAAACAAGTAACCTTCCAGTGGGGACTTGAGTACTCTTAGTTGTTCCAATTCTCCGGAGTCGGGAATCATGAAGTCAAACTGGTAACCGGGATATATACGGTTGAGAATTTTTGCTTCATCACTACTATTAAGCAGTCTGTAAACGTCCTGATCATTGAGGCCAACTTTTGAAAAAATAGCAGACAAACTGTCGCCAGATCGAGCCTCGACATTTTGCCATTGCACGGCGGGATTAACTGCTTCTGGTTGTGGCTCAACTACTGGCTCGGTAACCACGAAGTCTTCCAGCACAACATCGCTCTCGATGTTTACGTCGGATATTTCGGTGCTCTCGGTACTCACCGGCACGTCCAGTGCGATCGTCACGCGATCTGCCTCAGGGTTCGCATCACCGCCTGGAAGCACGACAAGTAATATGAGGGCGAGCGACAATCCACCTGCTATATATAGGTAGTCTCGAGGGTAGTACTTTTCCAGGAAGTGCCTGGCCAGACCAGGCATGTCCTTTTTATTCACTACGTCACTCCACCATGGGTTTGCGAAAGCGCGAGATTATAACAATTGGCACTGCAATTCCCAGCCAACTGAGCGCGATTGCCATACTTTAGACAACATCTCGTGTAAAATCTGCGCTTTTCGACACGCTTTGACGTTCCGTTCTCTAGCTTGGTCGGCAAAAATGGGGAATTTCTTAACATTTGAAGCACTTGGATAAACTTAGATCAGGACTATGGCGACAGGAATCAACATTATAGAGGATCTGCAAGACAGGGGTCTGGTATCCCAACTAGCTGGTGGCGATGAATTGCTGACACACCTGAAAGGGGCTAGTCGCACCCTTTATTGTGGTTTCGACCCTACGGCAGAAAGTCTGCATATTGGCAGCCTGGTGCCTCTATTGGCACTAAAAAGATTTCAGATGGCCGGGCACAAGCCCATCGCTCTCGTTGGCGGTGCCACCGGATTGATTGGCGACCCCAGTTTCAAATCGAGCGAGCGCCAGCTCAATTCGTCGGAGATTGTGCGTGAATGGGTCGAGCGCCTGAAGCCGCAACTGAGCCAGTTTCTCGACTTCGATTGTGGTGATAACTCAGCAGTACTGGTGAATAACCTGGAATGGACCCAGGGCCTGGATGTTCTGAGTTTTCTGCGTGATGTTGGAAAGCATTTCTCGGTCAATGCCATGGTGCAAAAGGAATCCGTCAAGCAGCGTATTGAGCGCGAAGGCGAGGGCATTTCGTACACTGAATTCAGTTACATGATTCTGCAGTCGTATGATTTTGCCGAACTGGCCCGGCGCTATGATTGTACTTTGCAGGTAGGTGGTAGCGATCAGTGGGGAAACATCACTGGGGGTATCGACTTGACCCGCCGCCTGCATCAGAAACAGGTTTATGGGCTGACTTTGCCTCTTGTCACCAAGTCCGACGGGACTAAATTCGGCAAGACTGAAAGCGGGACAATCTGGATTTCCCCCAATAAAACCTCCCCTTATGCCATGTATCAATTCTGGCTTAACACCGCTGATGCGGATGTCTACAAGTACCTGCGATATTTCACTTTTCTTGCCGTGTCTGAAATTGATGAGATTGAGCGTAGTGACAAGGCATCCGAGACTCGTCCCGAAGCGCAAGCCATCCTGGCGAAGGAGGTGACGCGTTTGTTACATGGTGAGGCGGGTGTTACCGCTGCAATTCGCATCAGCGAAGCTCTGTTTTCCGGGGCCATCGACACGCTCACCGAATCTGACCTGCAACAGTTGGAGCAGGACGGACTGCCCTGTACTCAGTTGGATGGGCAAGCTCCGGGCATCGTGGAAGCCCTCGTGAGTACTGAGTTGGCCAAGTCCAACAAGATGGCGCGGGAATTTATTGGTAATAACGCCGTGTCTCTAAACGGCGAAATCGTCACCAGCCCAGATCTGGCGCTGGATAGAGACAAGGCCCTTGCTGGCCGGTTCTTTGTCCTTAAGCGCGGTAAGAAGCTGTTTCACCTGATAAAACTGGCCTGATCGGGCCTTATTGCTGCATGGCATTTCTGCCATAAAATTGGCGGTTTTTCGGCTTTCCAATGGCCGCTGCAAATAGTTGCAATTTCCTCATATCTTCTCTTGCGCAGTTTGCCTATACGCGTATAATACGCGGCCTCTGTGTCGATGGGCACGGGGGTTTTTTGG
>CAYOND010000014.1:0-86461 GCA_964405225.1 uncultured Pseudohongiella sp.
AAGTGGCAAAAGTCAGTAAGTATGAGGCTTACAGCCCATATCACTACTCCCACTCGATCGTCGCAGGAGGCTTACTGGAAATGTCATATGCCACGCGAGATACGTCCTTTATCTCATTCATGATGCGGCTCGAAACAGTTTCCAGAAACTCAGGGGCAAGCCGTGCCCAACGTGCAGTCATAAAGTCGATAGTCTCGACAGCTCGCAACGTAATGACATAGGCATAACGCCGGGCGTCACCCACAACACCAACCGACTTAACCGGCAGGAATACTGCGAAAGCCTGACTGACCTTGTCGTAGTAATCAGCCTTGTGAAGCTCTTCTATAAAAATGGCATCGGCCTGCCGCAAGATATCACAATATTCTTTTTTAACTTCACCCAACACACGCACGCCAAGACCTGGACCGGGGAACGGGTGCCTGTAAACCATGTCGTAGGGCAGGCCTAGCTCAAGACCAATTTTGCGGACTTCGTCCTTGAACAATTCGCGCAGCGGCTCTACCAGCTTCAGCTGCATATCTTCAGGCAAGCCACCGACATTGTGATGGGACTTGATGACGTGCGCCTTGCCAGTTTTGGAACCGGCAGACTCAATTACATCCGGGTAAATAGTGCCCTGTGCCAACCAGTGTACGTCCTTTAGTTTGGTTGCCTCCTCATCAAAGACTTCAATGAAAGTATTACCAATGACCTTGCGTTTGGCTTCCGGGTCATCAACTCCAGCCAGCTTGGACAGGAATCGTTCTTCGGCATCGGCACGAATTACTTTGATGCCCATATTTTTGGCAAAAGTGGCCATCACCTGGTCACCTTCATTGAGGCGCAGCAAGCCATTGTCGACAAATACACATGTCAATTGCTCACCAATTGCCTTGTGCAGTAATGCCGCAACAACCGATGAATCGACACCGCCAGAAAGTCCCAGGAGGACTTTATCGGTGCCAACGTTGGCTCGTACTGTTGCAATGGCATCTTCGATAATGCTGGATGCCGTCCACAGCGCCTCACAATTGCAGATATCGCGAGTGAAGCGCTCGAGAATACGTAATCCCTGCAGTGTATGAGTAACTTCCGGATGGAACTGGATACCATATAAACCACGTGAGGCATTGCACATGGCCGCAATGGGTGCACTATCAGTAGATGCAATTAACTCAAAATCTGGCGGGACCTCGACGACTTTATCGCCGTGGCTCATCCAGACATCAAGTTGGGATTCGCCTTCTTCTGTAACGCGATCTTCGATACCGGCCAGCAACTCATTGTCAGCGACCACATTGACCTGGGCAAATCCGAACTCGGATTTGTTGGAAGCCTGCACTTTGCCACCAAACTCCTCGGCCATGGTCTGCATCCCATAACAAATTCCCAAAATGGGGATGCCCGCTTCGTACAGGTAGGATGGCGGCCTTGGTGACTCATGGGTATTGGCTGACTCAGGGCTTCCAGAAAAAATAATTCCCTTTGGCGCAAAATTATCGAAAGATTCGCGCTCAACTTCGTAATCCCATATTTCACAATAAACGCCGAGTTCGCGCACGCGCCTGGCAATTAACTGGGTATATTGCGAACCAAAATCCAGAATCAGGATTTTGTGGGAATGGATATTCTGTTTAGTCATTTACAGGTAGCACTAGCTAAAGAAATTGGTTTTTCGAATCTTGTGGACGGAATTCTCATTAGTGCAAGTCGAGGCAAAAGTGTTTTTCAATTCGGGAGCTTACAAGTAGTAAGTGACCGGATTGGAAAACGCTTTTAACGAAGAATTGTGCAATGAGAAACCGTCCAGTCTTAAGACACTCGATAGTTAGGGGCTTCTTTGGTGATCGAAACGTCATGAACATGGGATTCGGACATGCCTGAAGCCGTAATCTTCACAAACTTCGTCTTCGTCCTCATCTCCTCAATCGTCGCACTCCCCGTATACCCCATACTTGAACGCAGCCCGCCCATTAACTGATGTACTATGGCCGACATTGAGCCCTTATATGGCACCCTGCCTTCAATTCCTTCAGGTACCAGTTTTTCAGTACCAGAATCAATATCCTGAAAATATCGATCACTGGAGCCCTGAGAATGCGACATGGCACCTAACGATCCCATACCACGGTAGGCTTTGTAGCTTCTGCCCTGGTATAACTCTACTTCACCAGGCGCTTCTTCCGAACCGGCCAGCAGACTGCCCACCATCACTACATGGGCACCAGCAGCGATTACTTTGGCAAGATCACCTGAGTAGCGGATTCCACCGTCTGAGATGACGCAAACATTAGTGTCTTTCAATGCTTCTACAACGTTTGCCACGGCACTTATCTGTGGCACACCTACTCCAGTAACTATGCGTGTAGTACAGATTGAACCTGGCCCGATACCCACCTTAACTGCGTCGGCACCCGCCTTGGCCAGATCTATGGCAGCCTCTGCGGTAGCGATATTGCCGCCTATGACAGCAATGTCAGGGTACTTCTTCTTGATGCTTTTAACCCGATCCAGCACACCCTGGGAGTGTCCGTGCGCTGTATCTACCACTACGATATCAACGCCTGCCTCAACAATGGCATCAACGCGATCATCGGAATCAGCCCCGGTACCGACTGCGGCGGCGGCGCGTAATCTACCCTGCGCGTCCTTACAGGCAATTGGGAAGTCTTCCGATTTGCGAATGTCCTTCAGGGTTATCAGCCCGCGCAATTCAAAGCTGTCGTTTATTACGAGGATTTTTTCGATACGGTGACGATGTAGCAGTTCCTTCACCTCGTCCAGGTTAAAATCCTCCTGTACGGTTACCAATTTCTCCTTCGGCGTCATGATGGCCGCCACTGGCGCATCCAGATTGGTTTCGAAACGTACGTCTCGACTGGTTACGATGCCCACCAGACCGGAACTGTCCACTACCGGCATACCGGAGATATCGTTCTCATTCATGAGCGCGATCAGGTCCTTGATGGTCGCCGTTACGGGTATCGTAATGGGATCCTGAACCACTCCGCTTTCATATTTCTTGACGATACGAACTTCGCGTGCCTGCTTCTCGATACCCATACTCTTGTGAATCACACCCAACCCCCCTTCCTGCGCCATGGCGATAGCCAGCCGGGATTCGGTCACGGTGTCCATCGCGGAGGAGATAAGAGGAATATTCAGCGCAACTGCTGCGGTCAGGCGCGTACTAAGGTCAACTGATTTCGGGAGCACATTGGAGTGGGCAGGCAGGAGAAGAACATCATCAAATGTTAAAGCCTCTTCAGCAATACGTAACATAAGATTTCCACTATCTGCAAAAACAGCATTATACAGATAGGGTTTTAGGTTGTATAGCCGCCAAGCCGGGTGACCGGGTCGAGGATGCCCGGCAGAGGGTCAAATAAATATGGAGTTAGCTCAGTCGGGAAATGTTAACTCGGCAATAGCGATGCCGTGCTCTCCCGCTACCGCATAGAGCAGATAGACCCGGCCATCTTCCTCAAAAATAGCTGGATCTCTTAGCTGGTTAACGCGTTCATCGATGTGTCCGCGACGCGACGGCGAGATCGGCAGCCCTGCTCCCTCATAATCAGCTTGCGGACGCAGCACCTCAACTGACTCTGACAGTTCCCAGGCTTCCCAGTCATCATTGAGATCAATGGTATTCATATATATACGCTCGGGCGCGTCACCTGCCTGGGTCCAGAATATGTGGAGGGTGTCATCACGGATCAACAGGGCGTTATGACGCATCATGTCATTGAAGAAGCGCGGGCCCTCCTCGAAGTCCCCCAGACCATCCGGCGAGCGGTAAAAGAAGCCGGGCATAGACAGCGCATAATGAAACCCGTCATGTTCTATCACACGGAAATAGGGTCGGCCGAGCACTTCGGGCCGTCCGGTAAAATTCAGGCCGTCGGTCGATACTGCCAGACGTGTCAATTGGCTCCCCGCATCCCTGCCGTGAACATACATAATGATGCGCTGGGCAGACTCATCTACGTGCACATCGGGTGAGGCAATATGCGCGTATAGCGGTGCAGTCGATCCCGGGTTGGGGGCGCATGGTGGGCAGATTACTGGAAAATGTGAATCCTCAAGCTGCAGCGTGCCAGGCTCATACATAGACCAGGGACCGAGTAACTCATCTGCATAGGCCAGACGAATATAAGTGCCGCGATGGTCAGCGAAATACAGGTAATATTTGCCGAGAGGATTATCAATCCAGTCAGGCACCCGAATCAAAGCAGGCCCCTGGATATTGCTCCCCATGCGATCGTCCATATACGGGGTAATAATTGGCCCATCCCCAAGCCGGGTGACGATTGGAGGCTGCAATGAGTCCTGTGCATGCAGTGTGACGCCTTGGCCACTTAGCTGCAGCACCAGTAACACGCTACTTATTAAAATTCCTGATTTTGTTATCCACATGAAGGGAACACCCGTTGTGCAGGCCTTTCACCTCAGTTTAACCCCGCGGCACGTGAGATGCTAACCAGCGCTACTTGCATAATTTATGGGGTCTATCCAAACTACCCCAAAAATTTGCGATTACAAGCCTATGAACTCCACAAACTCATCAAACCCCGGGCAACCATCTATGTTGACCCGCATCCTGCGCGAACCGACTACGCACTTTGTCATTCTCGCCGCTATCATTTTTCTGGT
This sequence comes from uncultured Pseudohongiella sp., assembly GCA_964405225.1. Taxonomy (GTDB): domain Bacteria; phylum Pseudomonadota; class Gammaproteobacteria; order Pseudomonadales; family Pseudohongiellaceae; genus UBA9145. The sequence goes on from CAYOND010000014.1 coordinate 4,636, forward strand.
GTACGGTTTATCCCAATCCTCCAATGAGCAGGTTATCGAGATTGCGCAGCAGGAGATCGACGCCAGACTCTTCATGCAGGAACTTGCTGCCGGGCAGGAACTGGACCCTGAGCAACGCGAAGCACTGACGCGAGCGTTTATAGAAGAACAAATTCTGGTCACTGAAGCGATGGCGATGGGCCTGGATAATGATGCCCGCATTCACGATATGCTGGCACAGAAAATGCGCCACGTGCTTAGCGGAGATATCATTCAGCCAAGCGAAGCAGAACTACAGACCTATTACGATGCGAATCAGGAGCGCTATCGCAGCCCCCCAGTAGTAAGTGTTTTGGAGCTGGTTTTCAATTCTACCGAACCTTTACCAGCTGCCGTTACGGACGCCCTCTCCAACAATGCATCAGTAGACGAACTTTTAGCTTTAGTGCCTGGAACTTCATCAAGATTACCCAACGTCAATCACCTTGATCTATCCAATATATTCTCTGAAGAATTCGCCAATCAGGTTTTTGCCGCTACCGATAATTCCTGGGTTGGCCCTTTTACAAGCAATCGTGGCCAGCACTGGCTCAATATTGAGCAGCGACGCGACGCGCGCACGCCAGCCATGAGTGAAATTGCGGATCGAGTTCGTCTCGACTGGATTACCGAAGAAGAAGACCTGCGATTAGCAGATGAGGTCGCTGCCCTCTGGGACAAATACTCCATCAGAATCACAGCAAGCGCGGAGACGGAATAGCTCATAGTGAAATCTTTGCCCGGAATTTCAATACTACTACTTCTGCTAGGTCTGGCCTGGTCGCCTTCCAGTATGGCGCACGATATCAACGTGACTGGAGTGGCAAGGGTCTTCCTTGATGAATCTGCGTCTGGCTCTTATCGGCTTTCCATCGTCGATCAGCAAGTGCCCCCATTATTTAATATTGAACGCATACTGCCAGAACGCTGCACGGGCTTGCCGCCCGGCAACTTCAGCTATCGCTTTGAGTGCCAACCCGCATTGAATATAGACGATACGCTCAGCTTCCCCTGGGGCTTGCAAGGTGTGGTGCTGGTGGCCAATTGGGTGGATGGCAGCAGCATATCGGGCTACTTCCCAGGTGACGGCGTTTTTATAGATATCCCAATGAGTGACCTGAGAGCCGGAGCGGGCTCACTATCCAGCCTGGCATATCGTTATCTGGTACTTGGTGCTGAACATATTTTGTTTGGCATTGACCATCTCTTGTTTGTGCTGGGCTTGTTGTTATTGATGAGTGGCTTCTGGAAACTGGTGAAAACTGTCACCGCGTTCACAATTGCCCATAGCATTACACTGGGATTCGCAGTGCTGGGTATTTTCCCCGTTCCCAATGCACCAATTGAAGTACTCATCGCACTTTCGATTGTTTTTCTGGCACGGGAAGTTTTATTGGGGCAGCGTGGTGAACAAACGTTGACACAGCGTCAACCGTGGATAGTGGCGTTTGTTTTCGGCCTGTTTCATGGTTTCGGATTCGCCGGAGCCCTGGGTGAACTGGGGCTAAGCGATGCTGATATTCCACTGGCTTTATTGTTTTTCAACCTGGGTGTGGAAGCCGGCCAGGTGGGATTTATTGTCCTGCTGGCTATGGTCAATGCGCTATTTCTGCGTTTTGGCAAACATTCGCTACCGGCCATAGAGCGCGGACTGGCTTATGGCCTGGGAACTATTGCAACTTTTTGGTTTATAGAACGCTTGCCTGCGCTGATAGCTTGATCTATTGCGTCATCTGATAGCGCTGATGACAGGATTCACATGGCGGGTATAGTTGGTCATTGCCTGCATTGAACAGCGCTTCTTCGTCTCGTGCAGCAACTGCTGCGATGACTGCTCTGGCGGCACTCATCATCGCATTATTGTATTGCTGCCACTCGGTTTCCTGCGCCGCTACTTTATCCTCTTCTGCAGAACCGCCCAGCGCCATCACCTGGCCCGCGGCAATCACGGTTAACGCAGCGTTTTCCACTTCCTGCCACTCGGCATCCGTCTGCAATTGATACGCGCCCCATATAGTGCTGGTCATTGGAGTTATTACGGCGTTCATTATTTCCTTGATCGTCAATCCCGCATCTGCTTCCGCATCAGGGCTGATTGCGGATTGTGCTGCCAGATTGCCAGTTTGAATGACAAACAGTATCAGACCCACAATCGCGAGATTCGGCATACGCCTGATTACACGGTTATTCACTCGGTCATTTCCTTCTGCTTCGTTTACGTATTGCCCAAGAGCAACTCTATCTTAGTACGGTGTCGTGCTATTGAGTCAGATCAAGCTTCGACAAAAATTCGAAAACTACTCAGAGCTTGGGGACAACTCTTCCTGGCGCGCACCTGCAAGAATGCCCGGTAATGCGTAGTTACCTTCGTGACATGCATATTCATAAATCCGGTCTTCTGCCGCATTCATGGGCAACTCACCACTCCAGGGTTGGGTATAAACCGAAGGGTCGTCTACAGTGAAGCGATACAGGATTTTGTCATCAGCAATACGGGTAAATCGTTCAGTGATCATTGCGTCCGGGGAGATAAAAATGAAGTGACGCAGCGATCCGCGAAAGCTTTGCTGGGGATGAAAATTGGTCGTTTGCACAACCAATGTATCGTCTTCGTACCAGCCAATGGAATCGCCCAGCCATTTGGCCTGCTCGTTGTGTTCATCATCGCGCATGCGAACAATACGAGCGTCGTGATTCATCTCAGCCAGAATCATGACGTAGCCTGGAGTTTGCACGATCTGGCTGTGGTTATTGTAAAGTACAGGCAGCATTGGCGGCCCACCGGAGGAGCCAAACCCGACGAGACAGCGCTCACCCAGCGGTCGCGCTTCCGGACCGTCATAAGGCCCCATGCCCGTATTGCGACTGGCGAACATCGCTCGCCGCCCAGATTCGCTCCAGGGAATGCGACCTTCTTCGGGATCGACAATTATCGATGTGCGAATCTCACCATTGATTTCCGCCATGCGTTCACCCGGATCCATCCAGAAGGTATTGTAGCCTCCCACATCGGGCTCACCTTCTGGTGAATCTGCCGTCAATTCATCGAGATAGCTTTCGCCAGTCTGACCAATTTGCGCGGCCTCTTCAGGTGTAATAACCAGTTTGCCATTGAATTGCGGCCCCCTCTCCAGCATGGTCACTGTGGCTATATTCCACGTCCCTTGCAGGTCAGGCGCACCGAAACTGGTACGCGGGGATTCATAGTTCTGGGCAGAAACGGAAAACGAGATCAGGGTGGCAGTTATTCCACCGGCAATCATTCTTGACGGCAATCGAGCAAACATAAGAGATCCTGTGTCAGCATGAGCCGCACCTGGCTCAACGAGAGGTTGTTGTTACAATGCATTTTAGCATCGCTACACACCTGAGAAAACGAATGCCAGACGCATTGCGATGAAAGGCTTTGAATTGTCCGTTAGTGGTGGGCATTCTCCATTATTTGATCAACATTGGTGCGGGAATCTGTTTTAATCAGTGCTATATAGCCAGCAATTAATTAATGGAGAGACCATGAAATCATCAATTTTGCGCCTGACTGCGATGCTGCTACTCATCAGTGCGAGCCTGGCCCGCGCCGATATTTTCCACGAAGTTGAACACGGCTATGCGGACAATAATGGTGTGCGCATACATTACGCCACTGTTGGTGGAGGCCCTCTCGTGGTCATGATTCATGGCTTTCCCGATTTCTGGTACAGCTGGCACCACCAGATGGAAGGATTGCAGTCTGATTTCAAGGTGGTTGCTATCGATCAGCGGGGTTACAACCTCAGTGACAAGCCGCAGGGTCAGGAAAACTACGCCATGGCTTACCTGATAAGCGATGTGGCAGCTGTCATACGGCATTTGGGTGAAGAGCAGGCCATTATCGTCGGCCATGACTGGGGCGGTTCAGTTGCGTGGCAATTTGCCTTTGCGATGCCCCAGATGGTAGATAAACTGATCATTCTGAATCTGCCTCACCCCAATGGCATGGCGAGGGAACTGACCAATAACGCCGAGCAACAGGCCAATAGCAGCTATGCTCGCACTTTCATCGAAGGCAGCCCAGAAGATCCCGATATATTTTTCGGCATGCCCATGAATCCTCAGACGCTATCCGGATGGGTGACAGACGCCGCAGCACGACCCCATTATATTGAGGCTTTCGAACGATCAGATTTCGATGCCATGCTGGCTTATTACAAACAGAACTATCCTCGCGCCAACAGCAATGCTGCGCCACCACCCGCCCCACCCCAATTGAATATGCCAGTACTGGTATTTCATGGCCTTGCCGACACAGCGCTGCATTCAGACGGGTTAAATAATACCTGGGACTGGATCGATGCGGATACGACGATTGTCACCGCCCCCGGCGCCGGGCATTTTGTGCAACAGGATGCGGCAGAACTGGTCACAGACACAATGCTATGGTGGCTCAAGGCACGGCAATAACCTTCATTGGCAAATCTATAAGGCAACTGTTTTTTGTATAAACAATATTAGATGCAATTTATCCAGCCCTTAAAACCTGAAGAAGAATATTACTTCCACGAAGGTTGCTTCATCGTCGAAGTTTCCAATTCACCAGCGGATGCAGAATTGTCAATCGCAAGAGCGCGCGTTGAACCGGGTGTTACCACCCAGTGGCATCAACTGAAAGACACGACAGAACGCTATTTAATATTGGCCGGCCAGGGTCAAGTGGAAATCGGCGATAATCCACCAACACTTGTCACCGTCGGCGACGTGGTCATCATTCCACCCGCTGTCAAACAACGTATCACCAATACTTCCGATGAAGATTTGCTGTTCGCAGCCATCTGTACCCCGAGGTTTCAGCGTAGTAATTACTGTACACCCTGAAATTTACCAGGTATTCGATTCCAAGTGACTTTAAAGCCGCGGGAATTTTCCTTATCATGCGCCACCTCGAAATCGACTCCAATACTGGAAATCACCCAATGCAACGAATAAACGCTGCAACAATATTTCTTCTTGCGATCGCCTTCTGGGGCAGCCAGTCTTTCGCGCAATCTGTCCCTGACTTTTCGGTAAATCTGTCCAATGCGTGGCGAGTCGATGTGTACAGCAACCTCTCACCGCTCACAATCAATACCATACATAGCTGGCGTCTCAAAGTAACAGATTCCGCAGGTCAGCCGGTGGAGGATGTCACTGTGCAAGTTGCAGGCGGCATGCCGGATCATGACCATGGCCTGCCTACCCAACCTCAGGTAACAGCAGAAATTGCTACAGGTGAATATTTGCTTGAAGGCGTACGTTTTCACATGCCAGGTCGCTGGCGCATGGACTTTATTGTTGAAGCAGGCAACGCAATCCACCGGGGATTCGCGAACATAGAACTTTGAAACGCAGAATCGTAATCTTAACTTTGCTCGTTGCAGCAGGCGCCTCGATTGTCTGGTATCGGTTTCCTTTATCTGACGATTCACCCTGGACACGAGAGGAACTGGCACTCATCCAGTCGCTTTCATTGAATGCACTTCCAGAGCTGCCATCAGACCCGAGCAATGCAGTCGCTGACAATCCTCGCGCCGCTGAATTTGGCCACCAGCTATTCTTCGACACTCGCCTCAGTGCCAACAACAATATTTCCTGCGCAAGTTGCCACCAGCCCGACCGCTCATTCACGGACGGCTTGCCTTTGGCTGTAGGGCTGGGAGCAGGAGAACGTAACACACCGGGGCTGCTGGGGCTCTCATACAGCCCCTGGTTTTATTGGGATGGGCGCAAGGACAGCCAGTGGGCACAGGCATTAGCGCCACTTGAAGCGTCGCACGAGCATGGGTTTGATCGTACCGCTGTGGCAAATCTCATCCAGTCTGACAATCAATACCGGACACTCTATGGCAAGCTGTTTGAGGCGACTGATCTAGAGGGCGACCTGCCCCCTTCTGCATCACCCAGTGGCAATGAATTACAGCGTAACATTTGGCTGGAAATGTCAGCATCTGATCGTGGTCGGGTTAACAGAATTTTCGCAGGAATTGGCAAAGCACTGGCTGCCTACCAACGCGTCTTAATGCCTGGCAGATCCGCTTTCGATGAATATGTATCGAGTCTCGGTGATCCGACTGATGCATCAATAGACCAAAGAGCAATGATCACAGAAGAGTTCACGGAAGATGCCCGTAATGGGTTACGGCTTTTTATCGGCGCGGCGCAGTGTGTCAACTGTCATAATGGTCCGCTGTTAACGAACCACGACTTCCACAACACTGGCGTAATGGCCCTCGCCGGAGAATTGCCACCCATGGGACGATACGACGGCATTCGCATTGCGCGTGACGACCCGTTCAACTGTCTCGGGGCAATGAGTGATGCAACCCGGGGTGACTGCACTGAATTGCGCTTTGCGCGCGACACCAATGAGCTGGTTGGTGCACATAAAACCCCGACACTCCGAAACGTCAGTGAGACCGCTCCCTATATGCATGGCGGGCAAATTGCTACTCTGGCCGAAGTCATGCAGCACTACAATGAGGCTCCAACCTCAATGCTAAGCCACAATGAAGCCAAGCCCCTTGGCTTACGTCAGGCCCAGCTGCGCCAACTCGAAGCCTTTATGCGCACGCTTACCGCTCCTCCGGCAACCGCTACACACTGGCTATCCCCTCCCGCCTCGAACTAGTGCCTGCGCCACCATCTGCGATCGGCGCCAACCCGGGCAGTTCCATGAGGCTGAGAATCAAGGCAACCTATTGATCTGCCTTTGATGCATGTCAATAACACCCTTACTGTATTCCCTACAATCGATTTCAGTTTTTTTCCGTAATTCTATTCTTGAACCCGAACAGGAAAATTCTGATGAAAAAATCACGTTTTATAGCCGCCAGTCTGACCACTGCCGTTCTTGCCTTCAGCGCTTCGAGCCAGGCAGAATCCCTGATTGATGGTATGTACCAGTCAGCCGGGGATGACAATGGTAAAGGTAAATGCACACTTGTGATCAAGAGCGTTGAGCAAACACATAAGTATGGTGATCAGTTGTTTGAGCTTGAGTCCAGTGGCGATGGCGCTTGCGAATGGTCTGCGATAGGCATGTCCAAAAGCTATGCCATCACTGGTGGCCTGGTAACCAATAGCGGCACACCCGCTTTCGTCAAGGTCAGTTTCCCTTTTGGCCCAGCAGGCGCAAAGCTGGAAGTCGTGGCGTTCGATACCGACGGTAGTGTCCGCAACGAAGAGTCTTTTACTCGCGTTGACGACGACCTGGTAGCCAGCAACTAATCCTTCTTCAACGTACACGACGTACCTAAAGTGTGCGCTCTGGGTTAATATGGGCTCATGAATCTTGAGCCCGAATTAACCCGGAGCGCCGACGGGCGCTCGCCCAATGTCCTTTCAGTATCGAGTCTTAACAAGCTCGCCAAGTCACTACTTGAGTCCAATTTCCCCGCTGTAATAGTTGAGGGAGAGATATCCAATCTTGCCCAACCTGCCTCAGGGCACTGGTATCTCACGCTCAAAGACAAGCAGTCGCAATTGCGTTGCGCCATGTTTGTGAGTCGCAACCGCACTGTGCGATTTAAACCTGCCAATGGTAACCAGGTTATTTTGCGTGGTCGGCTTAGCATTTATGAGGGGCGCGGTGATTATCAACTCATCGTCGACAGCATGGAGGAAGCCGGAGATGGCGCATTGCGGCGCGCCTTCGAAGAACTCAAACGTAAACTACAAGCGGAAGGACTCTTCGAAGAAGTCCACAAGCAAGAGGTCTATTCAAATTACGAACACATAGGCATAGTAACGTCGGCGACTGGTGCTGCCATACGCGACATTGTCAGTGTTTTTGCAAGGCGCTTTCCTGCGACACGTCTCACCCTGTTTGCTACTGCAGTACAGGGGCGCGATGCACCGAATGAAATAGTACATGCGATCAAACTCGCCAATAAACTTGCCACCAAACTGGGACTCCAGGCACTAATTGTGGGTCGTGGTGGTGGATCACTGGAAGACTTACAGGCATTTAATGAAGAAATTGTGGCCCGCGCAATCTACTCCAGCGAGCTACCTGTAACCAGCGCCGTTGGGCATGAGATTGATTTTACGATCGCTGATTTTGTCGCCGACCTGCGTGCTCCTACTCCGTCTGCTGCGGCTGAATTAATGAGCCCTGATCAGATGGAATATTTTGGGACTTTGACAGCTTATCAGGCACAATTTCTGGGTGGCATTCGCAATCGACTGAAACATGAATTACAACACTTATCCGCACTCGCGCGCCATCTGAAACGCCCCGAACGCAGATTGCAGGAACAAGCTCAGCACCTGGACCGCCTCGAAACCAGTCTGGGGCGTGCGATTCAACATCGACTGTCCCGTGCCGCATTAAACTTGAACCAATACTGGCGAGGACTAAAAAGCCAATCCCCTGTGCAACAACTGACACGGCACAATGATCAATTGCAAACCTGTGTGACCAGAATTCGACAATCCATGCGCGGGAAAATTACAGCGCATCAGGCTGGGCTCTCTGCACTCAGTCGTAATCTGCATGCGGTCAGCCCATTGCAAACAATAGCCAGGGGTTTCAGCATTACCACTGATGAGTCTGGTGAGTTAGTGCGTGATCCTGCACAGGTTGGCCGGGGCAGCAAGCTAACATCGGTAGTCGGTGGGGGGCAGATAAAATCGACTGTAGATGATGTGGTGCCGATCACAGATAACAATGGCTTGATCAAGAGTATTCACAGTTCCAAACAGGGCAAGAGGTAGCGCGGGTTAGCTCGAATAAGTGATTTTCATAACTATATCAATGGATTATGATGATATTTACCCAATGGGCTAAAATAGGGTTAATCTTCGGTAAAAGTGTGAAACTGCTAGCAAATTGGCCATTGAGGGTCTCGCGTCTGAAATCGAAACAATTAGTATGACGTACTCATATCAAATAACAGACGGGCAGTGGCCAGATTCAACCCGCCCGCTTAAGGCAAAAAGATGATGTTCCTCGAAAACCTGTTTATGCTGTTTTTCGGTCATGCACTGGGCGACTTTGTGCTGCAACCCGAGGCTATGGGATATGGCAAAAACCGCAATGACCAGATTCATGACAAAGAACATAGCCTTTTTCCTCGCTGGTATTACTGGCTGTCGGCACACTCCCTGGTTCACGCGGGTCTTGTCTACCTGATCACTGGCAGCCTCTTGTTTGGGCTTATTGAGCTGGCAATTCACTGGCTCACCGATTTTATGAAGTGTGAAGGCAAGATTTCCATCCATCAGGACCAGGGCATCCATCTGGGGTGCAAGGTGCTTTACGCCCTCTTTCTCTAAGCTCTCCAGGCAAACCGCCCTCAATTAAACATCCCCAAGGCCTCGTCGACGGGCTCCCTGTTCTGTTATATTTACCTCACTTGAATTGACAGACTGGCCTAGCCAATTGAAAACTATGGGAAAACGCGAAGAACAGCAAAAACGTAAAGAAGCCAAACAACAAGCCGCAAAGCAGCGAGAGCAAACCCAGCGCCTAATGGGGAAAATCGGCCTTTTTGGCATTACCCCCCTGTTTGTACTGTTGGTGCTGTATACCATCTATAGTCAGGGACCTACCTACTCCCCGGTAGAGATTACTGCTACTGATCATGTGCGTGGCCAGGCGTCCAACCCGGTGAGCATTGTGGTTTATGCGGACTTCCAGTGCCCCGCTTGCGCTCAGGAGCATCGCACCATGATGCGCCTGTGGCCTCAACTGCGTGACATGTCACATCTCGTATTCAGGCACTTTCCACTGACAGCGGCACATCAGCATTCCTGGGAAGCTTCACTCTATGCCGAGGCTGCTGGTAAACAAGGCCGGTTTTGGGAGATGCATGATTTACTCTTCGCCAACCAGGCCGTGTGGTCGAGTCTGACCAGTATTGAGAATGAATTCGACTCTTATGCGTTAGAACTGAATCTCGATCTGGAGCAATTGCATGCCGACATCGAGAGTGATGAGGTTATTGAGAAAGTTCGCAGTGACCAGCGCAGCGGTAATTCATCCGGTGTCCGGTCCACACCTACTGTATTTGTAAACGGCAGGCAGCTACTGCGTGCTGATGCTGACAATATTACCGAAGAAGTTAACGAAGCATATGCAGCCAGCAGTGGCGACTAGGAACTGGCTGCAACAAATTTCCATAATGAGAAAATAATAATGATAAATCCCGTCCGCCGCATCGGAAGTAACATTGCAGATTCCTCTCAGACATTGACCTGGCTACTGTTTCGAGCACTCGGCTCAACCATGTTTATGACGCATGGTTATGCCAAACTGTTCGGAGAAAACCCCCAGGCTTTTATGGGGGAAGGTATAACTGTCGTGGATATTGGTGGTGTAATTGTTTTCCCCATGCCACTGGAAATCAATGCCCTGTTTATCGCTGGCGTTGTTGAACTCTTTGGTGGGTTCCTGATCCTGATCGGGCTGTGGACCCAATTAATCGCATTGATTGCTGCTGTAATCATGGCCATGGCATACCTCACTGCTCACCTGGCGTGGTTTCCAACGCTCAATCGCGGCGAACTGGCAGCCATGTATTTCATCAGTTTTCTGGTAATGTTTGCCTTTGGCCCAGGGCCAGTCAGCCTCGACAGCTACTTTGCACGTAAACGGCAGGAAAAATTTCAGGAGAAGATGGAAGCCAATATGTAATTACTGGCGAGTAGCCAGCCAGTGTACCAATCCCTGTGAATTCAAGGCCATGTCGCCACGCAGTAATTCGCGGATCGTTTCCAGTTCCACACCACAGTCAGAGTCAAGCAGTCTATTTACACCTAAATCCAGAAGTGCACTGGTGATCTCTTGCGCACTACCTTCATCTGCGCTGCTTTCTTCGGCAATCTTCACATACTCTGATATTGCCGCTTTCAATTGCTCTCCGTAGGCCTGAACATTCTTATGCATACCAAAATGCGTTACATAGAGTCGATCCAGATTCAGCTCCAAGATCCGGTCAATAGTTGCAAGCCATGCATCGGGATCAAACTGCACTGGTGTAGTGGGTGGGAAAACGTAAGGTGCTCTGCCCTGATTCAATTCGGGATAACTCGCACCCATAGTGTCACCGGTGAACATGCCATTGCTTTGTTCGTCGAAGACACAGAAATGATGACGCGCATGGCCCGGCGTATCCATAAATCGTAATAACCGGCCATTGAAATCCAGTTCGAACCCTTCTTCTGCGATATCTACACGCTCTTCGGGAATCGGAACTACGCGACCAAACAGACGACTGAAGCGTGCTTCACCATAGACTGCCAGTGATCCTGCTTCCAGCTTGCCCGGGTCGATCATATGACGTGCACCACGCGGATGAACGAGCAAGCGTGCGTTACTGCAGGCCTGTATTAGTCCACCCGCGCCCCCGGCGTGATCCAGGTGTACATGAGTAGGTATTACATAGGCAACATCCTGCTCAGTCAGGCCTTTGCGTCGCAGTACTTCCAGCAAGATCGGGACCGAGTTGTTGGTACCGGTATCGATAAAGCCGGCAACTCCATCCTGTACTATCAGGTAACAACTCGCGAGGCCTGGACGCTGTAGCTGCGTATCGATGCAGGTTATGCCTGCATCAAGATCGTGGTATCGGATATCAAGCATATAAGATTTTATTGAGTGTGTGCGTAGAACGCTTCCGTCGCGCGATAAAGGTTGTAAACGTCTACTTTGGAACTTACTGCATAGGGAGTATGAATCGAAAGCAGCGGCACGCCAAAATCTATGACTTCGATGTTCTGGCTGGAAAACAGCCCGCCAATAGTGCCCCCACCTGCACTGCCAACCCGATAGGTGCTGGTTTGCCAGCGCACGGTAGCTTCATCCAGCAACCCTCTGGTCCAGGCGATAAACTCAGAATTGGCATTATTACCTTGACCATACAATTTTAAATTGATGCCGTATCCAAGCTTGGGTGCATTGCCCAACTCCCAGGCGCCCGGATTCATGGGGTTCACGCCCGGGTTCACATCGATGGAAACAAAGCGCGTATCTCGCATAGCTGACCGCAGATGCGGCTCACGATAGTCATCGCCCAATTCGGCCAATAACAACCGTGACAGAAGGTCTGCAAAATAATCCGATCCAGCCCCGGTATTATTACGATTGCCAACTTCCTCATTATCCACAAGATAAGCCATTGTCGTGCGCTGTGGATTCTCCACGGCTGCAATAGCACGCAATGTTGTATAACCGGCGAGCCGATCATCCTGCCCATAGGCAGCGATCAAACCACGATCGAATCCCATGTCTCGGGGTGCCCCCGCAGGTACCAATGACAGTTCTGCCGAGACCAGGTCAGCGCGGGTTATCTGGTATTCGTCATCAAGGAACTGCAATACCTGCTCTACCACATTGTTTTCATCGCCCGGAATATGCGCCACTATCGGGTCGAGATCTTCGGGTCCCATAAAATCAGCCAGGGTCTGGGAATTACGTCCGCGATCCACATGGGGTGACAATTCCGGAATCATGAAGATTGGCTCATCCGGTTGCAGTCCGATAGACAGATTGACTGTACTACCGTCTTTGCGGTCGATACGGCCCATCAGAGCCAATGGCAGATTCGTCCACTGATGGAATTTGATACCACCGTGATAGTTCGTCTGGAATAACGCGAATTCACTATTGTCATACAGTGGGCGACCTTTGAGCTCCAGGCGCGGGGAATCTATATGAGCCCCAACAACGTGAAAACCATCAGCGACCGGATCCTGACCAATTACCAGCAGACTTATCGTACGGTCCCGATTAACCTCGTAATATCTGGCACCGGGAGTCATGGGACTATCATCATCAAGTTCAGCAAAGCCATTCTCCTCAGCAAAGATGATGGCTTGAGTGACAAAACTCAATTCAGTGCGAGCGACATTCAGAAACGCCTTATAGTCTTCGGCAAATGCAAACACAGCATTGCGCTCATCAGCATCCAGATCCAGCCAGGAAGAGCCGCACTGTAAATCATCGATACAGTCATCCGACTGTGCACTCAGTGAACCAGCGAGACCGAGACTTAAAAGCCCTGTATAGAAAGCAAGTTTAAATAGGCGGTTCATTGTTTAACCCCATCTGTACAATTGGTATTTATTAACTTTGTAGCGGCTCAGGATACGCTTCCAGGCAATGCTGCAGTTTCTGCGGATCTATATTACCGCCAGATATAATCAATCCGGTTACTGACCCGGACACATCCAGCTTACCCGCAAGCAACGCAGCAAGCCCGACCGCCCCACCTGGTTCAATGACCAGCTTAAGATAGCGCGCGGCAAAGCTTATAGCCCTGAACACCTCTGCTTCAGAAACTACCAGAAATCCATCAACAGTATTTGCGTTTATCGACCAGGTTAACTCACCCGGCATTGTAGCCATGAGTGAATCACAAACAGTCGCTTGATTCGGATTAATGCGAACGCGCTTGCCGGCTTGAAAGGAGAGAAAATGGTCATCGTAATTTTCCGGCTCAACACCGTAGACCTTGACAGCAGAATCATATGACTTGACTGCAGTAGAGACACCAGCCAACAAGCCACCACCACCACATGGACTTAACACCTGCCCCGGGACTAATTGTTTTTCATGAAGCTGCTGCATGAGTTCAAGCCCGCAAGTGCCTTGTCCGGCAATAATATCAATATCATCGAAGGCCGGGACCAGCGTTGCGCCCTGCTTCCTGGCGATTTCCGCAGCGATGTCTTCTCTTGATTCTGTTGCCCGATCATACAATCGTATGGTGGCGCCTTGCCGTTTTGTGCCTTCGAGCTTAATTTGTGGCGCATCTGCAGGCATGACAATCGTGGCCGGCATGCCGAGTAAGCGGGCTGCAAAGGCGATTCCCTGGGCATGATTGCCGGAAGAAAAAGCCACCACCCCTGCTTCGCGCTCTTTACTGCTTAATTGCACCAGACGATTGTAGGCACCGCGGAATTTAAAAGCACCGATGTGCTGCAGACATTCAGGCTTGATAAAGACTTCCGCGTTGAGTAGTTCATCGAGCACAACAGAGCTAAGCAAAGGTGTCTTTATCGCCACACCTTCCAGTCGCGAGGCTGCCGCCTTGATCTGTTCAATACTGACTGACATCTTCAGCTCATTTGTTTTTGGTCAGTTTACGATTACGTTTGATTCGTCGTTTGCGCGCAATCTGTTGTTGCGACAATCCCTCTTCTGACTTTACGAATGGATTGGCATCACTGCGTAGCTCGATCCGAATTGGTGTTCCTTCGAGACGCAAGGCCTTTCGAAAGCATTTCTCAAGATATCTGCTGTAATGCGCAGGTAACTTCTCTGTTTGTTTGCCGTGAATGACAATTATAGGAGGATTATTACCACCTGGATGCGCAAAGCGCAATTTGATGCGCCGATTGTTCACCATAGGCGGCGCATGTTCGGTAATTGCATCCTCCAGTATACGGGTGAGCTTATTCGTCGACATTTCCCGATTGGCAGAGTCGTAGGCAGCGTGTATGGACTTGTATAGGTCTCCAACCCCGGTACCAAATCGCGCCGAGATGTAATGAATCTTGGCAAAAGAAACAAACGTGAAGCGACGCCTGATTTCTGTTTTGACGTTTTCTTTGTCTTCGAACTCCATGCCATCCCATTTGTTTAATGCAATGACCAGAGCTCGACCCGTTTCCAGAACATATCCCAGCAAGTGTAAATCCTGCTCAACAATGCCTGTGCGCGCATCCACCACCAGCACTACAACATTGGCATCCTGAATTGCCTGCAATGATTTTACGACCGAGAATTTTTCCACCTTCTCTGTCGTCTTGCCGCGGCGCCGGATACCTGCTGTATCGATTAATGTATATTTTCTACTGCGACGCTCAAAAGGGATATAGACGCTATCGCGCGTTGTACCAGGTTGATCAAACACCACCACACGTTCTTCGCCAAGCATGCGATTAACCAGCGTGGATTTGCCAACATTGGGTCTGCCAGCAATAGCAATCTTGATACCCATGTCTTCCAGAGGAAGCGCAGCCTCATCAACACTAGCCACATGCTGCGCCATGACTGCGCGTAACAAAGAACCAATGCCTCTGGCCTGACTGGCACTGATTGCATGTAGATTGGCTGTGCCAAGGGAATAGAACTCAGCCACTGCCTGATCTATATCCAACCCATCGACCTTGTTTACTACCAGCCAGGCTGATTTGTGATGTTTGCGCAAGTGATCATGAATCTGGTGATCGATTGGGGTCAATCCGTCTCTGGCATCTACAAGGAAAAGACAAACATCTGCTTCGTCTATGGCTTGCAGTGACTGGCTCGCCATTTCAGAATCGATGCCTTCTTCATAACCAGTTATTCCACCAGTATCGATAACTATGAAGGGCTGTTCTTCAAATCTGCCTTCGCCATATTTACGATCACGAGTAAGCCCGGGAAGATCCGCCACAAGGGCGTCCCGGCTTTGGGTAAGGCGGTTGAACAAGGTAGACTTCCCTACGTTGGGTCTTCCAACGAGGGCGATTACTGGACCCATGTGAATAACCTGGAAGTGTTACTGAATTGACAAAGCCGATAAACGGCCGCTATTGCCAAAAACGAAGAGAGTATTTCCTTCAGCCAAAAGATTAGACCTGACTCCGTCATTGTCCACTCGTGTACGGCCCACAATACGCCCATCGATTTGTGAAAGAAGGTGTACATAACCTTCAAAATCTGCCACGGCAAGATAGTTGGTAATGGCAGTTGGTGCTGTGATATCACGATATTCAAGATCGAGATTTTCCCACACCTGGTCATCGCTGTTATTCCGAATAGCGACAATACGGCTACGATCATCGCAGTAATAAATATTTCCGAAGCCCAGCGCCAAACCATGGTAACTGGATGCTTCACGCCCCCATACTATGCGACCGGTAGCAATATCGAATGCCATCAGATTGCCCTGATAACTACTGGCAAACAATCGCGAGCCTTCAATAAGCAAGTCACCATCAACATCGATTACCCGCTCTATATCGTAACGCCCCTCAGGTATTGCCACTCTTTCTTCCCAGCGCAATACGCCGTCTGAAGCAGATACCGCAACCAGCGTGCCATTGCTGAACCCGGCTACGACAATACCATTGCTGGTAATGACAGGTTTGCTGGTGCCACGTAGTGTCAGTGGAGGTAGATTAGCCTCATAGGTCCATCTCAGCGAGCCATCTGCCGCGTCAAGCGCAATCAGCTTGTCGTCGACAGTTTGAGCCACGACAATATTGCCATTGGTTTGTGGAGCTGACAGCACTTCGCTACTCACTCTCGAGCGCCACAGAATCTCGCCATTACTCTGATCAAGCGCAACCACTTCGGCATCTTCAGTGCCGATCATAACCAAACCGGAACGCGCCCCAACACCACCGGTAATAGGAATCTGCAAGCGCACACGCCAGGATTGATCACCGCTGGTTTTATTGATTGCCACGACATCACCATCTTGGCTGGCAGCGTAAATAAAGTCGCCATCCAGTGCCGGGGTGATTTCGGTGTAGTTTCTACCCTGTCCATTGCCGACACTGACACTCCAGCGTCGCTGTATTTCAACTTCCTGGCTGATGGATTGCAATTCCACTGGCGGATTAACTTCATCATCGGCGAACCAGCTCAACGGGTTTAAATTGGCACAACCAGTCGCGCCGGCAACAAGTAGCAGCAAGATTGCTGACCTGAATAAGCCGAGCTTGTGAGGAAATTCCGAGTGTAAATTCATATCAGACTACATTGTTCTCAGGATTCAGATCCCAGGTTGTCGAGCTTCATGCGCAAGGCCTGGCTATTGGAGCCTGCCTGTTGAGCAGCAATATATGACTCCCTGGCATCGACATCGCGACCCATCGCTACGTATATATCTCCACGTAATTCGGCATAACCAGCTTCAAATGTTTTTGGGTCGACGCTGTTCACCAGACTTAATGCCCCTTCTGTATCACCCTGAGCCAATATGACTCTGCCCAGACGCAAATTGGTGGTCAGTATCATGCCTTCATCCACATCACTAAACAGGCCATCCTGCTGATTCTCGAGCACCCATCGCAGATAATCCTCAGCCGCATCCAAATCATCTTCAGCCACGGCTTGCTGGGCAGCGAACAATGCGCCGAACTGGGCATAGGTCGTGGATGAGTAGTCTGCACGCAGCTCATCAGCGAGCGCTCGGATACGCGCAGAGTCAGCATCGGGATTAGGTACGCCGTCACCACCTACTGCGATTGTCAGTATTTCCTGATACAAATCTGAAGCCGCATTGGCGGTGGCAGTCTGGTTGTTTTGCCATAATAACCAGCCCGTATAACTGGCAAGCACCACGATAACCATGGCTACCAGACCCTTACCATTTTCATCCCACCACTGTTTCAGTGAATCGAGAGTTTCTTCTTCTGCCGCGTTTAACGCCACGCCTTTCTCCTGCTTCTGAGCTGTTCTGTTTCGCTTGGTGGTACTCGCCTGGCGAGCGCCACAATTAACCGATTAGGGCGAAAAGCCAGAACCGTGTGAAAAATAAGACCGCAATTTTACCTGTTTGTTCGAAAAGTGACAGTGCAGAAAGGATTTATATGTGGGTCTATGTGTATGAAAAATCAGGCATCAGCCAGTAATCTGGCCACCTCGAAGGGCACCGCGTCCGCAGAGACTGTCATCGTCTCGCCTGTATCGTCCAAAACCCGGATTTTTACCTCATCCAGCGGTGCTTCAGATTCGTCCTGTCGCTCCAGAATCACTGCCAATCGGGCATTCTGCGCGTATGCACGCTTCAACTGGGCATTATATTTGCCACCCCCACAGTGGCAGAGCACGCCAAGGTGTGGGTTCTCGGCCCGCAAGCTGGCTGCCATCGCACTGGCCTGGCCTGCCACGCTGGCGCCGACAGTCACCAGGTAAACATCAACTGGATGCTGCCAGGCTACAGGCACTTTGCCCAACTCATCCAGCATGAGCACAAGACGTTCCACGCCGATGGCAAATCCCGCGGCCAGTGTCGGCTTGCCACCCAATTGCTCGACGAGGCCGTCGTAGCGCCCGCCACCGCATACTGCGCCCTGGGCACCCAGCGTATCGGTAGTCCATTCAAATACGCCGTAATTGTAATAGTCCAGGCCGCGCACCAGACGTGGATTTATCTTGTAGCTGATTCCGGCGCCATCCAGCAGTTTTAACAGTGCCTCGAAATGTTCCACACTCTCAACACTCACATAGTCGGCCAGATTGGGAGCATCGCCGAGGATTTCCTGAACACTGGGATTCTTGCTATCGAGCACACGCATGGGGTTGGTGTGCAAGCGCTGCTTCGCATCATCATCGAGCGCAGCCTCGTGTTGCGCAAGATAATCTGTGAGCGCAGAAGCATAACTCTGGCGATCTCTGGCGCTGCCAATATTATTTATCTCCAGCGTCAGGAACTCGGTAAGTTCCAGTGCTTGCCAGAGCGTGGTCGCCAGGCTGATCACCTCGAAATCAATATCCGGCCCGGACATGCCAAAAGCTTCTACACCGAATTGATGAAACTGGCGATACCGGCCTTTCTGCGGCCTCTCATGTCGAAACATGGGACCCTG
This sequence comes from uncultured Pseudohongiella sp., assembly GCA_964405225.1. Classification (GTDB taxonomy): domain Bacteria; phylum Pseudomonadota; class Gammaproteobacteria; order Pseudomonadales; family Pseudohongiellaceae; genus UBA9145. Next base: position 23,194 of record CAYOND010000014.1, read on the forward strand.
ATACCAGAGTCGCTGCTGCTGATTGTAGAGCAGTCCATGTTGGTCGGCAGCACGCACGCAGCCGGCAGTGCCTTCAGGTCGCAGGCTCAGGTTGTCGCCATTGCGATCATCAAAGCTGTACATTTCTTTTTCAACAATATCGGTAACTTCACCAATCGACCTTTTGAACAGCGCAGTGTGTTCAAGTACTGGAAACCTTATCTCACGATAGCCATAGGCATGCACAACCTTGCGAAATGTGTCTTCAAGATATTGCCAGGAAGGAGTTTGGTCCGGGAGAATATCATTCATCCCCCTGATCGCTTGGAGTTTAGCCATGGTCGTTCGAGATTCGCCTTCTTGCTAGTCGCTTGCTATTAAGTCTTTCGCCGCCGCCTGCTTCTGCGCGACGCGTTCCCTGACCATGGCTTCCAGTTCGTCCACCAGAGTCTCGTTTTTGATCTTGTGGTCTGGTACGCCTTCAACATAGGCTAGATTATTCGGGCTCGCGCCGGTCAGGCCAATCTCTGCCACCTTTGCTTCGCCGGGGCCGTTGACGATACATCCGATTACCGCTACATCGATCGGTGTTGTAATATCTTCAAGCCGTGATTCGAGTTCGTTCACCACACCAATGACATCGAAGTTTTGGCGCGAGCAACTCGGACAGGCAACGAGATTTACACCTTTATGACGAAGTCCAAGGCTTTTCAAAATATCAAACCCAACTTTGACTTCTTCGACCGGGTCAGCAGCAAGCGAGATGCGGATGGTATCTCCGATACCGTCCATCAACAGTGCACCTAATCCGATAGCAGATTTAACGGTGCCCGAGCGCAAGCCGCCAGCCTCTGTGATTCCCAGATGAAAGGGTTGGTCGATTTGCGTTGCCAGACTCCGATAAGCCGCCAACGTCATATATATCTCTGAAGCCTTGAGACTGATTTTGAATTCCTGGAAGTTGAGTTTGTCCAGGATGTCGATTTGATTCAGTGCAGACTCCACCATCGCCTCGGCGGTTGGCTCCTTATACTTGCGTAACAGATTTTTGCCCAGGGATCCGGCATTCACACCAATTCGCAATGGCACACCCTTATCCTTGGCACTATCGATTACTTTGCGAATGCGCTCTTCACTGCCGATATTTCCAGGATTGATGCGCAGGCAATCAACACCGTTTTCCAACACCTTAAGCGCGATGCGGTAATCGAAATGAATATCTGCAACAAGGGGAATACTGACACTCGCGCGAATAGCCTTGAGAGCTTCTGCTGCATCCATGGTTGGAACCGATACGCGCACGATATCGACACCGGCACCTTCAAGTCTGCGAATCTGGCCGAGGGTTGCCTCCACATCGGTGGTCTCGGTATTGGTCATGCTTTGGACAGATATCGGCGCATCACCACCCACAGGCACGTTACCGACCATGATCTGTCGCGTCTTACGACGTTTTATTGGAGATTCAGTTCTCATGGATTACAAGCCTACAGTGAGGCGGGCTGAATTGTCGATGCGAATATCATCTGACACATCTATTTCGGTGCCATTGAAAGAGAGACGAGTAAAAGGGGCGTCGCCCAGGAGTATGTTGAATGGTGCAGTACCGGTTATTTCCAGCACATCGCCAGCTTCCCGAATATCCCGGTAAATTTGGCTTGCCGATCCATCGTCGACCTGCACCCAGCTTTCGCCACTAAAAGAAATACGCAGTTTATCTTCTCCTGGCCCATCTACCTCAATCACGCGTGAGGTATCTGCGACTTGCTCAGCTTTAACGGGGTCACTACTGGCCAATTGCGCCAATACTGCAGGGATGCCAGCGGCTGCAGGAGTAGCGCCCTGTGGGGTCACCGTTGCTACCTGAATATCATTTGCCGGGGTGGCCGTGGGGGTCGAAGTGGAAGCGTCTGAAGCAGGGTCAATTAAGTTCCGGGACTGAGCTTGACGCTGGGGTTGAGCGGAGGATTCAGTTTCCACAATCTCTGCACTTGCCTGCAAGGGTTCGGCATTTTCTAAGAGAGATTGATTATAAAGCCACAGGCCAGCAAAGCCTGCAATGAATAGCACGACTGAGCCAATCACAAACGGACGATTGCGATCCCGCCGCCTTCTGACTTGCTGCGTAGTCATCGGGGATTGTTGTTGCTTTCTTGCAACAAGCACGTCGAATTGTTCGAGTACATCCTGCCCATCCACACCGAGCAACTCAGCATAGCTCTTCATATATCCCCGAGCGAAGACCGTCCCTGGCAGCTTCTCATAACAACCGGACTCAAGTGAGCGCACATAGTGCATGGTGATATGCAGCTTGTCGGCTACCTCTTTCTCGCTGAGACCTTTTTCCAGGCGAGCCTGGCGTAGAATCTCACCCGGGCCATTCGCCTCGGCGCTCTCATGGTCTTCACAAGTTTCTGTTGGGCTTTCAGTTGGCATTCGTCAAACTTTGATAGAGCTGATATTCAGGAGAATCCTGGTAAAGCGTGGTCAAAATAAGCGCATAGTTTTCTACGAGCTCGTCATTCTGGAACTGTGTTTCAACTTCGATCCCGGTCAGAAGCGCTCGCGGGGTATGAGGGATACTATAAAACTCGGCGAGCGTAACGTACTGCTGAAAATAGCGCCGCGCATATACCCAGTTTTCTTTTCGGATACTGATCTGTGCCATCTCCAATGCAGAAACATAAAGATTGGCATTTAGTGTTAATGCACGTCGAAACGCAGCTTCGGCGTCTTCCTGCTCACCTGCACGCAGCGCGGCCCGTCCCAGATTTTCGAAAGCTATTGCGCGCCCCTGATAATTAACATCTTCACTGACAATCTTTAACTGATTGTAGGCTTCAGCATAACGCTGCTGCCCAAACAGAAAAGCGCCGTAATTGTTACGAGCACGTGAGTTGCCGCTGTTCAGACTGATGGCGCGACGAAAATTATCCTCTGCTAGGTCAAGATCGCCTTCGCGCTGCAGCACTAACGCCAACACATTGTATATTTCAGAATGGCGGTCATCGATTTCAAGGGCGTTGTTTATATGCCGTCGTGCCCCGGCCATATCATTGGCATCGTAATAGCCCAACGCCAGCTGAATATAATCCTCAAGCGCTTGTTCATCTGACGTTTCAACGACAAAACCACCTGTTGTGGTCGTCACGCATGACGGCAATACCGCGGCAACGGCGAGCACCGCAGTCAATGCCAGGTATCTGCTATGTTTCATGGGTTTCTCCAGCCAGATTAGCCTAGCCATTTTCTCTTATACTCTGTCGGCCGCAACACCGAGATTATCAGTGCTGGCGATTAAATTTTCTTTCTCAAGCCGCGTATTCTGGTGTCTTTCGCTGCGCTTTGTACGATCAACCACATCGCCCACAAGTTGCCCACAAGCAGCGCCAATATCATCTCCACGCGTTGTTCGTACAGTTACGGTATAGCCAGCCTGTTGCAGTATCTGGCGAAAATTCGTAACCGATGAGCCACTCGGCCGCTCATAATCGCTCAGATTGAATTCATTGAACGGAATCAGATTGATTTTGCAAGGGAATTCCCGCAAAAGCTGCGCCAGTTCGCGGGCATGCTGCCGGTGATCATTAATGCCCTTGATCAGGGTGTATTCGATAACCGGTACCCGGCGATCCGGTAAACTCGCCATATAGCCCTTCACCGATCTCAGCAATTCGGCAATCGGGTACTTCTTGTTGATTGGCATGATGCTGCTTCGCAATTCATCGTTTGGCGCGTGAAGTGAAATGGCGAGTGATGCATCAGTGAAATCTTGCAGACGATCAATTGCTGGAACCACACCTGATGTGCTGATCGTGACTTTGCGCTTCGACAAACCATAGGCGTTGTCATCCATCATGATGCTGACTGCATCCATGACATTGTCAAAGTTCAACAGTGGTTCACCCATGCCCATCATGACAACATTACTGATGGGGCGTGAGCCATTAGCGAAACCGCCTAATTCCTTGTTAGCCCACCAGAGCTGTCCAACTATTTCTGCCACAGTCAGATTGACATCAAACCCCTGCTTGCCTGTCGCACAAAAACTACAATCCAGTGAGCAACCAGCCTGGGATGAGATGCACAGAGTGCCGCGCTCAGCTTCCGGGATGAAGACCATTTCAACGCGACTGGTCTTCCCTATCTGCACAATCCATTTGCGCGTGCCATCCCTGGACGCATAGTCTTCCAAAATCTCGGGAAAGCGAATTTGGGTCCTGAGTTTAAGAGATTCACGCAACGGTCTGCTGATATCAGTCATGGCGTCGTAATCTGTGACGCCATGTTGATGAATCCACTTCATCACTTGCTGGGCACGGAAGGGTTTTTCACCTGAGTCAACAAACAAAGCCCGCAACTTCGCCAGACTTAGTCCAGCCAGGTTTGGTTTTTCTGTTGTCGTCATCCTCAGTTCACCTCAGTGGGTGGCAGTGGATTAGGAGCAGATCTCCTGCTCAGTGAAAAAATAGCTTACCTCGCGTTCTGCCGAAGCGGCGGAATCAGAACCATGCACAGCATTGGCATCGATTGACTGGGCAAAATCCGCCCGTATAGTGCCAGCGGCGGCTTCGGCCGGATTGGTAGCTCCCATAAGCTCGCGATTCAATGCAATGGCACCCTCACCCTCCAGTACTTGAATCATCACTGGGCCAGAAGTCATGAATTCCATCAAATCATCGTAAAAAGGTTTGCCTTTATGCTCGGCATAGAACCCGCCTGCAGAGTTATTATCCAACTGCAGCATTTTTGCAGCCACGATTTTAAGCCCAGCTTTTTCAAATCGGGTGTAGATTTCTCCAATTACATTCTTGCCGACCGCATCCGGCTTGATAATTGATAAGGTACTTTCGATCGCCATTACAACTCCAGGTTTTCAGTATTCTCAAAAGACCGCGCATTATACGTGGAAATTTCTCGATTTTGTACGATTTTAAAGGCAAAAAAGCGCCATTTATCAGGGTTTTATTGATCCGCTTCCTCAATCCAGGCGGCCTGGATTGCTTCCAGGATTTTCTCCCCGCTGCGTGCCGGGTCATCATCAAATTCCTCAAGCGCACAAACCCATTTATGAAGGTCCACAAAATTCACATAGCGCGGATCGACATCCGGGTGTGTGTCTACAAGGTCCATCGCAATGTCGTATACATCAGTCCATTTCATCTGGTGGTCTCCGCTGTCAGCTGCAAATTAATGCTCTTCCGACACCATATTAATCGTATATTTGGGAATCTCTATTTCGAGATCTTCATCTGCCACTTTTGCCTGGCAACTCAAGCGGGATTCCGGCTCAAGGCCCCAGGCTTTATCCAGATAATCTTCCTCCTGCTCTTCCGCTTCATCAAGCGAATAAAATCCCTCTCGTACGATTACGTGACAAGTAGTACAGGCACAGGATTTTTCGCAGGCATGCTCGATAGAAATTTTATTTCTCAACGCTGCATCCAGAATACTCTCTCCTGGCTCCGCCTCGATCTCGGCTCCTTCTGGGCAGATCACTTCGTGAGGTAGAAATTTTAATTTAGGCATACTGGTCTGAAATCCCTGCGTTATGAATTTTCTGTGCTTTCAACTTTTTCGATCGATTCGCCCTTGAGAGCGCGAGCGATATGCGCATCCATTCGTCGGCCAGCAAAATCGCTACTCGTGGCATTGAGTGCTTCCGTGCGCTCTCTTATCTTTTGAACATCCTGCTCAGCAATCGCCTCTTCCAATTTGCTAACCGCCGTTTGTAGTTTTGATGTCTCAGTTGCATCCAGCAGTTCGGGATCGGCTTGCTCAGCGGCTGCCAGCGCTGCAATTAGCTGCCTGGCCTCAATCTCGGCCTCCTTAAGCGCCCGAATATTCATATCAGTTTGGGCGTTTTCCTGGGATTCATGCAACATGTCTTCAATGGCGTCGGCATTCAGTCCAAAGCTCGGCTTCACCTGAATTTCTGCCCGTGTCCCGGTGCTCAATTCTTCAGCGGTTACGCTGAGCAGACCATCTGCATCGACCTGAAAAGCCACACGCACCTTGGCCGCGCCCGCCACCATGGGAGGAATACCGCGTAGTTCAAACTTCGCTAACGAGCGGCAATCACTAACAAGTTCGCGCTCACCCTGTACCACATGCAAAGACATGGCGGTTTGCCCGTCCTTGAAGGTGGTGAATTCCTGCGCACGCGCCACTGGAATCGTAGTGTTGCGCGGTATAATTTTTTCCACCAACTCCCCCATGGTTTCGATCCCCAGCGACAGGGGGTTTACGTCCAGCAATAAATAGTCATCACTGGATTTATTACCGATTAACACATCGGCCTGAATACCTGCACCGATAGCTACTACTTTGTCAGGGTCTATCGAGGTGAGGGGTTGTTTACCAAAAAATTCTGTTACCGCTTCCCTGATTACCGGCATGCGAGTGGAACCGCCTACCAGCACAATATTTTCAACGTCTGGCTTTTCCAATTCGCCGTCTCGCAGAACACGGCGACACGCCAGAATCGTTTTCTGCACCAGATCATTGGCCAGTTCAGCGAATAATTCACGACTAAGCGTGCCGGTCCAGTCTTCCCAGACGACCTCGACCTCGGCGCTTTCACTTAATGTATGTTTTGCCTTGACTGACTCGGCCCGCAATCTGGCATGCTCACGCCCACTAAGTTGAGCCGGATCCAATTGTGCTTCGCGTTGAATCCAGGTCTGGATGATCTGATCAAAATCGTCACCGCCAAGGCTTGTGTTACCTCCAGTGGAGAGAACTTCGAAGACACCCTGGGATAAGCTCAGCAAGGACACATCGAATGTGCCACCACCAAGATCGAATACGATAATATTCCCCTGATCACCCGAATCCAGGCCGTAGGCTACAGCGGCGGCAGTGGGTTCATTAAGCAGTCGCAGGACGTTCAAACCGGCGAGCCTCGCAGCATCTCTGGTCTGCTGACGCTGCGCATCATTGAAATAGGCTGGAACAGTGATAACTGCGCCTTCTACCTCACCTTTCAGACTGTCTGCAGCCCTCTCCGCAAGCGTCTTCAAAATAGCAGCAGAAATCTCTACCGGGTCCTTAACACCGGCTGCCGTCATCAAGGCGGGAGATTGATCATCCCTATCTGACGCAAACTCGTAAGGCAGGTGCGGGTATTCCGCCTGTATTTCGGTCAGACTCTTCCCTAACAACCGTTTTACGGATGCGACAGTATTGACTGGATCTTCCGTGAGTTTGGCCCTGGCTTTGGCGCCTACCAGGTCCGCATTCGTGGAAAAGTGAACAATCGATGGCAACAATGTCTCCCCATCAGAATCAGGGAGTATTTCCACCTGCTGGCCACAACTCGCAGAAACGAGTGAATTGGTAGTTCCGAGATCGATACCCACGGCACGCCTGTGTGCTGCTTTGGCGGGCTTACCACCGGGTTCTGAAATTTTTAAAAGTGCCATGTCTAAACTCGGGACCCTCTGATTAATTCAGTATCCGAGACGCCGTTCTTCGCCACTATTAATCTCGGCCAGTAATTTTTCCAGAAACTGCATCTCATGAAAAAGCCTTCTGGCTTCCGTCAGGTCAGGTGCCTTTATGGCAGTCGAGAAATCCTCACGACGTGCAATTAACCTGAGTTTTACTTTGTTTTTCAGATCTTCCAAAGTTGGCAGTGCTGATTCGTCTGCCGGCAGCTCATCGAGTTGCTCGCGCAACTGCATTTGCTCCATGAGCAATTCCATGGGCAGATCTGCCTGAGCTGCGTTTTCTACGTCTTCCCCTGCCAGCGTCAGCAGATAGGCGGCCCGCTTGATGGGCAAGCGCAATGATTCGTAGGCCTGATTCAGATAACTGGTAAGTTGAACCGCTCGCATGCGCTCGGTTTCCGAGCCATCAGCAAATTTGTCTGGATGCACTTCAGATTGTAATTGGCGGTATTTCTGGGTAAGCGCATCCAGATCGAGGTCAAATGCCTCTTCGAAATCAAAAACCTGAAAATAATTGTCTTGGACTTCGATCACGATTGCGCCATGTAGTGAAAGCCAGGTCTTGCCAGAGGCAGGCTAGACGCTGAAACTCTCTCCGCAACCACACTCGCCTTTGGCATTGGGGTTCTTGAATTCGAAGCCTTCATTGACTCCCTGTTTGACGAAATCCATTTCGGTACCATCGATATACACCAGGCTTTTGGGATCTACGATAATCTTGACGCCGTGATCTTCAAAGACCTGGTCGCCCACATCGAGCTTGTCAACGAATTCGAGAACATATGCCATACCCGAACAACCCGTTGTCGTGATTCCAACACGAATTCCAACACCATGGCCGCGGTTGGCAAGTTGCTCAGCAACATGCTTCGCGGCATTTTCAGTAATCGATATAGCCATAATCGTCTAATTAACCACCACGCTTCTTTTTCACGTCAGCAATGGCTGCCTTGATCGCATCTTCTGCCAAAACAGAGCAATGAATCTTGACCGGAGGCAAGCCTAACTCATCAGCAATATCCTTATTCTTGATCGTCGTAGCTTCTTCCAGTGATCGACCTTTTACCCACTCAGTCAACAGTGAACTGGAGGCGATAGCTGAGCCACAACCGTAGGTCTTGAATTTGGCGTCCTCAATGACCCCATTCGCATCAACCTTGATTTGTAAACGCATGACATCGCCACAGGCCGGCGCGCCGACCATGCCGGTGCCCACGTTGGTATCCTCATCGTCGAGCTTTCCAACGTTGCGTGGATTTTCATAGTGATCTAACACTTTGTCTGAATATGCCATGTTGTCCTCTTCTGCCTAGTGGGCAGCCCATTGAACTTGATTTAGATCGACGCCATCTTTGAACATATCCCAAAGTGGCGACAATTCGCGTAACTTGGCTACTGCTTCATGAATTTTCTCAAGTGCGTAGTCTATTTCTTCTTCTGTGGTGAAGCGACCGATGGAGATGCGCAAAGAACTATGTGCCAGTTCATCATTCAGCCCCAGCGCTCGCAATACATAAGACGGCTCCAGGCTGGCCGAAGTACAGGCTGAACCTGAAGATAAAGCCAGGTCGCGCAGCGCCATCATCAGCGACTCACCTTCCACAAAATTAAAGCTGATATTCAGGTTGCCTGGCACGCGCTGCTCGATATCTCCATTAACATAAACTTCTTCAATATCATTCAACCCAGAGAGCAAACGATCTCTGAGCGCGCGAACCCGATTGTTTTCTTCAACCATCTCTTCTTTGGCCAGGCGATATGCCTCTCCCATGCCAACAATTTGATGCGTTGCCAGCGTACCCGAACGCATACCGCGCTCATGACCACCGCCATGCATTTGAGGTTCTATTCTAACCCGTGGCTTGCGTCGGACATATAAGGCACCAATGCCTTTAGGTCCATATACCTTATGTGCGGTCAATGACATCAGGTCGACTTGCATCTTGTCCATGTCAATTTCGATTTTGCCGGCACTTTGCGCAGCATCTACGTGAAAAATTACCTTGTTCTCGCGCGTAATTTTCCCAATTGCTTCAATATCATTGATGACACCAATTTCGTTATTTACATGCATTAGCGAAACCAGTGTTGTATCGGGCCGAATTGCCGCAGCAACCGACTCAGGCGTGATCAGTCCGTCGGAGCCAGGATCAAGATAGGTAATTTCATACCCTTCCCGCTCCAACTGGCGACAACTGTCCAGCACCGCCTTGTGTTCGATCTTTGATGTAATTATATGCTTGCCTTTCTTGTGGTAGAAATGCGCGGCGCCCTTGATTGCCAGGTTGTCAGCCTCAGTAGCTCCGGAAGTCCAGACTATTTCGCGCGGGTCGCAATTAAGCAGATCTGCGACCTGTTTGCGGGCATTCTCAACGGCTTCTTCTGCCTTCCAGCCAAACATATGCGATCGCGAAGCCGGATTGCCGAAATTCGCTTCCAGCGTTAAACATTCAGCCATCTTCTCTGCCACCCTGGGATCGACCGGCGTGGTTGCTGAGTAATCTAGATAAATTGGAAATTGCATACTTCGCTCCGCATATAAATTCTAGAGGCTGCCCACTGGCAACCTGAGATCAGCCAGACTTTCACTCACTATGAGATGCTTTCTGTCTTGCTGTTCGGAAATTTTCTTGACCTCACTCCTCGCCACCAGATCAGCAAGGCTAATCCCTTGCAGAAAGGAATGAATCTGTTCGCTCAGGTCTTCCCACAGGTAATGGGTCAGGCAGGTTTCTCCACCCTGACAATCACCGGAACCCTGACATTTCGTTGTATCAACTGATTCGTCAACCGCATCGATGATTTCGGCAATAAAGATAGCGCCCGAGCCACGTTCAAGCTCATATCCGCCTCCCGGGCCGCGCACGCTGCTTACCAGTGATGCTTTGCGTAATTTGGCAAACAGCTGCTCAAGATAGGAAAGCGAGATGGCCTGACGCTGTGATATATCAGCCAGGCTCACTGGCCCCTGGTTCTTGTGTAGCGCCAGGTCCAGCATGGCAGTAACCGCGTACCGTCCTTTCGTCGTCAAGCGCATTGGATCACCTTCGAAAACCTCGTACAGGCGCGAATTATCGAATACCTAAGTAAATTAGTCAAGTATAGGGAGGGACGGGATTTGCCCCGAACTTCAGGATTTAATCGGGTAGGAAGGTCAGGAACGTTCGAACTGAATTGTAGAAGCTGCTTTACCGAAATCTTTATCGACTTCATAGCCATGAGTGCACATTAGAATGGCAATCAGAGCCAGATGATGGGTGCTATGGGAAACCAGGCTCATTAACTCTCGCTCAACGGAACTTGGCAGGGAAACTGGCTCGGCTGCGTGGTGCACCGACTCAGAAACCACCACTTGACTACCAGCTACATTGCTGTCGGCCAGCTCCTGCAGGCGGCGCTGTACTGATGCGCAGGCAAACTGCGCAGCTGCTATGTTTGTTTCGATTGACTTGTCTCGCTTGCGTGCATCGTAATCAATCACCGCTACATCCAGACCATTGAGTAAGCACTGATAGCGATCGACGATATGGCGTAAATGCGTACCAATAGATGCATTCCCTTCGACTACGGATGCATACACTTCACTACTGACGAGATTTAACAGGTCCTCGCATTGTTGCAGACAGTGGAGACAGCCACTGATCAATTGAGAACAGGGTGCGACCGATGAAGGAGATGTGGCAGAATCTGGATTAGTCATGAGTAAAAACTTAAAGCTCTTTTTGCTGCACCCGCCATAGATTATCGGCCACGGTACTATTCCCACTATAACACAGGCGATATACTGCTTTGGAAGCCGTGCGTCGAGGTATTAACAGACCTGCCGCTGCGGCACTTCCCTGATTTCCACTCTAAGACCCCGCTCTATTACAGTTTATTGCATTCAAAATGATAAATTTCCTGCATGATTGATGGACTGAATTGCGGCAATACCGAAATCAGAACCACGTACGATAACAATATGATGACGCGAGTTGACTTACATACACACACTTTTTATTCAGATGGCAAGCATCCGCCAGAATATATTTGCCAACAGGCTGCGGATGCCGATGTGTCGCACCTGGCTATTACTGACCATGATTGCATCGATGCCTGGACAGGCTTACAACCTGATGGTCACGGCGTGACTCTCATTGCCGGCGTGGAAATCTCCAGCGCGTGGGAGAATCTGGAAATTCATGTCGTGGGCTTGTGTTTTGATCAGAAAAATACTGTTTTGCTGGACCTGCTAAAGCAGCAGAAGATTCGTCGTCAAACCAGAATTCAGGCCATCAACAGCAAACTTGAGAAACTCGGTAGCTTTGGGCTTTCTGCATATATTGATTCCCTCGGTTGTCATTCCCCAACTCGCAGCCATGTCGCGGATTTTCTCGTAGATAAAAAGCTGGTTGCCAATCGTCAGAAAGCGTTCAAAAAGTATCTTGGGCCAAACGGAAAAATATACGTGGCATCTCACTGGTGTGAATTACAAGAAGCGATATCTACTATCAACCAGGCAGGTGGAATTGCAGTCTTGGCACATCCCGATCGCTATAATCTGACACGCACAAAGCTGCGAAGATTAGTGCACGCCTTCGAACAGGCAGGCGGCAGTGCGCTCGAAGCCAGTTATTCCCAAATTGACAATATCGCCCAGAAATATCTCAAAGAATTGGCACTCGAATTCAACATGTATTTATCCATGGGATCTGACTTTCATACTGAAGACGCGCCCTGGACTCGCATTGGAAAAATGCCCGCGATAAATTTCGGAGATAAAAAAAACGCCATCTGGGATCATCCCAAATGGCGTTCTCTTTAATCGGCAGGATAACTACTTCTTGCGGCGCTTCAAGCTCGCCACCACATCGCGAAATCGATCCAGCAATGTTTCGTGTTTGAAGTCGGTAAATTCGCCGGCATCCATAAAAATACCGTGTTCTTCACAGGCTTCGTATTCCAGGTGAGATTGTTTCTTATCGTTTAATTTAACCATGGGCTTGCCGCATCGCGGGCATTGAATATCACGCACGGTGTTGTAGGTTTTCCCCACTTCTGGATCGCCGCTATCTGCGAAATCCGCCATCCAGTCGCCCTTGAGTTGCTCAGCCTCACCTTCATCAAACCATAGGCCATTGCAGTTATTACACTTATCAATGATTACCTGTCCATGCAGGGTCTCAATTTTCAGTTCGTTCATTTCAGAATTGCATTTTGGGCAGTCCATCTTGTTCTCCTCGAGTACCGCTGCTTTTTATACCGGACTATTACCAGGTGCGTTGTGGTTGCTTCCCTGTTGAAACGACGCACAAAGCGTCATTTTTGTTCAATCAACCACCAATCAATTCAAGGTAAAAACTTCTGCGCTTTCTATATCTTTTTATTTCTGTATATCGCTGCTGCGCTGCTAACTGCTGGCTTCAACCGCTATCCGTCACAATACTGAGCAGATATCACCACATGATTCGCTGCGAAGCCAGCATTTTAGCGGCATTCCAGCGCCAGACCAACCCCAAAAAGCAGATTACAGGCTTATTAAGTCGGGGTTCACATTTAAATGCCTATGATTTCCACATTAACAGGAAATTGTCCCAATATGGGATGCCAGGAGTTACCCATGCGAATCATTTACGCTTTATTGCTGCTTGCCGGCCTTGCTACAAGTCAGGGCGTGTTAGCAAATTCAGGGTCCCAGAACGTCAGTAGTGCCTGCGCCACTCTGGAATTCATGGCGAAAATGGTCACACTTAATGCCCTGTTGCCGGCAGATCATGATGATGTGCAGGCGTTAAAAAACATGGAGTCTCAGTTAGCGGAACTGAATCGTATGGTCTGTCAGCCAGTGATTCTTACGGGGTTCACTCGTGGCAACAGCTATTACGACAATGGCAGGCTGGCATCCACTGACCTGTACTATGACGCCTGGTATTTTCCCAATGGACAATTATTCATGGCCGAACCGGGAGAAGACACCTCAATCTACTATCCGAATGGTCGCATCATGGCATATCACTGGATGCATGGAGACCAGGCCCTGTTTTGGCCCAATGGTAATCTCGCGACCAACTATTTTCGTGCCTTTGATGTCACCTGGTATTATCCGGACGGCTTCATCATCACTTATGAAGCCGGGTACAGCGGTGGACGCTGGTTTTATCCTTTCCCGAGACTGGACGGCGGCCTGGGTCAGGAAGTCATCTCCAGTGACTGGGGTTACGAGGATGAAGATTTTACATTCCTGAATTTTCGCTCGGACGGCTCTTTGTTTACTACTCGTGAGCGTATACGGCGCAAATTAGTATTTGATGACATCGATTTACTGGATGTGCCTGGCGTAATGTTGCTTATCACTCGCCTGTATCAGAATACAGATGCAGCCAAGCAGTTTACACCAGCCGATGTAAATATTACCGGTGCGCCATTTTAAGGCAGGATGGGTTCAGTAGGAGTAGCTGACCGAGAGATCACGCAATTCCGCTGCATCGATGTTTCCAGCCTGGCAGCCAAGCAAGTCTTCACGATCGAAAATATGAATCTTGTCCGGGCTCGGGTAAGCCTGCGTAGCCTCGCCGAGGTCCACGAGAATAACTGTGACTTTGTTCGATTCAGGCAAGGTTCGGAAGGTTGACGAGAAATCACACATTGTGGTGTATAAAGTCTGCTCCAGCTCGGCGACTTCTGATTGCCAGCTTGCCGCATACTGCTGCTCAGCCATGGCCTGCCGTTCTTGTAATTCTTCAGCTTTTTGCACCGCGCTAATTCGCAAACTCTCTATGCTTCTGACTATTTCATCCATCAGGAGAGGCTCTTCAGCGGTTGCAGCAGTACTGGTGTTTTCGGTTTGCTGAGCAGTCGCTGCGCTACGCAAATTGTCCAGATCTTGTTCGAGCTGTGAACGAATCTGACCCAGTTCATCACGTAATGCGGCATAGTTCAGTTCATCCATGAAACCCATGGAGCGCAATGAACGACCGGCTTCTGCAGCTTCCTGTAATGCACTGTTAACTACCAGTGAGTAGTCGATGCTGGCGATATTTTCCATCATGTCTGAATAGTAGTCACTGGCCCCGGAAGCGGATGTAGCGGCGGCGGCGTCAGTTTGTAGTGTTGCCGTCTGGCTCGCACGGCGACTGATCTCTTCAAAGGGATTGGTTCGCGGTAACGCCTGAATGGTTGAACTTAACTGGGCCAGGCTAAGACGATTGCGGCGCGAGGCCAAAGGTGTTCGCACTTGCAACACGATGCCTTGTTCCTGCAAATACGTTGCACGCACTTCACCGCGATTCAAACCGAGAAATCCCGAGCCTTGCTGCAATCCGAGCGCTTCTTCGATAACGCCGGAAAACAAATCAATATTGCGGCGCAATTCAGCCAGATCAGGCTGCTGTGCAGCACTGAGTGAACTTAACGACAAGCCAACAAGCAGCACGGTGATATTGAATTTGGCTGGGAATCTCATCATAGGATTACCGCAGGTCTCCCTGATAGCTGACAAAACTGGCCAATTGTTCCAGCGATCGAATTGTTTCGAAGTCACTATCTACGAGATATTGATAGCTGGCTCGCATATCCTGTAAATCACGCAAGCGTTGTTGCTCGAAATAGGCGTATATCTGCTCGAAGTTCTCAGCCGTTGTCTGTTGGGTTTGCTCCATGACGGCCTGCATCAACATGACGTTATTACTATCCTGTCTGTCTTCGAACCTTGCTATTGCGTTCTGCAACTCAATGCGTTGCGATTCCTGCAATTGTGCAAATTGATCATTTAACCCTGGGTCAGCACCTCCGAAAGCAATTGAGAAACTCCGTTCGTTGGACACTACTGTGACATTCAATAACAACACTGCCAGCATGGCGAAGGATGCTGCAGTGGGTAACCATTGCAGCCGACTCCAGAATCCCGTTCGCGAATGCTCGACACGGTGCTCGCGCCGGAACAGTTCCAGACCCCGGTCCCAGTGCGGAACTCTTTGCTCGTGCCATTGCTGCATTTTGTTCTGGGCACCGAGAATGGCACGCAGCTCAGCACCGCATGCCTCGCAATCTGCCAGATGTCTATCAATTTCTTCGCGGGCCACTGGCGCTAAGTCATCAGCAAAAAATTCCTGCACCAGATGTTCGGTTTTAGGACAAGACATGTTGATCCTCCGTCAAGCTCTTGAGTTTTTTCAGAGCTGTATAAAATCGGGTTTTGGCAGTGTTGGACGAAATGTCCTGCGATGCGGCTATCTCTTCAAATGTCTGAGCCTGAAACACCTTTAACTCCACCACCATTTTTTGCTCGATTGGCAAGCTTGCCAGCATTGTCATGATCTGCCGATTGGTTTCCGCCTGCTGGGCGCTAAGCTCTGGTTCCAGCTCACTGCTCGCAGCAATGCTGTCAGACAAATCGTAATCTTCATCGTCCTTTGACTTACCGTGGCTGGACAGCAATTTCTTGCGCCGGTTCATATCCACAGCTTTATTATGTGCGATGCGAAAAACCCAGCTACTGAATTTTGCGTCTCCCCTGAACCTGTGCAAATTGCGATACACGCCGAGAAATACCTCCTGCATAAGGTCCATCGCGTCGCTGGCATTACCAGTCAGCCGCAATCCATGGTTATAAATGCGCCCTTCATAGCGTTTAACAAGCTTCTCCCAGGCATAGGCCGACCCATTGAGAGCTGCAGCAATTAATGCTTCATCTTCGTCAATAGCGCTCATGATTTGCTCATCCTGTCCTGGGTCTAATCCACGAATATCTCTTACATACCGCTATCTATCGGTCATTGCGGGATATATTCCACTCGCACAGGATACTGGCTTTGGAGAATTGGTCGCAAGCACAGTGGAAAAAGTTTGGAGTTGGGGAAGAACGCTTGCTTTCAGGGGCTGTATGCCCGCAGCGACTCATCGAGCAATTTACCCCAGGCAGAATTGTAGGGGTGGATACGCTTTGTGCCACCATCCGCGTTTTCCAATGGCGCTCCGGCATTGCCCCAGCCGAAAATTGAATGCTGCAGATTCCAGACCTGGCTATAGCCGAGGGACTGTAATTCCGCGGCAACCGCAGCTGATCGATAACCAACCGAGCAGTACACAACAATAGGTTGATCGCGATCCGCGATTTCCATGCTGATGCTCTGCGCTGATTGCAGATTTATTGCCCCTGGCAAGCGACTTACAGCGAATTCTCGTGGCTCCCTCACATCTATGAGCAGAGGCACATTCAGATCTTTATTCTCATAAGCTTGCAGCAATTCCTCTCGATAGATGAAACTGACATCGGGAAATTCACTGGTGATTTTACGGTCAACTGCATCCCAACTCACACCAAAGAGTTCCAGAAAAAGTCCTGTTAGTGACGCTGCGATTATTAATTTACCCATTAATCTACTAGCCAGAGAACTACAGCTCGGAGCTGCGGGTGATCATTGAGAATTCTTATTGCGCCTACGTGCCCATATCCAGATACCAGTTAATGCCATAAACACAAACAAAATGGCCATGACATCCACAAGTAGCACGCCAAAACCGCCAAAAAAGCGGCCGCTATGCACGTCCAGCAAAACGCGTTCCCAGGTTAACAATGTACGACCGTAATCGACGCGTATTTGTTGCGCCAAAGTGCTCCGGCCAGATTCACTCCACAACACGAGGGCTGTCGGAGTGTCCAGAGCGGTAAACTGCAAGCTGTCCAGATCGGCATGAAATAATGTATTTACACCACGCAGATAGATTGTTCCGTCAGCCGTGGATCCAATGCCTGTTATAACAGGTGGAACGTCGTGCTGACTGCCCAGAACTTCTATCAGCTCTCCATCTGTATTGATCAATAGAAGTTGACCACTACCGGCAATCACGTGACCGAAACTGACCGGCACTGCACCAACGAGGGTCGATAAGGTCGCAGGCAGGCGGTGCGCATCAACATAGATCGCCGTCTCAATTTGGCTTACTTCTCTTGTGCCACTGGTAAAACTCGCGCGCAGTGATGGCACTTCGATCGAATACCACGCAAGCAGCGCCGGAGATTGCAAAAATCGTGTATCGAGATTCAACCGGTTGGCATGGTGCAGGATCAGGCCACTGAGCGAAAGCACAATGACAAATAACGCACTGATTAACCCCATTCTACGGTGCAGACTCAACAGCGACCGCAGATGCGTTCGGCGTCGGCTATTTTGCTTAACAGGAGATGTAGAATTCACGGAGGCTAAAGCTATCAGGACGACAGCTGTTGCGCCATATATAAAACCAGTCTTGAAACGTTGGTCATCGCCCTAACCGACAAGGTGGCGCCACTTATTCCATCTATGTTGCGATCGAGATGTTGCTCATGTATAGCAGCACCTTTGAACTGGCGTTTGAAGAAGTTGTGCTTGATTTCCCAACCTCTGGATTCCCTGAAAGCCAGAACTTCGACCTGTTCGATCTGGTTGTTTGCAACAACGATGCCTATGGTAATGGGCTCGGTTTTACCAATCT
Organism: uncultured Pseudohongiella sp.; assembly: GCA_964405225.1. GTDB lineage: Bacteria > Pseudomonadota > Gammaproteobacteria > Pseudomonadales > Pseudohongiellaceae > UBA9145. The sequence goes on from CAYOND010000014.1 coordinate 41,076, forward strand.
CGTCCACGATCCAGGCTGAACGCGTCGTATCGCCCCAATAGCGCATGCGCAGATAACCTGGTTTATGTCCGAGAATAGCCGTGGCGACTTCACGTAGATCCCCGTTCAACCAAACAGTATTGCTTTCAGGTACAGCGCCCTCAAACACGTGATTGAGAAATTCTTCAGGCGCAATAAAATCATCGCTGGCCATGGAGTTGCTACCATAGCCAGCGATGAACAATGCACTAATAAAAAAACAGGTTAGTTGTTTCAACATTTAATTAATTGCTGCTTCATCCTAGAACTGCCAGCCGACCCCCAGATTAAATCCATCCAGATCGCTGTTGGCGTCATCATCTTCAAACTGATAGTCGAATTTCAGAACTGCGTTGTCAGTCAGCCAGTAGTTAACGCCAGCCAGCATGCGATTAGTCGCAGAATCAGCCGCATCTCCAGTATTGCTGCCAGCGCGCTCATTGACTCTTTCGTATCTGACAAAGCCGCCGAGTTTATTTGTAAATCGATACGAAGGCTCGAAGTAATACCCATACTGCCGATCTCTGCCGAGACCATTGTTGCTGAGATCATTGTTAGCTACTTGCTCGATGCTGCCGTCGATATCCCATTCAGCCACTAATGCCCTGAAACCCCATGGACCATTCTGGTATACAAGGTGAGCTTCCGTCAGCAGTCCGTCTATATCAGCAACAGAATTGCCCAACACATCGATAACACCATCACGACCGATATTGCCGCGCGTACTGCCACTTTGGGTCATGTCGGTCTGGTAATGCAATGTCATTCCCAGTTCCAACCCTGGAATTCCGGTATAGCGCAGTCGACCAGTATAGGCAGGGTTGTCCATTTCGGCACGGGCGCCACTCTGGCGTGAATCACGTATGCTAAGTTCACCACCATTGCCACTTTCGAAAAACAAGCCTTCACTAATACCCAGGTCATAGCTAAAACCGCCGCCCAGTTGTCCAGCAAACTTCACACCATTAAGTCGATAAGTGGTTGGAATAATGCGCGACTCGATGCTGTTGCGCTCTACACCATAGAAAGTATTGGGCTCATGGGTTTCATTGAGAATGCCGATTGGTGCCAGATGCATGCCAGCCAACACGCTGTGATTCCTGGCATAGTCCCACTCAAGATAAGCCTGCTCGAGTTCAACAGCACCAGGTGAACGCGCATCATCGGAGATATATGAATGTTCAATTTCCAGTTCCGAAACGAAACGCAAGGATTCATTGAATTCATGATTAAGAAAGATAATAAAACGCTGGATATCCAGTTCTTTTGTGGTTGAGCCACTGGTTTCATTGTTGTAAAGCATTTCACCGTAACCACCGATGCTCGTGCGGTCCGCCCAACTTGTGCCAGCCAGACTGCCACTGTCGATCACCTCACCCACCGCTTCAATGCGGGCGCTGTTTTCCAATGACTGAACCTGCACTGTCTGTGATTCGCTACGAGTTGCTTCAAGTTCTGTGCGCAAGCGCTCCAATTCTGCCTGCTGCGCCTGAACTACTTCCCAGAGTTGCTCGACCGAAGGGGTATCTTCTTCCGCCGCTGCTACTAAGCCACTGGCTGCAAGCCCGAGAGCTACTGCCAGACTGCTGGCCACTATCTTCCGTTTCACTTCTGTCTCCTTGTCAGGTATGTGCGATTGGCAGGTAATATAACAAAGATTTGGGTAAATGCAAATCATTCTCATTTAGATTAGCATAATTTTTCGACACAAAAGAAGGCCCTGCTGCTCAGGGCTGCTGCGGGGAAAACAGCGGAATTGGAGGCAGGCAGCGCCTCGGATCAAACGGCTAACCTGTTAGCTGTCACCTTGTGGGTGAACTGCGATCTGATCCGATTTACTGCAAGACTGCCTGTTGATTGGGGTCAGGCAGCTACTTGTTGCTCGTCGAGCAACTGGCTGGCAGCCCCCATGAAGGCATCGAGAGATGAAGAAATAATATCCTTGGAAATGGCCACACCGGTGTAACGGCGACCTTCACATTTTAGCTGAATATAGGTTACCGCCTCAGCATCGGCGCCCTGCCCTAAAGCATGTTCACCATATTCCATAATTTCAAAATCAATATTGATAGCCTGCTTCAAACCTTCGACAAAGGCATCAAGCACTCCATCACCCTGGCCGCTTATGGCAATCTCTTTGCCAAAGTAGTCGAGTTGGGCATTGAAACTTTCGCGTCCTGCTTTCTTCTCAATAGAGAAATTTTCCAGACTCAATAATTTTTTGTTGTCCAGGTAATGCTTGTTGAACAATCCCCAGATTGCATCAGGGTGAATCTCCTGACCAGAATCTTCAGTTACCTTTTGTACGACCCGGCTGAATTCAATCTGCAACCAGCGCGGCAACTGGAACCCGAACTTGTTGGCCAGTACATATGCCACACCACCTTTACCGGATTGGCTGTTGACCCGTATCACATCCTGATAGGTACGACCCAGGTCACGGGGATCGATAGGAAGATAGGCTATCTGCCAGGGCGACCCTTCCTGATAGGTATCGAGGCATTTCTTGATGGCATCCTGATGCGAACCTGAAAAAGCAGTAAACACCAGGTCGCCTGCGTAAGGTTGACGTGGATGCACGTTGATCTGCGTGCATTCGCGCACTACAGACACAATATTGTCCATGTCGTGCAGATCCAGTTCAGGATCGATTCCCTGACTATATAAATTCATGGCCATAACCACGATATCCATATTGCCAGTGCGCTCGCCATTGCCCAGCAATGTGCCTTCCACACGTTGGGCACCTGCCATGACAGCTTGCTCCGCGGCAGCTACTGCGCAACCCCGGTCATTGTGTGTGTGCAAGCTGATAATTACAGAATCGCGCCGGTTGATGTGGCGGCCAAACCACTCGATCTGGTCGGCATAAATATTCGGTGTTGCCATTTCAACAGTGGATGGCAAATTAATGATTGCAGGCTTCTCAGGGCTGGGGTTCCACACTTCGATCACTGCATTACAAACCTCAACAGCATAATCAACTTCAGTACCTGTAAAACTCTCTGGCGAATACTCGAAGGTCCAGTCGGTTTCCGGCGCCAGCTCCGCACAGCGTTTTACTTCTGTCGCTCCAGCGACTGCGATAGCTTTGATACCAGCCTTGTCAGTCTTGAATACTTTCTCGCGCTGCACCACTGATGTGGAGTTATAAACATGCAGAATCGCTTGTTTCGCTCCCTTGAGAGATTCAAAAGTTCGCTGAATCAACTCAGGCCGCGCCTGAGTCAAAACCTGAACGGTGACGTCATCAGGAATCCTGTTGGCTTCAATGAGATACCTGACGAAATCAAAATCCGGTTGTGATGCAGCCGGGAAACCTACCTCAATTTCTTTAAAACCCACGGCAACCAGCAACTCGAACATTTTCTTCTTCTGCTCGACAGACATAGGCTCAATCAGGGCTTGATTACCATCGCGCAGGTCAACGCTGCACCACTTGGGCGCCTTGCTTATTACCTGGTCTGGCCAGGTGCGATCCTTGATTGCTATCGGTTCAAACGGCTTGTACTTGCGATGATCAAACATAAAAAGTTCCTGCATTCCCTGGCTGCATACTCGATAGGTAATGCCAGTCAATTTCAATTCAATATCGTTGCAATTTCCTTCAACTCGATGGTCTGGATCTCAGCCACTGGCGGTTGATTCAAATCGCTTCCAGTTCCTCTTCATGCCCCGAAGGGCCCGGGGTCGGAGGGATCACCACCGCACCCCGGAAAGGAGTTGCGTAGGATAGGCAAAAGTTCATGGTATTTCTACTCATATATTCTATTAAATACTGCTATATATGGTGTTTTTAACTATATTTTTAGATTAATATTTACATATTAGCTAATTAATTAATAAACTAGGGTATATTTACTCATTTCGAACCACAGGATCTCGCAACCATGCACCTGGACAAGCTCGACAAACGCATCCTGCAGGAACTGCAGCGCAATGGTCGCATCACCAACCTGGAACTGGCTGACAAGATTGGCCTGTCCCCTTCGCCGTGCGCCCGACGCGTAAAACAGTTGGAAGATGCCGGGATAATACTCGGCAGCGTGACATTGCTTGATCCATCAAAACTGGACCTGAAACTGACTGCGCTAATCCAGATTAGTATGGACCGCCACACTCCCGACCGCTTTGAAAAATTTGAAAGCGTAGTGAACAGTTATCCAGAGGTAGTTGAATGTATGTTGATTACCGGGCAATCAGCCGACTATCAATTGAAGGTCGTAATACCCGACATGGAGTACTACCAGGAATTCCTGCTTAACAAAATAACGCGGATTGAAGGAGTGACGGACGTGCACTCGAGTTTCATGTTGCGGCAAGTGATAAAAAATACAGAATTACCACTCAATCATCTGAGTTAGGATGCATTTGAGCTCAGAAAAAGTGCTTTACCTTTTCTTTATAGGATCGACTCATTTTCAAAGAGGCACCACAACTCAGCGTAAGATGATATTCACCATTGATATGTGAAGACACTTTTTCCACACGCTGCAAGTTAACAATCGTTGAGCGATGCACGCGCTGGAATATCGAAGGGTCGAGCTTTTTCTCCAACTCCTTCATTGTGGTGCGCATGATGTGGGTTTCTCCCTGCACATGCACACACATATAATCACCTGCCGCATCTATCCAGTCGATATCCCTTATTGGTACGAAGGTAATTGAAGAACCATCTTTAATTGCCAGCCGGTCAGCGTGCTCGGAGCCGCCGTCCTCACTGTTTATCATCTCGCCAATAGCAGTTTCAGATTTGCCGGTCATACCAATGACCAGATTGAGCAATTTCTTCTTGTGAACAATTGCTTCGCTCTGGCTCTTGCGCTCTCTGGCTTTATCAATGGCTGCCTGCAGATCATCACTATCCACCGGCTTAAGCAGATAATCCACCGCATGCACCTTAAAGGCTTCTACGGCAAATGAGTCATATGCAGTAACAAAAATTACCATTGGCAGGATATCCGCCTGAATTTCGCTGATCATTTCCAGCCCGGTTTTACCTGGCATCTGAATATCAAGGAAGACCAGATCTGGCTCATGCTCCAGTATTGCTGCCTTCGCTTCGCGCGCGTTCGCACAGTTTGCCACGACCTTGACTGCGTCGATTGAATTCAATCGCAGTTCCAGCCCTTCACGTGCGAGCTGTTCGTCATCGACAATGATTGCTGTCAAGAATTCTAAATCATTCTGGCTCATAGGGAATTTCTACCGTGACGGTCAGACCTCCTGCTTCTGCGTTAGTAAAACCAATGTGGTGATTCTCACCATAGATTTCACTTAGGCGGTTACGGATATTACTGATACCTACACCCTTTGCAAACGTCATATGCTTTGTGTCGCCTTGAATACCTGGACCATCATCGCTTAATTCGAGTCTTAAATGCTTGCCTTCAACACGCGCACTAATGTTTATGGTACCGCCGCTCTCGGATTTGGATATCGCATATTTTATAGAGTTTTCGATCAGCGGCTGCAACAACATGGTAGGCACCATTGCTGACTCGGCATCCCGCGGGATATCAAAATTCAACTTCAGGCGCTCTGCAAATCTGACCTTTTCGATGTCGAGGTAAAGCCGCGAAGTATCAAGCTCGTGGGCCAGGCTCACCTTGTCCAACGGAGAATGGTCGAGTGAGTAACGCAGGAATTTACTAAGCTTGGTCACCATCTCGTTAGCCTGTTTATTGGCATTACCAAGTATAAGGGTGGAAATGGCATTGAGTGTATTGAACAGAAAATGAGGGTTAAGCTGATAGCGCAGCATCAGCAATTGCGCCTCATGGGCTAATGCCTCTGAGCGCAGGCTTTTTTCCTTTTCCATCTGGAACAGCTGATAGTACTTGAACATCAGGTACAGGCCGCTCCATAACAACAAAAGCGGAAATGAATTACTGAGCAATCCGTCAAACAAGTCTTCTGCCGATGCATTACTCAGATCGATGATATCTCCGAATGGTAGTAGCGCGATGTAGTTCTGAAACGGCTGCCACAGCATTGCAGCGAACAGGGAGCCAAACCAGAGCACCAGAAAACGGGTTATGAAACCGCTCTCCCAAAACCACTTATAGAGCTGCCGCAAGCCTGCCGTCAGAAACATGCCAACCACCGCGCTGAAGCTGAACACCACGGCCCTGGGAAAAATATATTCGGGAGGAACGAAGAACAAATCCCGCAATATCAACATAAAAACCCATATCGACCAGCCTACCAACTGGAAAATCCAGAACTGTTGTGTACGAAGTATTGAGAGAGGTGTAGAGCTCATTCTATCCTGGCACCGAGTTGGGTGTGCTAATGTCGTAGCGGAGCTCGCGCAAGAAGCAAACAGCATGCTGCCGGAGATCAACCCCGGCAGCATGCTGAAAATCAGGGTAACAGACTCGCCACCGCATCACGCTCTTCTTTGAGCTCAGTCTCGGTAGCCGTTATCAGTTTCTGGCTAAACTCGTTTACTTCCAGATCTTGCACGATCGTGTAAGCGCCATTGTCACAGGTTACCGGAAAAGAATAAATTAACCCTTTTTCGATACCATAACTGCCATCACTATGTATTCCCATACTGACGATCTTGCCGTCAGTACCCTGCGCCCAATCTCGCATGTGCTCAATGGCGGCGTTCGCGGCTGAAGCCGCACTGGATACGCCGCGCGCCTTGATAATGGCTGCTCCGCGCTGTTGCACAGTGGGAATAAAATCACTTTCCACCCAGGATTGGTCAACCAGGTCGGTTGCTGCAGTACCGTCAACCTGACAATGATGGATATCCGGATATTGAGTGGCTGAATGGTTGCCCCAGATAATGACGCCGTCGACATCAGTGTTGTGCTTGCCAGTCTTTTCTGCCAATTGTGCAATAGCACGGTTATGGTCCAGGCGAGTCATGGCGGTAAATTGGCCAGGCGCCAGGTCTGGCGCATTACGATAAGCAATCAGCGCGTTGGTATTGGCTGGATTACCAACTACCAGCACTTTGACATCGCGGCTGGCATTCTCATTTATCGCAGCGCCCTGCACTGAGAATATCTGGGCATTGGCTTCGAGCAGGTCCTTGCGCTCCATACCAGGCCCTCGTGGCCGGGCACCCACCAGCAGGCAATAGTCCGCATCTTTGAAGGCCACCGCTGGATCGTCTGTCTGCACGATATCCGCCACCAGCGGAAATGCGCAGTCTTCGATTTCCATAACCGTACCCTTGAGAGCATCCAATGCTGGCGTAATCTCCAACAGTTGCAAAATTACCGGCTGATCGGTGCCCAGCATTTCTCCGGCAGCGATACGAAACAGCAGAGAGTAGCTGATCTGCCCAGCTGCTCCGGTAACGGCGACTCGAACGGGTTGTTTCATGGCGTATAAATCCTTTCTGTAAGTACTCTATGTAGTTTGTGATAATTGCCAATTAGGCTGTCAGGGCCGCGCAGTATAGCAGAATCCCGGCCTTCTTGAACGCACTCCGCCCGGCTTTTTGACCTTGCCAAGACGGAAATCGCAACTCCGACAAGTCAGCGATGTATGAACATGGCATCGCCATAACTGTAGAATCTGTATTCTTCGGCGATCGCTTCGTTATAGGCGTCAAGTAGCACTTTTTGTCCCGCAAAGGCGCTCACCAGCATCAACAGCGTAGACTCTGGCAAGTGAAAGTTGGTGATCATGGCGTCGACAACCTGAAATTCATATCCCGGATAAATAAAGATATTGGTGTCCCCGGCATAGGGTTTGAGCACGCCATCTTGCGCGGCGGTTTCCAGCGCCCTGACCGAAGTCGTTCCCACGGCAATTACTCGACCACCCGCAGCCTTGCAGGCATCGACACTGGCACAAACCGCTTCGCTCAACTGCAAATACTCGGAGTGCATCTTGTGTTCTGTTATTTCATCGACTCTCACAGGCTGAAACGTACCTGCTCCCACGTGCAGGGTCAGAAACTCCTGTTGCACCGACATGTTATCCAGTGCCCGTAATAGTTCGTCGTCAAAATGCAACCCGGCCGTCGGCGCGGCTACTGCTCCATCATTTCGTGCGTAGACAGTTTGATAACGCTCGCTGTCCATTGCCGTATCATCGCGTTGGATATATGGCGGCAAAGGTATATGGCCTATTTCATTAACGATTGCTTGCAGCCCCGGCTCAACCGGAAATTGCAAAACATAAAATTGACCCTGCCGCTCCATCACATCGACAACTATCTGCTTATCCCTGGAAGGCAAATCAAATACCAGCTGCCCACCTGGCCGCGGCGATTTGCTGGCTTTGACCTGCGCCAGCACCCGATCACCTTCCAGCATGCGCTCCAGAAGCACTTCTATGCTGCCGCCAGTGGGCTTATGGCCGATTAGCCTGGCTGGTATAACGCGGGTGTCATTGAAAACCAGTAAATCACCAGGCCGCAAGAGAGAAGGCAAGTCGATGAAATGCCTGTGCGTGGTCGTGCCTGAACCAGCCTGCAAAGTCAGTAAACGACTCGCAGTGCGGCTTTCCATGGGGAATTCGGCGATCAATCTTGCAGGCAGGTTGTAACTAAAATCAGCAAGCTTCATTTATTCGAGACTAATCCGGATGTAAGGAATACAGGAACCGCACATTGTAGAGGTGATGATCAATTGCTTGCAAAGGCGCAACTGGTATAATCCCCCGGCTTTTTGTTACCAAGTCCATCCAAGCCATTATTAGGATCCGTGCCGGAGTGGTGAAATTGGTAGACACGCCGGATTCAAAATCCGGTGCTAGCGATAGCGTGCCGGTTCAAGTCCGGCCTCCGGTACCAATTTTTCTTTTCGCACCCTCAGGTTGTGATCTTATAGCGCTTCCGTATCGACCCTGTCACCGTGTGTACGCACGCTCGAGCATATGCGCCGGACGGCCCAGATACCCGTGTGGCAGAACTGTCGATCGCTGTTAAGAATCTCTTCAGCATGATAAATTACGCGGCTTTCTGACACTGCCGACGCGAGCTGCCAGTCTCAACTCGCTGGATATTATGAAGGAATAGGAAGGGATTATGGCTCAGTATAAAATTGCATTGCTCGACGGCGACGGTATAGGCCCCGAAATCATGGTCGAGGCTGTCAAGATTCTGGAATTAGCCGCGCAGCGTAACAATCTGGATCTTGATCTGGTTCATGGCGCATTTGGGGCCAGCGCCTATTTCGAACATGGCAAATCCTTTCCCCAGGCCACCATGGACCTGTGCGATGCAGCCGATGCCATCCTCAAGGGCCCAATCGGTCTGAGCCATGAAGAATCCAAGAAGATACCGGTCGATGAGCAGCCCGAACGTGGCGCCCTGCTGCCACTGCGACGTCGCTACAATACCTTTGCCAACTTCAGACCTGTGTATCTACCCAAGGGGCTGGCACATTTTTCTCCTCTGAAACCAGAAATTATTGGCGACGGTATCGACTTCATCATCATCCGCGAACTGGTTGGCGGTTTGTATTTCGGCAAGAAAGAAACCGGCATCAACGCCGAAGGCAAACGTTTCGTTAATGAAAGTCTCGAATACGATGAAGATCAGATAGCGCGAATAGCCAAGGTAGCTTTCGACACAGCACAAAAACGTAAAGGCGTTTTACACAATATTCACAAAAGCAATGTGCTGAAATCCAGCGTCCTCTGGAATGAGGTCATGGAGGAAGTGGGACAGGATTATCCTGATGTTCAGGTCCAGCATATCCTGGTCGATGCAGCCGCCACTTACCTGTGCCTCAACCCGGGGCAGTTTGACGTCATGGTCATGGAAAACATGTTTGGAGATATTCTCAGCGACCAGGGCGGCGGCATCCTGGGCTCGCTTGGCCTCATGCCCTCAGCCTGTATCGGTCCGGAAAAAGCCTACTATGAACCCTCTCATGGCTCGGCACCGGATATCGCCGGCCAGAACATTGCCAACCCTTACTCCATGATTGGCTCGGTAGCGATGATGCTGGAGATGAGTCTGGGTCTGGAGGACGAAGCCAGGCACGTTTGGCATGCCATGCAGAGTGTCTTTGCCGATGGATTTTCTACACCTGATCTTTCCAAGCCGGGTGCTGATATCAAAATGATCGATACCGCAGCGTTTGGTGACAAGGTTGCCGAAGCCCTGAGCAAAGCTCCGGTAGCAAAACCCTAGCGTTCAGCCTGCCATTTCAGATTAATCATACGCAGGGTCGCTTTAACCGCAGCAATAACCTGGTTGGAATCGACACCGCGAGTTTTCAAATTACGCTGCGGTAGTTGCCAGGTGATTATACATTCGGTCAGGGCACTGGTCTGTCCGCCCCGCGGAATATGCACTTCGTAATCGACCAGTGCTGGCATTTCGAATTCCAGTGGTTGGAGCATCTTCTCGATGGCATCAAAAAACGCCGCGAAACCACCATTGCCTGAACCCGAACCCTGATATTCCTCTTCACCGATGCCTATTCTTACGCTCGCAGTACTCTCAACATCCAGACCACTATTGATATAGCAGTTGAGCAGGGTTACATGCTGTAGTTCGCGGCTTTCCATCACATCCGCGATGATAAAAGGCAAGTCTTCCGACGTGATGACCTGTTTGGAGTCGCCCAGTTTGACGATGCGCTCCAATACGCGCGCCTGATCCTGCTCTGACAGGCTGATACCCATCTCTTCCAGGTTATTGATGAGCGATGCCTTGCCAGACATCTTGCCCAACGCATAGACGCGCTTGCGTGCGAATCTTTCCGGACTCAATTTGGAAACGTAGAGGTCTCCCTTTAGATCACCATCGGCATGGATACCCGCCGTCTGGGTGAACACATCAGCCCCAACTATCGGCGTATTGGCGGCAATCCATTTGCCCGAGAAATTCTCCACCATGCGGCTAACCACCGCGATACGTGACTCATCGATACTTAATTCCATGCCCATCTTGTCTGTGAGCACTACTGCGACTTCTGCCAGCGAAGCATTACCTGCTCTCTCTCCCAGGCAGTTAATCGTGCAGTGAATATTATTGATGCCAGCCAGCACTGCTGCCATCACGTTAGCCGTTGCCAGGCCATAGTCATTATGGGGGTGGAAATCGAAATTCAGATCCGGGTACTTCTCGATCATGGTGCCGAGCGCATCACTGACTTCTGGTGGTGAATACACACCGAGTGTGTCTGGCAGCATGTAGTGATTGATACCAAATGACCTGATGCCTTCAATCAAGCCGAATACATAATCGGGGCTGTCTCGAAAACCATTCGACCAGTCTTCCAGATACATATTCACCTGCATTCCCTGCTCATGGGCATAGTCGGTCGTTCTGGAAATGTCGACCAGGTGTTCCTCAAGTGATTTGCCTAATTGCTGCCGGCAGTGCTTCTCACTACCTTTGGCCAGCAAATTGATAACCTTGCCACCAGCACTACGAATCCAGTCGACGCTACGCTGGTAATCGACAAAGCCCAATACCTCGACCCGATCGTCCAGGCCATGCTCTGCCGCCCAGGCAGTAATTTGCGCCACTGCCTCTTTCTCGCCCTCGGAAACACAGGCAGAAGCCACTTCAATACGATCAACCCTCAATGATTGCAGCAGCGCACGGGCGATATTCACCTTTTCATTGACCGAAAAGGAGACACCCTGCGTCTGCTCACCGTCACGCAGTGTTGTATCCATTAATTTAATATGTCGGGCACCCATGGCTCAGTGTGTCTTCCGGCAGGTTGCGGGCTGCGAATATTAGCAAATACTGGCCTTGTACATAACCCGGCAATTCTGCGGTGCGGCCAAAGTGCGAATTCAACGCAGATCCGCTGCCGTAATCTGACATGTGCAGGGCTCGACCAAGCCATGTCTAGCGCACGGGATGACCTGAATACCAGCCGCCGATCCAGGATCGGCGTCGTTCAACTGGGTGCCAGGCTGCGCTCGATAGTCACTTGTATCACCCACAGCGCCCGCTTCCATCTCTTACGCTACGGCTGATAGTGATAAATGTGCCAGGTTTCGGCTCAACAGAGTATCAAACAGAAAAACATCAAAACTGGGACACTGACGAACTGCGACTTCAATTCAATCTTGTGACCTGCCGGTATATACTGCGGCCACTCGTCCCAAGGATATGCTGAGGAAAGCAATGACGATTCAGATATGTGTTCCAAAAGAAGTTCGCGCCGCTGAACAGCGCGTCGCCCTCGTGCCCGATATCACCAAACGCCTGCTCAAGGCAGAACTGGCAGTGTCTATCGAAACTGGCGCTGGTGAGCTGGCTGGATTCAGTGATGCCGACTATGAAGGCGCAACTATTGCGGATAATGCCAATACACTTTTGGCTGGCGCAGATATCACTCTGACAGTTAACCCGGTTACCAAAGAACAAATCGAATTACTGCGCGAAGGCTCCGTACTCATCGGTTACGTGAACCCTCACAGTGAACTCGAACGCTTTGAACAACTGGCGCGCAAAAATATCAGTACGTTTTCTGTTGAGTTAATCCCTCGCATATCTCGCGCCCAGGCTATGGATACACTTTCTTCACAGGCATCTATTGCCGGCTACAAGGCTGTGCTGATGGCAAGCACGATCAGTGGAAAATTTTTCCCCATGTTGACAACTGCCGCCGGCACCATACGACCCTCCAAGGTGCTCGTAATCGGAGCAGGCGTTGCCGGCTTACAGGCAATTGCAACCGCGCGTCGGCTCGGCGCAATCGTGGAAGGATACGATGTACGCGCTGCTGTAAAGGAACAGGTTGAGTCGCTCGGTGCCAAATTCGTCGACATAGAAATCAAGGCCGAAGGCAGCGGTGGGTATGCCAGGGAGCTGACAGAGGAAGAAAAGCAGCAACAGCAGGAAATCCTCGCCAAGCATGTGGCGGCGGCCGACGTCATCGTCAGTACCGCAGCAATACCCGGACGCCCTTCTCCACGCATTATTAGCAAGGCCATGGTCGAGAACATGAAGCGTGGGTCAGTAATTGTTGACCTGGCAGCCGAAGGCGGTGGTAACTGTGAACTTACCAAAGCTGACGAGACAGTTATTCATAACGGCGTCAAAATTTATGGTCCCGTAAATGTGCCAAGCACTGTGCCAAACCACGCCAGTGAACTCTATGCCAAAAACTTGCTGAACCTGCTGGAATTGCTGGTGCAGGACGGCAATATCAACATTAATCTCGACGATGAGATCATCAACGACAGCCTGGTCACACACAACGGGCAGATTCATAACGCGGGAATCAAGGAAAAACTTCAGGGAGGTGCTTTATGATTGAAGGACTCGCAGCACTATATATATTCATGCTGGCCGGTTTCACCGGATTTGAAGTAATCAGCCGCGTACCGGTCATCCTGCACACACCCTTGATGTCGGGCTCAAACTTTGTACATGGCATCGTATTGGTAGGAGCCATGTTCGCACTTGGTATTGCCGACAACCCCACCCAGCAAACTATCGGTTTTATCGCTGTACTCCTGGCAGCAGGCAATGCGGTAGGAGGTTACGTGGTAACCGAGCGCATGCTGGAAATGTTCAAACCGAGCAAGACCGAAGATAAGGGTGAGGGCTAGATGATGCAGATTATTATCCAGGCTTCTTATTTCATCGCCGCTGCACTGTTCATACTCGGACTCAAACAAATGAGTTCGCCGGTCACGGCACGCCGCGGTATTTACTGGGCTGGGGCAGGCATGCTGCTGGCAACTGTCGTAACCTTTGGCACTCCTGAAATACTCAACAGTGACCAGGCCAGCACCAACATTCTTTTGATCGTGATAGCCATCGCAATTGGTGGTGGCTACGCCTGGTATAGCGGTAAAAAAGTCGCGATGACAGATATGCCGCAGATGATTGCCATGTATAACGGCATGGGTGGTGGCGCCGCTGCCACCATCGCTGCAGTCGAACTCCTCAAGGCAACGACCGAAGCCTCACATGACCTGACAGGCGCTACGACGATAGCGGATGCACTGGGTCCGGACGTAGCAATACTCGGTATTCTTGGCGCAATCATCGGTACCATTTCATTCAGCGGCAGCATCATTGCCTGGGCCAAACTGGATGGCAGGCTAAATCGGAGCAAGTTGCTGCCCGGTCAGCATTACATCAATGCTGTCCTGGCTTTGGTTACTGTGGGATTTGCAATCTCAATTTATTTCAGCGCTGACCTGATGCCCATCATTGTTTTCTTCTCACTGGCTCTTGTGCTCGGCATATTTATAACCATCCCGGTCGGTGGCGCTGACATGCCAGTCATCATTTCGCTGTTTAATGCGCTTACCGGATTGGCTGTAGGATTCGAGGGATATGTGCTGGGCAATGCAGCGATGATCATTGCGGGAATCGTTGTGGGTTCTGCGGGAAGCCTGCTCACCCAGTTAATGGCAGTAGCCATGAATCGTTCGGTGATGAACGTCTTCTTTGCCGGGGTTGGCACCGGTGACAGTGCTGTTGGCGCCGATGGCGCTCAGGGTGAGATGAAGGAAATTCAGGGGCAAGACGCCGGCATACTCATGGCATTTGCCAATCAGGTTATCATCATCCCGGGATACGGTATGGCGGTGGCGCAGGCACAACACAAGATCTGGGAACTAACTCAGATTCTCAATGAACGCGGGGTAAAGGTTAAATTCGCGATTCACCCTGTTGCCGGACGTATGCCCGGCCATATGAATGTGTTGTTGGCAGAGGCCGGCGTGCCCTATGACATGATTTATGACATGGAAGACATCAACGCCGATTTCAAGAATACAACCGTTGCCCTGGTTATCGGCGCCAATGATGTCGTGAACCCTTCCGCCAAAAATGACAGCAGCAGTCCGCTCTTCGGCATGCCAATTCTCAATGCCAATGTTGCGGAAAATGTCATTGTCATCAAGCGCGGCCGCGGCGCTGGGTTTTCAGGTGTGGAAAATCCACTGTTCTTTGCGGATAACACCAAGATGTTATTCGGCGATGGGCAAAAAGCAGCCAGCCAGTTAATTCAGGCAGTCAAGGAACTTGGCTAGCCGAGCGTGGGTGTCGAACAAACAAACGAAGTATCAGACCTGCCGCGAGCCGGACTGTTAAGACGGCTGGCCGCCCTGCTTTATGACGGTTTTCTCGTCGCGGCAATATGGATGCTGGTGGGATATTTAGTACTGGCAGTTGCAGGGCCTGATACCAGTGAACTGGTAGAAGGCCGGGTGCAGACTGACCCGCTTGTCAGCAATATAATTTTTATCTTGATGATTGCCACTAGCGCGGGGTTTTACATCTGGTTCTGGACTCGCAGTGGGCAAACTCTGGGCATGATCGCCTGGCGACTCAAGGTATTGCAGACCAACAACACCCTCCCCGGCATGCAGCAATCACTGCTTCGATTTGCACTGGCATGGCCAGCATTTTTTATATTCGGCCTGGGGTTTCTCTGGCTTTATATTGATCCCAAAGGCGACACCTTGCATGATCGCTTCTCGGCAACCAAGGTTGTTGTCGTCCCCAAATCCCAAAACCCGTTTCAAAAATAAGACACAACTACAGTACCTGCCTTGCGCTACCGAACCCTGCTGAGCACGGTGATACCCAGTACCGCACAGATGGCGATCGGTGTAAGGACTGCCAACAAGGGGCTGAATCCATATAACAGACTGGCGGGCTCCAGCGAGCGCTGCAAGATTGTAAATACCAGGCCAATACCAATGGCAATGAAGACCCTGAATCCCATCGTAGTATCCCGCAGTGGACCGAATATGAAAGCGATCGCCAGGATTACCAGGAACAAGGTAGCAAGTGGTTGTAAAAGCTTCTTCCAGAACGCCAGGTAATAAGTATCGGCATCCATGCCCTGCGCGGCAAAAAAGGCAGCGAATTGCCATAAACCGGTAATCGACTGCTTGTCCGGATCAACCAGCAACACACTCAGCAATTCTGGCGATAGCTCAACTTGCCAGCTCTCCTCCAGATATTGACTATTAGAAATCCGTCCAGTTTCGAACTGCGTGTTTTCGATATTGTTAAGCAACCAATAACTTCGATTGCCTTGCCTGACGTAGCGCGCAGTTTCGGCAAAACTGGCACTGCGAAGATTGCGATTTCCATCCAGTTCATAGCGACTAACGCCGTACATCAGTTCACCACCGGGAGCGATGGCATTGATATGAATAAACGTGTCATCAATCTTGCGCCACACACCTTGCTCTGCACTGATGGCCGAGTCTCCACTGCGCTGTATAGCCTTGTTGCTCTGAGCACGTTGTTCCAGGGGCGGAGCAATATACTCACCAAGTAACAAGCTCGCCAACATAATGATGAAAGTCGGTTTAAGTACAGAAAACACAATACGCCACACGCGGATACCAGCCGCCTGCATTACAATGAGCTCATTATTCGACGCCAGAATACCCAGTCCGAATAGCGCCCCACCTAATGCGGTAAAGGGCAGTAGCTCGTAAATACTGGTAGGCATTGAGAGCAATACAAAACTCAATGCGTTAGCGACGCTGTAGTTTGCATCTGTATCCGCCATCTCATCAGCCAGGGAAAAAACCAGATCGACCATGGTAATGATCGCGATAGCCACTAACATGGATACCAGGACAGTATTGCGGATGTGTCGATCGAGCTGGATCACTTCAGCTCCCCCTGCCCAGAGCGAAATAGCGCCCCATCTCGGGGTAGCGGTAAAGCGCCAGACCAAGTGCCAGAAAGATAATGTGCACCCACCACATCCCAATCAGAGGACTCAGCTCTCCGTCTGCAAGCATATCGCGTGCAACCTGAAGCAATACAAAGTACGTCGCATACAGCAACGCGGCTGGCACCAGTTTGCTGTAACGACCCTGACGAGGATTAACATGGCTAAGCGGCACTGCGATCAGGGTAATCACAGGAATCAAAAGCAGCACTGAAATGCGCCACTGGAGTTCAGCCTGGTGAGCAGGCTCAGATGAAGACAGCAATTCCAGCGTGCTTAAAGTCGCCTCTTCCAGCACGTCATCTATTGGCGTCGGTTCCGGCAGCAAAATGGATTGCACGTCGAACTGTCCAATACTGAATTCCCGGCTTCCTGGTGTACCGTCATATT
This sequence comes from uncultured Pseudohongiella sp., assembly GCA_964405225.1. GTDB lineage: Bacteria > Pseudomonadota > Gammaproteobacteria > Pseudomonadales > Pseudohongiellaceae > UBA9145. Next base: position 58,091 of record CAYOND010000014.1, read on the forward strand.
GCAATACGTTTTCCAGACGCATGAAGCGTGCGCCTGTTGCCGCATCAACTTCGGGCCGGGCGGTTTCTGCCAGCATGATGCGCGGTGCATCAAGCGGCGATTCCTCCGCGTTATTAATAGCAACAAATACGTTTTCCAGAGTGCGACCTATCTCCGCCGTTCCGGAAGTGCGCTCGGTATGTGTCACGCGTCTGCCATCACCGAAACTCTGGAATTGGCCGGCAACTATCAGGTCGACTTCCGTAAGCTGCTCCTGCCCCTGTTTTAGTTGTTCTGTATTACGCACACCCCAGGGTGCGAGCCACAAAGCCAGTAATGAAACGATAATGAGAGCAAGGCCAGCACTACCCGTGCTCAATAGCAGCAATCTGCGCGGACTAACGCCACCGCTGGCCAGAATCATCATTTCGTTATCGGCATACATGCGCCCGTAAGCCAGGAGAAATCCAAGAAACAGTGCAAGCGGGATGATAACGAGAAGAAAATCCGGCAGTCGATACAACATAAGTAACAGCAGGACATCGGAGGCCAGTTCTCCGGCAACTGCATCACCCAGGTACTGGATGAAACGGCTGGTAAGCGCAACGATCAATACGATCAGGGTGACGGCAGACATCACCTGAAGTACTTGTTTGCTGAGATAGCGAAATACAATCAATTCGGGCAGGCCCAAGTTTTTCAGTGCCTGCAGTGTACTCGATTCACCAGATCAGCAAAACTTCAGGCAACGCGGGTTTTGGGATGCTGCAGGATCGCCTTGAAAGCCGTTGGGATTTCGCTAATTTTATGTCGATCGAAATCAAAGAATACGACCCCCATCTTGGCATTGCAGACCACTGCGTCCAGCGCGCTATTAGTGACTTGTAGCCCTATATCAAAGCCATAGCGATTGAATTTGCTCACACCTACATCGATGACCAGGCGGTCATTGGCAAAAGATTCAGAGCGATAGTCAACAGCCAGGTCACTGACCACCATGCCTAAACCGTAGATATTGGCCTCAGTGAATCCCAGGCTGGCCAGAAACTGTAGCCTGGCTTCATGGAGTATCTGGACCATAGCAACACTATCGAGATGCTTGGCGTAGTTGACATCACTAATCCCCACGCCACGCTCCATGCTGAATAAAAACTGTTCCGGGGGAGATATCTTGACTCGCTGCATGTTAACTCCAACTTCCATTTACTAATTGATTGTGACAACGACAATTCGTGATGGTTCAATTTGCTCTGTGCGATTTCGAATAAATTGAAGTGTGGCATCAAGCTCGAGATTTTAACAAAAATGCAGTTGTGCCTGCCAAATAGCCCGCACGTATGGCTGAGCTATTGCTTAAGTTACTGAATAAATTTAGGATTGTTGACCCGATTAGTTTCCCGGAGAACCTCAGGTTCTCAAAAGCAGTTCAATCCAGGAGTTAAATTTCTTTATGAAGTACGCTACCAAGCAAGGTTCAATTACCAACATCAGCGCCGACTGTGTCGTCGTCATAGTTTGGAGCAAAGGCGCACTAAGCGACTCCGCCAAATCCATCGATAGCGCGGGCAACAAATGCATCAGCAAGATTATTGCGACTGGAGATTTTACCGGCAAGCTGGGGGCAACCCATCTGGTGCACAGACCGGATGGCATGAAAGCCAAACGCCTTCTGCTCCTGGGTGGTGGTGAGCGCAAAAAACTGGACGCGCGGGCTCTGTCAAAGGTATTAACAAGCGGCATTCGTGCAAGCCAGCACTTAAATGCCGCTGCCGTACATTTCGACCTCAGCGACTTGAGTATCGAAGGTCAGGATTCTCAGTGGCTGGCGGCAAGATTTGCGCAGGAAGTTGAAACTACTGCGTACCGCTACGAGCAAACTAAGAGCAAGAAACGCAAAGCACTGGCTACCAAGTCATACAGTATTACAGCGCCAAAGGGGAGCAGAAGTCAGGCAGTTACCAATGCATTGAAGAGCGGGAAGGCAATTGGCGCTGCAATCAATCAGGCACGCGAACTGGGCAATCTGCCCGGCAATATCTGTACTCCCACCTATCTGGCGCAACAAGCCAGGGCTCTGGGGGAAAAGCATGCGTCTGTGAGCGTCACCGTCCTTGGTGAAAAACAAATGCAACGTCTGAAGATGGGATCATTGCTGTCAGTCTCTGCCGGTTCAGCAGAAGAAGCCAAGCTGATCGTAATTAACTACAAAGGCGCAAAGAGAGACAGCAAGCCTTATGCACTGGTTGGCAAAGGCATTACATTCGACACTGGCGGTATTAGCCTGAAACCTGGTGCCGCCATGGACGAGATGAAATTCGACATGTGTGGCGCTGCGAGTGTGCTCGGCGCATTAAAGGGCGTGGCAGAACTGAAGCTGCCAATCAACGTGGTAGGCGTTATTGCCGCAGCGGAAAACATGCCAGGCAGCAAAGCTACCAAACCCGGCGATATCGTTACCAGCATGTCCGGCAAGACTATTGAAATACTCAATACCGATGCTGAAGGCCGCCTGGTTCTGTGCGACGCGCTGACCTACACAGAGCGCTTCAAGCCGCGCTCAGTGATTGATATCGCTACACTCACAGGTGCCGCCGTGGCTACTTTTGGCTCGCACGTCAGCGCCCTGCTGAGCAACAATGACGATTTTGCCCAAACTCTGCTGGATTGCGGTGAAAACGTATTGGACCCAGCCTGGCAGTTACCATTATGGGATGAATACCAGAGCCAGCTGGATAGTAATTTCGCCGACATCGCCAACATTGGCGGCCCGCGCGCCGGCACTATCACTGCAGCCTGCTTTCTGTCGCGTTTTACCGCCAAGTTTAAGTGGGCACACCTGGACATCGCTGGCAGCGCCTGGGATTCCGGCACCCAGAAAGGTGCCACTGGTCGGCCAGTCGGGCTGTTACTGGAATACCTGCGTACACAGAAAGCCTGATACGAAGGTATGCCGCGCGCCAATTTCTATCTGCTGCAATCAGACTCGACTGAGGCGCGTTTGCAGTTCACTTGTCGGCTCACGGAGAAAGCCTGCACCCTGGCTCATCGCGTGTTTATTCTGGCTCTCAACGCCGAGCAAGCCCAGACCCTTAATGAGCTGTTGTGGTCATACCCTCCTGCCAGCTTCATACCACACCGGTTAGCGCAGGCAACCGATCTGGGCGAGCCGGTCGTGCTCGGAGACAATATAAACCTGGCCAATCACCATGATGTACTGATCAATCTGGCCGATGCCGTAGGAGTGAGCGCGACAAAATTCCAGCGCATCAATGAAATTCTGGGAAGTGATGAGCACAGCCTCCAGCAGGGCCGCGAGCGCTTCAAGCTTTACCGTGATAACGGCTTCGAACTTGAGAAATTTGAAATCTGATCTGCCTGCAAACCCGGCAATTCCCGCCGCCTTAATGTATACTTGCGCCTTTTTTGGCACTGCATACCGCACGACGTAATGGACAAGACCTACCAACCACAACAGCTGGAAAACCACTGGTATAAAACCTGGGAAGAACGGGGCTACTTTGCGCCACAAGGCGAAGGTAAACCCTACTGTATCGTTATTCCTCCTCCCAATGTGACCGGCCGCCTACATATGGGCCATGGCTTCCAGCACACCATTATGGATGCCCTCACCCGCTATCATCGTATGCTGGGCCATTCAGCCCTGTGGCAGGTTGGAACCGACCATGCCGGTATCGCCACGCAGATGGTCGTGGAACGGCAACTGAATGCCGCAGGCAGCAGCCGACAGGACATCGGGCGTGAAGCTTTCGTTGAGAAAGTCTGGGAATGGAAAGAAGAATCTGGCGGGATCATCACACAGCAACTACGTCGACTGGGCTCGTCTCTCGACTGGTCACGTGAACGTTTTACCATGGATGAAGAGTTATCCAAAGTTGTGGAGAAGGTCTTCATCGATCTCTACGATGAGGGTCTGATTTACCGGGGCAACCGGTTGGTAAACTGGGACCCGCAGCTACATACTGCTATTTCTGACCTCGAAGTTATCTCCGAGGAAGAGGAAGGCTCACTGTGGCATTTCCGTTATCCGTTAGCTGATGGTGTCACCACTGCAACGGGCGAAACCTTTTTGGTAGTAGCAACCACTCGTCCTGAAACCATGCTGGGCGATACAGCTGTCGCCGTCCATCCAGATGATGAACGTTATAAAGGACTGGTCGGTAAATCTGTCGAACTTCCGCTGAGTAATCGTCGCATCCCCATTATCGCTGATGACTATGTCGACCCCGAGTTTGGCACTGGCTGTGTCAAAATCACCCCCGCGCATGACTTCAACGATTACGAAATGGGACAGCGGCATAATCTCGAAAGCATCAATATCTTTACGCGTGATGCCAGCATCAACGAAGAAGCTCCCGAAGCTTATCGCGGACTTGAACGCTTTGAAGCCCGCAAGCGCGTTGTAGCTGATATAGAGCAAGCTGGCCTATTGGAAAAAATTGAGCCACACAAACTCAAAGTTCCCCGCGGCGATCGCAGTGGCGTAGTCATAGAACCTTATTTAACGCACCAATGGTATGTCGCAATACAGTCATTGGCAGATCCGGCCATCAAAGCAGTCGAAGATGGTGAGATTGAGTTTGTACCCAAGAACTGGGAAAACACGTACTTTGCCTGGATGCGCAATATCCAGGACTGGTGTATCAGTCGACAGTTATGGTGGGGCCACCGAATCCCGGCCTGGTATGACGATGATGGCAATATCTATGTAGCACCCTCTGAACAGCTGGTGCGTGAGAAATACCAACTGGATGACAACGTGAATTTGCGTCAGGACGAAGACGTACTGGACACCTGGTTCTCATCTGCGCTCTGGACATTCTCAACACTGGGCTGGCCCGACGACCGGGAATTTTTCGACAAATTCCATCCCACCGATGTGCTGGTCACAGGCTTCGACATCATTTTCTTCTGGGTCGCGCGCATGATTATGATGACGCTCAAGTTCACCGGTGAGATCCCCTTCAAGAAGGTCTACATTACTGGCCTCGTACGTGATGAGCACGGCCAGAAAATGTCCAAGTCCAAGGGCAATATCCTGGACCCGATAGATTTGATTGATGGCATCAGTCTGGACGACCTGATCGCCAAACGTACCGCGGATATGATGCAGCCACAGCTGCGCGAGAAAATCGAAAAACATACTCGCCAATCTTTTCCGGACGGGATAACAGGTTACGGCACCGATGCGCTGCGATTTACCTACTACTCGCTGGCCTCGACGGGCAGGGATATCAAATTCGATCTGGGTCGCACTGAAGGATTCCGGAATTTCTGTAACAAGATCTGGAATGCTGCGCGATACGTCTTGATGAATGCTGAAGGCAAGCCTGTGCCTCAATCTGCGCCCGCAACCGCTGACCTGTCAGTGGCTGACCGCTGGATAGCCAGCCGCTTCGAGCACACTGCGAAAGCAATCGAACAGGCAATGGCTGACTTCCGTATGGACCTGGCTTCCCAGGCGTTGCATGAGTTTATCTGGAATGAGTATTGCGACTGGTATGTAGAGCTTTCCAAACCCACAATCTGGGATGAAGAGGCTGCACCTGAAGCGGCCGCCAACACACGCTGGATGCTGCTCAATATTCTCGAGCGCAGTATGCGCTTGCTGCACCCATTCATGCCGTTCATTACTGAAGAACTTTGGCAAAAGCTGGCGCCACTATTGCAGATTGAGGGTGACAGCATCATGTTGCAGCCCTACCCCGAATTCGATGCAAGCCACGTTGACACAGAGGCCGAAGCAGACGTCGACTGGATTAAAGGTATCATCGAGGCTATACGCAATATCCGGGGTGAAATGGATATCTCGCCCGGCAAGGCAATCAATGTATTTCTGTATAAGTGCAATGAGCGGGACCACAGCCGGCTGAACACTTTCAAACATTTTTTGCAAAAGCTGGCAAAACTCGAAAGCATCGAGGCTCTCGACGCCGACGCCACTGTGCCGCCCTCGGCCACACAGGTTTATGGTGAACTGGAAATTCTGGTACCACTGGCAGGTCTAATCGATGTGGATGCTGAACGTAGTCGCCTCGGCAAGGAAATCAGCAAACTTGAAACGGGGCTGAAAGCCGTAAACGGCAAACTGGGTAATGAGAAATTTACCGCCAATGCGCCGGAAGAAGTAGTTGCGAAGGAAAAAGACAAGCAACAACAAATGGCATCTGCCCTCGCTGCCTTGCAGCAGAAGCTGACTGAACTGGACGCTCTTTAGGTGCTTTGGCGCAGCTCTTTGGGCATGGAAAACACGATATTCTCTTCAGCACCGCGCAATTCTATTGGCTCCTGATTGCAGATCTCTCGTAACCTTTGCACTACTTGTTCGACCAGCACTTCAGGAGCTGACGCACCTGCCGTCACGCCAAACCTGTGCTTACCCTCAAACCAGTGCGGATCAATATCACTTACGCTATCGATCAGGTAAGACTCGCAGCCCAGTCGTTCAGCCAATTCCCTTAGTCGGTTTGAATTGGAACTGTTGGGTGAGCCAACTACCAGCAGGAGGTCGCACTCCAGCGCCAATTGTTTGACCGCATCCTGCCGATTCTGGGTGGCGTAACAAATATCTTTCTTGCGCGGACCCCGAATCGAAGGAAAGCGTTCACGCAATGCATCGATTACTTTGGAAGTGTCATCCATAGACAGTGTGGTTTGCGTGACATAGGACAACTTTTCCGGGTTCTCCACCTGCAATCGCTGTGCATCGGCCACTGATTCCACCAGGTAAATCCTGCCACCGGCCGATTGATCATACTGCCCCATTGTACCTTCCACTTCCGGATGGTTTTGGTGCCCGATCAACACACATTCGCGTCCTGCGCGACTGAACTTCAAGACTTCCAGATGCACTTTTGTCACTAGCGGACAAGTCGCGTCAAATACCTTGAACCCCTTTTCAGCAGCCTTGCTTTTTACTTCCTGTGACACACCATGAGCACTGAAGATTACGATTGATTCCCTGCCATTTGCATCCACTTCCGGGATATCGTCCAATTCATCGACGAAAATTGCGCCACGCTGACGCAGCGTATCAACTACGAATTTGTTGTGGACGACTTCGTGCCGGACATAAATCGGTGCACCGAATATATCCAGCGCACGATTGACTATATCTATGGCACGATCAACACCAGCGCAGAAACCACGTGGGTTTGCCAATCTGATTACGGGGTCAGAGTCAATTTTAAGCTGTGAAGTCATGGGGTCAGTCTATCAGATTTTAATTTCTACCGGCTTTACATCGCCGCTCAAGACATCGGCGATGCGGGCCTTGAATATAATTTCCTTGCCCGCCAGTGGGTGATTGAAATCGACGATAACATAATCCGCGGCGATTTCCTTGATAACACCAGGCAAGTCGAACCCCCCGGCATCCTTGAAAGAAACGACACTGCCTGCTTCAAAAGGCACAAGATCATCTTCCATCAAACTGGCGAACCTGGCGCGATCGAGACGCTGCCGGTTCTGGGGATTAACCGCGCCAAAAGCCTGCTCCGCTGCAAGGCTTACTTCGATTTCATCTCCAGCGCGCAAACCGATCAGCTGCTGCTCAAACCCGGGCAGCATACTGCCATCACCAAGTTGAAATGCGACCGGGTCGCGCTGAAAATTGGAATCGATAATTTCACCATTGGGTAGCGAGAGTGAAAAATTCAGTCGCACCCGGGAATTTTTCTCAATACTTTGATCAGCCATAACCAACGTCAGGCAAAACTGCGCTGCTCACCGGCGCCGCTAATGTTTTCAACACAGCGCAAACAGATATCTGTATGCTCAGCGTGCTGACCTACATCTTCACGATGATGCCAGCACCGCTCGCATTTGGCATATTCAGAAGCAGTGATTTTCAGACGCAGGCCTTCGAGCTCAGATGCGAAGGCATCCTGCGCCTCCGACAAAGGCTTAACTTTTGCCCGACTCACTATGAGCAGAAAGCGCAGTTCATCTTCAAGTTTATGAAGCAGCTCAGATAATTTGTCGTCACAGTAGAGCACGACTTCTGCACTAAGACCCGAGCCCACGAGTTTCTCGCTACGCTTCACTTCCAGCGCCTTGTTCACAGCAGACTTGACCGCCATCAGTTGGGACCAGTCCTTATCATTAAGCCCGGAAGGCTCTGCAAACGCTGGCAGGCCGGTGTCAAAATCCACCAGAAAAACTGATGACTCGCGCTTGCCCGGAATATGCGCCCAGATCTCATCTGCAGTAAAACTCAAAATCGGCGCCATCAGGCGGCTTAACATATCAACCAGGTAATACATCGCAGTCTGGGTTGAGCGGCGCGCGAGACTCTCGGACATGGAAGTGTATTGTCTGTCCTTGATGATATCCAGATAGAACCCACCGAGTTCAATCACACAAAAATTGTGGAGCTTTTGATACACATTCAAAAAATTGTAGTCATGATAATGCCCGGTCAGCTCCGCCTGTAATTTCTGGCACCGCCGTACTATCCAGTAATCCAGCGCCACCATGTCTTCTGGTGCCACCAGGTGTTCCTCAGGGTCAAAACCATTGAGGTTCGACAGCATGAATCGGGCAGTATTTCGAATGCGACGATATGCATCAGCAACTCGCTTGAAAATTTCCTGGGACACAGTCATTTCACCGCGATAGTCAGTAGCCGCCACCCACAGCCGTAAAATATCTGCGCCGTATTGCTGAAAGATTTGCTGCGGTGCCACGGTATTGCCGAGTGACTTCGACATTTTCTTGCCTTCGGCGTCAACAAAAAATCCATGAGTAAGCACTTCCCGATAGGGAGCCTGCCCATACATGGCAATTGCTGTTTTTAACGAAGACTGAAACCAGCCGCGGTGCTGGTCGCTGCCCTCAAGATACAAGTCAGCAGGAAACCCAAGCTCTTCTCGTTGATGCAGCACTGAAAAATGCGTCACACCTGAATCAAACCAGACATCCAGCGTGTCGCTCACTTTCTCATAATCTGCCGCTTCATCACCCAGCAGTTCTGCCGGATCCAGTTGAAACCAGGCTTCAATGCCCTCGACTTCGATACGCTTGGCAACTTCTTCGATCAATTCACCGGTGCGCGGGTGCAGAGCCTGGGTCTGCTTGTTCACGAATATTGTAATGGGCGTACCCCAGGTGCGCTGACGCGACACACACCAGTCTGGACTGCCCTTGAGCATGAGTTCGATGCGGGCCTGGCCCCAGTCGGGAATCCACTTCACGCCCTGTACTGCTTGCAGGCTATCCTGCAACAAGCCTTTTTCAGTCATGCTGATAAACCACTGCGGCGTGGCACGATAAATCAACGGCGTTTTTGTGCGCCAGCAATGTGCGTAACTGTGCGTGATTTTGGTTTCGAGAATCAGGGCTTTCTCGCGTTTCAGTACTTCCAGGACCTGCTCATCCACTTTATATACGTGGGCCCCTGCGAATTCACCGGCAGCATCGACAAAAACGCCGTTCTCATCCACCAGGTTCAGCGTGCCAAGGCCATAGTTCTTACCTACATTGAAATCATCGACGCCATGGTCAGGTGCAGTATGGACTGCGCCTGTGCCTGCCTCGGTAGTGACATGCTCACCCAGAATAACCGGCACTTCGCGATCGATGAATGGGTGTTGCAGCAGCAATCCTTCCAATTCGGCACCCGTAGAGCTTGCCAACACATCATAAGATTCACAACCATAGCGCTGCATAATTTGTTCTACCATTGGTTCGGCCAGTACAATGGTTTCAGCTCCCGTGCCCAGATCACAACGCACAAGAGCATACTCAAGCTCGGCATGAAGACAGACAGCCTGATTTGAAGGGAGGGTCCAGGGAGTAGTAGTCCAGATGACGACTGAAAAAGGGTCAGGTGCCTCATTCAGCTTGTCGCCCGGAAATTTGGCCAGGAATGCAGCCTTGTCTACTACTGAAAAACGCACATCAATGGCATACGATTCCTTATCCTGATACTCGACTTCGGCCTCGGCGAGCGCGGAAGCTCCGACAACCGACCAGTAAACTGGCTTATAGCCTTTTACCAGATGCCCCTTGGCAATGATTTTACCCAGTGCTCGCACGATATCGGCTTCGTTGCTGTATTTCATCGTGAGATAGGGATTTTCCCAATCTCCAAATACCCCTAGCCTGATAAATCCCTGCTTCTGGTTTTCAACTTGCTTGGTAGCATAATCACGACAAGCCTGGCGAAACTCGGCGAAACTGATTTTCTGGCCGGCCTTGCCCTTCTTCTTTTCTACATTGTGTTCAATTGGCAACCCATGGCAATCCCAACCTGGTATATATGGCGCATCAAATCCGCTCATCTGCCTGGATTTGACGACAAAATCTTTCAGCGCTTTGTTGATGGCATGACCGAGGTGCAAATCACCATTGGCGTAAGGCGGCCCGTCGTGCAGGATAAATTTGGGCTTGCCCGCGTTCTTCTGACAGATTTGCTGGTACAGATCCATCTGTTGCCATTGTTCCAACATGCCGGGTTCGCGCTGCGCCAGGTTCGCCTTCATGGGAAAATCTGTATGTGGAAGATTTAAACTGTCTTTGTAGTCACTCATGAGCCTGCTTCAAATTTTGGGTGCTGCTGGCCGCATCATAGCTTCACGCTACTACCGCCTGGCTAACCCGTTGTTAACTGTTGTCTTACTGTGCGCACATCTTCAGCAATCTGTTTCTTTAATGCATCCAGGTCATCAAACCTGGTTTCTTCACGAATTTTTTTACGAAAAATAACCTCAATAGTTCTGCCGTAGAGATCCGCGTTGAAATCCAGTATATGCGCTTCCAAAAGCGCATCGCCGTCGGCACTGACTGTGGGCCTGTATCCTATATTGACCGCGGCAGGATAAAAACGATCTACCAGTCTTACTTCACAAGCATAGACTCCATGCAATGGTATGCGTCGGCGCTGCAGATGAATATTACAGGTAGGAAATCCCAGGTCCGCGCCTAACTGCTGGCCTTGCACAACCTCCCCTTTAATGGAATAAGGTCGCCCCAGTATTTGTTCAACCAGTTGGAAGTTCCCCTGATCCAATTCCTCCCGAATAAAAGTACTACTGATGCGCTGCCCATTGCGTTCGTAAGCAGCCGTCTCTCTGACTTCGAAACCCAGCTCGCGTCCGCGCTTTTGCAGCAGACTAAAATCTCCACTTCGACCATGCCCAAAGCGGAAATCGTTACCAATAATCAAGCATTTGATTCCGAGGCCACGCACCAGAATATCTTCTATATAGGTATCGGCACTAAGCTGGCTGAGTTCTGCATTGAATTGCAATTGATACACAAAATCTATACCGAAACTTTCCAGCAATTCGAGCTTTTCCGGGAGACTGGTCAAGCGTGCCGGACAATCTTCGTCTCGTGCGGCGAAAAATTCCTCCGGATGCGGCTCGATCAAAATGACCAGGGAAGGCAAGCTGAGTTGGTCAGCTTGCTGCTTGAGCTGGTCAAGAATTAGCTGGTGGCCCAGATGCACACCATCAAATTTACCGATAGTAGCCACACAATTCTCGTGGAACTGCGTAAAGCGTTCAGATTCCTGCAGGACAATCATGGGGCGGCCGCGAATAAGAAAAGCGCAGGATTATACTCTATTTCTGCTGGGGCTGTGCACGGGGTTTGAATCAGATCGGCCGGTTCAGCCATCCCGTTCCGGAGCCGGGTTGGGCAGATCGCGCCAGTTTACCAGTCCCTTGCGGAACAGAATCCTGGAAAGCGCCAGCAAACAGATAATCAGGACGCCCTGCCCGATAATAGTATTGACCACGGAGATGGTTTCGGGACGAGTGATAATAAGGGCCAGATTAATCAGAGTTGCCACAGCGGCCAGACCCAATAGCACCGAGCAGAGTAACTGGAGGATTGCGATAATTTTTTGCATTCAGGGATTATATGTAGGCTAGGCCGACTGTTGCAATTTATGAAATGACATAAAGTGCTTATATCCTTCATTGCCGAGAAAACGGCTCAGGGTTTTAGCCTCAGTCTTGCGCACGTCGACGATGATCAGGCCTTCAAGTGAATCATTGAAATTCGGGTGGATATTGAAGCAAACCAGCCTCCCATTGAGAGAAAGATAGTGGCGCAACAGGACAGGCACTGCTTTACCGGGGTCACAGCGTCCTATTAATTTGCCCAACATCTTGATATTGGTTAACTCCGAGAGCATGTCTTCGCTCCACACGCGATTGAGTACTTTGTGGGGCGTAATCGGTTTGACCAGTGCTTCGAAATCATCGGCGCGATAGTTCATCAGCATCGTATCAGCTATCAAAGCTCTGGCCAGATCGCTGTAGTCCCGGGATATGCTCACTGAACCAAATAAAGTGTGATACCTGGGGTTTTCCACGAGGAATCTGCCAATGCCTCGCCACAGCAAATTCAGTGAAGTAGGTTTACGCTGATAATCCGGATGAATGAACGAGCGCCCCATCTCGATTGCCGAACCCAATTGCTGAATGAATCCTGCATCGTATTTGTACAAAGATCTGCTGTAGAGACCCTTTACTCCAAACCGGGCCACTATCTCCTGCACCAATCCCACTCGATATGCGCCTGCGATGCGATTTGCCTGTTTGTCCCACAGAAACAAGTGCAGGTAATGCGGGTCGAATTCATCTGAATCACTCGCATTGCCAGTACCTTCCCCTACCGCACGAAAGGATATTTCCCGTGACACTGCGATCTCTTCCATTACCGGGCCGAGACGCTCATAAGGCGCACAATAGACATCGATTTCTTCATGCTCAACCAATCTGCAATCTGCCAGCCCTGCCACAGCCAGTGCCGCCGCAGAATTGCCAGAAATTACTGGCGCGGCAATCACTCTTTGCATAGTTCCCGCAACCGCAAAATTGTCACGATGCGCCAGTGCATCAGTGGTAACTCGCAAGTATTCGGTAATCGCCTTGGGGCTTTGCAAGAGCCGTAATTCCGGCGCCGGAATTGGTCGCCCGATGGTTAACGGCAATGTAAAACCTTTTTTATTTGCCAACTGACGTGGCAGCAGCACGGTGCGCAGCCGCGCATGTATCATCCCGGCAGCGTAGAAGTAGGCGCTATTTCGACCTCCAACATTGATGGGCAAACTCGTGCACTGATAGCGCTTTATCAATTGGCCTACAAGCCGGTTCCAGGAGCGATCCTGGATGCGGCGCTGGCTGGATTCATAGGCTGAAACCATACCAGCCGGAAATATCAAAACAGCCCCACCATTACCTAAATGCTTGTGTACTTGTTTGATACCAGCCACATTACCGCCGGCCGCATTGCCGGACAGCACGTCAACACCGATAAATAAATCGCGTAATTCAGGGATCCTGCGCAATAGCTGATTGGTTAGCACCTGAAGGTCAGGCCTGACTTCTGCAATGACCTTGGCGATAGCCACTCCTTCAAGGCCACCCAACGGATGATTGGCTACAATCAATAACGGCCCGGAGCGAGGCAAATCCGCCAGATTTTCAGCGTGATTAAGTTCTATGGTGACACCGAGCGCATCGAGTGTGTATTGCAGAAACTCATGAGAACTGGCATTGAGTGGTCGCCTGTCATAAATGCGGGCCAATGGTTTGAGGCCGAGCACAGTTTCAAGCAAATGGGCGAGAAAACGAGGACGGAGTGGTAGCCTGCAGGGATTAGTCATTCGTTGGATACTGTTTTGTCAGCTTGTTTTCATGGCGCCAGGCACGATAAAGCGCAAGAATTCCTGGCGGTGTATGACCCAGTCGTCTGTTAGCGTTGCCAAGTTTAAACAGCGTATGGTATTGCTGCAACAGCGTCAAAATCGCTTTGAAAAACGAGGTGTTGCGGTCCCAGATATTTATGGATTCGGAGCTCGCGCCGTTTATCTCAATTACCGCGAATTCAAGACCAGCTCGCAAACTGTCAATATCCTTGAATTTGATATCAAGGCGTCCGTAATAATAATCGGGAATATCTGCAAACAGCGTATCGAGTGCCCGCGTCAGTTTTTCCGTCGCATGCTCGGATGCATCACGAAACACTGCGCCGCGACAGTGGCTGGCCGAGAATACCAATCGAAACTTCTCACCTGCCTGCAATACGCTGTTCCACTGCGCTTTATGACGCTGCTGATACAGATGCTGCAATCCACCTGCGCGCGGATCCGCCGCAACCAGTTCGCCCAGTGTCGCAACGCCATTACCCACAACACCGGGTGTGTATTTCAAGGTCAGTGAAGTTATTGCACCATGTGCGGCATCGGGATACCGCGTATAAAACACCCCGGCTTCCGCCTCCCAGGGCGCAAGCTGCTGAAACTGAATCTGGCCTCCAAGCGGGAATCGGGCAATATACTGAGCCAGTGCTGGCGCATCATGCAGTAGTTTAACTCCCGCACCACGACAACCAATATTGGGCTTGCCAACAAGCGGGAATTGCAGTTCGTGAGCAGCCAATAGTTCCCTGACAACCGCTACCTGCTGATCCACACTCTCTTTCGATACCTCATATACGCACCAGGGCAGGATTTTCTGTTGCGCCTGGGAGCCTGCTTGTTCGAACACTGCGGATTTCGGTACGCCAACCATACCCGACAAGGGAATTGCCGGATTAGCAATAAGCGGCAGACTCAGGCTGCGGTAGCGAATCGCCAGAATCAGCCATTGCAGAACTACCGGCATATAGAATAGCCACATTGGCCAGAATTCAAAGAACGAAGTCACCCGCCCGGTATGCTCCAGGGGCGGCATTCCCGGCTGAAAGTTGGTATTGCTTGTCGACAAATCTTGATTCAAGGCAGGTTCTGCTACAGCGGCTTGATTAGAGGATTGAGGGTAGACTAGACCCTTGTCTGATGTAATGAATTTCGGCGCGGTTAGAACTATTAGTCGGCACACCCGGGGCCGCGCATTATGGCACCGCTGGTGAATTCTCTCCAGACCCCGGTGCCTGCGGTAGTATAATGCAGGGGCATTGGTATCATGCCTGCAATTTCAGGCCGATAACTCTAATTATGATTGGCAAGATTCTACTTACAGCATTGGTAATCCTGGTGGCATTTGCATTTTTGAGGCAGCGCCATTTGGCGCAAAAGTCTGCCAGTGAGACAGCGCCAGGCAACAAGCTGCAGCCACAGGACGAAATAAACAAAAATAAAGAGGGGATGTCAGAATTACGCCTTGCAGCGCATATGTTCCTCGCTCTGACAATTGGATTGGCTGGCCTGCTCTACTATTATCAATGGCAGGATGATCGCACACTGCTGACCATCACACTATTTCGTGACGGCCAGAGCGAACCGGTCGAGTATCAGGTCTACAAGTACCAATTACAGAATCGGTCATTTGTGACGGTCGATGGCGTTAGCGTAACCGTTGCCGGTAGTGAGAGAATGGAAATAGACGGTCTGGAATAATACGATATCAAATCTTTATGCTGCCATTCCGGTTGGAAACAGGGTCCATGGCAAAGCGAATCAACTCATCCAGTTTGCCATCGACATTAACTAACACCAGCTCATCGTATTCGAAAGAAACAACAGCAATAGCCTTGAGCCTGAGATCTTCTAGATCCATATCCGAAACTATCCACACCTGCTCGTTCTCTTCCCGCACTCTGACAATAGTGTCCCACTCAAGATCGTCGTTCTTGGCGGTTAAGGCTGCTTCCAAATGCGAGCTGTCCAGAGAAGCAAGGCTGTCGCCAACATCATTAACGTTGTAGACGGCCACCTGCACGCGATCCATGGCTGAAATATTGGCATCGGACACGGTTACCACATCAACCAGATCAAACATGAGTCCGCCCACGGATATAGCGAACTCCTTTTCCAACTCTAGTTCCGGAAGTTGTTGAGCCAGTGCATCCCTGACCGGGCGCATGGAGCGGTCAGAAAAAGACATGCAGGAAGCCAGGGATAAAACACATATAACGAGTAATAGGTTTTTCATCTTGATCTGCCCCGGACGCTAGCGGTCGTCCTTATCTATTTCCACCAGCTCATCAATATTGAAGCGTCGGCCAAGTGCAGTGATATCTGAATCGCTGATATCTCCCACGATGTTAACCAACACTGTTTCACCCGGTTCTGCGACCATGATAGCGATACCATGAATCATTGCGGCATCATCCGAAAGTCGAAAGTATATAACCTCATGCTCGCGATCTTCCCGCACGCGGACTACCCGATCCCAGCCAGCAGCATCCAGGTCAGCGGCTATATCAGCCATGGATTCCGACACTTCATCCACATTGATTTGATCACTTTCAAATACGTGCACAGTGACCCGCAGCAGCTTGGAAATAAACTCTGCAGCCTCTTTCTCTTCTGCCCGAATCAGGTTTGTCACCATGTTGAGCAACGGTTCCTTGAGACTGATCTCAACTGTAGGTTGGACATTACCAATGCCGCTCAGAGTGGAAAAATCCACATAGCCCGGGTGATTGAAGACATCATTGTCAGCCGCCTGGACCTGTGCCCCGACGAATAATGCAACCAACACTGTAAAAATTGCCTTGAACTTTTTCATAGGATTACCTCGCATAAAATACTATTTCCACATCTCATTAAATTGGGTCGTTCTGCAAACTATCAGCATCTTCATTACGGATACTTTCAAATGATGCGTTTAATGACTCCTGCAAAGGTTGCAGCAGAAATCGATCGCCGATCATGGACTCTGTCCGTTCACCAGCGGCATTCAGATATTCGATTGCTGTATTGAGTTCCACCAACGCCCTGATGACATCTTCCTGGGTGTACTCTACCTCGTTATTCGCCACCTGCTGCGGCACAAACCCCTGCTGAGGTTCTTCAGTTAGCGTGACGAATCCGATTGCTACGGCAAGCACTGTCACCATCGCGGCAGGTACAGCCACTCTCAGCAATGTTGGTGTGGCATAAAGCCATTGAACAAATTCGCCCCGGAGAGAGATACCACCATCGGACGTGGCAGGCGCATTCCTGGTAATTCGATAGACTGGCTCCAACACAGAATCATCACAATCAACCTTGGGCAAATCGCCCACACGGTCATGCAATGTCTGGGCAAAATGAAGCTCCTGCGCACAAGCTGCACAAGTATTCACGTGTGTTGTGAAATCCTGCTTCTGCGCAGAGCCCAATTCGCCATCCAGAAAACTGTCGATCTGCAACTGGATAAAATAACATTGTGAATTGCTACTGCTGCTCATATTCATCACCTTCATTCACAGGCTCGCCATTGCTCTGGTCGAGTCGTTGATTGATGCCGACTGCGGGCATTGCCGCCTGCGGTTCTTCTGCGCCGATTTGTTGCATAAAAAGTGCTCGCAACTTCGGCATGTCCCGCAATTTCCGCCGTGCTCTGTGTAAATAAACTTTCACCTGGCTCGAACTCATCTCCAGGTTTTGCTCAATTTCCGCGTAACTGGATCCCTGAATATCGCGCATTACCAAGATGCTGCGAAACGGATCATCCAGTGACTGGATGGCTTCTTCCAGGTATTCCTGGGTCTTGCTACGATCCAGTTGTTCCACTTGATCCTGCGAAGCAGGTTCTGCCTCGCTTTCAATGTCTGCATACTGATCAACCTTATCAGCAACATTTTTATGCTTTCGCACATGGTCGATCACCGCATTGTGAGCGACCCTCATCAACCAGCCACCGAGGCGGTTGTGGTCAATCTTCTGCCAGTGCTGCCACAGCTTGATGAAGACTTCCCGTGTTACATCTTCCGCATCGGCTGCTGTGCGCAGACTATAGTGGGCGAACGAATAAACTCGCTGCCGGTGCTGATCAACTGCCTGTCGGTATTGGGCTAACATTGGTGATAAGGACGCAAAGTGGGGGAAAAGGTTACAGACCATTATAGGCTGCAACCCGGGAAGGCTAAATAGATCAATAATCAACGACTTAAAGCGGTATTTTGTCTCATTGTCCTGCGCCCGGCCAAACCCGGCTGCTATACTGATGCGCGTAATCCTCACTACTTTTACTAGCCAGGCACCATGAAGCATCGCGCCATTTACAATCTGCTGTACTTGCTGGTCGTCTTGTTTGCAGGCTCTATGCAGGCAGCCGAGGAAAGCCTTGCGCTCGGCGATAGCAGTGAAATAAAGATGCTCTATTTTGAGCCCAGGATTGCGGTCGACCAGCCCCCACTGGCGATCCTGGTTGCCGGTGGGTCCAGTAATGAATTCATGGCCCGAGCACAATTCTGGATGGGTAAGGAACTGGCAGATCGCGGCTGGGCTGTGGCTGTACCCATCTCACCGGACGGCGAAGGCTTTTCCGCAGCAACCGCCACATTTTTCCCCCGTATGCTGGAACTGATCTATGAGTCGCACACGCTCAAGAACGAGAAACCGCTCTTGGCCGGAGTGTCTTCGGGAGGAAGTGCGGCTCTGGAAATAGCTGCCCTGCACCCGGAGCTCTATCTGGGAGTGGTTGCAGCACCTGGCCGATTAAAAGACGACTCCGAACTACAGCAGCTGAACGGTTTACCTGTGTATTTGCGTATCGCAGAGAAGGACATTTTCCGCTGGAACAGACGTCTGGATGAAATGAGCACACAACTTGTGAATGCCGGCGCCGAGGTAGATGCAGCGCTGGTGCCGGGCGCCAGGCACGTATTCCAGCTTGACTGGGAAAACCTGCAGATCTGGTTGAATCAAGTGCAGAGTAACCCTCGCTGACCCCAGTCCAGAGGCCAGCAAGGCTTGATCGATTGAAGTCATCAGTTGCCTAGAAGCGGTCTTCTTCTATCCAGTAATTGGTCACGACGCCATCCTTGAATTCTATAGAAAGCGTTTCAATTCGCTCTTCTTCGACATCGACAGAAAATACCAGAAATAACCCGACTTCCGTGTCCTTCTCGGAACGATTGCGATATTTCCAGATTTCGGTGCCATCTGCGTAATTCAGCTTGGTGATCGGGTCACCAAAGGAGCTTCTTACCCACTGCTGATCACTGGTACCCAACTGGAGACGCGACACATCGGCCTCATTCCATACTGTCTGTAATTGTCTTGAATCCGAGTCCACTGTTACCAAACAGCCGGTCAGCAACAGTGCGGCCCCCAGCGATACGATTTGCTTTATCATTATACTTCCCCGTAGAACTTCCTGGTTGTTTGAAGGACTGTTCGCCGTTGGGCGAACTCCTGTTCTAATCAACCTGTAGACGCCTGCGACGGCAAAAGGTTACAGGTTTCAGCCATATTAGGCCCTGCAACTGAATGTAAGCTGAATTTGGAGGCATTTCATCAGGTTAGACTTGCCATCAACAATCACTGGATTAACAAATTTGTCATGAATCCAAGGACGAAAGCGTGCCAATACTACTGAAATTTAACCAGCTTTTTCCTCTGTGGGCGGTGCTGCTGTCAGCCATCGCCTTCTTTGCCAGTGACCTTTTCATCCCAATGCAGGGCCTGATCGTACCGCTGCTGTCGATGGTTATGTTTCTAATGGGGCTGACGCTAAGCGTCGAAGACTTTGCCCGCATCATCCGGCGACCCCGTGCCGTATTCGTTGGGGTAACCCTGCAATTTCTGCTGATGCCTTTACTGGCACTGACATTGGCCAATATGTTGCAGCTTTCCAACCAGTTAACCATTGGTATGGTGCTGGTTGGATCCTGCGCCGGGGGCACAGCATCCAATGTCATTTGTTATCTCGCCAAAGCCGATGTGGCGCTTAGCGTCAGCATGACGGTGACTTCTACTTTGATTGGCGTTCTGGCAACTCCTCTTCTATGTAGCTTTTACCTGGGAACCTCAGTAGACGTGGACACGCTTGGGTTGCTGTGGTCGATTCTGCAAATGGTGCTTATTCCGGTCGTAGCGGGCACCCTTTGCAATTATTTTTTCCAACCGCTGATCAATCGCATCGAACCCGTGTTCCCATCTTTCACAGTACTCCTGATTCTGCTGATTATTGCGATCGTTGTGGCTTTGAATGCCGAACGTCTGGTCGATATCGGAATGCTGACGCTGATCGCAGTAATACTGCACAACATTACCGGACTTGCCGGTGGCTATAGCCTCAGTCGGCTGCTGGGATTTGATATCGTGCAGAGCCAGACCATAGCAATCGAGGTTGGTATGCAAAATTCCGGGCTCGGTGTCGCACTGGCGCTGCAATTCTTCTCGGCTACTGCGGCCTTGCCTGGCGCTATGTTTAGCGTCTGGCACAATATCAGTGGCTCGTTGCTCGCTTCCTACTGGGGGGCAAAACGGTCGTCGCTGGAGTATCTTTTACAAGACGAACTTCTGCACACCAAAAATTTCGAGTGAAGACTTTTAAACTAACTATTAAAAAACTAAATTATTTGTCGATACAGGGTTGACTGAAAAAACAAAGGCTTTACAATTCGCGCATCTGAAATTTTATTAGTGTACAGACCAATGAGCACCAACCACACACTCACAATTATCACGACGACTATGATCTCAATGGGTCATCAGTTCTGTGTGCGCGTGCTGAAAAATTGGGAGACCTGCTTGGAGTGATTTTCTGACTCATAAACGAATAGCAAACGTTTTAAAGAAAAGACCTCTAAGTCGAGAAACCTAGAGGTCTTTTTTTTACGTCAATAATTTATGAATACCTGTGCTAACACAGGTACTGGGGAACTATTGTGCAAAAAAACTGCACAGAAACATAACAGCAATTTATGGCCTGGCTTTTTTTCACAGCTTCATGGTCATCGTGCCTGTCATCGTGCCTTTCTTTATGTCAAAGGGGCTCAGTCTTGCGGAGATTTTTTACCTGCAGGCGATCTTTGCCACAACGATAGTCATCTTCGAGGCACCATCGGGATATTTCGCTGATATTTTTGGTCGTCGTGCTGCATTGCTGATAGGTAGTGTCATTCATGGTAGTGGCTTTCTGCTGCTCAACTTTGTCGACGGGTTATCAGGACTGATCGTATTCGAAATAGCTGTTGGTATCGCTGCCAGCCTGTTATCTGGAGCCGATCTCGCCGTGTTGTATGACACCCAGCGTGCACTGGAAGACGAAGACTCTTCAGAGCACAGCAACGGTATTGCTCACCTGGGTTTTATCAGGAGCAGTGCCGAAGCACTCGGGGCATTGCTTGGAGGCGTCCTGGCACTCTGGTCATTCGATTTGATGGTGTTGACCCAGTCGGTAGCCGCCTGGATGTGTTTGGCATTGGCCCTGATAGTCGTGGAGCCGCCCTACCATGACGCAAACAGTTCGGAGTGTCGTATAGGCATAGGCGAAATACTGCGCCACATGTTCGCCTCTGACCCGATCCTGCGGCACGTTGTGATCGCCATACCGCTGTATAGCCTGGCAACCTTTCATGTGGCCTGGCTTATCCAGCCCTATTGGGAGGCACAGGGATTATCACTGGCATGGTTTGGCATGCTGTGGTGTCTGCAAAGCTTCACAGTGGCGGTTGCGGCAAAGTTCGGTTTTAACATCGAGCGACGCTACGGCGCTGTGGCCGCGCTGACCATGATAGGTCTGTTACCGATTGCTGGCCACATTGGCATGGTGTTGTTTCAGGGCTGGATTGGAGTCGTTATAGGGCTGGCACTGTTCGCCTGTCGCGGACTCACCCAGGTCATTCTGGTCAATGCGTTGAATCGCAGGGTACCCAGTCAGTTTCGGGCCACCGCCAATTCGTTTACCAGTTTTCTGTTTCGACTGTCATTTATTACAACCGGACCGCTGATCGGCTAGATTGCCGAGAGTCGCAGTCTAGATTCTGCCCTGGTGATTCTGGCAGGCTGCTCGGTGCTGTTATTTGCGCTGGTCATGCTGCCACTGATTCAACAGGTCAAAGGAATTCAGCAGCACGTTGCTGCATAAGCAGGCCCTCCCCACTCGGGGGTAGTTGTTCACATTCCCCCTCCCGTGAGCAATTGCCCCCGCTTTTTTTGTCTCATAAACCGCGACAGCGCCCCGCTGTCAGTCAGTTTTTGTCTGCCCTGGGCGCAAGTCTGAATTTCGCGCCCTATTTATTGCATCGTATTGGTGCTTTATTCGGCGACATGGTACAGTTTTGACGCATTTCCTGGGACTTGGAAGCAGAGATAGCGCTGGGTTTGGCGCTGTTTCGACCAGCATCACCATTTGGTGCAATACCTGCCCAACCCCGGAACATGCGACTCATTTTGTAGCAGGAGAATAACAATGAAATTGATTACCGCAATTATCAAACCGTTTAAGGCAGATGATGTGCGAGAAGCCCTGTCTGAACTCGGAGTCAGCGGCATGACCATGACAGAGGTGAAGGGTTTCGGTAGACAAAAAGGACACACCGAGCTCTATCGGGGAGCTGAGTATGTGATCGATTTTCTGCCAAAAGCCAAACTCGAAATTGCAGTCAGTGACGAGCTGGCTGACCAGGCTGTCGAAGCCATCTGCAAAGCTGCCAATACCGGCCAAATAGGAGACGGCAAGATCTTCGTCAGCAACCTGGAACAGACAATCAGAATAAGAACCGGAGAAACCGGCAACGACGCTCTGTAGGGGAAACACCTTTATGTTAGCCAAAATAACAACAGCAAAAACCATAATGGCAGCATTCCTGCTGCTGGTACCTTCTCTTTCATTCGCCCAGGATGACGCCCTCAGCAGCGGCAACACTGCGTGGATTCTCACTTCGACAGCACTTGTTCTGTTTATGACCCTTCCAGGTTTGTCGCTGTTCTATGCCGGGCTGGTGCGTACCAAAAACGTTTTATCGGTGTTGATGCAGTGTTTCGCCATCGCAGTCACTATTTCCATATTGTGGCTGTTAGTCGGATATAGCATAGCATTCGGCGCCTCCGAATCACCCTACTGGGGTGGCCTCGGCAAAGCTCTGTTTTCAGGAGTAGTAGTAGACTCAATGTCAGGAGATATTCCAGAAACTGTTTTTGCCTCTTTCCAGATGACTTTTGCGATAATCACTCCTGCACTGGTTGTGGGTGCATTCGTTGAACGCATCAAGTTTTCGTCGATGCTGATGTTCAGTGTGCTGTGGACACTCTTCGTTTACTTCCCGGTTGCCAACTGGGTATGGGGCGGCGGCTGGCTCGGTAGCATGGGACTTATCGATTTCGCTGGTGGTACCGTGGTCCATGTCACTGCAGGCGTAGGTGCGCTGGTTACAGCACTCTATATCGGGCAGCGTAAAGAATTTCTGTCTTCTGCCATACTGCCTCACAATCTGACCATGAGCTTCACTGGCGCTGCAATGCTCTGGGTGGGCTGGTTTGGCTTCAATGCCGGCAGTGCACTGGCTGCCGATGGCGCTGCAGGTATGGCCATGTTCGTAACGCATATTTCAGCCGCAACGGGCGCCCTGTCCTGGATGATCATTGAATGGGTCAAATTCGGTAAACCGAGTGGCCTCGGCGCTATTACCGGCATGGTCGCGGGCCTTGCTACTATCACACCGGCTTCGGGTTCCGTAGGTCCCGCTGGCGCATTGATAGTTGGACTTTGCGGCGGCGTAGTTTGTTATTTCGCCACTACGTACCTCAAGCAAAAACTGCGCATCGACGACTCACTCGATGTCTTCCCTGTTCACGGCGTCGGTGGCATTGTAGGCACTCTGTTGGCGGGCATTCTGGTTTCAGCAAACCTGGGCATATTCAGCGGTAATGGTTATGCTGAGGGTATGGCCATGGGAAGTCAGGTTGGTGTGCAAGTCATTGGTGTACTTGCTACCGGCATTTACACTGCGGTCATTACCTTGATCCTGCTTCGCGTGGTTGCCACCCTCACTGGTGGAATTCGGGTTACTGCAGAAGAAGAACAAGTCGGTCTGGATATCACAGATCACGACGAAAAAGGTTACTCCATGTAAT
Organism: uncultured Pseudohongiella sp.; assembly: GCA_964405225.1. Classification (GTDB taxonomy): domain Bacteria; phylum Pseudomonadota; class Gammaproteobacteria; order Pseudomonadales; family Pseudohongiellaceae; genus UBA9145. The sequence continues at coordinate 81,840 of CAYOND010000014.1, forward strand.
CGCGCTTGCGCATAAAAAAACCGGCTCCGGCCGGTTTTTTATGTCTTGATTTTAATCTTCTGCTTTGGGCGGGTTTTTCCGTAATGTAGTAATCGCGTATACCAGCTTGTTGCCTTCTATATCCAGGAAGTGGCAGGCCACCAATGCGGTAGAACGCCCATCATTGATGAGTTCCCCTTTCAGGATAAAGCGCGGACCCAACACAGGTTCAAAGTAGTCGATGCGCATATTCACTGTAGCGGCCCACTGGAATCCGTCTTTATCGGGGTACAGGCTGCGCACTGTGAAGATCGATACCATATCGACATAAGTGCCGGTAAACCCACCAAACAATTGTTTGCGGGGGTTCAACAAGTGCTCGGGAAGGTGAGCGTCGATTTCCACAAGACCGGGCTCTTCTCGCAAAATCTTCCACTTACGCGCTTCCACCAGGTCGCCGGCATTATGGCCCGGGCGCATGAATATCGGCACATCATTCACATCAGTTGTCGGCATTGGACAGGGTTCTTGCTGCAAAAGTGGCGAAGCATGCCGCATCAGGGACAACTGGTCAAATCTCGCGAGCTTCCTTTATACTGGGTGAAACAACAATAAGGGAGCATCCCATGTCATTTCCCCGCAAACTGATCCTTACCATGATTTCGGCTCTAGGACTCGCCGTGCCTGCAGCTCTTACTGCCGCCGAACTACCCATGGCCTCACCCGAGAGTGTTGGCGTGTCTTCAGAACGTCTGGAGCGATTGGACGCTGCCATGCAGCGCTATATCGATGCTGAATTACTGGCAGGCACGGTCTCGCTCATTGCCCGTGATGGCAAAGTGATTCACGTAAACTCCCAGGGCTGGCGTGACAAAGAAAATGATGAGCCCATGACTGATGATTCAATATTTTTCATCATGTCCATGACCAAACCTATCGTCTCCACTGCATTAATGATGTTATATGAGGAAGGACATTTTCTTCTCACCGATCCAATCAGCGACTGGATCCCGGAAATCGCCGACAAGAAAGTCCTGGTTACCGATCAATACGGAACGCACAGAGTTCCTGCCAAGACTCCTGTTACGTTCCGCCACGTGTTGTCCCACACTGCCGGGCTTGACCCCGACAGAGCAGATCTTAACGAGGCGGAACTGAGCAATCTGGGGCGCGAAGATGATCTCGAATCAACCATAGTCAAACGCGCCTCTGTGCCACTCGCCTTCCACCCGGGCGAGTCCTGGCAATACGGTTCTTCTACCGACTATGTGGCGTTATTGGTCGAGCGTATAGCCGGCGAGCCATTGCAGGATTTTCTGCAGCGCGAGATATTCTCTCCGCTGCAGATGCAAGATACTTTTTACGTAGTACCACCAGACAAGCGCAATCGCGTGGCCAATGTCTACAGCCCCACCGGGCCCGATCGTTCCATTGAACTATCACGCACTCCGGAATATAGCAGTCGGCCATTTTTTGGCGCTGAGTACTATGGCGGTGTTGCCGGCCTGTTTTCCACTGCATCCGATTACTGGCGCTTCAGCCAGATGCTGTTAAACGGCGGTGAACTGGACGGTGTGCGATTATTAAGCCCGAAAACTATCAACCTGATGATCAGTAACCACACAGGTGATCACGACGTGTATGTACGCGGACCGGGATACACCTTCGGCCTTGGGTTTGGCATCCTGAGTGATGCTGGCACAGCCCGCGATCCTTTGACTCCCGGCACATTCAGCTGGGGCGGAGCCTGGGGCACGATCTTCTGGGTTGACCCGGTGGAGAATATGATCGGTATCATGATGACGCAGATCACCTCCTACAGCCATCTGACTGTGCGCCAGGAACTGGGTGTGACTGCCATGCAATCTATTATTGATAGCTACAGCAACAAGCCTTACTCAGTGGCGCCTTACCTGCCTCTCAACTGAAAGCTGAAGATGGCAGCATAAAAAAAGGAGGCCCATGGCCTCCTTTTTTTATGCTAGTCGTCTGAATTTACTGGTTGTCGAGAAGTTCGTAAATTCGCCGAATCGCGCGCGGATCAACGCCGGGTCCGCGGATCTGAGCATAGTTGCCACTATGGTCCGACATGTCGATTTGCGCAGCAGCGTCTGCGGCACTCACTCCACGGCGATGCATAGCCTCAGTGCGTTCCCACAGGTCGCCGAGGTAGGCCTGGAAATTATCGATTGGATCCCGAGTGCGCACTACTGGTCCGTGGCCAGGCAACCAGGTATCAAAATCGAGCGTTTTCATCGCTTCCAGTGTGGCGGGCCATTCATCCACATGTCCATCGCCCATATAGGCCAAGCCTGGCAACATCATATCGCCGGTAAATAAAACGCTCTCCTGGGGCAGATATATCACTACGTCTCCCCCGGTATGGGCACGGCCAAAGTGATGCAATTGAATCTCACGACTACCATTTGCCACAACCTGAAACAGGGTCATCTTGCGGTCCAGCGTAATATTCGGTGGCGTTGGGTCAACCTCGCCAATGGCATTCATGTAGTCTCGCTGCACGCGGTGGCGCTCTTCCAATACAGCGCGGCGTTGGGGGTCAGACTCTTCACTAACCTGGCGCTCCAGGCTGGCAACAGTGGCCGGCACCGGATCGGAAAAGCTGCGAAATGTGTTTTCCTCCAACACATTACCGATATCTCCATTGAGCTTGGCACGTGTGAACTCATGTCCAATTATTTCTACGCCATCCGGGAACGCCTGATTACCGTGGGCGTGATCGAAATGGTAATGAGAATTCACCAAATATCTGACTGGCTTATCAGTAATAACTGAAAGCGAGTCGAGCAAGGCTCTTGCTGCAGCAGGTGTAACATGGGAATCCACAACCAACGTGTCGAATTCCCCGACCAGCACCATGGCATTGCTCATGGTATACACAGACCCGGACCCGGTGGCCAACCATACCCCTTCGGCCACTTCTTCAAATCTATGCGAACCGGATTCAACAACATTTTGTGCAATGGCGCCCAAGCTTATGGACCATGCAGAAACCAATAAAAGTAATTTACGCTTCATTATCTTCCTCACCTGTTATAACAAACTAACGCGGGTCAGCAACAAACCGGGCCATGTACTCCATCGCATTGCCCACTGTGCCACCCCACGCTGCAAAATCATGATCGCCATCAAAAATGCGCAGTTCCACCAATTCAGGCTGATATTCTCGAAGAGCCTGATAGAAAACCGCCGCATGATAAGCAATGTCAAAACGATCGTGATCGCCAGTATTGATGTAGAACGGCACGATGACGCCACTCGCTTTATAGTCGTCAAAGAAACTCACCCAATTACGCGCCGTAAATTCTGCTTCGCTGAATTCTCCATCACGCATGAAGGCAGCAACCTGCATAGCTGAAGACGAAGCTGGCGGTACCGGAGAATATACGGCCGGGCTCAAAGGTGCTGCAGCGGCAAACAGTTCAGGATATCGCAGCGCCAAATTCACGCTGCCAAACCCACCTGCCGAATAACCGCCAATAATGCGCCCTGCTCTCTGTTCGATCGTTCGGAAATTATTATCGATATGCGGGATCAGATCTTCTACGAATGCACTAAGGGCCTTGCCTTGCGGACCATCAGTCCACCAATAGTGGGGATCGGCCGGAATAACAATCAGCATCGGAGGAATCTTGCCGGTGCTTATCAACTTATCAGCGGTGCCTTGTATATCGCCGCCATCAACCCAGCTGTTTTCTGTGCCGCGATTGCCGTGCAGCAAATACAGCACGGGGTATTCCAGGCCCGAATCACCATAACCATCAGGCAAATAAATATTGAAAACATAATCGCGTTGCAGCGTGCCGGATTGGAATTGCTGATGCCGGATTTCACTACCCTGCAGCGCTGAGCTGCCCAGGGCGATCAAACACAGCAGTAACACACTGGAACACCGAAAAATCGGCAATAACTGTAACTTGCTCATAGGTCGCGACGTCTAATTTATTGAAAAGAAAATGTGGGGATTTCGGCAAGGCCATGTTGTTGTTATGCAGGCCACAGTAGCCCATAGCCGGAGGGCTGTAAAGCTGACTGGAGCCGGGATGCAGGAGTTCGCCGAATTAACCAATCAGATTGGCGAAAATCCTCAATCCGCCTATTAGTACAAGTTGTAAATTTAGTATAAGTACCTGATTTAATTGCAATACCAATGTTGGCAAGCATATTGCAAACCTGAATTACAGATTGGTAAGTATCACGCTACAACTAAATACAGGGATTGAAAATCCTCGTGTCGGTGGTTCGATTCCGCCTCTGGGCACCATAACTTACTGATAGTTATGTAGTTAATATTTCCTATCTCTCGAAAATCCCATAGCACACTCGTAGCACACGTTTCCGGTAGACTTTCGCTCAGATCCCAGTAGATTTGCTTCTTATGGCAGATACTACCAACATCATTCCTAATAAACTGACGATGTATCAAAGAGCCGAAGGTAGCGTCTGGCACTATCTAATCAAGCTCAAGACTGGCGAGTGGTATCGACTCAGTTCACGAGAAATTGACTTTGAAGCGGCGAAAAAGATAGCTAATCGCACTTACTATTGAGAGCAAAAAGGATGTGGTATGGAAGTTAAGATCATTAACTTTAAAGAAATAAAGGTGGCGCTAATTGAACACA